>CAYWGD010000074.1:0-37202 GCA_964457335.1 uncultured Enterobacteriaceae bacterium | reverse complement strand
CCGCCGTCCCCGTCCTGGTCGAAGTCGTCCCCGCCGAGGCAGTCGCCGTCGACGCCGTCGTACCAGGTCTCGGCGTTGCCGGGGAACGCGGTGGCGTCGGCGTCGTCGCAGTCCTCGGCGAGGTCGACGCCGTCGCCGTCGGCGTCGTCGTCGGAGAGGCCGTCGCAGTCCTGGTCGACGCCGTCGTAGTACGTCTCGGCGGCGTCGGGGTTGATCGACGCGTCGGTGTCGTCGCAGTCGGTCCCGCCGTAGGCGTCGCTGTTGGAGAAGTCGCCGTCCTGGTCGTAGTCGGAGCCGCCGGAGCAGTCGCCGTCGACGCCGTCGTACCAGACCTCGGTGCCGCCAGGGTACGCGTCGGCGTTGGAGTCGTTGCAGTCGGTGGTGTAGTCGGTGCCGTCGCCGTCCTGGTCGGGGTCGAGCTCGGCGGAGAGCGCGACGGACACGAGCGGGTTGGCGGGGTCGTTGGTGACGATCTGGAGCGTGCCGCTGGCGCCGGGCTGCGCGGCCACGGTGGCGGTGACCGTGAACGTGGCGACCTCGCCGGGGGCGACGCTCCCGAGGCCGGGGCTCACCTCGAACGTGGCGTCCGTGGTCGAGAGCTCGAGCGTCAGGTTGGTGTCGCCCGCGCAGTTGTTGAGCACGGAGAGCTCGGCCGTGGCGGGCTCGCCGGCCGTGAGCGCCGTCCACGTGAGCGCCTCGGGGTCCACGACCGCCACGGGGCAGGGGTCGGCGTCGGCGCCGCTCTCGTCGGCCTTGTCGGTCGGCGGGCACGCGGTGAGCGAGAGCGCGAAGAGCGCGAGGAGGCGGCGACCGGCCATGCTTCTCTCCGAGCGCGGCGGACGGGCCGCGGCCGAGGAGTGTGCGCGTCGAGCGCGGGCGCGTCAAGGCGCGGGAGCCGCCGACATCGGGCGGCGGCTCCGTCGCCTCCGCAACGCGGAGCGGTTGCCCGGAAGACCAGCACGAACCGGTCTTCCGGGCGTCCGGTTCAGACCTTCTCGGGCGCCTTCAGGTTGGTGATGAAGGTGTCGAGCTTCTGCTGCGCGTCTTCCTTGCTGTAGCCGTAGCGGTTCATCATCCGCTCCACGAGGCGCTCGCGGAAGTTCTCGCGGATGTTGTTGAGGTCGTCGTCCGTCAGCTTGTTGAACTGGGACCGGATCTGGGTCTTGTAGTTGTTCCAGTTGTTGGTGTTGATGTTGTTCCAGTTCATGAGGATCTCCCTTGGCTTCGTGGGGGCCACCCGTCGGGGTGGTCCCCAACGGTAGGCGCTGTCGGCCGAGGGTCAAGCTGGTCTTTTTCGGATTCCGGCGCTTCAGGCCCGGGGCGTGATCCGGTAGACGCACCTCTGCCCGGCCGACAACAGGTGCTCGGTCCGCTCGACCGTGGCCTCCGGGAAGAGCGCCCGGAAGACGCGCAGCTCCTCGGCGCAGAAGCCCAGGCAGGCCTGCGCCGCCGCGCGGATGGGGCAGTGGTGCTCGACGAGGATGTGCGTGCCGTCGGGCTCGGCCACGTGCTCGGCCATGTAGCCGTCGTCGGTGCGCAGCGCGGCGAGCCGCGCGACCCGCTCGGGGAGCGGCAGGTGCGCGAGCTCGGCGGTCAACGCCGCCTCGACCTCGCGGGCGCGCTTGCGGATCACCGCGTTCACCGCCTCGGGCCCGAGCGCCTCCTGCATCGTGGTCAGCAGGTTCGAGGCGAGCTGATCGTGCCGGTCGGGGAAGCGCGCGTGCCCCGCGGCGGTGAGCTGCCATACGCGGGTGGGGCGGCCGACGCCGCGTACCTCGTCGTGCGCGGATACCAGCCCCGCGGCCTCCAGCCGGGCCATCTGCTGGCGGACCGCCTCGGAGGTCACCGCGAGCTCGGTCGCGAGCGCGGCGTGCGTGGCGGGCCCGCCTCGCTTGAGCGCGACGAGGATGCGGTCGGACGGGGCCGGATTGAACAAGGGCACCATTGGCAAAACCGACACCTCCGATTAAACTCAGGCTGCGCTTGGGAAAGTAGTAGACCAGGCGCGGTCCCGGGGCAAGCGCGGGGCGTGCGGGCGGCTGGAAGGAGGCATCGTGTCGAAGCGGAGCGGGCGGTGGCAGGGGCCGGCCCTGGTGGCGGTCACCGCGCTGGTGTTGCTCGCCGTCTGGGGCGTTCGGACGTGGTCGCGTGCCGACGCGGGGGGCGGCTGGCAGATGCCGCCCGAGACGGTCGGGATGGTGTCCGTCGAGGCGCGTCCGTGGCGCGCGACGAGCACGCTGCTCGCGAGCCTCGCGCCCATCGCGTCGGTGGACGTGCGGACCGAGGTGGGCGGCCGCCTCGTGGAGGTCGGCTTCGACTCGGGCGCGCAGGTGGCCCGCGGCGCCGTGCTCGCGCGCCTCGACACGACGGTCGAGGAAGCGGAGCTCCGGTCGGTGGAGGCGGAGCTCAACGCGCTCACGCTGCGGCGGAACCGCACCGCGGAGCTGGCCGTGGACCACGGCGCCTCGCAGATGGACGTCGACCAGGCCGTCGCGGACGTGGACGCCGCCACGGCCCGCGCCGACGCGCTGCGCGCGCGGATCCGCCAGAAGACCGTCGTCGCGCCGTTCGCCGGGCGCGCCGGTGTGCGGCACCACCACCCGGGGCAGGTGGTCGACCCGGGCGTGCTGCTCACCACGCTGGTCGGCACCTCGACCGCCCTGTTCGTCGACTTCTGGGTCCCGCAGACGCTCCTGTCGTCGCTGCCGGTCGGCGAGCGCGTGACGGTGCGGCTCGACGGCGTGGCCGCCGACGCGGTGGTCGAGGTGATCGAGCCCGCGGCGGACGCCGGGCGGCGCGCCGTGCTCGTGCGCGCGCGGCTGGATCCGGCGCCGCCGGGCTGGCTCCCGGCGATGTCCGCGCAGGTCGACGTGCCCACGGCGGGCGAGGTGTCCCGGGTGGTGGTCCCGGCCACGGCGCTCGTGTGGTCGCCGGCGGGCGTGCTCGTGTACCGCGTCGTGCCCGGCGAGGGGGGCGCGGAGAAGGTCACGGCGAACCCGGTGGAGGTGCTCTCGAACCTCGGCGACGTGGTGGTGCTCGCCAGCGGGCTCGACGCGGGCGCGCGCATCGTGACCGACGGCTCGTTCAAGCTCCACGAGGGCGCGGCGGTGCGCACGGCGGACGTGCCCCGTGAGTAGCGGCTCGGCGCGGCTCACCGCGCACTTCGTGAAGCACCCGGTGCTCGCGCTGGTGGTGAACCTCGCGATCCTCGTGGTGGGGATCGTCGCCTACACGCTCCTGCCCGTGCGCCAGTACCCGCGCATGGAGTCGTCGTCGCTCATCGTCGAGACGGTCTACGTGGGCGCGAGCGCGGCGGACCTCCAGAGCTTCGTGACCACGCCGATCGAGCGGGCGGCCGCGGAGATCGACGGCGTGGACTACGTCGACGCCACCAGCGTGGCCGGGATGTCCACGGTCACGGTGCACCTGCGCCTGGACGTCGGGCACCACGGGCCGCTGGCGGAGCTCACCGCGCGGCTGATGGAGCTCGAGAGCCAGCTGCCCGACGAGGCGGAGCCGCCGACCGTGCGGGTGCAGCGCGCGGACCGGCCCTACGCGACCTTCTACCCGAGCCTCGTGAGCGAGACGCTCGATCCGGTCGCGCTCACGGCGCTCGCGGACCAGGTGATCCAGCCCCAGCTCGCAACGATCCCGGGCGTGCAGCGCGTGGGCGTGGAGGGCGGGAAGACCCGCGCGATGCGCGTGTGGCTCGACGCCGACCGCATGGCCGAGCTGCGCGTCGCCCCGAGCGAGGTGTGGCGGTCGCTCGCGCGGAACAACTTCGTCGGCGCCGTGGGGCGGGTCGAGAGCGAAGCCACCACCATCGATCTCGTGCTCGACTCCACCGTGCAGGACGTCGAGGCCTTCCGGCGGATGATCGTGCGGGAGACCGACGGCGCGGTGGTCCGGCTCGGCGACGTCGCGCGCGTCGAGCTCGGCGCGGAGGCCCCGAGCTTCCTGGCGATCGCGGACGGCCGGCCGGCGGTGTTCCTCTCGGTGTGGCCGACCGCGGGGGCGAACGAGATCGAGGTCGCCCACGAGCTGCGGCGCCGCATCGAGGCGATCGACGGCACGCTGCCCGGGGACACGACGCTCGCGCTCGCGTACGACGGCGCCGCCTACATGGAGGAGGCCCTCCACGAGATCACGGGGACCCTCTTCGAGACCGTGTTGATCGTCGGGCTGGTGGTCTTCCTGTTCCTCGGCTCGCTGCGCGGCGCCCTGGTGCCGCTGATCGCCATCCCGGTGTCCCTCATCGGCGCGGTGGCGTTGATGGCGGCGATGGGCTTCTCGCTCAACCTGCTCACCGTGCTCGCGATCGTGCTCGCGGTCGGGCTCGTCGTGGACGACGCGATCGTGGTGGTGGAGAACGTCGAGCGGCACGTGCAGGAGGGCCGCGGGCGGATCGAGGCGGCGCGGCTCGCGGCGGAGGAGCTCGCGGGGCCGGTGGTCGCGATGACGGTCACGCTCGCCGCCGTGTACGCGCCCATCGCGGTGCAGGGCGGCCTCACCGGGGCGCTGTTCCGCGAGTTCTCGCTGGCGCTGGCCGCGGCGGTGCTGGCGTCGGGCGTGGTCGCGCTGACGCTCGCGCCGCTCTTGTCGGCGCGGCTCGCGGCCGAGGGGCACGCGCAGGGCTGGCTCGCCCGGCAGAGCGGGCGCGCGGTCGGCGCGCTGCAGGCGCTGTACGCGAAGGGGCTCGGGTGGACGCTCGCGCGCTGGCCGTGGGTGCTCGCGTCCGCGGCGCTCGCGATCGCCGCGCTCCCGGCGCTGCTCCTCGGCTCGACCACGGAGCTGGCGCCCACCGAGGACGAGGGCTCCGTCGGCCTGTTCTACCAGGCCGCGCCGAACGCGCGGGTGGAGGACACCTACACCCGCGCGCTCAACGCGCTCGAGAAGGTGCACGCGGACGGCGTCGTCACCGGGAGCTGGACGGTCGTGTTCGGGTCGGGCGGCTTCGGCGGCCTCGACCTCGGGCCCTACGACGAGCGCAAGGAGCCGACGGCGTCGTTCCAGGCGCGCGTGGGCGGCCTCCTCGCGGCCGAGCCGGGCCTGCGGGTCCTCGCGATGCTCCCGGCGCCGCTCCCGGGGGCCGGGAACTTCGACGTGGAGCTCGTGCTCACCTCGCCCGAGGCGCCGGAGCGCATGGTGCAGTGGGCGGGGCAGCTCGTGGGCTTCGGGTGGCAGAGCGGGCTCTTCGCGTACGTGGACACCGACACGCAGCTGGACCGGCCGGTGACGCACTGGGGCTGGGATCGCGACGCGCTCGCGGACCTCGGCGCCGACGTGGCCGGGCTCGGCGCCGAGCTGGGCGCGGCGGTGTCGGGCGCGCACGTGAACCGCTTCGTGGGCGGGGCGCGCGCGTACAAGGTCATCGCGCAGTACGAGCCGGAGGATCGGCTGGCGGCGACGCAGCTCGCCGACCTCACGCTGTCCGGCGCGGACGGCACGCCGGTGCACCTCGCGTCGGTGTCGTCGCAGCGGCAGACGGTCGAGCCGCGCTCGCTCCAGCACTTCCAGCAGCTCAACGCCGTGCGCGTGCGCGGGGCGGTGGGGCCCGGGGTGTCGAAGGACACGGCGCTCTCGGCGCTCGAGGCGGAGGCTCGCCGGATCCTGCCGGCCGGCTACGCGCTCGACTACGCCGGCGAGTCGCGCCAGCTCCGGCAGGAGGGCACCTCGCTCTTCGCCGCCCTCGGGCTCGCGCTCGTGCTCGTGTACCTCGTGCTCGCGGCGCAGTTCCAGAGCTTCCGGGACCCGCTGGTCGTGCTCGTGGGCTCCGTCCCGCTGGCGCTCGCGGCCGCGCTGGTGTTCACGTACCTCGGCTTCACGACGATCAACGTCTATTCGCAGGTCGGGCTGGTCACGCTCGTGGGGCTGGTCGCCAAGAACGGCATCCTGATCGTCGAGTTCGCCAACGAGCGGCAGAAGCACGGGCTCGACCGGCTGGCCGCGGTGCACGACGCCGCGCTCCAGCGCTTCCGCCCGATCCTGATGACCACGGCGGCCACCGTGTTCGGGCACCTGCCGCTCGTGCTGGTCACCGGCGCCGGCGCCGCGGCGCGCAACAGCATCGGCACCGTACTGGTGACCGGGATGCTCATCGGGACCGTGTTCACGCTGTTCGTCGTACCGAGCTTCTACGTGCTGCTCGGCGACGACCACCGGCGGGACGGGGCGGAGGCGGACGACGACGCGCCGGACGCCGAGGAGGTCGCATGATCCTCACGCTGCTCTTCGTGACGCAGGCCCGCGCGGCCACGCTCGACGAGGTGCTCGCCGCCGCGGCGGCGTACGCGCCCGCCGCGCGCTCGGCCGACGCCGCCGAAGATCGCGTGCTCGCCGACGTGCGCCGGGGGCGGAGCCTCCTGGGCCCCTCCGTGGTCGCCTCGGCCGCGTACAACGTGCACAACTACGAGGTCGTCTTCGCCTCCGACGAGGGGACCGTCGTGATCCAGCCCCTGCACTACGGCCAGGCCGCGGCGGGCCTCGTGCAGCCGCTGTCGCCGTCGGGGATCGCGGCGCAGCGCGCGTCGGAGCCGCTGGTGGACGCGGCCGCCCGCGACGCGGACGCGGCGCGGTCGTCCCTCGCGCTCACCGTGATCGGCGCCTACTACGACCTGCTCGTCGCGCAGGAGGCCGTCGCCGTCCAGGAGACGCTGCTCGGCCTCGCCCAGGCGCAGGAGGCCGTCGCCACGTCGCGGGCGGCGGTGGGGATGGCCGGCGATCGCGCCGTCCTGCAGGCCCGGCTGTCCACATCCCGCGCGCGCCGCGAGCTCGAGGCCGCGCACAGCGCGCGCGTCGCGGCGGTCGAGGCGCTCCGGACGCTCACCGGCCGCGAGGAGGCGACGGCGCTCGACTGGCCCGCGGTGCCGGAGGTCGGCGCCGCGCCCGAGCCGGCGCGTGACGAGGTCGCCGCCGCGCGCGCCCGCCTGGAGGCCGCCCAGCGCCGGGCGGGGTCGGCGTGGACGCTGTGGATGCCCGACCTGTCCGCGGGCGTGACGGCCAGCTGGTCCGGCAACGCCGGGTTCACCGGCCGGAACGACCTGATCACCGGGCAGCTCGCCGCGACGTGGTCGCTGCCCGTGGCGGGCGCGCACGTGCACCAGCGCGCCGCGTGGCTCGCCGACGTGCGCCTCGCCGAGGCGGAGCTCCGCGCGGCGGAGGACGCCGTGGCGCAGCAGGTCGCGACCGCGCGGGCCGAGCGGGCGCGCGCCCTGGCGGCCGAGGCCGCGATGGCCGACGAGCTCGCGCTCGCCGAGCGCCACCACGCGCTCACGGTGCGGGCGTTCGAGCTGGGGAGCGCCTCCGCGCTCGAGGTCGACGAGGCGTTGGCGGAGGTCCGGGCCGCGCGGCTCGGGACCCTGCGCGAGCGCGCCAGCGTGGCGGTGGCGACGTTCTCGGTGGTGTGGGCGGAGGGGCGGCTCCCGAAGGGCTGACCGTCCGGTCACTCCTCCCAGGTGATCGGGTCGTAGCTCCGGGTGCCGAGGCGCACGTCGATGCAGCCGGCGTCGACCCACGCGGCGGCGGCGGTCGTGTGCTGGAGGCCCTGGAACTCGAGGCCCGTCACCACCGCGAGCGGCGTGAGCATCTCCGCGTCGGCGTGGAAGCCGCCGGCGGTCGCGTCGACGTCGCAGCGGGTGAAGGTGGGCCCGGCGGCGTGGTGGTTGATGGGGATGACGGTGCGGACGCGGCCGGCGTTCGCGGGCACCGTCCACGTGGCGTCGAGGTCGCCGGGCACCATGGAGTCGCCCGCCGCGGACACGACCACGCCGTCGAGCAGCCCAGCGAGGCGCTGCTCCGGGATCGCGAGGGCCTGGCCGTCGACCGTGAGGGTGAGGGCGTAGGCGGCGTCCGCGGGGCCGACGCTGCCGTAGAGGTCGCCGGTGACGGCGTCGGCCGTGTACGTCTCCGTCGTGCCGCCCGTGGTCACGTCGAGGGTGACGGGGAGCACGCGGCGCTCGGGGACGCAGGCGCCGTCGAAGCCGCACACCTCGCCGTCGTCGCAGGTGCCGCAGCTGTCGGTGGAGAAGCGATGGAAGGCGCAGTCGGCGTTCGCGAGCTCGGCCGGGCCGATCCACGGGTCGGGCGCGTCGTACACCTTGCCTTCGAGGTAGGCGTCGGCGCCGACGGACCAGAGGATGACCTCGCCGATGCGCTCGGTCAGCGGGCAGGTCTCGCCGAGCTCGACGGTGCCCGGGGGCGCGCCGGTGTCGGCGGTGTCGGTGTCCCCGGGCGCGGCGTCCGTGTCGGCGGGCTTGTCGCCGGCGCAGGCGGCGAGGAGGAGGAGGAGCATGGCCCCAGCTTAGCCGTGGGTCCGCCGGGGGAGCGTCCGTTTCGGTCCGGCGCCAGCCGCCCCGGCCTGAGCCGCCGAGCGTGCGGACGCGCCGCGATTGGGGCAGAATCCCGCCATGTCCGGTTCTCCCCTCGTCGTGGTCGCCCTCCTCCTGCCCCTCGCGCTCCTGGGCTGCGACGGGAAGCCCGACGAGGACACCGAGACCGGCCGGATCGACACCGGCGACACCGACACCGGCGACACCGACACCGGTGACACCGACACCGGCGACGCGGACACAGGCGACACGGACACAGGCGACACCGAGACCGGCGACACGGAGACCGGCGACACCGAGACCGGCGACACGGACTCGGGCGACACCGACACGGACTCCGGTGACACCGACGCCGACACTGCGACGGGGGACACGGACTCGGGCGAGACCGGTTGGTCGGGGCGTGACACCGCCGAGACGGGGGACACCGACACGGACACCGACACCGCCGGCCCCGACACGGCGTGCGACCGCGACGACTGCTCCGACACGTCGCGCCCGCCGCCGGACACCGGCGACACGGGCGACGTTTGCGACCGCGACGACTGCTCGGACACGGGCACCTCCGTAGACACGTCCGACACGTCCGACACCGGCGACGTTTGCGACCGCGACGACGGCTGCGGGGACACCGCCGGTGACACCGGCACCGACACCGGTGACACCGGCGGCACGTCGCCCACCGACACGGAGACCGGCGCGTCGGGCGGTGACAGCGGAGACACCGGTGCGAGCGGCGTTGACACGTCCGCGAGTGACACGGCCGACACGGCCGACTCCGCGGACACCGGTGACACCGCGGACACCGGGGCCACGTCCGCCGAGCAGATCCTCATCGCCACCTACGCGGATTGGTCCGCGGGGACGGGCACCTACACCGTGTGGGACTGGCCCGACGGCACCGAGATCGTCGCGGACGTGGCGCTCACCACGCGCGACAACATGGTCGACTGCGACACCGACCGCGTGTTCCTCAACGCGCGCCAGACCGGCACCTACGACACCATCAACGTCATGGACCCCGCGACCGGCGTGCTCGGCGACCAGTGGGTGCTCGACATCGACGCCAACCCCTGGGATATCGACTACATCGACGGCTCCTACTGGGTGTCGCTCTACAACGAGGCGCGCATCGACCTGTACGACGCCTCGGGCGTGGTCACCGAGAGCATCGACCTGACGCCCTACGCCGACAGCGACGGCACCTCGGAGCCCGCCAGCACCTGGGAGGACGGGGCCTACACCTACGTCGTGCTCTCCGGCCACGACGAGTCGCGCGGCACCTACGGCACGCCCCAGCTCCTCCAGATGGACACCGCCACGCGCGTGGTGAATTGGGCGCTCTCCCTGTCGGGCTCGCTCGTGGCGGGCGTCGGCCACCGCCTCGGAGATTCGCTCTACGTGCAGAACCAGGGCACGCTGACCTACGATGCCTACACCGGGAGCGTCACGCCGAACCTGGACGGCGGCTTCGAGATCGTGGACCTCGCCGCCGGCACCACGAGCGGCCTCGTGCTCGCCGAGGCCGACGTGAACGCCACCTTCGACAGCTTCGTGGCCATCGACGGGACCGCCACGGGCTGGCTCGTGATCACCGACCAGAGCGCGGGCGCCCAGACCGTCGAGTTCGCCGACCTCGACGCCGGCACGCTGACCACGGTGTTCACCGTGAGCGGGTACACGTTGCGGCGCCTCTCGCTCGACGACGACGGCACCTTCTGGACCCTCGAGGAGGACAGCTCCTCCGGCGCCACCACGTCGGCCTGGGTGCACCGCGACACGAGCTTCGCCGAGCTCGGGCGCTTCGAGCTTGGAGAGGGGCTGTACCAGATGACGATCTGTACGTTGTGAACCGTCGGGCGCGCCCTTAGTCACGCAGCAGGGCCCCGACAATCGGCGCACACCCGCACCTTGTACACGGCCGGGCATGACCTAGCTTGGCTGTAAGTCGAGGAAAAGCTGAGGCTGTGGATGACGGTTCGGGGGCCGCCGATGGCGGGCGCCCCGGTAACGGGGGGACTGGCTCGACCGAGCCGGCACCCCACACGGAACCGCGCCGACCGGCCTTCGGGCCACCAACGGTCCGCGCGGTCTTTGGAGGCGACGACATGAGTGCGACTCGCAAGCGCCTGCTGGCGCTTGTCGTGTTCTACATGGCCGTGGGGGGCGTCCCGACGAGCGCGGCGGAGAGCAGCGTCTACGTCCAGTGCCCGAATTCCACGGATCTGCATCCGTCGGGGGACGGCATCCGCTGCGTCCACCTGGCGGCGGGCGACGGCATGGTCACGATGGCGGACGACGCGCAGAAGCAGCTGTACGTGTTCGGGTTCTCCGAGGTCGCCGACGACGGGCCCTCGCCGAACAGCGCCGAGTACGCGGGTTGGGTGATGGACGATCGCATGCTGGCCGCCAATTCTCCGGCGCCGACCCTCGCGGTGGACGAGGACGACGAGGTGTTCCTCACGCTCACCAACGTCGGGATGGCCCTGCGGCCGGACCTGTCCGACCCGCACAGCGTCCACTGGCACGGCTTCCCGAACGCGGCGTCGATCTTCGACGGCGTCCCCGAGAACTCGGTGTCGGTCAACATGGGCGCGAGCCTGACCTACTACTACAACGCCAAGGACGCGGGCACGTACATGTACCACTGCCACGTCGAGGCCACCGAGCACATGCAGATGGGCATGCTCGGGAACCTCTACGTGCGCCCGCGGCAGAACCGGCTGCCGGACCTCACCGATCTCGACGGGTTCACCCACCAGACCGGCTTCACGTACGCCTACAACGACGGCGACGGCTCGACCCGCTACGACGTGGAGTACCCGATCCAGATCGGGTCGTTCGACCCGACGTTCCACGACGCGAGCTTCGAGGTGCAGCCGCTGCCCTTCGCGGGGATGAAGGACAGCTACTTCCTCCTGAACGGGCGCGGCTACCCGGACACCGTGGATCCGGACGTGCTCTCCACCGTCGACCCGCTCGGGGTGACCCAGGACTCGCAGCCCGTGTCGAGCCTGATCACCGCCAGCTCCGGCGACCGGGTCCTGCTCCGCATCTCCAACCTGAACGTCACCCAGTTCTACACGCTGGCGACGAACGGGATCCCGATGAAGGTGGTGGGGCTGGACGCGCGGATGTTGCGCGACGGCGCGGGCAACAACCTCGCCTACGAGACCAACTCGCTCACGCTCGGCGGCGGCCAGTCCGCCGACGTGATCCTGGACACCGCGGGCCTGCCGCCGGGCAGCACCTGGTTCCTCTACACCACGAACCTTCACCAGCTGGCCAACGACGCGGAGAACTTCGGGGGGATGATGACGGAGATCCGGATCGAGTAGGGGCTCCGCCTCGAGCGCGCACAGGAGCGTCACGCGGTCGGGCAGGCAGACCAGGGCCCGCGTCGGGAGCCCGGACCTCCGGGCCTCCGGCGGGGGTGCGTGCCCGGCCGCGTCCTCGCGTTTCCAAATCACTTGTCTTGGGGGCTTTGATGCATGGCAACGTAGCTCGGAAAAAGGTCCGATCCCGGGTGCTCCCGGTCGTCGGCGCACTGGTTGGGCTCGCGGCCCCGGCGGCCGCGCGGGCCGAGATCCTCGGCGAGCACGGGTCCGACTTCCAACTGGCCGCCAGGGAAGGCTACATCTCGCTCCCGGACGGCGCGTCGGTGTACTCGTGGGGCTACACCACGGACTCCCAGATGCAGCTGCCGGGGCCGACGTTGGTCGTGACGGCCGGGACCACGGTCAACGTGACGCTCACCAACGTGCTGCCCGGCGCCGCCGGCAACGTGTCGATCGTCTTCCCGGGGCACCAGGTCACGTCCACGACCGGCGGCGTCGCCGGTCCCTTGACCCAGGAAGCCGAGCCGGGCGGGTCCGTCACCTACACGTTCACCGCCGGCGAGCCGGGGACCTACCAGTACCACAGCGGGAGCCGGCCGGATCTGCAGGTGGAGATGGGGCTCTACGGGGCGCTGATCGTCGAGCCGGCCGTGCCGGCGTCGGGGTGCGCCGCGTCCGCCTACGACCACCCCGGGACCTGCTTCGACCGGGAGTACCTGTTCCTGCTCAGCGAGATCGACCTCGACGTGCACCGGGCCGCGGAGAGCCAGGCCTCCGGCCCCGGTCCCATCGAGCTCGGCGACGCGCCGTACCGGTCGGAGTACTGGCTCCTCAACGGTCGGGCGGCGCCGGACACGATGGCGATGGAGGGCACCGCGCTGCTCCCGACGCAGCCCTACAACTGCATGCCCCGCATGCACCCCGGAGAGCGGCTGCTGCTCCGCGTCGTGGGCGCAGGGCGGGAGATGCACCCGTTCCACACCCACGGGAACCACGCGCAGGTCCTCGCCCGCGACGGCCGCCCGCTGCTCAGCGCGCTCGACCCGACGCAACTCGCCGGGCCGAGCCTGTTCACCATCCCGTCCGTGCCGGGCGGGACCGTCGACGCGATCTTCGAGTGGACGGGCGAGGATCTCGGCTGGGACATCTACGGGCACGAGCCGGGCGACCCCACGGAGCCGCACGAGTGGCTGCCCGATCACGGCAAGCCGCTCCCGGTGACCCTGCCCGAGAAGGGCGTCCTCACCTACGGCGGCGTCTACAGCGGCAGCCCCTACCTCGGGCTGCTCGGGAGCCTGCCGCCGGGAGAGGGCGGGCTCAACCCCGACGCCGGCTTCGCCCACATGTGGCACTCGCACACCGAGCGCGAGATGGTCAACAACGACGTTTTCCCGGGCGGAATGATGACGATGCTCGTCATCGAGGCGCCCTGGATCCCCATCCCCTGACCCGAGGACCGACGATCATGAGAGTTGGATCATCCTCCTTGGCGGTGTTCGTGGTGGCCCAGGTCCTGGTGACCTTGGGCGCCACGAGCGCATACGCCGCCGACGTGTACCTACGGGCAGAGAGCTTCGACAAGCTCCTGCCCGACGGCTCGACGGTCCCCATGTGGGGCTTCGCGTCGTGCGACGCCGACTGGGTCGCCTGCGGGACCCCGACCGCCCCGGGGCCGCAGATCGAGCTCAGCACCACGGACACGCTCACCATCCACCTCGAGAACGGCCTGCTCACGCCGGTCTCGATGGTGGTCCCCGGCCAGGGGGACGCGGGCGACCCGGTCTGGACCACGGACGCGCTGGGCAGGCGGCGCGTCCAGTCGTTCACGCACGAGACGGCGCCGGGTGCCCGGGCCGACTACACCGTGGGGCCGCTGCGCGCCGGCACCTACCTCTACCAATCCGGCACCCACCCGTCGATCCAGGTGCCGATGGGGCTCTACGGCGCGTTCGTGGTCCGGCCCGAGCCCGGGCTCGGGTGCCTGAGCGGGGTGCCGGCGTACGAGGGCCTCGAGAGCTGCCACGACGCGGACGCCGTGCTCCTGCTCAGCGAGATCGACCCCTGGCTCAACGCCGCCATCGACGCGGCGGGCGCGGACGTGACCGCCTACCCGAGCACGATCGACTACGCGCCGAGCTGGTTCCTTGTCAACGGGGAGGCGTCGGCGCCGATGCCGGCCGGGGATCCCGGGGACAACGTGCTCCTGCGCTTCCTCAACGCGGGCCTGCACTCCCACACGCCGGCCATCGTCGGCCTGGAGATGGGGCTCCTCGCGGAGGACGGCTTCCCGTACCCGGGCCTCCTTCGCCAGCAGAGCCACGCGCTCCTGCCCGCGGGCAAGACCCTCGACGTCCTCGTCGCGATGCCCACCTCGGACGCCACCTACTCCCTGTTCGACCGGATGCCGAGCTCCAGCTCCGGGGCGTCCGGCGGGCTGTTGGCCGAGCTCGAGGTGGGCGCGGGCTCCACCCCGCCCCCGGCGCCGACCGTGTACGCGGTCGACGACCACTACGTCCTCGCCGAGGACACGAGCACCCTCGCCGCCAGCGTGCTCGCCAACGACGTGGGGCTCGCGAGCGCGACCGTCACGGTCGTGAGCGGGCCACAGAACGGCGACCTCGTGCTGGCGCCGGATGGCACGTTCACCTACTCGCCACACGCGGACTTCGCGGGCGCCGACGGGTTCACCTACAGCGCAAGCGACGGCACGAACAGCTATGCAGCCCAGGTCACGCTCGACGTGTCGTTCGCCAACGACGCGCCCGTGGCGGCCGACGATGGGCCGTACGTCAACGCGATCGGGCCGGACATCGTGGTGGCCGCGCCCGGCGTGCTGGGCAACGACGCCGACGCGGATGGTGACACCCTGACGGCCGTGTTGGACGCGCCGCCGGCCAGTGGCACGTTGACGCTGAACCCCGACGGCTCGTTCTCGTACGTGGGGGGCACGCCGGGCACGACGGTGACCTTCACCTACCACGCCGAGGACGACCTCTCGGCGAGCGACCCGGTGATCGTGACGCTGATCGTCAACCCGGTCGCCGACATCGCGCTCACCGTGCAGGATCCCGCCGGGGCCGCGGTGACGGATTACCGTTGGATCGTCCAGGAAGACGCGACGTTCCACGTCGACCCCTACGCGCCGCCGCCGCTCACCGACACGCTGTCGACGCGCTTCCACAAGAGCTACATGCCAATCGTGGCCCAGGGCCGCGGCGCGGCCGAGTTCGCCCAGGTCGCGCTCGACCCGGCGAAGCACTACTACGTCTCGGTCCTGCCCGACGATGCCGGCACCGAGACCGGCCACGCGATGGGCGGCGCCCAGATCCCGCCGGGCACAACCGCGCTCACCGTGCTGGTGAACAACCATCCGGTCCCGACGGCGCAGATCAGCGTCTTCGTGTACGAGGACGACCAGCCGACCAACGGCGCGCCCGACCCGCTCGAGACGGGCCTCGGCGGCTTCCAGATCACGCTCGAGGACGCCGGCGGGCGCTTCGGGATCTCCGGCGGGCCGATGTCCCAGGACGTGTTCGGCCAGCCGCTGCGGAACGCGCTCGACTGCTTCGGCGACGCGGAGCCGCCGATGGGGGTCATCGTCACCTGCCCCGACGGAACCGCGCTCATCAAGGACCTGCCGCCCGGCAAGTACGGGGTCGTCGTCGACGCGCCCGCGGGCTCCGAGGGAAGCTGGTCCCAGACCGCGACGATCGAAGGCACGCGCGTGGTGGACGCGTGGGTGCAGGCGGGCGAGCCCCCGTACTTCAGCGAGTTCGGCGGGCCCGGCTACCACACGTGGTTCGGGTTCGTGAACCCCGAGCACACGAAGGTCCCGGAGGAGGTGCCGGCCGAGCTGCGGACCAATTCGGTCCAGGGCAACGTCACCAACCTGCACTTCCCCCATCCGCCGAGCGTGTTCCCGTTCGACAGCGGCTCGTACGACGCGTTCGCGTTCACGCGGGCCTGGGTCGGGCTCAACAGCATCGCGGGGGACGGGCCCAACTTCGCGAGTGTCCACGCCGACGAGAGCGGCCACTTCGAGATCGTCGGGATCCCCGACGGGCTGTACCAGCTCGTCATCTGGGACGACTACCTCGACCAGATCATCGCCTTCCAGACGGTGACCCTGTCGGGCGGCACCCTCACCGACGTGGGCAACATCCCGGTCAACGCCTGGTTCGCCCGCCTCGAGCACAACGTGTTCCTCGACGGCAACGAGGACGGCGTCCGCCAGGAAGGCGAGGCGGGGCTCCCCGAGCAGCTCGTGAACCTGCGCTTCCGCGACGGCTCGGTGTACCAGTCGTTCCCCACGGACAACGAAGGGTTCGTGCCCTTCGACGAGATCTTCCCGTTCTTCGCGTGGCAGGTCGCCGAGGTCGACTATGCGCGGTTCAAGCCGACCGGCGTGACCGTGACGGTCGACGGCGGGGGTGACGTGAGCGCCGGGCCGTACCCCGGGCTCCTCAACCCGCAGGTCGGCAGCCCGCGCACCGACACGGAGCCCGCGCCGGTGCTGCTCGAGGGCTTCCAGGGCATGCCTGGGCAGACCAGCATCTTCGAGTGGGGCAAGGCCCCGTACCAGCCCGGCGAGAACGGCGGCATCTCGGGGGTGGTGTACTACGCCTCCACCCGCGGCGAGAACGACCCGCGGCTCACGGTCGGCGACCCCTGGGAGGCCGGCGTCCCCGGCGCGAAGGTGCGCCTCTACCGCGAGATCGCGACCGACTTCGAGGGGGGGACGGCCCTCGCGCTGGTCGAGGAGGTCGAGACCGACAGCTGGGACGCCTCCATCCCGGACGGCTGCCCCGGCGAGGAGAACCCGAGCGATCCGTTCGTCGCGCAGACGCTCGACGGCGACGCGACGCGCTGCTTCGACGGCTGGCGCAACTGGAACCAGGTGCGCCCGGCGGTCTTCGACGGCGGGTATGCGTTCACCGACATCGCGCCCGGCACCTACGTGGTGGAGGTCGTGCCTCCGCCCGGCTTCGAGCTGGTCAAGGAGGAGGACAAGAACGTCGACTTCGGGGACGTGTTCGCCACCGCGCCGGTCGACATGATGCTGCCCAGCGGCGCGATGATCACGATCATGCCCGACCAGGCGATGGTGCTGGCGTCGACGGGCCCCGAGCCCGGCATCGCCCAGCCGCCGTGTGTCGGCGCGCCGCACCTCGTGCCGGACGAGCTCAGCCTCTTCCCCGGCGTCGAGACCTACGCGCCCTTCGCGGACACCGAGCGGCCGCTCTGCGACCGCAAGCAGGTCGTCCTCTCCGACCAGGGCCAGGCGGTCGCCGACTTCCACCTGTTCTCGTCGACGCCGGTGGCGGCCCAGTTCTACGGGCTGATCACCGACGACGTCGCGAACGAGACCGACCCGGCGGCGCCGGGCTTCGGCGAGAAGTTCGGGCCGGCCTTCATGCCGTTCGCCCTGCGCGACCGCAACGGGCACACGGTGTACCGGGGCTACTCCGACGCGTTCGGCATGTACAACGGCGTCGTCCCCTCGACCATCAGCGCCAACATCCCCATTCCGAGCGGGTACTCGCCGGCGATGTACAGCACCTGCCTCAACGACCCGGGGGACGGGCCGGCGCCGGACCCGCTGCGTGACACGGGGTACGGCACCTACTGCTACACGTTCCAATTCATGCCGAGGACGACGACCTACCTCGACACGCCGGTGCTTCCGCAGGCGGCGTTCGCGGCGGGGCACAACCCGGTGGACTGCGCGCCCGAGGTCGGCACGCCGGTCGTCACCCGCGTCGACGGCACGGGCACCGGGCCGCTCGTGGCGCGCGGAGGGACCCTCAGGATCTACTCCGCGGGCCTGACCGAGGTCGCGAACCCTGCCTACGAGGGGCCGACGGCCGCGGCGCCCTGGAACCAGCCCACCGTGATGCGTGACTTCGGCTTCGGCAACGTCCGTGGCACCGTGACGGTCAACGGCAGGGCGCTCCAGAACGTGACATGGACCGACGGTGTCATCACCGGCCGGGTGCCCAACAACGCGAGCTCCGGACAGCTGGTGGTGACGCGCGGCGACAACGGCGAGACCGCGGTCAACACCGTCACCGTGACCGTCGGCACCGAGACGCCCGTCCGCGTGACGCCGGGCCCCGGGGCCATCCAGGCGGCGATCGACGCGGCCGCGCCGGGCGCGCTGATCCTCGTCGAGCCGGGCACCTACGACGAGCTCGTCGTGATGTGGAAGCCGGTGCGCCTGCAGGGCTCCGGCGCTTCGACCGTCATCAACGCGGCCAAGCTGCCGATCGGCAAGCTCGACCTCTGGCGGGAGAAGGTGCAGGGCCTCGTCGACGGCGGCGCGGTCGACCTGCTGCCGGGAGAGCCGACCCAGCTCGACCTCGTCGGTGGGGGGCTCTTCGCCACCGAGCTCGGCGCGGGCGTCACCGTGCTCGCGAAGAACGACGGCTCGTTCGGCAACTTCGTGTCGCGCATCGACGGGTTGACCGTCACCGGCGCCGACATCGGCGGCGGGATCTTCGTGAACGGCTACGCCCACGAGCTCCAGATCTCGAACAACCACGTCACCGGCAACTCCGGCACCGTGCACGGCGGTATCCGCATCGGCAAGTCCTTCGTGGACAACACCGGTGACGGGCCGTTCGGCTACAACACCGGCGTCGGGATCCACCACAACGCGATCACGCTCAACGGCGGCATCGGGGAGGACGGGTTCGGCGGCGGTGTGTCGCTCGGCACCGGCTCGGACGACTACCGCGTGTCCGAGAACTTCATCTGCGGGAACTACGCCCAGGGCGACGGCGCCGGCATCGGGCACTTCGGCCTGAGCGACGGCGGCCGGATCGACCACAACGAGATCCTGTTCAACCAGTCGTTCTACCAGGGCCAGGTCCGCTCGGGCGGCGGCATCTACATCGCCGGGGAGCCGGCGCAGGGCATCGACCTCACGCTCGGGTCGGGCGATGTCCGCGTGGACGCAAACCTCATCCAGGGCAACCAGGCCGGCTCCGGGCACGGCGGTGGCATCCGCACCGAGCGTGTCAACGGCGTGGACGTGGAGGGCAGCCCGACCGATCCCGACGAGTGGTACCGCGTCGACATCATCAACAACATCATCGTCGACAACGTGGCCGGGTGGTCGGGCGGCGGCATCTCGCTGCAGGACACCGCGAACGGCGTGGTCGTCTTCAACACGATCGCGAACAACGACAGCACCGCCACCGTCGGGGGCCTCTTCAACGCCACGACGGGCACCTCCACGCCGCAGCCGGCCGGCATCTCCTCGGAGCCGCACAGCCTGGCCCTGGACCTCGCGATCCCCAACTCGTTGGCGGAGCGGAAGGGCTTCTCGAACCCCGCGCTCACGCACAACATCGTGTGGCACAACCGGGCGTTCTCCTACGAGGCGACCCTGGCGGGCCCGCGGCTGGCGCCGGTGCTGGCCCCGTCCGCGGTGGGCGACTGCCCGGCGGGGGCGGACTACTGGGACTTCGGCGTGCTCGACCCGTCGTTCGCGCTGCGGCCCCGGTTCTCGCTGACGACCGACGGGACGGGGCAGGGCAACTTCTCCGCCGACCCGGACTTCCTCGACGAGTACTGCAACGGCGCCCGGAGCCTGAGCGTGCCGGGGCCGATGCAGGCCGTCCCCGCGATCGACGAAGGCGGCAACTTCATCGACGTGCGGTACGGCCCGCTGACCCGGGCGGTCGGCGGCGACCCCTGGGACTACCACATCGCCGGCAGCTCGCCCGCGATCGACTACCGGCCCGGCACGGCCGCCCTCCGCCGCCTGTACCAGGACCTCATCCGGGAGGGCCGCGAGCCCTTCACCCAGGTGGAGCGCGACTTCGACGACGAGCGCCGCCGGAACCCGGTGGACCTCGGCGCCGACGAGGTGGTGCAATGAGGCGGCTGTTCGTGGCGGTGCTCGCGGGGGCGTTCGCGGTCGCCCCCGTCGGGGCCGGGCGGGAGGCGCACGCGGCGGAGGGGGCCCACCCCCGCGAGCACACGCTCCTGAAGCGGGAGTGGGGCGTCGAGGTGCTCTACGTCCGGCAGAGCGCCGCCGGCTACATGCTCGAGTTCCGGTACCGCGTGCTCGACGCGGAGAAGGCGAGGCCGCTGTTCGAGCGCGCGACCAAGCCGGTGCTGCGGCACGCCGGGACGGGGGCGGAGCTCGTCGTGCCCACGCCCGCCACCACCGGCGCGCTGCGCAACTCGAACCCGCCCGTCGCCGGGCGCACCTACTGGATGTTCTTCGCGAACCCCGGGAAGCTGGTGCAACCGGGGGAAACGGTGAGTATCGAGATCGGCCGGTTCCACGCTGATCAACTCGTGGTTCGGTAGGGGGCGCCGTGGAGAAGAAGACGAAGCTCGTGCTCTGGACCGTGCTGGCGCTGGGCGTGCTGGCGGTCCTCGTCCCCTCCCTCCGGCGCGACCGGGTGGTGGAGGGGCTGGTCGCCCGGAACATCGCGGCGCGCGGGGGCGCCGAGGCGTGGCGGGCCGTCCGGTCGCTCCGGCTCACCGGGACGATGGACGTGGGGCAGGCGCTGCTCGTGCCCTACACGCTCGAGCAGAAGCGGCCGGACAAGATGTGCCTGGCGTTCGAGTTCGACGGCGCCACCGCGACGCAGTGCACGGACGGCGGCGCGGGCTGGAAGGTCGAGCCGTACCGGGGGCGCACCACCCCCGAGCCGATGACCGAGGCCGAGCTGCGCGAGGTCGCGGACCTGAGCGATCCCTACGGGCTCCTGTTCGACTACGATCGACGCGGGCACGAGGTGAAGCTCCTCGGGCGGACGCCGATCGACGGGCGGGAGGCCTTCGAGCTCGCGGTGACGCTGCCCCGTGGTGGGGTGCGCTGGGTGTACCTCGACGTGGAGACCGCGCTCGAGGTCAAGGTCGCCGCCGTCCGGACGCGCGGCGGGCGCGAGCGGCGCGTCGAGACGAGCTTCCACGACTGGGAGCAGGCGGACGGGCTGCTCATCCCGCGTCGCCAGGTGACGCGGACCGAGGGCTCGCGGGACGCCCACGCCCTCACGATCACGACCGTCCGCGTCAACCCGCCGCTCGAGGACGCCCGGTTCGTGATGCCCGGCACCCCCGTCTCCAGCGCCGGGTGGAGCTGGTTCCGGTAGCGAGGCCGGACGTTGCGTGAAGGCGGCCCGTCCGCGAAAGGGTGGGCGGGCCGCCGCCGTAGGCGGCGCCGGGTGTCCTCCGCGCTCGGGGCGGAGCCCCTCGGTGGGCGCGCCCCGCGCGCGCCCACCGGCGCGGGCCGCGGATCCTCGCCCGTTTGCCGGCCCGAGGCCGCCCGCGCCGCGCTCCGGCCCCCCTGCCCGTCACAGCGACAGCACGAAGTCCCCGAGCGGCGGGATCTCGCAGATCGCGGCGTCGAACGTGACCTCGATCGCGCCCTCCGTGCCGCCCGACTCGCCGCCGACGAGCGTGCCCGCGAGGCTCCCGTGGACGCCGATGCCGACCGCGTCGATCACGAGCTCGCCGTCCCCGACGAACCAGGTGCGGTCGTCGTCGCCGCACGAGCTGTCGTCGCCGGTGTAGGCGCAGGCGTCGGGATCCCACGCGCGGCAGCGATCGCCGTCGTCGGCGTTGTAGGAGAGCGCGCCGCCCGCCTCGGAGGTGCCCTCTTCGGGCTCCACGGCCGCCGGGATCTCTTCGAGCCCGGCCGAGAGCACGTGCCAGGCGTCGGGCTTGCGGTCCGAGACGGCGTGCAGGTCCGTCGCCGCTTCGCAGAGGGCCGCGTCGTCGCCCTCCTCGATGGCCGTGACGGCGCGCGCGCTCGCCTCCGTCCAGTCGACGAGCCAGGCCTCGTCGGCGGCGCAGGACCAGAGGTAGTCGCGGATGTTGAGCGGGGAGAGCTCGGCCGGGCCCAGCGCGTCGGCCGTGCCGGCCTCGAGGTCGAGCGTCCAGAGCTCGACCGGCTCCGTGACGAGCCAGATCGCGGACGGCGCCGCCCCGAAGGCGTCGATCCCGTCGACCTGGACGGACGCGGAGCCGCTGGAGCAGGCGGCGAGCGAGAACAGGACCAGCAGCGGGCGCATGCGGAGACCCCAGGAGGCCGGAGGATACCCGAAACGCGCCTACGCCCGTACGCTCGTGAAACCCGCGGCGCGCGCGCCGTGGTCGGCGGTGAGCTCTGCGGGGTGTTGCACGACTCGGTGGTGATCCCGCCGGGGCGGTGACCTGCAAGCGTGGGGTGCGCGAGGGGACCGGAGGGCAGGGCGGGCGGCGAGGTGCCGCGGGCCGGAGGCCACGTCCGGGTTGGACGGCCCGCCCTGGTCGGCCCGCGCGGAGCGGGCCGACCGAGGGCGAACGCCCGACGCCGAAGGCGGGGCGAAAGCCCGCGCTCGTGCGCAAAGCCGAGCGCGGGATCGTACGGCCCGGAGGGGCCCGACCCCGGCGTCTTCGCCGGGGGCGCGCCCCAGTTACCGGACCACGAAGTTGACGAGCTTCCCGGGGACCACGATCTCCTTCACGATCGTCTTGCCCTCGAGGTGCTTCGCGACGTTCTCGACGGCCTTGGCGCCGGCGAGGAGCTCCTCGTTGGTGGCGTTGGGCGCCGCCTGGAACGTGCCACGGAGCTTGCCCAACACCTGCACCGCGATGGGCACGCTGTCGACGACCAGCGCCGCGGGATCCCACTTGGGCCACGGCTGGCCGTAGATCGAGGTGGTGTGTCCCAGGCGGGCCCAGAGCTCCTCGGCGATGTGCGGCGCGAAGGGGTGGAGGATGAGCAGGAGCTGCTCGGCCTCGGCCTTCGGCAGCGCGCCGCCCTTCATGGCGTTCACGAGCTCCATCATCTTGGCGATGGGCGTGTTGAAGCGGAGCGCCTCGATGCCCTCGGTCGCCTCCTTGATGGCCACGTGGAGCGCGCGGCGCGCGTCCCCGCTCATCTCGGTGCCGACGCGGAGCGTGTCGGTCTCCTCGTCGACGAACAGCCGCCACACGCGCTCGAGGAAGCGGTACACGCCCTGCACGCCGCTCGTCTGCCAGGGCTTCACCTGCTCGAGCGGGCCCATGAACATCTCGTACAGGCGAAGCGCGTCGGCGCCCCACTCGTCCACGACGTCGTCGGGGTTGACGACGTTGTTCTTGGACTTGGACATCTTCTCGATCTGCGTCTTGACCGGCGCGCCCGTGGCCCTCACGAACCAGGCGCCGCCGCGCTCTTCGACCTCGTGCGGGTAGTAATACTTCCCAGCCTCGTCCTGGTAGGAATAGCCGAGGATCATCCCCTGGTTCGCGAGCTTCTGGAAGGGCTCCTTGGTGTGCACCCAACCGCAGTCGTAGAGCACCTTGTGCCAGAACCGCGCGTAGAGCAGGTGCAGCACCGCGTGCTCGACGCCGCCGACGTAGAGGTCCACCGGGCCCCAGAGCCGCTCCTTCTCGGGGGTGAAGGGCCGGTCGGGGTTGTGGGCGTCCATGTAGCGGAGCCAGTACCAGCAGGAGCCGGCCCACTGCGGCATCGTGTTGAGCTCGCGCCGGGCGGGCTGGCCGCGCCAGGTCGTGTTCACCCAGTCGGTCGCGCGGCCGAGGGGCGGGTCGCCGTCCGGCGTCGGGCGGAAGTCGTCGAGCGGCGGGAGCTCGACGGGGAGGTCGTCGACGGGCTGGATCGTGCCGTCCGCGAGGTGCACGACGGGGAAGGGCTCGCCCCAGTAGCGCTGGCGGGAGAACAGCCAGTCGCGCAGGCTGTAACGGACGCGCTTCAGACCGAGGCCGTTGGCCTCGAGGTGGGCGGTGATCTTCGCCTTCGCCTCGGGCGTGCGCAGCCCGTCGATGAGCGGCGAGTCGACCGCCACGCCCTCGTCCGCGAACGGGAGCTCGCCCTGCCCCTCGACCGTGGGTGCGACCACGCGCACGATCGGGAGGTCGAACTTCTTCGCGAAGGCGTGGTCGCGCTCGTCGTGCCCGGGCACGGCCATGATGGCGCCGGTGCCGTAGGTCGCGAGCACGTAGTCGGCCACCCAGATGGGCACCTTGGCGCCGGTGACCGGGTTGGTCGCGTACGCGCCCGTGAAGACGCCGGTCTTCTCCTTCTCGGCCGCGAGCGTGCGGTCCATGTCGGAGCGGTTCTTCGCCGCGGCCACGTACGGCGCGACCTCGGGGTTGGTCGCGAGCTTCTCGACGAAGGGGTGCTCCGGCGCGATGACGCAGAAGGTGGCGCCGTAGAGCGTGTCGGGGCGGGTGGTGTAGACCACGAGGTCGCCCGCGTCGGTCGCGAAGCGGACCTCGGCGCCCTCGGAGCGCCCGATCCAGTTGCGCTGCATCTCGAGGATGCCGGCCGGCCAGTCGAGCCCGTCGAGGTCCTCGAGCAGGCGCTCGGCGTACGCCGTGATCTTGAGCATCCACTGCTTCATCGTGCGGCGCTCGACGGGGTCGCCGGTCTCGACGTACTTGCCGTCCTTGACCTCCTCGTTCGCGAGCACCGTGCCCTGCGCGGGGCACCAGTTGACCGGCACGTCCGCGAGGTAGGCGAGGCCCTTCTCGTAGAGCTTGAGGAAGATCGCCTGGGTGTGCTTGTAGTAGGAGACGTCGGAGGTGTCGACGACGCGGTCCCAGTCGTAGGAGAAGCCGAGCCGCTCGAGCTGGGAGCGGAAGTTGGCGATGTTCTCCTGGGTGATCTCGGCGGGGTGGCGGCCCGTGCGCAGGGCGTGGCGCTCGGCGGGCAGGCCGAAGGCGTCCCACCCCATCGGGTGAAGCACGCGGAAGCCGTTCGCGCGCTTGTAGCGCACGACGATGTCCACGGCGGTGTAGCTCTCGGGGTGCCCCACGTGCAGGCCGGCGCCGGAGGGGTAGGGGAACATCACGAGGCCGTAGAACTTCGGCTTCGACGGATCCTCGTCGGTACGGAAGGTCTGCTCGTCCCGCCAGCGGGCCTGCCAGCGCGGCTCGATGCTACGGGGGTCGTACCGGGTCATGCTCACTCCTCGGGCCGGCGGCGTTTAACGCGGCGGGGCGGGATCGGGGCGTTCATCGGGGGCGACCTGAGGGGCTGATCGGAAATCCTCCCGTCGCCCGCTGGACGCCTCGGGCGCCCGCCCCGCCCCCGCGCGCCCCCTCCGCCCCGCCGCCCCCGCCCCGCCCGCCGACCGGCCAGCTCCCACCCACACGGATAGGGGGCCGCTCGTCCACGGAGACCGATGCTGCTGCTCGCCGCGACCCTCGCCCACGCGGGCCTCCGGGTCGACCTGGACCGCGAGGCCCGGGACGCGCCGCAGATCGCCATCGCCTGCACCTCCGCGTCCGGCGCGCTGGAGCGGCTCCGGCAGGCCGCGCTGGAGCTCGCCGACGGCGAGCAGCGCCTCCCCGCGGAGATGGACGACTTCCTCGGCGGGCTCGAGGCCGTGCTCGCCCCGGGGGCCCGCCTGGGCGTCGCCTGGTGGGAGGAGACCTCCGCGGTGCGGATCGGCTTCGAGACGAAGCTCGAGACGGGGGCGCTCGCGGAAGCGCTGGTCGAGCTCTCGCCGGAGCGGGCGGGCCGGGCGGTGCAGTCCCCCGAGGGGTGGCGCGTGGTGGATCCCGACGGGGCCGAGCTCACCGTCGAGGTGACCGACGGGTGGGCCCGCGTGACGCGCGGCGCGGTGCCGGCCGGCACGGCGCGCTCGCTCCCGGCGCCGCTGCTCGCCGCCCTGCCCGAGGACGAGGGCTGCGCCGTGGCCGTGCACGTGGTGGACGACGACCTCGGCGCCGTGGACATGGCGCTCCACCTCTCCCTCACGCCCGATCGCCCGGCCACGTTCGCCGCGGCGCTCCCGGCGCTGCAGGACTCCGCGGCCATCCTGCTCGAAGGCGCGGTGCCCCCGCGCGCGTCCACGCCCGAGGTGCCCGAGGCGGTGCTGGTGCTCGGGGTCGGGCTGGACAGCATCGACTTCTCGACCTTCCTCCAGGGGAAGGAGCTCCGGCAGGCGCGCCGGCTCCAGAGCTGGTTCCCGGTGACCGGCGGCACCACCGTCGCCTTGCTGGGCATGCGGCCGGTGCCGCGGGTGGCGGCCGTGGTCCCGTTCGCCGGGAACATGCCCGCGCCGCGGCTGGCCCGGCGCGTGAAGCGCCTCGCCAAGGAGCTCGACCTGCCCGTTCACCGCGTGGACGCGACCCACCTGACCGTCCGCGCCGGCAACGTGGAGGTGTTCGTCTCCGCGGCGCCGGGGCGCCTTCACATCGCGAACGACGCGGGCGCGCTGGTGGCCCTCGAGCGCGGGGAGGGGGAGCCGTGGGTGGACACGGCCCTGCAGGGCATCACGGCCCGGTGGCCGCTCGTCCTGACCAGCCGGGCGCTCCCGACGGCCCTCCGCGGCGCCGGCCTGGACCTGCCCCGCCCGTTCTTGCTCACGGTCGACGTGCAGGGCGGCGTCATCCAGGGGCTCGTCGACGTCCCCCTCAGCTTGGAGCAGATCGCCGTCATCGGCCGCGCCGTGAAGGCGGCCCGGGAGAGCCGGCGCATGCGCGAGGCGGAGGAGGCGGCGGCCGGGCAGGAACCGTACCCGCCTGAGGGCGACCCGGTCCCGGAGCCCTGAGAGCCCCCGGCGCAGCTTCGGCCGCTCAGCGGGCCGGGAGCACGCGAAAGGGCCCGCGGGGACGGGCGACCTCCCCGGCGCGGCGGGCGAGGTGCGCGAAGGCGCGGAGGGTGCCGGCGCGATCCTCGTCCGTCCAGGGGAGGAGCCACAGGGTGACCGCGCCGCCGGCGACGAGCGCGGCGGAGAGCGTGACGGTGAGCATCAGATCGACGATCAGAGCGGCGTTCATCGAGGACTCCTGTACCGAGAAGCGGTTGCGACCTGAACATGAGGTTAGCTGAACACCTGTCCGGCGACAACCGGACACTCACATCTTGAACTCCAGGTGTGCCAGAATTTGTCCGCCCCCCCTTCAAGAGGGCCCACCGCCCTCCCCCGAGCAGCCGCGATGACCGACGCAAGCCTGAACAAGTCCCAGAAATTCGTGCGGATCTACGAGATCGTGCAGCGGCGCGGGGGCGTGTCCGCCCAGGAGATCATGGAGCGCTTCGAGCTCGACGCGCGAACGCTCCGCCGCTACCTCGCCGACCTGAAGGACCTCGGCCTCCCGCTCCGCGACGAGGGGATCGGCGGCGATCGCGTGCTCTCCCTGGACCCGGCCTACGCGCGCTCCGGCGTGCAGCTCACGCTCGCCGAGGTCCTGTCGCTGCACTTCGGCCGCACGCTGTTCACCTTCCTCGACGGCACCTCGTTCGCGGCGGACCTGGAGGGCGCCATCGAGCGGCTGCAGCCGGCGATCGCGCGCTCCACGTCGGACCTCACGAAGGACCTCGACCGGAAGTTCATGGCCGTGGCGGAGCACGCCAAGGACTACCGCTCCGATCCCGATCTCCTCGACGAGATCGTGAGCGCGCTCCTCTACGCCAACCCCGCGGACGCCGAGTACCGCCCCGCCCGCGGCGGCTTCGGCAAGATCTACCGCCTCGAGCCGTACACGCTCGCGACCTACCGCCAGGGGCTCTACCTCTTCGCGCGCGACGTGGCGGAGGACCGGGTGAAGACCTTCGCGGTCGAGCGCTTCGAGCGCTTCGCGCGGCTCCGGCGCGAGCGCTTCGACTACCCCCCCGGCTACGACCCGCACGCGCTCGTGGCCGACAGCTTCGGCATCATCAGCGGGCCCGCCGAGGACGTGGTGGCGCGCTTCTCGCCGGACGTGGCGCTCTACGTGAAGGAGCGGAGCTGGCACCGCACGCAGCGCGTCGAGCCGCTCGCGGACGGTGGCGTCCGCCTGCGGATGCGCGTGAACGTGGGGCCGGAGCTCGTGGAGTGGCTGCTCGGCTTCGGGCCGCAGGTGCGCGTGGAGGCGCCCGCGTCCCTGGTGGAGCGCGTCCGCGAGGCCCACCTCGCCGCGGCCGCCGCCTACGGGCCGGTCCCATGAGGCGCGCCCCCGAGCGGGAGGTGATCCCGACGGTGCTCGCCCCGGGCGACCCGTGCTCCGGCGACGAGGCCCTCTTCGAGCCCGGCTCGTTCCAGAACTACCTGCGCTTCGGCGGCGACGCGCTCGACGAGCCGGCGTGGCGCGCCGCCGAGGAGGCCTTCCACGCGCGCTACCTCGCGGTGCTGCAGGGCGACGCGCCCTACACCGATCCCGAGCTGCGCCGCCTCGCCGCGCTCCTGAAGGTCGACCACGCGCCGCACCACGACACGCGCCCCCCGCGCGTGGCCGAGCAGCTCGTCTCCGACGAGGTCCTCTCGGACGTCGTGGAGGACCTCGTCCCCGACTACGCCGTGCTCGTGGAGCGTGTCACCGGGGACGACCGCCCCCCGTCGGTGCCGGCGGTCGCCGTGCTCTTCTTCGTGCCCTCCACCTTCGACGGGCGCCGCCCGCTCGACTGGTGGGCGGAGGAGGAGGACGACCGCCCGCTCGTCCGCTCCGCCCGCGTGCTCGACAGCTCGCCGCCATGCCTCTTCCGGGACGGCGAGCCGCTCCTGCCCTACGCGCAGAAGCGCGTGCCCGACGGGCCGGCCCCGTCGGGGGTCTACGTCGCGCGGCCCTACCGCGTCGAGGCGGGGTGGGCGTGGTCGTCGGTGCTGACGCTCCCGGCCGAGCCGAACGTGGCGGCGATCCGCGCGCGGATGACGCTCGAGGCCTGGCGCCACCGCCTGACGGAGCGGCGCGCCAGCATCGAGGACGTGGCGCGCGCCCGGCCCGAGGTGCTCTACCGCGCGTGCTGCGAGGCGGTCACGCCGCGCTAACGCGGACCCTCGCGGCCGGCCGACCCCTGGGCCTCGAACCCAGGTATGCTGCTCGGCCGGGAGGGCCCCATGCCCCTGCTTCTCCTGTTCGCCTGCGCCGTGCCCGAGGCGGACGAGCCCGCGGGCCCCGCGGACGCCGCGCCCACGCTCTCGATCGCGCAGGGCGACGGGCTCACCGACGATGCCGAGGCCGCCGTGGCGCGGATGCCCGCGTGGATCGTCCCCGACCTCCGGCTCGCGCTCGCGCAGCAGAAGGAGTCCCGCCAGGACGAGCTCGCCGCCACCATCCTGGGGGTGGACGACCCGGCGCTGCTCGACGAGGTCGGCTTCGCGATGGCGCACCTCTCGCCCGAGGTGCTCAAGCAGGACAACTTCTACCCGCAGCTCCTCGTCGAGAACGCGGCCCTGATCTACGAGGCGGATCCCTTCCTCGACTACGTCGAGCTGGTCGAGGACGGGGAAGCAGAGGTGGACGCCGACTGGTACACGACCACCCGCTACAACGTCGAGGTGGACGGGGTGGTGAGCACCGTCGACCTCGATCCGGAGCTCTACTACTGGTTCGTCGTCCACCCGCGCATCGAGGACGAGAACCCCTGGTACGTGGACGCCTGGGACGAGTGCACGCGCGCCACGCTGGAGTGCGCGGCCGACCCCGAGACCGGCCACTTCTGGCGCCGCTTCTTGTGGGACGCCGCCGTGGAGACCTGCCCCGAGGGCGAGACGTGCCCGGTGCTCATGGACTACCTCCCCGGCGCCACCGTGCTCTGGGGCGCGGCCGACAGCGACGACGCCGTGCACCGCGTCGCGGGCATGCTGCTCGACTCGCCGGACGGCGACCGCTGGATGAACTTCGGCGCGTATGGCGAGCGCTCGATCCAACCCAACCGGATCTACGCGCTCGGCCGCGGCAACTGCGGAGAGTGGGCCGACATGACCACGGCGCTCTCCCGCACGGCGCTCATCCCCAACGTCAACGTGACGCCGTCGAGCTGGGACCACACCTGGAGCGCGTTCTACCTCGACCGCTGGGTCGCGTGGGAGCCCGTGAACTGGTGGTTCGACTACCCGTACGGCTCGTCGTACGCGACGTACGCGACGCGCGGCGACGCCTCCGTGTGGTACCAGACCGACCAGTACAACCCCAACGTCGCCACGTTGGAGGTGGTCGTGCGCGACCGCGACGACCAGCCCGTCGACGGCGCGAGTGTCGTGTTGTGGTCGCCCTACGACACGAGCTGGTGGTACGCCGGGGAGATCGTCACCGACAAGGACGGCGTCGCGCGGTTCACCGTGGGCGCGGACCTGGAGTTCGCCTGGCTCGTGTCGTCGGAGCTCGCCGGGGAGACCATCTCCGGGACCGTGGCCGGCATCGCGGCCGGGGAGACCGACACGGTCGACGCGCGGATCGACGGCGTGCGGCCCGTGGCGCCGGAGCCCGAGACGCTCGACGCGTTGGGGGCGCTCGCGGTCACGGTCGACGTGGCGGTCGAGGGCCGCCTGATCGGCGAGTCCTACCGGCTCGAGGACTCCTCCGCGCAGCCCGGGCCCGCGCCCGACCTCTCGACGTGGGTGTTGTCCTGGGACGACTACGCCGCGTTCGAGGCGGGCGAGGCGTTCTCGGCGGTGGAGGGCCTCGATCCGACGGAAGGTGGCGTCGTCGTGGTGGCCAACCTCGGCAGCGCCGGGACGGCGGCCGTCGGCGACGTGACCGTGTCCACGAGCGGGGAGGGGACGGCGCCCGCGAGCGTCACGCACACCGTCGCGCTGCTCCCGGGCGCGTGGATCGTGGTGGCGATCGAGCCCTAGATGCGCTCGCCGCCGAGGCTCGCCTCGGCGGTGCAGTCGTAGGCGAACTCCGGCCCGTACTGCGTGCCGATCGCGGCGCAGTCGGCGCCCTCGCAGGCGGCGTGGATGGCGTACACGCCGTCGAAGCGCCGCTCGTCGGCGAAGGTGCCGGTGATCGTGGTGGTGACGTACTCGGTCGCGTCGTAGCCCGACTCCTCCCAGCCCACGTGGTACGTCCCGAGCGAGCAGGCGAAGTCGCTGCCCGTGAGGTCGCAGCCGACCGGGTAGTCGTACTCGTCGTAGAGCGTGAACCCGTTGGCTTCGAGCTCGAGCGTCCACTCGATGCTCTCCGGCTGGCCGGTGGACATGTCCGCGAGGACGCAGTCGCCGCCGTAGGTCTCGGCCCACGAGACCATCCACGGGCCCTCGTCGGGCGAGAACGCGGGCGCGGCGGCCTCGGGCGCGGGGTCCTCGGCCGCGCAGGCGAAGAGGAGCAGGATCACTCGGCCTCCTCGGGGCAGAAGTCGCGCGCCTGGTTCGTGTTGAGGACCACGCGGATGTCCAGATCGGGGTCCTTCCCGAAGCGGTATGTCTGCCCCCACACCGACGCCGGCCCGCCGTAGTCGGCGGGGGTGTCCTCCATGGGCGCGAGGTCGGGCTGGAAGGTATCGGGCCACGCGCAGTCGTCCCAGTCGGGGTCGGCCAGCGCGGGGGAGCCGGCGACGAGGGGCACGATGCCGCCGGGGATCTTGGGGTCGGGGAGGCCCGTCGACGCGATGGTGGCGATCGGGAAGGCGTAGGAGACCGTGAAGTCGCTGTCCACCCAGGTGTTCTGCACGTCGTTGTGCCACCCGTACACGGGCTCGCCCATCGCGAGGCAGCGGTACGCGCCGTCCTCTGCGGGGCCCTCCCATTCGAGGCAGCGGTTGTGCTCGTAGGTGTTGATCGGGACACCGTCGCGGGTGGTCGCGAACTTCACCGCCATCGTCGCGAGCCAGTCGCGCGCCTGGGTGTCGTCGAGCGACGTGGGATCGGTGCCGTCGAGCCGCAGCGCGTAGGGGTCGAAGCCCCAGCCACCGAGCCCGAAGCCGTAGTTCTCGTCGGCGATGTCGTAGACGCCGTTCCCGTTGCTGTCGGGCTCGCTCGGCGGCAGCGAGAACACGCCCGCGCCGCTCGCGAAACCCCACATCCACTCGATGGAGGTGCCGTTCACGAACGTGATGCTGTCGGCCCAGTAGAGCTGGTTGCGGTGGAGCTCGACGTCGTCTTCTCCCTCCGGCCGCATCCAGTTGACACGCCCGAGCATGCCCTCCATCAACGTGTCGCCGGCCGCCGGGCCGCCCTCGCCGGAGACGCACGTCCAATTCGAGTCGTTGATGCTCTCGTCCCAGTACGGGAGGCACAGGTACGACCACGCGGCGTGGTCGAACGCGCGCGGCAGCGTGCCGTCGTGCGGGATGTCCGTCAGGATCAGCGTCAGGACGGTGTGATCGGGCGCGCAGCCCCAGATGTAGGCCTGCGCCACCTCGTACCAGGCGACGCCCTCCGGCTCCTCGATCCAGACGACGATCGCGGCCTCCTCGGGGCACTCGTCGGCCTCCACGCAGGCGTCGAAGTCCCCGCCGTTGCCCTCCACGCACGCGCGGCACGCGCTCCCATCGGGGAAGAACTGCCGGAGGTCCTCCTCGATGCAGCCCTCGGACAGCGCGGCGTCGAGGTCGCCCCCGGCGTCCGCCACCGCGCCCTCGCAGGCCGCGCTCAGCGTGCTCGTGTAGGGCGCCACGTCGCCGACGAAGGCCATGAAGCTCGGGGCGGAGATGGACAGCTCCCAGTCCTCGCGCTCGTGCTCGACGAACACGCGCATCTCGGCGTCCTCGCACAAGCCGGGGTGGAAGGTGTCCCCGAACAGCTGCGTGAGCGTCAACGCCGCGATGCCGTACTGCTCGACCCGCCGCGCGGGCAGCTCGGCGAGGGCCTCCTCGAGCCGCTCGCCGCCCCCGCCGGTGTACACGTCGACGAGGTCGGCGCCGAGCGCTTCGAGGATGGTGTCCTCCTCGCCGAGGGACGCGCGGAGCGGGGGTGCCACCTCCAGGACCCGCGCACCGACCCGCGGGGCGCCGGGGAGCTTCGCGGTGACGATGCCGTGGCGGGGCCGGGTCTCGGCGGCGGCGTGCCCCACCTCCGCGGGCAGGCCCATCTCGCCGGGGAGGCGCGCGGGCGTCGGGCGCTGGGGGGCCGGCGGCGCGGCGCACGCGGCGAGGGCCCACACCAGGAGGTTGACCGTCGGGAGGAGGCGCGCGAGCATGCGCGGATGATACCAACCCTCCTGGCGTTGCTCGCCTGTGATGGCGAAGCGCCCTCCGCCGCGGAGTGCGGGCTGGCCGCGCGCGCGCCCACCACGCCGATCGCGGGGGACGCGAACGGGGACGGGGTGGTGGACGTCGCGGACGGCGCGGCCATCCACGGCTGGTTGTTCCGGGGTGGCGCCGCGCCGGCCTGCACCGCGGCCGCGGACGCCGTCCCCGACGGCGCGGTCGACGTGGGCGACGGCGTCACGGTCTGGCACCACCTGTTCGCCGGGGCGGCGCTCCTGCCGCTCGCCGAGGCCTGCCCCGCGTCGACGCGCGCGGAGGAGCCCGTGTGTGGGGACGGGCTGGCGCTCGCGATCGACGCGCCCGCCGAGCTCACGGGCGCAGGCGCGGCCACCGGGACCGCGACCGCCACGCTCGTGACCGGGCCGCTCGCCGTCGAGGCGCTCGCGCTCGGGCTGCGCGCGGAGGGCTGCACGATCACGGGCGCGAGCTTCGCCGGGACGGCCGCCGCCGACCGCCGCGACGCGCCGCCGGGGCTCCGGGACGGCGGGTTCGCGCGCGTGGACGTGGCGGGCGACGCGCTCGTCGCCGCCGTCGCCTGGGACATCGCCGGGAACGCGGTGCTGCCCGCCTCCGACGCGCCCGTCGCGGTGCTCGCCGTCGACCTCTCCGCGCCGGTGGGCAGCGCGTGCGCGCCGTGCACGCTCACCGTCGCGGACGGCCCGGTCGGCGGCGGCGAGCCCGTGACCACCGTGGTCGGCGCGGCCGGCTTCGCCTACGTGCCCACGAAGGGCTCGGCGCGGATCGAGGTCTGCCCGGGGCCGTAGAGCTGTCCACCACGGCAGGCCGGGGGGCGTTGCGGGGGGGCACCCCCCGCCCCAAGAACCCCGAGATCGACCAACCCGCTTGCGTCCCTCCGGAGCGCAACCTAAGGGGCCGTCCGGAGGCCCCCATGCACCGTTTCCTCGCGCTCACGCTCCTCTTCGGCTGCCCGGTGACGGACGGCGGCGACAAGCCCGAGGGGGACGCCGACACGGACGCCGACTCGGACACCGACACCGACACCGACGTGGACCTCGGGCCCTGCCCCGCCTACACGGGGCTCACCGCTCAGGGCCGCAGCTACACCTATCGGTACAACGACGAGCAGGCGGCCGAGACCGGCCCCGGCACGTGGACCACGACGCTCACCGCGCTCGGGGTGGACGGCGCCTGGACCACGCAGATGGAGGCCACCTACGAGGTCGAAGGCTTCGACTCGTACACCTCGTCGAGCACGTCCACGGGCGGCTGCGACGCGGAAGGCGCCTGGATGGCCTCGACCGAGACCACCATCACGTACGTGTTCGGCGGGCACGAGACCGTTATCGAGGGGAGCACCACGTACTCGCCGCCCTACTACTTCCTCCCGCCCGCGGTGACGGAGGGCGACCGCTGGACGATCCAGGTGGCGGGCACGACGGAGAGCTCCTCGGCGCCGCCCTCCGACTTCGACTACGAGCTCACGATCGAGGCCGTCGCGACCACGTCGGTCACCGTGCCGGCCGGCACGTTCACCACGTTGGAGTTCGAGTCGTCCTCGGAGTTCGGCTCCTTCACCTACTGGGCCGACGCCTCGGTGGGGCAGGTGGAGACGGAGGTCGCCGAGCTCGTGTCGTACGAGTAGCGCGTGCGGGTCCACCACCTCGACTGCGCCACGCTCTGCACGGCGGCCCCGCGGCTCGTCGTGGGCCCCGGGCACGACGGGCTCGCCTGCCACGTGCTCCTCGTGGAGACGGCCGACGGGCTCGTGCTCGTCGACACGGGGCTGGGGACGGCGGATCTGAGGGCCCCCCGCGAAAGGCTCGGCCATGCCTTCCCGCTGCTCGTGCGCCCGCGGCTCGACGAGGCGAAGACGGCGCTCCGGCAGGTGGAGGCGCTCGGTTTTCGCGCCGAGGATGTGCGCCACGTCGTGCTGACGCACATGGACCTCGACCACGCGGGCGGCCTGTCCGACTTCCCGCACGCCCGAGTGCACTGCACGCTGCAGGAGCACGAGGCGGCGTCGCTGGCGTCGTCGTTCTTGGAGCGGCGGCGCTACCGGGCCGCGCAGTGGGCGCACTGGCCCGAGTTCGAGCTCTACCGCACGCGCGGCGTCACCTGGTTCGGTCTCGAGGCGATCGAGCTGCGCGGGCTCCCGAAGGAGCTCCTGCTCGTGCCGCTCTTCGGGCACACCCGGGGGCACGCGGGCGTCGCGGTCCGCGCGGAGGACGGCTGGCTGCTCCACGCGGGCGACGCCTACTTCCACCGGAACACGCTCGCGGACGCGCCGATCCCGTGGGCGCTCCGCGCCTTCCAGCGCTTCGACGACATGGACACCGCGGCCCGCCGCGCGGTCCAGGGCCGCCTCCGCGAGCTCGCGCGCGGCGGCGAGGTGCGCGTGTTCTGCGCCCACGACCCCGTCGAGCTCGCCGCGTTCACCTGACCCCGGAGGTCCCGATGCTCCTCGCCCTCTTCGCGTGTGCTCCTCCCGCGGAGCTCGTGTTCTCGCCGGCGGCCCTGGAGCTCGGCGAGGTCGACTTCGCCGGGGAGATGCCGGAGGGCGGCTACGCCTCCGAGACCGTCACGCTCACGAACGAGTCGGGGCCGAGCCTGGCGCTCTCGCTCCCGGCGTACGACCTGGACCACCTCTGCGTGGCGGGCTTCCCGGAGGAGCACGACTACCCCGTGGACCTCGGCGCGCTCGACGAAGGCGTGGCCTACACCTTCGAGGTGGGCGTGTGCGCCTACGTGCCCGGCGAGCTCACGACGCTCGTGGAGACGGAGCTCGTGGTCGAGACCGACGGCAACCCCGCCGAGGTGGTCCTGCCCATCTCGTTCACGGCGGTGCGCAGCGACGAGTGATTGCGAGGGGGGCGCCGCGCCGATACGGCGCCCGGGTCGCAGGAGTCTCCGTGCGCGTGCTGCTTTTCGCCCTGCTCGTCGCATCGCCGTCCGCGCGCGCGGACGAGGCGCTCCGGGCCCGCTGCCTCGAGCTCCTCTCCGCCTACGAGGAGCCCGCGAAGGAGGCGGATTGGCGCGCCCTCGGAGCGGGCGCGGACGCCGAGCTCCTGGCCATCGCCCAGGACTCGTCGCTCTCGCACACCCGGCGCGCCAACGCGATCCACGCGCTCGGGTGGTTCCCGACCGAGGCGTCGCGGGCGTTCCTCGTCTCGCTCGCGGGCAACGAGGTCGGCGACGCGCTGTTCCGCCGCAAGGCCGTGCACGCCCTGGCCAACGGCTGGGGCGACGGCGCGCTCTCCGAGCTCGCCACCGCGCTCGCCTCGCCCGACGTGCAGCTCCGCGCCGCGACGGCCCGCGCCCTGGCGCGCGTGGGGACGCCGGCGGCCGAGGCCGCCCTCCGCGCCCGCCTCCCCGTGGAGACCGACCGCATGGTGCGCGACGCCATCGCCGCCGCCCTGGTGACGAGGTGACCCGGGCCGTCGCGCTCCTGGCGCTGCTCGCGGCCTGCGACGACGAGAAGATCCCCGAGGAGGAGGGGGTGGAGCGCGAGGAGCTCGGCACCTTCACGACCGACGCGGAGGGCGGCTTCTCCTTCGACGTGGAGCCGCCGGGCGACGCGATCTCGTCGCTCGTGTACTGCGGGCCCTACGGCTACGAGCTGTCCGCGACCGCCGAGACGATCACGGCGCCCGACGGGACCCTCGTCTACGACCTGGCCGCGCCGGACGCGACCGCGATGCGGGTGGGCGACCACACCGACATCCTGCCGATGCTGCTCCCCGTGTCGCCCGCGCTCGATCTCGCCGCGGGCATGTACACCTACCGGGTCGTCTTCGCGTCCGAGAGCCCCGTGAGCGCGACGTGCACGGGGGTGTACCGGGTGGAGCCGCTGGAGTCGGAGCCCGAGGTCGACCTCGACATCGTGTTCGTCGGGGTGGACGGCATCGCGCCGGGCCTCAACGCGGCGGAGGCCGAGTCGACGCTCGAGCCGGTGCTCGGGCAGGTCGAGGACGCCTGGGAGAAGGCGGGGCTCTCGATCGGGAAGGTGACCTACGCCGACTTCGAGGGGAGCGTGGAGGACTACACCGTGCTCGACGGCACGGCCGAGCTCGGCGATCTCCTCCGCACCGTGAGCGGCGAGCGCCGGGCCATCCCCGTCTTCTTCGTGCAGGAGATCGTGGACGACGAGGGCGCCACCGTGCTCGGGGCCTCCATGGGGCCGGGCCTCGCGGCGGTGGGGGGCACGAGCAAGTCGGGGATCGTCGTGACCGCGGCCTCGTTCGCCAGCGACCCGAGCGAGGTGGCGCGGAGCCTGGCGCACGAGGGCGGTCACTTCATGGGGCTCTTCCACACCACGGAGAAGAACGGCGGCGTGCACGATCCCTTGGACGACACGCCCCAATGCACCACGGACCCGAGCGCGGACGGGGTGTTCGCGCCGAACGAGTGCGAGGGGACCGGGGCGGAGAACCTGATGTTCTGGAGCGCCTCCGGCACCGACATGACAGCCGACCAGGGTTGGGTGCTCGCGCGGAGCGCGGCCACCCACTGACGCCTGTCACGCGGGTGGCCGGGCGGGTTGGCTACTTCTTGGACTTCTTCTTGCCCTTCTTCTCGACGGGGGCCGCGGACGCCGTGGCGGCGGGCTCGGCGGCCGGGGCCTCCGCGGGCGCCGCGCTGGCCGCGGCGGGGTCCGCGCCCCAGGCCGCGTTGGGATCGGCGGGGACGGCGTTGGCGGCCGCCGGGGCCGCG
>CAYWGD010000073.1:0-37907 GCA_964457335.1 uncultured Enterobacteriaceae bacterium | reverse complement strand
CGGCCCGACGCGCGCGACGGCGCCCGGTCGGCGAGCGGCACACGCGGGTCGGACGAGCCGGAAGCGGCCGTCGGGGCCGATCGCTCCCCGGTCGAGGGCGGGCGACGGAGCCGGCTGTCGGGTGCGGTCCGCGCCGCGGCGCAACGTGCCGGACGCACGGACGCCGGGCGCGCGGACGGCGGACGCACGGACACCGGGCGGCGGGGCGGCGCCCGTGAGAAGGCGCCGGCGGCGGAGGTCCCGGCGGCGGAGGCCACGGGCCAGCTCGCGCTGCTGCCGGGGCTGCGGTAATGCGAGGGGATGTCGCCGCTCCTCGCCCTTCCCTTCGCCTTCGTCGGCGTGATCCACCTCCTCCCGCTCCCCGGGGGCCCGCGGGAGTCGCCGGGGTTCCGGGCGGTGCGCGAGCGCGCGCTGGTCGACGCCGCGGCGCTCGCCGCGGGGGGCGCGCACGCGGCGATCGTCGAGAACTTCGGGGACGCCCCCTTCCCGGCGGGGCCGGTGGAGCCGCACGTCGTCGCGTTCGTGGCCGCGCTCGCGAGCGAGCTCCGGGAGCGGCACCCCGCGCTCCGGCTCGGCATCAACCTGCTCAGGAACGACGCGCGCGCGGCCCTGGGCGTGGCCGCGGCGACAGACTGTTCGTTCGTGCGGGTGAACGTGCACGTGGGGGCGATGGTCACGGACCAGGGGCTCCTGCAGGGCGACGCGCACCACACGCTCCGGTATCGGCGCGAGCTCGGCGCCTCGGTCGGCATCGTGGCGGACGTGCTGGTGAAACACGCGGTGCCGCTCGGCCCGGCGGAGATCGGGGCGGTCGCGGCCGACACCTTCAAGCGTGGTGGGGCGGACGTGCTGATCGTCACGGGAGAGGGCACCGGCCGCCCGGCGGACCCGGCGAGGGCCGAGGCCGTGCGCCGCGCGGTCCCGGAGGCCCCGCTCTGGGTCGGGAGCGGCGTCACGCTCGAGACGCTCGACACGTGGCGGCGGCTCGCGCGCGGGGCGATCGTGGGCACCGCGCTGCACCGCGACGGGAAGGTCTCGGAGCCGCTCGACCCGGAGCGGGTGCGGGCGTTCGCGGCGCGGCTCCGGTAGGGAGCCCCCCTCCGCCCGGGAAGGGGCGGTCCGAAGCTACGCCAGGACGGTCCGAGGCTACGTCAGGACGGTCCGAGGCTACGTCAGGGCACTCCGGCCTCGCCGGGCGCACCCTCGGCACGGTCCACGTCCTCGCCGGGCGTGGGCTCGGTCGGGTCGGCGGGGGGCTCCACGTCGGCGTCGGGGTCGCCCGGCGTGCCGCCGGAGAAGGCCCACGGCGGCGGATTCGCGCGGAAGGCCGTCGGGCAGGGAGGCTCGGGCCGGGCGGGCGCGGAGCGCGCCGCCCCGCCCTCCTCCGGCGGCACCGTGCCGGGCTCCCCAAGCGCGCGCGCGACGGCGTTGCGCAGGACGAGCAGGTCGGCCGGCAAGCCCGTGGGATCGCCCGCGGCCACCCACAGAGCGCGAGCGAGCTCCGGCTCGCCGCCAGCCGCCGCCCACCACGCGGCCCGGACACGATCGGCCGGCTCCGGAGCGAGCGCCAGGACCCGGTCCCGGAGGGCACGCAAGGCCGCGCGCGCCTCTACGCGGAGGTCGGGCGAGGGAGCCGGCTCCCCGCGGCGCCCGCGCCGCGCGGGGAGGCGCGGGCGGGACACGAGCAGCGACTCGGGCGCCTGGATCCCGACGATCCCGTCCACCTGGACGAGGGGCGGCTCGGGCGCGACCACGGCGGGGGCGCGGCGGCCGCGCCGACCGATCACGGCGGGCGCCACGGGGACCGTCGGTGGCGGGCCCTCGAACGCGAGCGCCGCCGCCTCCACCGCGCCGAGCCCGGGCGCGTCGGGCCAGCTCGCGCGCGCGGCGTCGATGCGCGACCGCGCGGCGCCGAAGTCGCCGGTCAGCAGCGCCTGGGCCGCGCCCTCGACGAGCGCGAGCGCGTCGATGCCGCCGAGGGGCACCTCGCGCCAGTCGTCCTCCCACCCGGGGAGCACGCGCGCGGCGGAGCACGGCTCCACGGCGTAGGCGCGCCCGCCTACCTGGAGCGCCACGCCGCGGTCGCCCACCCAGGCCTCGAGCGGCACGCCCGCCCCGAGCGCGAGGTCGGCGGCCACGAGCGCGGTCGCTCCGGGGGAACCCGCCCCGCGCGTGAGGACGGCGTGCGGGTCGCCCCACTCGACCGAGGCCGCGACCGGATCGGCGGGCGTCGCCTCGGCGTGCAGCACGGCGGCCACGAGCCGGGCCGTCCGCCGCGACTCGGACACCTGCCCGATCCAGCCCTCGACGGCGGCGAGCTCGCGGCGCACGTGGTCGCCCGACGGGCCGGCCTCCGCGTAGAGCACGTCGAGCGCCACGTCGGCCCCGGGCCGCGTCGGCGGGGCCTCCCCGGACGCCTCGCCTCGGTCCGGCCCCTCGCCCTGGGCGCGTGCTTCGATGGCGAGGAGCGCGCGCAGCAGGGGCACACAGCCCTCTTCGCAGCCGTGCCGCCAGAAGGCCGGCCACCACGCGCTCGGCAGCCCGAGGGGGGCTTGCCCGCGCCGGTGGCGGACCACGGCCTCCTCCAGGGTCGGGCGGTCGGTGCCGAGGCCCTCGTACACGTCGGCGAGCACGGCGGGGTCGACGGCCTGCCACCGGCTCGCGCCCAGCGCCTGCGCGAGCTCGAGCGCCTGGGCCTGCTCCCCGAGCGCGAAGAGTCCGGCGAGCCCCCGGTCGTTGAGGCCGTGCACCGCGACGGCCAGCCCCCGCTCCGCCCAGGGCGCGCCCACCTCGTCGACCGCGGCGGAGAAGGCGGCGCGGCGCATGGCGGGCGACGTCCGGGGCGCGCCGATCAGCGCGTCGGCCAGCCCTGGCGGGCCCGCGTGCGCGCGCAGGAGCGCGGACAGCGCCGAGAACCGCGCGCCGACCGGCCGGTTCGGGTCCCGGGCGAGCTCCGCCAGGAGGGAGGCCCGGAGCGGGCTCGCGGCGAGCTCCGGCAGGCAGTCGTCGACGGGCAGCCAGCCGCCCTGGGCGAGCGCGGCGAGGCGCCCGACGGACGCGCCGCAGCGGGTGTCCGCGGGCAGGTGCTCCAGGAGCGCGAGCAGCCCGCGCTCGGCCGCGTTGCGTCCGGGCGGGGGGAGCAGCGCGGAGGCCGCGGCGAGGAGCACCGCCGCCGTGAGCACCACGAGCCGTCGGCGGATCCGCGCGCGACCGGGAGGCAGGGGGCGCGACACGGGGGCAATCTACCCCGGTCACCCGGGAGGACGTCGGGCGAGAGCGGCCGCGGCGAGCCGACTCGGCATCGCGGCGAGCCGACTCGGCGCCGCCGCGGCGAGCCGCCCCGGCACCACGCGGGAGGGGGCCCGTGCGCCGCGCGGGGCGGGCACGGGCCGACGAGGACCGCCCGGTCGGTGCCGGGCAGCGGGAGCGACCGCGCGCCCTCTCCAGGTCGGGCGAGCCACTCGGGAGATGGGGGGAACCAGGTGCGGACCCGGCCGTGCGCGACCGGTACAGGTCGAACAGGACACGTGGGAACAGGCATGGTGCCGCGGAGCGGCCGGGTCTGCACCTGGTGGAGGCGGAAAGGAGGGGGAGGAGAGGAGGGGGAGAGGTCTGGTGGGGGGAGGTCCTCGTCGGACCGCACGCCCATCCGATTACCGCATGCGGATCGGCGCCGCAATCGGAAAACGCAGAAAAACATAGGTAAGCCAACGATCTATCGGCGATCTGGATTGACCTGTCAACGACTATGGACAACCCTGCTCACAATGGAGAAAGCGCGCCTTTCGGTTGGGATTTCGACCCAGCCACGGCTGTTGACAGGTGGCGGAGAGATCGCGCCCCCGATCAGACCCGCGATCGAACCTTTCCCGCCCTATGGACAACTTCCCGAGAACCCGACGGGTCCGGCACGCGCCGAGCGGGGGCGAGGGATCGGCCGCTCCGTCCGCTTCGAAGAGGCACTTTCCATCGATCCCGGCCCGCCCGGCAGCCCGCCCCCCGGCGCCGCCGGGCGCCATCGGGGACGCCACGGACGCCGCCGCGGACGCCTTCCCGGACACCGCCGGCCCGGGTTTCGACCCTCACATTCCCGAGGCGCGCGCCGCGAGGCGAACGCGAGCGACTCGCCTCACGATAGTCCGTGCGGGATGGCGCTCCTCGACCACCTCCTCGGCGACCCGGACCACCTCCCCGTGGGCGGCCTCGCGCGTGGGATCCGCCGTGGCTCGGAGGAGTTCGCCGTCCGGTGCGTGCGCGCCCTCGGGGAGGCCCCGCCCTCCGACCCGCCCCTCCAGCCACCGGGCCCCGGCCGCCCGGCCTCGCCCCCGGGGCGCTCCGGGCGCTCGCCGCGCGCCCCTGCGGACACCTCCCGGCCGCTCGACCTCCTCCTCCCCCTGCTCGCCGCCCCGAGCGCGGCCCTGCGCCGCGCCGCCGCCCGCGCGCTCGGCAACCTCGGGGACGCCGCCGCGCTCCGCGCCCTCACCGACGCCGCCGGCGCCGACCGCACCGAGGAGGGCCGGCTCGCGCTCGCCGTCGCCCGCGTCCGCTGCGGCGCCTCCGCGCCCGCGGTCGCCGAGGAGCTCGTGGCGTTCGACCGCCGCACCCTCCGCACGCTGGGCGGCCCCCGGGCCCCCGCGGCCGTCACCGGCGGGCCTCCGCTCGTCGAGCGTCTGTGGCAGGCCCTCGGCGAGCCCGACGTCCCCCGGCCCCGCGCCGCGCTCCTCGCCGAGCGGCGGGCGGCCGTCACCCGCGGCGCGGCCTCCGCGCGCGCCGCGGAGGCCGTGCAGGCCCTCGCCTGCCTCGGCCACCCGGCGGACCTCGCCACGCTCGAGGCGCTGTTCCGGTCGGCCGGCCGGCGGGGGGAGCACGCGCTCCTCGTGGCGCTCGGCCTCACGGGAGACCCGCGGGCCGCCCCCGCCCTTCGCGACGCCCTGCGCGCCACGGACGTCGACCCCGGCCGCGGCTTCGCCCAGCGCCGCATCGCCGCGACCGGCCTCGGCCGGCTCGGGCTCCGGCGCTCGGGGCCCTGGCTCCTCCGCGCGCTGGAGGACGAGGTCGCCGACTACGAGGGGCGCCCCGGCGCCGGGCTCGGCATCCAGTACCCGGTCCGCACGAACCTCCTGTGGGCGCTCGGCGAGGTCGGCGCGCCCGAGGCCGTGCCGGCGCTCGTGGCCCACCTCGCCGACACGCACGGGTCCGCGCTCGGCGGCTTCTACCTCCCCGCGATGGACGCCCTCGTGAAGCTCGGCCCCACCGCGCTCCCGGCCCTCCGCGAGACCGCCGCGCGGGCCGCCGAGACCACTGCCGCGCACGCTGTCGCGGCGCTGCTCGCCTCGGGGGACGACATGACCCGCTGGCGCGCCGACCCACGCCCCGGCGTGCGACGGATGGCGGCGCCGTGACGGCGATACATTGCCGCATGCGCGCCGATCACCGGTACCACGAAGGCCTCCGCCTCTTCCGCGAGCAGCGGTGGTTCGAGTGCCACGAGGTGCTCGAGGAGCTCTGGCGGGAGACGCCGCGCGGCCCCGCGCGCGAGTACCTCCAGGGCCTCATCCAGCTGGCCGTCTCGCTGGAGCACTGGCGCCGCGAGAACCCCCGCGGCGCCTGGGGGCAATGGCGCAAGGCCCAGGCGCGGCTCGCGGGCCTCCCGCCCGACTTCGAGGGCGTGGCCGTCGCCGAGCTGGTCGACGCCTTCCGCGCGCTCTGGTCCGACCTGCGGCTCGAGGACGCCGTCACCGCCCAGGCCACCGGCGGCTCCTGGCCCCGCCCGTCGCGGGAGTGGCCCGCGCCCCGCTGGATCGAGAGCCTGACCGGAGATCCCTCCCGTCGCCCGCCAGACGCCTCCGGCGCCCGCCACGCCCCGACCTCGACTACAGGCCTCGAGCCTGCGCACTCGGCCCGGACGCAGCGGGCATCCGGATGCGCCTCAGCGGGCTCGGTCCGCGACTCCCGGTCAGGCTCTGAGCCGCCCGAGCCCTCGAGAAGCTGACCTACGGAACGTGCCCGGTCGAGGAGCTGGAGGTCCAGGACGAGGCGTCCGGCGTGCCGCTCGACGCGCCCACGGTGTCCATGCGGTTCGACTGGAGGCGCACCATGCCGCCGCGCGAAACCATCACCGCCCAGTCGTCCGTCGTGCCGCGCCTGCGCGCGGCCTTGTTCACGAAGTTCACCTTGATGTAGCCGTTCGCGTCGAAGTCCGTGACCGGGTTCACCAGCCAGCCGCGCGGGCTGCACACGATGTCGTCGCCGTCGACGCCGCTGATGGCGCCCCACTGCTCGATGCTCGCGCCCTTGAGCGCGTCCTGGCCGCCTTCGCTGATGACGACCGTGCCTTCGCCCGACTGCGCCCCCGAGCCGTCCATGTCCCAGGGCAGGATGTCCCAGCTCGTGCTCCCGTTGGCCGCGTTCCCCCGCTCGACGAAGTACGCCCCGATGCTCGGCGTGTCGCTCGTCAGCGCCGGGTCGTAGTCGGACAGGCGCACGCGGTACTCCACGCCCTGCGCGATCGCGAGCTGCCGGCACGTCGTGAGCGCGGCCGCGAACTCCTTGGCGGCGCGCCGCGTCCGCCAGCTCGGGAGGTTGTCCGTCAGGAGCGTGCCCGCGGCCGCCGCCAGGATGCCGATGATGGCGACGACGATCGCGATCTCGAGCAAGGTGACGCCGCGACGGTGTCGCCGATGGGTCCGCGCGACGCGCATGCTCCCTCCTCGAGCGCCAGTATACGCCGTCTCGCGGAGGCCGCGCCCGCGCCCGACCCCGCGCCGGTGTGCGCTACTTCTTCCCGCCCGCCGGCAGGAGCTCCTCGCGGAGGCGGGCCGCGCCCATGCCCCGGAGCTCCTCGGCCCGCCGGCTCGTGAGGCGCGCGAGGAGCTTCACCGGGTCGGCGTCCTCCTGCTTGAGCGAGCGGTAGGTCTTCTCGGAGAGCTCCAGCGCCGCGAACCGCTCCTTCACGAGCGCCCACGCGCGCTTGTCGCGGTCCCGCTCGAAGTCCTCGCGCGCCTTCTTGAGCTCCGCGGCCTCCCGCTTCCGCCCCGCGTCCGCGAGCGCTCGCGCCCGCAGGTCCGAGCGCTGCGTGAGCTGGCCGATCGTCGCGCCGGGGGGCACCTCGCCGCCCAGCCGCCGGAGGAGCGCGATCCACTCGCTCTGGAGCGGATCCGGGAGCCCGTCCGCCGGTCCCGCGGCCGCGGTCGCCGGGGCCTCCGGCACCGGGGTCCCGAGCGCCTTGCTCAAGGCGTTGCGCAGCTCGTCCATTCAGATCCTCCTTGGCGCCCTATCCGTGACCGATTAGCAGGGCGGGCCGTCCGGGATCCGCCCGGACGCCGTCGCCGGCCCACGAGTCTCCCTCGAACCCCCGGCCTCGGCCTAACGCCCCTCGCGGGCAATTCGCACCCAAGGAGCCATACACATGGCACGTTATCGTGGACCCCGGCTGAAGAAGTGCCGGCAGGTGGGCGTGGTGCTTCCCGGCCTCACCAACAAGGGCACGCTCAAGCGCGCGTTCCCGCCGGGACAGCACGGCACCCGCCGCAAGGGCAAGCAGAGCGACTTCAAGGAGCGCATGGTGGAGAAGCAGAAGATGCGCTTCCACTACGGCATCCTGGAGAAGCAGTTCCGGCGCTACGTCGCCGAGGCCTCCCGGCGCAAGGGCCCGACCGGCCGCATCCTCGTCACCCTCCTCGAGAGCCGCCTCGACAGCGTCGTCTGGCGCCTCGGCCTCGCGCAGACCATCCCGGGCGCGCGCCAGCTCGTCGTGCACGGCCACATCGCCGTGAACGGCGTCCGCACCGACCGCCCCAGCTTCAGCGTGAAGCCGGGCGACGTGATCGCGGTGCACCCGAAGAGCAAGGCCAAGCCCTTCGTGCAGGCCGCCCTCGAGCTCGCCGCCGGCCGCGTCCGCCCCGGCTTCCTCGAGTTCGACCCCGCGCAGGCCGCCGGCAAGATGGTCGTCGCGCCCGAGCGCGAGGACCTGCCGTTCGAGTGCGAGCCGCAGAAGATCGTCGAGTTCTACAGCCAGCAGCTCTGATCGGGCGCTGACCCCGCGGGCGGTCCCGCTCGGCTCCGGCCGGGTCGGACCGCCCGCTTCGTTTTTCGCGCTCCCCCGGGCGCGTCCCCCGCCGCCCCGGCCCCGTCCCTCCGCGCGAGCTCCGTCGGCGGCGGGGGTCGGGTGTCTTCCGGGCGCGCGCGTCGCGCTTGGTCGGCCCGCCGCGCGCGGGCCGACCGCCGCGGGCCGCGACGTCCGCGTGGCCCCCGGCCGCTCGCCGTCGAGCGCCCGCGGCGCCCTCCAGCCCCCCTCGCGCGCTACTCCGCGGGGCCGGAATCCCCGCCCGAGCCCCCGTCCCCCGAGTCCCCGCCGTCGTCCACGTCCGCCGGATCGAGCGCGGCCACGACCCCGAGCGTGTCGGCGGTGATTCTCCCCTCGAGGTCGGTGACCTCCATCCGCAGGATCAGGCCCACCCCGCCGAGCAGCTCGGGCGGCGTGTCGGCCGCGCCGTCCTCCAGCGCGGTCACGTCCAGATACCCGTACATACCGGGGTAGAACCCCGTGCATTCGCCGTCCATCACCATCTGCACGCGGTAGTTGTTGTCGGAGATCACGGTCCCGTCGGCCGCGATCTCGATCGTGTAGTGGATCGACACGATCTCGTACAGGTTCGAGAAGCGCGCGCCCCCGAGCATGTGCCAGCCGCCCTGCGGCCCGTGCACCATCGTGAGCGCGCTCCCCTCGGCGAGCGCCTCGTAGGTCGTGTCCCCGCTGCCCACCTCGACGGCGGCCTCCGCGCACGCGCACGTCGCGGCGAGCTCGGTCTCGGCGAGCCCCTCGCAGTCCGTGCCGACGCCGTCGCCGTCCTTGCTCCCGGGCCCGGTGCACCCGGCCAGGGCGAGCATCATCACCACGCTTCGCATGCCTCCAGTGTACGTCCCCGGCCAGCCGCCCGCTCGTCCGGGCGGGCCCCCCGAACCTAGGGATGGGCGATGACGAGCACGGCCTTGGCGCGGGTCAGCACGCACCGGAGGGCGCGCTGGAGGTTGTCGGGGTCGAGCGCGGCGAAGCTCTCGTCCAGCACCACGAGATCGGCGCCCTGGAGCAGCGCCCGCGCGATGTAGAGCCGGCTCTTCTCGCCGTGAGAGAGCTGCCAGCCGGTCTCGCCCACCTGCTGCATCATCCCCGACGGCATGCGCTCGAGCAGCGCGGCGAGGCCCAGCTCCTCGCAGAGGACCTGCGCTTCGCGCACGTCCTCGTCGCGAGCGGGCCACTGCCGCCCCATCAACAGGTTGAACGCCAGCGGGCCACCCAGGACGTGGTTCTCGTGGAACTGCGGCGCGGTCACCACGCGGCGCCGCCAGCCGCCGGGGCCGAGCGTGCGCCGATCGAGCCCGGCGAGGAGCAGGAGCCCCGACACCGGCTCGCGCAGGCCCGCCAGCAGGGAGCCGAGCGTGGACTTGCCGCCGCCCGAGGGCCCTTCGAGCAGGATGCGGTCGCCCGGCCGCACCTCCAGGTCCACGCCCTGGAGCACGGGGTCGCCGCGCCCCTCGTGCCGGAAGGTGACGCCGTGCGCCTGCAGGAGCGGGGCGCCTTCGTCCGTGGAGGGGCGGGCCGCGCCGGGCGGGGGCGCCACCGGGACGCGCCCGGCCGCGTCGAAGAGCTCGCGCACCTGGCCCCAGGCGATGCCGGCCCCGGCCAGCGCCGAGACGCCCGTGACCAGCTTCCGCAGGCTCCCGTGCGCCAGGAGCACGCCGCCCACGGCCACGCCGAGGCCGCCGGCCTCCGCGGCGCCGCCCACCAGCGCCGGCGCGAGCCCCACGAGCCCGAGGAAGATCCACGCGCCCGGGACGAGCGCCTGGAGCCACACCGCGGCGGCGTCCATGCCGCCGGAGGCGCGCACGTAGCGCACGAGCGCGGCGTCCTCCGCGTCGTGCCAGCGCGCCGGGTCCTCCTGCGCGAGCCGCGTCCGGTGGCCGACCAGCGCCTCCACCAGCTCGTTCGTCATCTCGAGGCGGGCGTCGCTCCAGCGGGCGCGCCGCCGCGTGTACACCCAGGCGAGCGCGGCCGTGCCGACCACCCACGCGCCGAGGAGCGCGCCGTGCAGCCAGCCGCCCGCGCCCGAGGCGAGCACGACCCCGGCGAACACGAGCTCGAGCAGCGCGAACGCGGCGAACAGCGCGCTCCCGGTCGCCGCGGCCTCGACCGCCTCCGACTCGATCACGCGCCCGAGGAGCTGGCCCATCCCCTGGTGCCGCACCTCCTCCGGGCGGAGGCGGAGCGCGCCCAGGAGCAGGCGCTGCTTCAGCAGCGCGCCCACGTCGAGCGCGAGGCGCCCCTCCGCGCGCACGAGCGCCGCGTGGATCGGGACCAGCGAGAGCACCAGCAGCGCCCACGCGACGAGCCAGCCGGGATCGAGCCGCCCCTGCAGGGCGCCCCGCCCGACCATGGCCCAGGCGCCGAGCGCCAGGAACCACGCGGCCGCGTGGCCCAACGCGAGGCCGCCCACGCGCGCGGGCACGCGGCGCTCCGCAAGCTGCGCCCAGGACGACGCCGAGGGGGGCAGGCGCGCGAGCCACCCGCCCTGGATCCGGTTGCCGGAGATGCGCTCGCGCACGAGGGTCTCCCGGACCCGGGCGCGGCGCGACGCGGGGATGTCCGCCACGTCGAGGAGGTGCTCCACGGCCTGGAGCAGGCGCGGGTCGAGCGCGGCCGTCAGGGCGCGGACGACCGCGTCGGGGCGCACCCGCACCTCCCGCAGCTCCGGCGTGACGACGCGTACCCACCCGCGCCGGGGCGCCCGCACCACGAGGTAGCGCGGCGCGTCGGGCGTCCCGACCCGCACGATCGCCGGGCCGGCGTTCGCGGCGAAGCCGGGCAGGTCCGCGCCGGTCACGTGTACGGCCTCCGCCTCGATGCCGAGCCACGTCGCGGCGTCGTCCACCCAGCGGTCGAGCGCCTCGCGGTCGCCGAGCACGGCGGGCGGCACGCGCGGCGCGGCGCGGCCCGTGGCGCCGAGCTCCGAGGCGAGCACCCCCAGCGCGTCGCCGAGCTCCTCCGGCGCCCAGGTGAGCGCGTGCAGCGGCGCCTCAGACACCGGGCACCTCCGCGGCGGGCGGGGCGCCCCGATCGGGCGACCGCGGCACGGGCACGTCCGCGAGCGCCGGGCCCGCATCCGCGCCGGTCGGTCCCTCGACGACCTCCGGCGTCCCCGAGGGCGCGTGCTCGCGGATCCGCCCGCCCTCGAGCCGCAGGCGCCGCCAGGAGGCCGCCGCCCACAACGCGGAGCGCACCTCCGCCTCGCTGTCGAGCAGGGACCGGTAGCGGCTGTCCGCCCGCGCCTCGAGCGCGCGCGGCGGGGCGTCCTCGACCACGCGCCCCCCGTCGATCACGAGCACGCGCGGGAAGTCGATGGTCTCGCCCACGTCGTGGGTCACGCAGAGGAGCGTCGCGGAGGGCCACCAGCGGCGCGCGGCCGCGAGGAGCGCGTGGCGCTTGGCGCGATCGAGGCCGCGGAAGGGCTCGTCGAGGATCACGAGGCGGGCGTCGCGCCGGCCCAGCGCCCGCGCGAGCCGCACACGCTGCCCCTCGCCGCCGGAAAGCAGCGCGCCGCCCTCGCCGAGGGTGTGCTGGAGGCCGTCGGGGAGCTTCTGGAGCACGCTCACGAGGTCGGCGGCCGCGAGCACCGGGCCGAGGTCCCCGGCGCCGTCCTCGTTGCCGTAGGTCAGGTTGTCGAGGAAGGAGCGGTTCCAGATCTGGACGCCCGGGTCCACCCAGGCGGTCTCCCGCCGCAGCGCGACCAGGCGCTCGCCGACGAGCGGCTGCCCGTCCACGCGTACCTCCCCCTCCGCGGCGCGGTGCCACCCGAGGAGCAGGCCCACGAACGTCGACTTCCCGGCGCCCGAGGGCCCCACGATCGCCACGTGCTCACCGGGCGCGAAGTCGAGGTCCACCTCGGAGAGCAGGGTGTGGCCCGCCGCGCGCACCGTGATGCCGCGCAGCGACACCGCCGCGCCCGGGCTCGCCGGCCCGGACCCCGCCCCGGTCGCCGCGGCCGCCGGCGCCACCTCCGGCGCGGCCTCGGGCCCCTCGCCCGCCTCCTCCAGCGCCCCGAGCGGCTCCAGGAGCCGCAGCGTGACGTTCCGGAGGCTGGGGTAGAGCCGCGCCAGCCCCCCGATCTCCACGCCGATCGTCGGCAGCTCCAGCGCCCAGTACACGACGAGGAGCGCGGCCGCCGCGTCGCCGGTGCGGCCCAGCCAGCCGAGGAAGAGCCATGCCGACAGGCCGAACGCCACGAGCCCCTGCACGGTCTCCGCGGCCACCACCACGCCGAGCGAGGCCCGCCCGGCGCGCGCCCACTCGGACAGGAGGTTCTCGTGGGCGCGGCGCAGGGAGCGCTCGGCGCCGTGCGTCCGGATCGCCACGAGCCCCAGCATCGCGTCGAGATAGAAGCGCGACAGCGAGCCCGCGTGCGTGCGGAAGCGCAGGTCGAGCTCGGAGAGCGGCGCCTGCATCGCGAGCGGGACGCCCACGCAGAGGAGCGTGGCGACGAGCACCGCCGGGAGGCTCCCCGGATCGAGCCAGAGGAGCCCCGCCGCGGTGGCGCCGAGCCGCAGGACCGCGCGCGCCATCCGGCCCGCCACGTCCGGGAGCGTGCGGAGCACGTGCACGCTGTGGCTCCGCTGGGCCATGTCCGAGCTCGGGCGGCTCTGGAGGTAGCGGTCGCCGAGGCGCGGCAGCTTGCGGAGGAACGCGGCGCGCAGCCGGTACTCGAGCCCGCGGCCCATCGCCAGCGCGAGGGCGGCGATCGGGACCTCCACGAGCAGCATCCCCAGCGCGAACACGCCCAGCGCCGCCACGGCGCCGAGGCGCTGCTCGACGATGCCGAGCTCTCCGACCACGTCGAGCAGCCCGCGGAACAGCACCGTCTGCGCCATGCCGCCCACGGTGGCGACGCAGAGCGCCGCCGCGAGCAGGAGCGGCCCCAGCGCACCGCCCTGCCGCACGAGCCCCACGAGATCCGCGAGCGGGTTCGGCGCCGGCTCCTTCAGCGCCGCGACGAGCTCCGGCGAGAGCTGCTCGGCAGGCCCGTCGGCGCGGCGCCCGGCGATCCGCACGAGCACGGCCCCTCGCAGCGCGAGCATCGGCTCGTCGTGCCCGGGCAGGGGCCGCACGGACCACGCTGCAAGCGGGATGGCGTCGAGGTCGGCGGCGCCGCTGGCCGCGAGCGTCGCGACGAGCCGCTCGGCGGCGGGCCCCCGCGGCACCCCTCCCCCGTCCACGAGCGAGGCGACCGTCCGCGTGGCGGCGTCGAGCGCCGCGACGGGCTGCCAGCCCGGGTCCGCGAGCGCGGCGCTCAGCATGCGCCCGGGGTCCCGCACGCCCACGGCGCGCAGCCGGTTCCGGAGCACGACGGCCGACTCGTCGCTCGCCATCCACTCGCGCCAGCTCTCCGCCGGCACGGGCTGGCGGTGCTGGAACACCTCGGAGAGGAAGCGCCGGCGCGTCATCCAGCGCCGCCCCGTGCCCGGGTCCATCACCTGCACGAACGGCCCGAACACGCGCCACAACACGACGAAGTGGGTGGCCCCGTCGGGCAGCGAGATCACGATGAGCGCCGGCAGGGCCTCGCTCGCCGGGTCGAGCAGGTGGTCGAGCGGGAGCATCACCTGCTCGGCGTCGAGGCCGAGCTGGCGGGCCACCTCCTCGAGCACGTCGATCGACGTGCCGTCCACGTCGGTCTGGCAGGCCTCGCGGAGGCGGCCGTAGCTGACGGGCACGCCGAAGCCGTCGAGCAGGGCCTTCAGCGTCGCGGGCCCGCAGTCCATCGCCGAGGTCTGCACGACCTCCGGCGCCAGGAAGCGGCGCCGCGGCCCGCTCACGGCGCGGCCTCGGGCGGGGCGAGCAGCTGGCCGGCGGCGCGCAGGAGCAGGGTGGCGGGCGAGACCTCCTCCACCGCGATCTCGACCGTGCCCGGCAGGCCGTGCTGCAGCGGGACGGCCGACTCCCCGGCCTCCGGGTCGAGCTCGACGCGCACCCCACCGTCGCGCACCTCGTCGGCGACGGCGTGCACGGTCGCCGGCACCGTGCCGAACCACGTCCACGGGAAGCCGTCGAGGCGGAGGCGGGCGGACTGCCCCACGCGCACGCGCCCGAGCGCCTCGGACGGCGCGAAGGTGCCGACCACGCGGAGCTCCCCGTCGGGGACGACGGTGGCCACGAGCGCGCCCTCGTCCACGAAGGCGCCCGGCGCGAGCGAGGGCGCCTCGGCGATGCGCCCGGCGATCGGGGCGCGGATCGTCCGCCGCTCCAGCGCGGCCTCCAGGCGCGTGCGGACGGCCGCCGAGGTCGCGATCGCGCCGCGAGTCGTCGCGATCTCCCGCTCCAGCGCGGCCACGCGCACCTCGCGGTCCCCGGAGGCCCCGAGCCGCTCCAGCCCTTCCCGCGAGAGCCCCGTGCGCAGCGCCTCCGCGGCCGCCCGCGCGGCCTCGGCCTCGGCGCGCGCCTGGGAGAGCTCCAGCTCGGACACCTGCCGCCCCCCGGCGAGCCCGGTCATCCGCTGCGCGCGCTCCTCCGCGAGCCGGGCGGTCGCCTCCGCCTCGGTGACGCGCGCCTCGGCCTCCGCCACGGCCGCGGTCCCGGACGCCTCCGTCGTCCCCACCAGCGTGCGGGTGCGCTCGGCCTCCACCTCCATCGCGGCGAGCTCGGCCACGAGCGCGTCCCCGCGGGCCGTCTCCTCGGCCAGCGCGCGCTCCTGCAGGGCGCTGTCGAGCTGGACGAGCACCTCGCCCGCCTCCACCCGGCGCCCGAGCGCCAGCGTGGAGCCCTCCACCCGGCCCGGCTCCATCGCCGTCACCGGGTGCGCCGCCGCGGCCACCTCGACGCGGGCATCGGTCGTCACGGCCCACACCGTGACCCGCCCGAACACCGCCCACGCGAGCCAGCCGACCAGGAGCAGGAACGCCACGCCCAGGACGAGCGGCGAGGCGCCCGCGCCCTCGGCGCCGAGCGCGCGTAGCGAGCGGGAGAAGGGCGCGGACATGGCCCGGGAGGGTACCTCGCGGAGGGTCGCGGCGCGAGCCGAACAGGGCCCGATCGTGGCGTCCGACCAACCGTCGGCGGGCCACGACGCCGACTCCACGCCGCTCGCTCGGGGGTGTGCGTGCCCGGTGCAGCGGCCGGGGACACCTCGCACGGAACCTGTCACGGAGCGGCAGGTGACAATTTTCGACCGGGCCCCACCTGACGAGAATTGTCACCCCACTTGTCAAAAACCTGCGTAGGAGGGTTCCGCGGGGGCCGGATCGTCGTGGCACACGGCTTGCTCTGTTCCGATCTGTGTCGGCTCTGGTCCCGAGCCGACCACCCCAACTTCCCGGAGTACGTAGGCATGCGCCGTCTCAACAAGGGCTTCTCGCTCGTCGAGCTCATGATCGTCGTCGCCATCATCGGCATCCTCGCCGCGATCGCGATCCCGAACTTCATCGCGATGCAGCTCAAGGCCAAGCGGTCCGAGCTCCCCGGCAACGTCGACGGCATCAAGACCGCCGAGCTCTCCTACGACGCGGCGTTCGACTCCTACGTCACCACCGGCGCCTCCCCCTCCGGCACCCCGGGCAAGGGCTTCCGCGACTGGACCGGCGACGCCTCCTGGACCCAGCTCGGCTGGCGCCCGGACGGCCAGGTCCGCGGCAACTACGCGGTCGCCGCCGGCACCACCGACTTCACCGTCACCGCCTCCTCCGACGTCGACGGCGACGCGGTCTTCGCCGACTACTCCGCGAGCGCGTCCATCAACGCCACGCTCGCCACCGCCGACACGAACGTCTACTAGTTCGGTCGACCCACGGCGCCCGGGCCCCCAGCCCGGGCGTTCGTGTTTTTAGGGGAGGTTCGGGCGTGCCCGCCGGCGAAGACGCCGGCGGTCGGCCCCTTCCAGGCTCGCGGCGGAGCCGCTCGGTCCCGGCCCGCGGGACCCTCCACGCGCGCGGGATCCGTCCGCGGGCCGGGGACCGGCCGCGCAGGGCGCGGCCGCCTTCCAGGCGCCTCACGCCGGGCGGCGGACGGAGTCCGCGCGACCTCGGTCCGAACTGCTGGGATGTCCGCTCATCCCCCGACCTTGGACGCTATTTCCGTCCGAAGTCGGAGGATGCTTGCTCATCCCCCGACCTCGGACGCTATTTCCGTCCGAAGTCGGAGGATGCTTGCTCATCCCCCGACCTTGGACGCTATTTCCGTCCGCAGTCGGAGGATGCTTGCTCATCCCCCGACCTCGGACGGCGGCGGAGGGTCTGCGTGGGATCGGGTGTCAGGAATTGCTGATTGACACCTACGCTGCGCCCCCCGCGGTCCCGCCCACGCCACCGGGGTGTCAGGAATTGCTGATTGACACCTACGCTGCGCCCCGGCCGCCCGCAGGCGCCGCGCCACCCGCCAGGCACCCGCGCGCGGCACCGGACGGCCGGAGAAATCCCCCCTCTACGGTGCGCTCCCCGCCGTCGGGTCAGTTCCCGTCGCTCTGCCCCCACACGAACCCGCGCGCGCCGAGGGCCTCGATCACCGCGCCCACCGCCGCCCCCTCCTCCAAACCCGCGAGCACACGCCGGGCCTCCGCCACGGCCCGCCCCCCGGTGGCGTCCCCGAGGTGGAGCACCACCTCGTCGAGGCCGGCCAGCCCCGCCGCGAGCACCTGGAGCGTCACCATCAGCACCCGGTCGCCGCCGAACGCGCCGCAGCCCCAGAAGCCGGTGTGGAGGGCCACCCGCGCCCCCGGCGCGAGCGCCTCCGACTCCGCCTTCACCGCCGCGTAGCCGGTGTACGCCGTCACGAGGACGCGCCGGATCTGGTCCGCGGTGTAGCGCCCCGCCGACGGCGGGGGCGCGGCGATGGCCACGATGTTCGAGACCGCCGGCGGCTCGATCCGCGTGGTGGCGGCCCGCACCACGTCGGGGGCGGCCGCGCCGAAGCGGTTGCCGTAGAGCCCCTGGATGCGCCCGCGCTCCAGCGCGGGCGCCGTGTCGACGGCGCAGCGCCGCTCCACGCCGGCCACGAGCACCGGGGTGGGCCCGCGCGCGTCCGCGGTCCAGCCGTGGCCCTCCGCGACCAGCGCGCTCCGCACCGACGCGAGCGCCGGGTGCTCGGTCACCTGCATCTCGTCCTGCGCGAACAGGGCGCCCGCGTGGAACCCGAACAGCACCGGGTCCGCGAAGTTCTGGTGCCAGGTGATCGTGCCGGCCGCAGAGGTCCCGTAGGCGTAGTAGCCGGGCCGCTCCTCGATCGCCGCGCGCGCGCCGACCGCGGCCGGGAGCGTCGCCGGTGCCCACCGGCTCACCGTGACGGTGCCCCGGTGCGCCGCGCCCGGCGGGCACGCGACGTCGTACACGGCGAGCTTGTTCGGGTGCGTGAAGCGGGGCGGGTGCGCGGCGACGAGCGCGGCGGCGTCCCAGGAGCGGCGGAGGAGGAGCTCGGGCATCGCCGCCGTTTATCCCGAGCGATCCCCCGCCTGTCACGCCGACCCGGCCCCGGCCTCCGAACGCGGCTATCCTTCCCCCATGCTGCTCGCGCTCCTGCCGCTCACGTTCGCTGCCGAGCCGGCCGCCGAGCCTCACGTGGCCACGCCGCGCCCCGCCGAGCCGCGCGCCCTCCCGGAGCCCGCCGTCGACGTGCCCGAGTGGCGCCCGGCGCCCTACGTCGTGCCCCGCCGCTTCTTCGGCTGCGAGGTCGGCCACCGGCCCCGCCGCGACTTCGACGCCGAGATCGACGCCAGCGTCCGCCTCGTCGGGATGGCCGCCACCTCGGCGCGGTAGCCTCCACCGCGGCTATCCTTGCCGCATGCTCCTCGCGCTCCTGCCCTTCGCGCTCGCCGGCGACCCGCCGCGCGTCGGACCCGGCACGGGCGACCACCCGCTGTACCGCGGCACGCCCGACATCTCGTGCCTCTACCCGCCCGACGTCGAGGTGCGCCGCTTCTACCCCGAGGGTCCGCGCCGCCCACGCCCGCGCCACGCGCGCGCGGACTTCGCGGCGGACATCGCGGCGAGCGCGCGGCTCGCGCTCCCGGTCGACCGCGTCGAGCCCACGGAGCCCGCGGAGCCCTGATCCGACGCCCGCGGCAGGCGACCGGCGGGCGGCCGCGTCCGCGCGGCCGGCTCGGCGGGACGGGGCGCCGGGAGGCGACCCGTCCCGCCAGCCGAGGCGCTCGCGCCGAACGGAGCGCAGCGACGTGGGCGAAAGTCACCCCCGGAGCCGCGAGGCCCGGGGGTGAACGCACGGCCCGGAGGCCGCCGACGGCGGCGCCGCGGCACGCGAGGCCCGCGCCACCGTGAAACCCCACGCGGCGCCGCCGGGCCGCCCGGAAGCCCTACGCCTTCTTCATCGCCATGTCGGAGTACCAGCGCACCACGCCGGGCACCCACCGCTGGGCCACCACGGTCATGCGGCCGTCGAGGCCCGGGACGATCTCGAACTTCCCGGCCGCGACCCCCGCGAGCAGCTCCTCGGCGACGGCGTTCGCGGGCATGGTCTTGACCGTGCCGGCGATGGCCTTCGTCTCCTTCGGCTTGTACTGGTTCTCGAAGGCGAGCTGCGGCGTGTCGGTGTCGGGCGGGAGGCACACGCTCACCTGCACCTTGTGGGGCACCATCTCGCCGCGCAGCGCCTCGGAGAAGCCGTAGAGCGCGAACTTCGACGCCGCGTAGGCCGTGTACCCGTAGATGCCGATGACCCCGGCCATCGACGACACGTTGACCACCGCGCCGCCGCCGCGCTGCACGAGGTGGGGCAGGACCACCCGGCACATGTGCACGGCGCCGAAGTAGTTGATCTCCATCATCTCGCGGAAGTGCTTCGACTCGAGCTCGAGGAAGCGCCCCGGCATCACGATGCCGGCGTTGTTCACGAGCACGTCGGCCGGATGGGCGGCGAGGTGCGCGCCCACCTTCTCGGCGACCTCGTCCTCGCGCGACACGTCGAGCGGGAGCGTGTGCACGCCCTTGCCGCCGAGCTTCGCCTTGGCCTCGTCGAGCACGGCCACGCGCCGCGCCACGAGCGTCACCTCCGCGCCCGCCTTCAGCAGGCGCTCCGCGGCCGCGAAGCCGATGCCGCTCGAGCCGCCGGTGACGATCACCGACTTCCCCTTGTAGTAACTGTCGATCGACGCCATCAGGTCCCCTCGTCCGCGCAGGTCAGCCAGAAGGTGAGCTTCGCCCGGTCGTCCTCGGTGGTGCCGCCCATCGGCGGCATCGTCGGCGGGTCGACCGCGGCGCGCTCCAGGATGCGCTCCTTCCAGGTCCAGGCCTCGTCCACCGTGTCGAACGTGACCTCCGCGGGCGCGCCGGCGCGATCGAGGGTGGTCGACGCGTGGCACGCCTGGCAGTTCTGGCGCAAAAAGCCGGCCCCGAAGGTCTCGTAGGTGACGACGGGCGCGTCGGCGCAGGCGTCGCCGGTGTCGCCGGCGCCGGTGCACGCGAGGAGCCACACGAGCAGCATCGTCCCTACCTCCTCCGCCGGGCGCTGGAGCGCCGGCCGTTCTTACACCAACCGCACCGGCGACGCCATGCCCGGCCGCCGCGGCGCGTGGGGGGCGCCCTACACCAGCATCCCCAGGATCGGCTCGACGCCGTCGACGTAGTCGAGCGGATCCACGTCCGCCATCGCGAGCAGCGTGGCGCCGAGGGCCTCCGCGGAGAGGAGCTGGCCGTCCTCCGCAAGCTCCCCCGAGAGCGGATCGACGTTCCGGCCGTAGAAGCTCTCGTCGAAGCCGCCGATGACCCGGTCGCCGACGAGGTTCGGCCCCACCACCATCGCGCTCGTGTACGGCCAGTGATCCTTCCCGTTGAAGGCGTTCAGCCGCGGGGTGCGCCCCATCTCGGAGAGCACGACCACGACGGTCTCGTCGGCGAGCGTACCCCCCGACGTGCCCGGCGCCGTCGCGAGCGCCTGCATCAGCTGCCCGAGGCCGGTGAACAGCGCCTCCCAGAGCGGCGACTGCTGGTTGTCGTTGTCGGCGTGGGTGTCCCAGCCGAGCGCCGCGCCGGCCGAGGCGAGCGTGACGCAGCGGCTCACGCCGAGGGAGAGCGCGTCGATCGCCACCTGCGCCTGGTCGGCCACGTCCACGCCGCCGGTGAAGTCCATGACCCAGCGGAGGTCCTTGAGCGCGGTGGCGCGCTCCACCGACGCCGCGAGCTGCTCGGTGAGCGCGCGGTCGATGGCCGAGCGGGCCCCGGCCGCGCGAGCAGCCGCCCGGCGTGCCAGGTGGCGGTCGAGGATGCTCTCGGCGGGCGCGTTCGGGCCGCCCGTGGGCACGTCGGCCAGCGACGCCGACCGCCCCGACAGCAGGTTCTCCAGCTGCCCGGCCGAGCCCGTGCGCGACACGGCCACGCCGAGGTCCCCGGGGAAGGACGGCCCGCCGAGCACGAGGTGCGGCAGCGTGTAGCGGTCCCGGTCGGCCCCGGCGAGGATCGCGGGCCAGTCGGGGGTGAGCCCCGACGTGGTGCCCGTCATCGTGATCATCGTGCAGATCTCGTGCGCGATGGACCGCACCATCAGCCCGTTGAGCACGACCGTGCGCGCGTGCCAGGCCTCGAGGAACGTGCGGACCGACGGGCGGTCGGGGTGGTCCACGAACGCGATGTTCCCGGCGGTGCCGCGCTCCGCGGCCGCCTCGAGGTCCACCGAGGAGTTGTCGAACTCGGCGGCGAACACCCGCGTCGGGTCCCAGCCGCCGGGCGCGAAGACGAACACGAACTTCGTGTCGCTCGCGGACGCGGCGCGCGCGGCCCGCGGCGCGAGGCCGGCCGCCACGAGCCCCGCGACGGGGATCGACTGCATCAACGCGCGACGGGAGATCATGCGGGCCCCCATCAGTAGAGGAGGAAGTCGGGGTCGCGGAGGAGGACGGAGAGCACGCCGGCCCAGGCGTCCCGGGTGTCGCGCTCGACGGCGTAGAGCTCCGACCAGAGCGCCAGGCCGGCCTCGACCTCCTCGCCGTCGGCCGCCACGCGCCGCCCGAAGATCGCGAGGTGCAGGGCCTGGAGCTGGGCGACCATCGCGTCGCGGTCGGTGTCGGGCGTCTCGGTGAAGTCCACCGTGAAGAGCCGCTCGGGCTCGCTCTCCACGACGTACCAGGCCGCCGACTCCGCGAGCCGCTGCTGCACGAGCGCGACGGTCGCGTTCGGAGCCGTCGCCGCCGCGGTGACCGCGTAGCCGTCGGCGCCGCCGGCGAGCGTCCGGTAGCCGACCGTGTCGTTGCGCAAGAGATCGTAGGCGCCGTAGGTCCAGGTGTAGCCGGTGAGCCCCTCCACGGCGGCCGCGAGCAGGTCCGGCGTCATCATCTTGCGCGGCACGTAGCCGGCCTCGTCGGTGGCCCCGGCGCGGTAGCGCGGGTCCGCCACGATCGACCGCATCAGCGCCTTCATCGTGAGCCCGCCCCCGATGAAGGCGTCGCGGTGCTCGTTCAGCGCGTCGGTGTCCTCCGCGACGGTCTCCCGCCGCAGCAGGAGCTCCCACGCCTGCTCCACCGCGCACGTCGGGAAGCGGTGGTCCGCCGCGATCTGCCGCCCGAGGTCCGCGAGGTTGTACCCCGGCTCCCCGTAGAAGCTCGGCGCGACGCCCGTGTAGTCCTCCCAGCGGTTCTCGCGCTCCGGGAAGTAGCGGACGATCTCGAGCGTGTTGCTCGGGTCGTACCACCAGAAGCCGAAGAAGTAGCTCGCGAACGGGTCGAGGCTCTGGTGGCAGTTCACGCAGGAGGGGTTGGTCGTGATCGCCTCGTTCACCGCCTCCTCGTCGAGCAGGTTCACGTTGCGGTCGAACTCCAGCGGCCGCACGAGGTAGTCGTTGCACAACAACACGCGCGACGCGGTGTTCGCGCGCTTCCGGTTCGCGTTGCTGTCCGTCGACGTGTAGCGCCACCACAACGAGTTCGTGGCGAGCACGCCCGCGGCGGGCCGCCCGTCGGTGTAGCGGGACTTCACCCAGCCCTCGCCCTCCGGCCGCTCGATCGGCCAGATCGACGCGGTCAGCTCGTCCGCCATGGTCCAGTCGCCGGTGACGATGTCGGTCCAGGGCCGGTCGTTCGCCGCCACGTACCCGAGGATGCGCAGCGCCTCCTCGCCGGTCGACCGCTGGAACGCCGCCTCGTCGGCGAGCCCGAACGACGCCGCGTTCACGTAGATCGACGGCGCCCGCGTCAGGTAGATCTCGGACCAGAGGTCGCGCACCCGCCCCTCGAAGCGCGGGTCGTCGAGAAAATCGTCCACGAGCCCGTCGAGCGCGCCCGCATCCGCTTCGACCGCGGCCACCTCCTCCACGGAGGGGCGCACGCCCCGCAGATCGAGGCTCGTCCGCACGAGCGCGTCGACCGCCGACATCTGCGGCACGCCCTCGCCCGGCGCCTCCTCGACGGGCGCGCACGCCGCGAGGGCCAGGATCACCACGGCGTCCCCGTGAAGCCGGTGAGGCTCGAGAAGTCGGCGCACACGTCCCCGAGGTGCTCCCCGCGGAAGTAGGCCGCGCCGCAGCCGTCGCAGAGCGCCGCGTCCGACTCCGCGCCCCACTCCGTCGGCCCGTCGAAGACCACGTCGTACCAGTTGCCCGCCGCGTCGCGGACCGAGATCACGCCGCCGGGCTCCGACCCGCACGTGGAGCCGAGCCCCTCGTCGTAGAGCACGACCGCGTCGAACACCACGGTGTCGAGCTCCCCGCCGATGCCGGAGAGCCCGCCGTCCACCTGCAGGTAGTTCCCCTGCGTCGCCGCGACCGCGTACATCGCCACGTCCGGCGCGATGCCGTCGGCGAGCCACGTCCCCTCGGCCCCGGGCCCGTCCCAGGCGAAGGCGCCCTGCACGCCGGTGCTGTAGACCGTGTACCCGTCGTTCAGCTGCACGAGCGCGTAGGACGAGCCGCCCGCCGCGAAGGTGTAGCCCTCGGGCGTCACGATCTCGGCCACGCCGTACACGGCCTCGCCGTCGTAGGGCGCGCCGCCGCTGCCGTCGTCGTAGTCGTCGTACAGCACGTAGAAGCTGTACCCGCTGAAGCTCGTGCCGCCGGTGGCGTCGCACTGGTCGTACCAGTACTGGCTGCCCTGGTAGTCGTAGTAGGACGGGCAGGTCGCCTCGGCCCCGCTCATCGCCTGGTGGTACGCCGGGAAGATCGGCGTGGCGCTGAGCGTGCGCACCATCCCCACCGCGGACTCGATGGCGACCTCGAGGTCCGCCACGTCGAGATCGGCCACGGGCGGCGCCTCCTCGTCGAAGATGTAGGGCGCGGGCGTGTACTCGTCCTCGGCGGGCTTCTCCTCCGGGGCGGGGCAGCCCAACAGGGCGAGGAGCGGCAGGCAGCGCATCGGGCCTCCGGAGCGGTGGGGGGGGGCGTTGCGGGGGGGGCACCCCCCCGCCCCAAGAACCTGGACCTATTCTCGCACGTGGATGCGCGCGGGTTCCGGTTCGCCTACTCCACGATCGAGAAGGATGCCTCGGTCGGGAGCTCCTGCTCCGCGAACGCACACGCGCTCACGTCGCCGACCGGCTCGTACAGGCCGATCGTGTCGGTCCAGTACGCGGTCTCGAAGTCGGCGCCCCAGCACTCGCTCGCGTAGACGGCGTCCACGCCGAGGTCGCCGCCGGTGAGGATGGCGTCGGAGCGCCCGTCGCCGCTCGCTTCCCAGCGGGTGCGGAGCGCGTGGATCTCCTCGACGCCGGTGCCGTTCACGTCGGCGAGCCAGGCGAGGTCGAGCTCGCCGGCGCCGTCGTAGGTCTGGTCGTAGGCGTAGGCGGCGTCGATCAGCTCGCCGCCGACGGCGCCGTAGTCGTCCGCGAAGACGACCGCGGCCACGCCGGCCTCGTCGTAGCTGTACTCGACCGCCCACATCCCGGTCTCGCGGATCGCCGGGTCCATCGAGGCGGCGGTGGTGTAGTCGATGGCGAACTGCCCGGAGGCGGCCTCGCGGGTGGAGCCGGCGTCGACCACGCCCGCGATCCAGGGGACCGCGTCGGCCTCGACGTCGCCGCCGCGGGGCACCGCGAAGATGGCCCAGGAGTAGCTGGCGTCGTCCTCCTCGCGCACCCACAGGCCGATCTCGACGGGGTCGAGGCCCGAGTCGCTGTAGGGGCCCCACACCGCGGTCCGCTCGTCGCTGTCGGACCACTGGGGCTCGAGCGTCGTGACGTACGCGACGGTGCCGAGCACGAACGTGATGCGGGCGTTCACGTGCTCGGTGACCGCGCGCGTCACCTGGTAGTAGCGCGCGAACTCGCCGGACTCGGCCCCCTTCGCGGCCGCGCCGTCGATCGGGAGGTTGATCCGGATCTTCTCCTCCGTGGGGAGGAGGTCCTCGTGGTAGGGGCTCTCCACGTTCCGGAAGCCACAGGCGGAAAGCAGCGTGAGGGCGAGGATCGTGCGCATGGTGTCTCCTGTCGGGGCGCTCCGGCTCATTCTGCCGGGTTGCGTGATGGGAGACCCACGGCCGCGGCTGGGCTGAAACGGATTCTGCGGATCTTTTTTCGGGCACCCGGACCGCCCGCGGACGGGCGGCCGGTGCGGCGGCGGGGGGTGCCGGGAGGGGCGTCGGGGCTCGGGTGCCCGGGCGCGCTCGCGGGCTCGGGAGGCAGCCGAGCTGCGCTACACTCGCGCCGCATGACCGAGCCTTGCGCCGAATGCGGCACGCCTTTCGCCGTCCAGCTGCACGCCTGCACGCACTGCGGGCACGCCGGGGACGCGCCCGTGGTGAAGATCGCGCGGGGGGAGCGGGTGCAGCTGATGGACCGCGCCGCCACGGCGGAGGCGATCGGCGGGGCCGCGCTCGCGGCGCGGATCGAGGCGGTGGCGGCCCGGAGCCACGCCGTCCTGAACACCAACCCGAAGTTCGCGGACCAGTGGGTGAGCACGCGGGTGGTGTTCCTCACGTACGCGCGGCAGGTGGCCGCCGGCGTGCGCCCCCCTTCCCGGCTGCCCGACGACCAGGACCGGGTGGGCTCGGAGGGGCTCCTGTACGGGTCGGCCGCCGGCAGCTTCGTGTACGCGGCGCTGAGCGCGGACGCGCGCGGGCTCTGGAGCTACGGCGACGTCGCCTTGTTCCTCCGGGACGACTCGATCCGGCGGCGCGCCGCCGTGCTCGAGGAGAACGCCTTCGACTTCTGCGAGCGCCACGGCGTCACCGTGCGGCGGCGCCCGCGCGGCTATCTCGCGGTGTGGGCCGACCGTCCGCGGCTCGCCGTCGCCAAGCTCGCGGCGCGGCTGCCGCCCGACGCCGACGAGGCGCGCGTGGCCGCCGAGCTCCTCGTGCCCGGCCGCACCCGCGCCGACGACGCGTTCATGGAGGTGCACATCGACGGCAACCTTGCCGGCTCGACCGTGGCACAGTACGCGCTCACGCCCGCGCACCCGCGGGACGCCGAGGACCAGTACCTGCGCGACCGCTTCGTGCAGACGGCCCTTTCCCGCGGGATTACGGCAAGCTCGCCCCCATGACCGCCGCCTACGCCCTCCTCTCCGCCAGCGCCGAGCGCGCCGTCGTGTTCGATGGCAGCGCGTGGTGGGAGCTGCGCCCCGACTCGGCGGAGCCCGCGCGCGCGGACCGGCGCGCGTCGGCAGCGATGAGCCGCTTCTACCCGGACGTCGAGGAGGTGCCGCCCGAGCCCTGGCCGTTCGCCGGCATCCAGGCGCGGCTGGCGCTCCTCACCGCGGTGGACCGCGCGATCGTCTTCGTGACGGACGTGCTCGATCCCGCCCGCGCGGAGCTGCGGCCTCGCGCCGCCGCGCTCGCGGAGCGGAGGCTGAAGGATCCGGTGGTGGCGGACCACGTCGAGGCGCGGATGTTCTCGCGTCGGCTCCCAGAGGACGCCGACGCGGGCGGCGCCCTGGATGTCGCCGCGGGACACCCCGCGCTGCGGGGGCTCCTGGAGCGGCTGGTGAGCGCGCAGCCGCGCATCGCGCGGGTGCTGGACGCGCTGGACGAGGCGCTGGCGGAGGAGCCCGTCGCCGTTCGGACCGAGTACGCGAGCGAGCTCGCCGCGCGCGACGCCGCGGGGAGGATCGTCGGCGCGTTGGAGAGGGGGAAGCCCGCGCAGGCGGGCGCGTGGGCGCTCACCCCCGGCCTCGAGCGCCCAGTTGTCGTGGTTGCGCAGCGCTGGGTGAAGCGGGTGCTGGCGGCGGACCAGGCGGCGACCGAGCAGCGCAAGCAGGCGGAGGCGGAGCGGGACGAGTCCATGCGGAAGGGGGAGGCCGGCCCCCGCGGTCGCCGCCGTCTCGCCATGAAGCTGCCCGAGATCCTGGCGAGCATCGAGCGGCAGAAGGCCGCGGTCCTCGACGCGGTGGAGGCCGGGCGCCTCGACCTCGCCGAGGGCTACGCCGACGATCTCGCGGAGTTCCACAAGCGCGTGGGGGACGACGGGACGTTCGCCTCGAAGTCGCTCTGCGACCTGTCGAAGCGGCTCGCGGAGCGCGAGCCGGCCTTCGCGATGGAGTTGGCGCGGCGGGCGGTGCGGGCGAACCGGGGGGACGCCGTGGCGTGGGCGTGGTTCCTGAGCTGCCTCCGTTACGCCGGCCGCGTCGAGGAGGCCGTCGCATGCGCGTCCGAGGCCGTCGCGCTGGCGCCGGCGGCCTCCACCTACGTCGCATGGGCCGAGGCGCTACGCGCCGCGAACCGCCTCGCCGACGCCAACTCCGCCTACGAGGAGGCGCTGCGGATCGACCCCAACAACCCGTTCGCGCACTGCGGACACGCGGAGGCGCTGAAGGCGCTCGGACGGCTCGACGAGGCGCTCACGGCCTACGACGAGGCGCTCCGCAACGATCCGGTCGACATCGTCGCGCGGAACGGCCGATGCGAGGTGCTGAAGGCGCTGGGCCGCGCCGAGGAGGCGCTCCTCTCGTACGAAGAGACGATGCGCATCGAGCCGCGCGACGTCGTCGCCCGAAACGGGCGGGCCGGCGTGCTGCGGGCGCTCGGTCGCCTCGACCAGGCGCTCGAGGCCTACACCGACGCGCTGCACGCCGACCCGCGAGACGTCTTCGCCCGCGCAGGACGCGCGGAGGTCCTGAAGGCGCTGGGGCGCCTCGATGAAGCGCTCGCCGCGTACAACGAGGCGGTGCGCCTGCATCCGGGGGACGTGGTCCTGCGCAACGGGCGCGCCGACGTCCTCAAGACGCTGGGAAGGCTGGGCGATGCCCTGGCCGCCTACGAGGAGGCGATGACGGTCGAGCCCGCCGACTTGTACGCCAGGAACGGCCGGGCCCACGTGCTCCGCATGATGGGCCGCCTGGAGGAGGCGCTCGCGGCGTACGACGAGGTCGCCAGCGCGGCACCCCAAGACGTGGTCGCCCACAACGGTCGCGGGGAGCTCTTGAAGACGCTGGGGCGCTTCGAGGAGGCGCTCGCCGCGTACGACGACTCGATGCGGGTCAACCCCAAGGATCTCGTCGCCCGGACCGGACGCGCCGAGGTGCTGAAGGCCGCTGGCGACCCGGTGGGGGCGCTCGCCGCCTACGACGAGTCGGTCCGCCTGTTCCCGGGCGACATCGTCACGCGGAACGGGCGCGCCGAGGTGCTCAAGGCGCTCGGACGCTTCGACGAGGCGCTGGCGGTCTACGTGGCGAACGCCCGCCTCGACCCCCTCGACGTCGTCTGCAGGAACGCCAGGGCGCGCCTGCTCGCGGCGCTGGGGCGCAGGCAGGCGGCCGGCGCCGTCTACCGGGAGGCGCTCGCCGTCGACCCACGCGACACGTACGCCCGCTATGGCCTCGCGCTCCTGTTGGGCCCGGAGGATCCGGAGGCGCAGGCGCTCCTCCGCGTCGACACCCCGCGCACCGAGGGAGACTGGTACCTCCTGCTCGGCCAGGGGTTGCTCGTGCTTCGAGGGAAGGACCCCCATGGCGCGATGCGCATCGCCACCCGGGGGGAGATGTGCCCCTTCGCCGCCGTACGGGAGCGATTCCGCACCCTGCTGGGGCTCGCGGCGCTCCGGGCCGGCGCGCGGCCGGAAGCCGAGAGGATCCTCTCGACCCCGTCTCCGCTCGTGCCTGCGCGCCCGCTCTGCTTCGCCGAGGCCCTCGCACGGCGCGGCGCTCGCGCACCCGCGCTCGCCACCCTCGACGCCATCCGCGGCGAGCTGGTCGAGCTCCGCGCCTACCGCGACCTCCTCGTGCGCCGCTTCGGGCTGGCCGGAGACCTGCCGGATCCCCTGCTCGAGGACGCGCTCCTCGAAGCGAGCTGCGACGCCATGGCCGCCTGATCGGGCGGTCCGGGAGGAGGGTCGGGCGCGCGCTCCCCCACTCTTCACGTTTCGTCACCAGCCGGCCCCCCGTGCGCTCCCCGACCGCCCGCCTCGAAAGCCCGGTTCGACACGGACTCCCGGGCAATTCCAGACAGCGTCCACACCGGCGGACCGGCGCCGGACGGCATAGGCGATGCGCCGCCCGGGCGTGACAGGCACCCGCGGCATCTCTCTCGCGCGCCACCGGCGCTTTGGAGTCGCGATGTGGGTCCTGCTGCTGGTGGCGCTCCTCGGCTGCGGCGGCTCGGGCGAGGGCGCCGCCGCCGCGACCGCCGCGGGGCCCGCCGCCACCGCGGTCCGCGTCCTGCCGCTCGCGGGCACGGCCGCCGTCGACACCATCGACGCGACCGGCATCCTCGAGGTGGTGGACACGGTCGTGGTGCAGCCCGAGGCCGCCGGCGTGGTCACCGAGGTGCTGTTCCGCGACGGCGACGCCGTGACGAAGGGCCAGAAGCTCGTGCGCCTCCGCGACGCCGACGCGCGCGCGGCGGTGTCCGAGGCGGAGGCCCGGCTCGGGCTCGCGGAGCTGGCCCTCGGGCGCATGCGCACGCTGCGCGAGAAGGACCAGGTCGCGCAGGCGGAGCTCGACCAGGCGCAGGCCGAGCGCGACCTCGCCCAGGCCCAGCTCGACAAGGCGCGCGAGGCGCTCCGGCGCACCACGATCGTCGCGCCCTTCTCGGGCGTCGCCGGGAAGCGCGAGATCGCGCCCGGGCAGGTGGTCTCCCTCAGCACCCCGGTCACGCGCATCGACGATCTCGATCCCATCACGGTCGACGTGGCGCTCCCCGAGACCGCCCTCGCCGCGGTCCGCCCCGGCCAGCCCGTGGACGTGCGCGTCGCCGCGCTGCCGGACCGCGTCTTCTCGGGCGAGCTCGCCTACCTCGCGCCCCGCGCGTCCAGCTCCACCCGCACGCTGGCCGCCCGCGTGCACGTCCCGAACCCCGACGGGGCGCTGCGCCCCGGCCTGACCGCCAGCGTGAGCATCACGACGGGCGAGGTCGCCGACGCCGTCGTCGTCCCCGCCTACGCGATCGTGCAGGGCGCGGGCGGCGCGTCCGCGTGGGTGGTCGACGCCGAGGGCAAGGCCCAGCCGCGCGCGCTCGTGCTCGGGCGCCGCGGCCCCGAGACCGTGCGCGTGCTCGACGGCCTCGCCATCGGGGATCGGCTCATCGTCGAGGGCTACACGCGGCTCCGCCCCGGCGCCCCCGTCGAGATCCAGCCCCCGCGCACCGAGGGCGAGGCCGCGGGCGCTCCCCAGGCGGCCGCTCCGGCGGGGACCGCCGCGGCCGACGCGCCGGCTCCCGGGGGCGCCGCCACGACGGGGCCCGCCGCCCCGGCCCGGGCCCCCTGATGGACGCCTCGCTCTTCGTCCGGCGGCCCGTCCTCGCCGTCGTCCTCTCGCTCATCATCGTGCTCCTCGGCGCGGTCGCGTTCACCCAGCTCGCCGTCCGCGAGACGCCCGACGTCCAGTCCCCCGTCGTGACCGTCAGCACGCTCTGGCCGGGCGCCGACCCGGCGCTCGTCGAGACGCAGGTCACCGAGGTGCTGGAGAAGCAGCTCAACGGCATCGAGGGCGTGCGGCAGATCACGTCCACGAGCCAGGACCAGAGCTCGTCCATCACCGTCGAGTTCGACCTCGGCCGCGACCTCGAGGAGGCCGCGAACGACGTGCGCTCCCGCGTCAGCCGCGCCCGCCGCTCGCTCCCCGACGAGGTGGACGAGCCGGTGGTCGAGAAGGCCGACAGCAACGCGCAGCCGGTCATGTTCCTCCGCGTCACGTCCGACACGCGCTCGCTGCTCGAGCTCAACGAGATCGCCGACACGCTCGTCCGCGAGCGCCTCGAGAGCGCCACGGGCGTGTCCGGCGTCGACATCTTCGGCGAGCAGCGCTTCGCCATGCGCGTGGAGCTCGACCCCGCCAGGCTCGCCGCGCGCAACCTCACCCCCGCCGACGTCGAGGCTGCCTTCCGCGCGCAGAACGTCGACCTCCCCGCCGGCCGCGTCGAGGGCCAGCGCGTCGACCTCGGCATCCGCCTCGACGGCGCGTTCCGCACCCCCGAGGAGTTCGCCGCGATGATCGTCGGCGGCACCGGCGCGGACCTCGTCCGGCTCGGGGACGTCGCGACCGTCCGCCTCGGCTCGGCCAACGAGCGCCAGGCCGCGCGCGCCGACGGCGAGGCCGCGGTCACCCTCGCGATCACCCCGCAGGCCAACGCGAACATCATCGACCTCTCCGACGCCGTCCGGGAGCGCCTCCCGCGCGTCCAGGCCGACCTCCCGCCGGACGTGCAGCTCGTCGAGCAGTACGACCGCGCCGAGGCCGTCCGCTTCTCGATCGCCGAGGTCGAGGAGACGCTGATCATCGCCTTCGTGCTGGTCGTGGTCGTGATCTTCGCGTTCCTCCGCGACTGGCGGAGCACGCTCGTCCCCACGCTCGCGATCCCGGTGTCGATCGTCGGCACCTTCTTCGCGCTCTGGCTCTTCGGCTTCTCCATCAACGTCTTCACGCTCTTCGGCCTCGTGCTCGCCATCGGCCTCGTCGTGGACGACGCGATCGTCGTGCTCGAGAACGTGTACCGGCGCATCGAGGAGGGCGAGGAGCCGGCCGTCGCGGCGTCGCGCGGGACGCAGCAGATCCAGTTCGCCGTCATCGCGACGACCGTGTCGCTCGTCGCGGTGTTCCTCCCCGTCATCTTCACCGGCGGCACCTCCGGCCGGCTCTTCCTCGAGTTCGGCACGACCGTGGCGGTGGCCGTCGCGATCTCCGCGGTGGTGGCGCTCTCGCTCACGCCGATGTTGTGCGCGGCGCTCTTGCGCCCCCACACCGGGAAGCGCGGGCTCTTCTGGCGCGCGTCCGAGGCCGTGCTGCAGGGGATGAACCGCGCGTTCGCGTGGTCGCTCGCGTTCACGTTGCGGCACAAGTGGATCGTCGCGCCGATGGTCCTCGGCTCGCTGGCCGCGGGGTTTGCGGGCTACGGCGCCCTCCCCCGCGAGTTCTTCCCGATCGAGGACCGGAACATCTTCTTCGTGCGCGTCGTGGCGCCGGAGGGGACCACCTTCGAGTACCTCGACGAGCGCATGCGGGCGCTCGAGCCGAAGCTCATGGAGGCCGTGCCCGAGCGCAAGGGGCTCCTCACGCGCGTGGCGCAGGGGCGCGGCGGCTCGCTCGGCGCGGGCAACGAGGGGAACTTCGTCTTCACGCTGAAGGGCGCCCGGGAGCGCGAGCGCACGCAGCAGGAGCTCGTGGGCGTCGTCCGGGGCCTGCTCGCCAAGGAGACGGCCTTCCAGGCCATCCCCATCCAGTTCCCCACCGTCGGCCGGAGCTTCTCCCCGCCGCTCCAGATCGTGCTCCAGCACCCCGACTTCGAGCAGCTCGCCGACGCGCTCCCGCGCGTGGTCGCGGCCATGCGGCAGGTGCCGGGGCTCTCCGCGGTGAACGAGAACCTCAAGCTCAACCGCCCCGAGCTCCGCGCCGAGGTCGATCGCGAGAAGGCCGCCGCCGCCGGCGTCTCCATGCGTGACCTCGCGCGCGCGCTCCAGCTCGTCTCGGCGGGCCTCGACGTGAGCGACTTCAAGCGCGGCACCCGCCAGTACGACGTCTTCGCCGGCCTCCCCCGCGAGCTCCGCGACTCCCCCGAGGCGCTCCGCCTCGTGTCGCTGCGCGCCCGCGACGGCACGATGATCCCGCTCGGAAACCTCGTCTCGTTCACCGAGCGCTCGGCCGCCTCGTCGCGCTACCACTTCGACCGCTCCCCCTCGGCCACCATCTCCGCCAACCTCGACGGCATCACGCTGGGCGAGGGCATCGAGCGCGCCCGCGCCGCCGTGCAGGCCGAGGTCGGCGAGGGCTTCCGCATCGCGCTCGACGGCGAGTCCCGCGACTTCGCGGACGCCTCCTCCTCGCTCCTCGCGGTCTTCGGCCTCGCGCTCGTGCTCGTCTACCTGACGCTCGCCGCGCAGTTCGACAGCTTCCGCGACCCCGTCTCCATCCTCCTCGCGGTGCCGCTCGCGCTCACCGGCGCCTTCGCGGGCCTCGCGATCCTCGGCATGACGCTCTCCTTCTTCTCCCAGGTCGGGCTCATCCTGCTCGTCGGGCTCGTCACGAAGAACGGCATCCTCATCGTCGAGTACGCGCACCAGCTGATGCGGCCCTCGTCCCAGGGAGGGGGGGGCCTCTCGCTCTGGGCCGCCGCGGAGCAGGCCACGAAGCTCCGCTTCCGCCCGATCCTCATGACCTCCATCGCCACCATCGGCGGCGCGCTCCCCATCGCCATCGGCTTCTCCGGCACCTCCCGGGCGCCGCTCGGCGTCGCGGTCGTCGCGGGCATGGCCGTCGCGACCGTGCTCACGCTCTACGTCGTGCCGGTCGCGTGGGGCGCGCTCGCCAAGAAGCACAAGGCCCACGCCGCCACGGTGTCGGAGGAGGCCACGGCCTGATCCGTCGGGGCGCGTCCCCGGCGAAGACGCCGGGGTCGGTGCCCTGCGGGGTCGCGGCGGAGCCGCTCCGTCGGCCGGCCGCGCGCCGGCCGACCGGGGCGGGCCGATCGACCGGGCGTGGCCTCCGGCCCGCGGCACCGGGACGCCCGCCCCGCCCTCCGGTCCCCTCGCGCGCTCCCGTGCCAGTCCCTCAACCCAGTAATTTTGACCGGTTGAGCGGGTGGGCCCGCGTCCGCTCGGCGCGGGCCTGCTCCGCCCCTCGTGGCGGGGCCTCGCGGTCACGGACGGCCGATCATCCCGGATGATCCGGCCTCCATGACCGGATTCCGGTCATCCAGTGCCGATCATCCGGGATGATCCGGCCTCCATGACCGGTTTCCGGTCATCCAGGCCCGATCATCCCAAATGATCCCGCCTCGATGACCGCTCCTGTCAGCCATGCCGTTGCCAGGGCCAAGGCGGAGAGGTCGCCCATGCTCGCGCTTCCCGCAGCCTCGGAGACGGCAGCACGTGGACGCCTGCGCGCACCATCTCGCATGCCAGTACGCCGGACATGGTGCGCGTCTACGACGCGCTCCCCCGCCGATCTTCGCGCGGTCCTCGCGGAGGGGCAGGACGCCGGCCGAGCGGGCGCCGAGCGGCCCGCGCGTCGCCTCGCGCTCGCGCTGCCCCCGGCCTTCGCGCGCGACGTCCACGTCGCGACCGGGGCGCCCGCCCCCCGGCGAGCCCGTGCCCGTCGCCCTGGCATGCGCGATGCATCGTCTCCTCGAACCCAAGGAGCCCCCATGCTGCTCGTCCTCGCCTCTCTGCTCACCCCGCCCGCCGCCGCCTGCCAGTTCGTCGTCGGCGCTGAACACGTGGTCACGGAGAACCCCGCCGACACCGCCGCCCCGACCGACCCCGCCGACGTGCAGGTCACGGTGAAGCGCGGCGTCGGCCCGGCGTGTGTCGGGCCGCTCTGCTCCTCCACGAGCTGCGACGACCTCGGCGCGGTCACGCTCACCTTCCCCGCGTCCACCGACGACGTCTCGGCGCCCGAGGCGATCGGCTACCGCGTGCGTCTGGTCGAGGGCACGGCACCCGAGCACCTCCTCGACGGCGTGGTGCGGACCTCGGACCGCCTCTCCGATGACGGCACGGCCCAGATCACGCTCGCCTGGGGCGACGAGGCTACCGACGATCAGGAGCCCCTGGACTTCGTCCTCGGCGTCACCGCCATCGACGAGGCCGGCAACGAGAGCGCGGAGGTCGAGGTCGAGGTGTCGGACGCCGGGTCCGGCTGCGCCACCGTCGGCGGCGCCGGCGCGCTCGCCACGCTGCTCGCGCTCGGCCTCGCCGGGGCCCGCCGCCGGCGGGGGTGACGCCCTCCCCGGCGGGCTCTCGCGCGGAAGGGGCCATCCCAAGCAGTCGATCGCGCGCGGGGCAGCCGATACACTCCGCGCGGATGGAACGTTCGACCGTCTACGTGTGCGCGCCGCGCGGGGCCCCGGAGGCCGGGGACTACGCCGCGGCCCTGGAGCAGGCGGGGCTGCGCCCCTGGCTGTTCGAGGACGAGGTGTTCCCCGGCGTCGACGAGGTGAAGGCGCGGGAGGAGGCCATCGCGGCCAGCGAGGGTGCCCTCGTGCTCCTCGCGGAGCGGTGGGAGGACGACCCGTGGGCCCGGGACGTGCTCGGCGTGCTCCTCGACCGGATGGTGGTCGACGGGCGCTTCGTCGTCCCCGTGGACCTCGGCGGCCGCGTCCCGGAGCCGCTCCGGGCCCGCGGCCCGCGGCGCATGTCGCCCGCCGAGGCCGCGGCGTTCGCGCGTCGACACGCGCGGGGCCGCGCCGCGCCGGTCACCGCGGGCCGCACCAACCTCCCCCGGTGGGGGAACATCCCCCTCGTGGGCCGGGCGCGGGAGCTGCGGTCCACCCGCCGTGCCCTGGATGCAACCGGCGCGGCGGTGATCGCGGGCGCGTCCGGCGTGGGCAAGACTGCGGTGGCGCGGTTCACGGCGCTCACGCTCCTGCCCGAGCGCCCGGGCGGCTGTTGGTGGGTGCCCTGCGGGCGCGACCCGATCGTCGACCTCGTGGAGGTGCTCCGGGGGGCCGGCGTGCCGGGGGCGCCCTGGGAGGGCTTCCCGGCGCACGACCGCGCCCGCGCCGCGTGGCGCGCGCTGCGCGGCGGGCTCGTCGTCCTCGACAACATCGCGCACGAGGCGCAGCTCGGGGGCATGGACGGCGGCTGGCTCCCCAACGCGGGAGAGGACGTGCTCGTGCTGATCACGTCCACGTACCGGATGTGGTCGCCCGGCTGGTCGACGGTCGAGGTCGCGCCGCTCGACGAGGCGGACGCCGGCGTGCTCGTGGAGGCGATCTCCGGCGCCGATCCCACCGACGAGCGGGTCCGGGAGGTCGTCCGGATCGCGGAGGGGCTACCCGTGGCGCTCCACCCCCTCGCAACCGTGGTGCGGGACGACCAGCTCCGCCGCCGGAGGCGGCCCGTCGCCCGGGGCGCGGCCTCGGACGCGACGCGCGCGAGCCTCGAGCGCGCGTGGCAGCTCCTGACGGAGGAGGGCCGAAATGCCCTCGTCGCCGCCGCCCACCTCCGGCCCGACGCCCTCTCCGAGCGGGCGCTCGAGGCGCTCACGGACGGCGCGATTGACTGCGAGCGTGCGGTTGACGAGCTCGTGGACCGGGGCGTGTTGACCCCCGCGAGCGAGGGCCGCTGGCGCATCCACCGCCTCCACCGGGACGCGGTGCACGCGCTCGCGGAGCTCGCGGATTGCGCCGCGCTCGCCGGAAGGCACCTGGACCTGCTCGTCGCGGCCGCGGGCGCCGTAGTGGACGCGCGCTGGGATGACGACACCGAGGCCCGCTTCCTGGAGCTCCTCCCCGAGGACCCGCTCCCGCACGCCGCGGCGGTGAGGGTCGCCGAGGCTCTGAGCACCGTCGGCCGCTTCGAGGAGGCGGAGGCCTGGGCCCGGGCGGCGGCGGCGGCGCTCGACGGGCCGGCGCGCGGCGAGGCCTGGGGCGAGGCGGCCTGTCATCTTGGGGACGCGCTCCTCGAACAGGGGCGCTTCGAGGACGGACACGACTGGTTCGTCCGGGCGGTGGAGGCGCGGGCGCGCGGGGACGAGGCGGGGCGACGCTCCGGCGAAGGGGAAGGAGTCGCGCTGGCGGGTGTGGGCGTCTCCCTGATGGGGCGCGCCCGCTTCGACGAGGCCCGGCCCTGGTTCGAGCGCGCCGTCGCCGCCAAGGAGCGCGGGGACGTGAACGGGCGCGTCTCCGTCCAGTCCGTCGGGGTGAGCCTGCACCAGGTCGGCTACTGTCTCTTCGAGCAGGGCCGCTTCGAGGAGGCGCCGCCCTGGTTCGAGCGTGCCGTCGCCGCCGCGGAGCGCGGGGACGTGAACGGGCGCGTCTCGGGGGACTTGCTCGGGAGGAGCCTGCACGAGGTCGGCTGCTGCCTCCTCGCGCAGGGCCGCTACGAGGACGCCCGCCCCTGGTTCGAGCGCGCCGTCGCCGCCATGGAGCGCGGGGACGTGCTCGGACGCGTCTCCGGGGAGTCCGTTGGAGCGAGCCTGCACCAGGTCGGCTACTGCCTCTCCGAGCAGGGCCGCTACGAGGACGCCCGCCCCTGGTTCGAGCGCGCCGTCGCCGCCGCGGAGCGCGGGGACGTGCTCGGGCGCGTCTCGTGGGACTCGCTCGGGGTGAGCCTGCACCAAGTCGGCTACTGCCTCTCCGCGCAGGGCCGCTACGAGGACGCCCGCCCCTGGCTCGAGCGCGCCGTCGCCGCCAAGGAGCGCGGGGACGTCCTCGGGCGCGTCTCCGGCGACTCTGTCGGGGTGAGCCTGCACCAGGTCGGCTACTGCCTCTCCGAGCAGGGCCGCTTCGAGGAGGCGCGGCCATGGTTCGAGCGTGCCGTCGCCGCCATGGAGCGCGGGGACGTGCTCGGACGCGTCTCCGGGGAGTCCGTTGGAGCGAGCCTGCACCAGGTCGGCTACTGCCTCTCCGAGCAGGGCCGCTACGAGGACGCCCGCCCCTGGTTCGAGCGCGCCGTCGCCGCCATGGAGCGCGGGGACGTGCTCGGACGCGTCTCCGGGGAGTCCGTTGGAGCGAGCCTGCACCAGGTCGGCTACTGCCTCTCCGAGCAGGGCCGCTACGAGGACGCCCGCCCCTGGTTCGAGCGCGCCGTCGCCGCCGGGGAGCGCGGGGACGTGCTCGGGCGCGTGGACCACGCGACGGTAGGTCGGAGCCGCGCGCTGGTCGGGCTGTGTGACGCGAAGCGCAGCAGGCTCCGGGACGCGCGCCGCGAGCTGTTCACTGCCGCGCGGGAGCTCCGAGAGGGCGACCGCTCGGGCCAGGTGCCTACCGCCGAGCTTCGGATGACCCTCGGGTGGCTCGCGGACGTGTGCGAGGCCGCCGGCGACCGCCGCGCGGCCGCGCGGCACCGAGCCGAGGCCGCCGCGCTGGAGGATCCGTGACCCGGGTCTTCCTCGCCCACCGCCGCGCCGACGCCGCCGTGGCCGAGGCCCTGGCGGCGGCGCTCCGCGAGCGGGGCGTCGCGGTGTGGCTCGACGACTGGGAGATCGTCTACGGCGACGACTTCGTCGCCGCGATGGAGCGCGGCCTCGCGGAGTCCGACGGCGGCCTCCTGCTCCTCACGCCCACGGGCGTCGGCACGACGTGGATGTACCGCGAGTACGCCACGCTCCTCGCGCGCGCCGTAGAGCTCGGGCGCTTCCTCATCCCGGTGGTGAGCGGAGCCGCGTCCGTCCCCGAGCTGATCCGGACGCTGCACCCGGCCCCCGCCGACGACCCCGACGGCCTGGCGCGCGCCGTCGAACGGCACGCCCGGCGCGCCCGCGTGCGCGAGGGGACGGGGCGCGAGCCGTAGCACCCGCGCGAGGGGGCCGGAGGACCGCGCGGGCGCGAGAGAGCCCGCGAGCGAAGCGCGCGCCGCTGCCGACGGCCCGCGCGGGTCGGCGCGCGCGCGGCGCGCCGACCGAGGCGCCCCGCGCCGAGTCCGCAGGACACCGACCCCCGCCCGTCTTCGGGCGGGGGGCGCGCCCGAAGCGGCGGAAGCTCCCCGGCGGTCGGGAGCCTGGGTTTCCCGTCGCCCCCCGGGTATCCGCCTCCGCCCCCGGGGGGGCGACCGTCGGGCTCCCGCTGGCGCTGGCGGCGGTGGTCGCCGCGGGCCCGCTGACCCTCGGCGCGCAGGTCGTCGGCACGGTCGAGCTC
>CAYWGD010000072.1:8115-38085 GCA_964457335.1 uncultured Enterobacteriaceae bacterium | reverse complement strand
GGGGGGGGGGGGGGGGGGGGGGGGGGGGGGGGGGGGGGGGGGGGGGGGGGCCGCCCCCCCCCCCCCCCCCGCCCCAAGACCTCCCGCATCCGAAAATACGCCGGGTACAAGCGTTCGCAGGTCCCGGTGAGCAGCGCGTCCACCGCGTTGGTGCTCGTGAGCACGTGGGCCGGGTAGACCTCGGCGAGCAACGCGGGCACGCGCGCGGCGGCCTCCGCGAGCACCTCGGCGGAGGGCGGCTCGTCGAGCGTGCCGACGACCGTGCGGTCCCCGACGGCCTCGGCGAGCACGAGGTTCGAGGCGTGGATGCGTCGGTCGGCGTCCACGACGAAGCCCGTGTTGAAGAAGGGGGTCGGCGCGCGCGTGAACAGGTTGCGCAGGTAGAGCCGTTCGCCGCGCGCCCAGGCCGCCTCGAACTCGGCGGCGATCTCGGAGAACGCGCCGTCCAACGCGGACAGCTGCGCGTCGCTCCAGGGCAGGTAGTACCCGGGCAGCAGGTTGAAGCGGCGGATGCCGAGCGAGCGCAGGAAGCGGAAGCTCGCGGCCGCCTTCCGGGCCTTCGCGGGCGCGATGGTCTGCGTCACGACGAAGCGGGGCAGGCGCAGCAGGGTGGGCAGCCAGCGCTCGATCTGCACGAACGACGCCTCCTCCCCGGGGAGCGGCCGCCGCAGCCCGTCGTGGTCGCGGGCCTCGCCGTCGACGGAGAGCGTGAGCGTCACGCCGGGGTTCGCGGCGAACGAGGCGACGAGATCGTCGGTGAAGCGGGTGCCGTTCGTCGAGACGTAGAGCGACACATCCGACACACCGGCGATGTGTCGCATGACGGCCTCGACCACGTCGGGGCGCAAGAGCGGCTCGCCGCCGAAGAGCTTGATGTCGCCGCCGCCGTGGCGCGCCAGGAACAGGTCGACCGCGCGGCGCGCGTCGTCCGCGGAGAGGTCGGGGACGCCGTCCTTCACGGTGGGGCAATAGGCGCAGCGCAGGTTGCAGCGCCGCGTGACCGTGAGGATGAGCGACGCACGCCAACGATCGGCGCGCGTGCTCACTCGGGGGGCGCTACCACTGGCCGTGGGAGCCGTGGGAGCCATGCGAACCGTGCGAGCCGTGGCTGCCGTGCGAGCCGTGCGACCCGTGGCTGCCGTGCGAGCCGTGCGACCCGTGGCTGCCGTGCGAGCCGTGCGACCCGTGGCTGCCGTGCGAGCAGTGCTGCGCCAGCAGGCTCTCGAAGCGGATCGGCTCGACGCCGCGCCGGTCGAGGGCGGTCGGGTCGAGCTCCAACTCCCCGGCCGTCGCGTTCAGGAGCAGGAGGCTCTGCGCGATGTCGTCGCCCTCCTGGCGGGCGGCGCGGGCCTCCTCGGGCAGCAGGAGCTGCTCCGCCGCCTTCGGCAGGGCCGGGAAGTCGTCGGCGGCGGAGGTCGTGGGCTTGACACCGGGGAAGCCGGGGCCCTTGTTCGAGGGATTCTTGGGGAGGCTCATGCGGACCCCTCGGTGGGGTAGGGGATGGTCCCGGGGCGGGAACGCTGGATGGTCCAGCGCCGGAAGATCTTCTCTACACGACCGTCGGTGTCTTCGGCGAGCCGACGGAACAGGTCCGCCTGCTGGCCGTAGAATTCCTGGCACTTGCGCGAGCGCGGGCGCTGGCCGAAGAGGTCCCCGTCGAACATGTAGTTGTGGAGCGGCTGGATCCCGCAGCTCGGCTTGAACGCGCAGTCGGCACAGGCCGGGAGCGTGTCCTGGATGCTCGCGACGGCGAGCGCCCGGATCGTCGGGTGCTTCGCGACGTCCTTGTACGTGTGCGACGTGACGTGGCCGAGCTTGAAGAAGTCGTTCCCCATGTGGGCGACCATCCGGCCCTCGTCGCAGGTGTACACGGCGCCGTCGAAGTTGTAGGCGAGCGTGGCCGTGCCGGAGCCGACGGGGGAGCGGCAGTCGGTGTAGTTCGGGTCGTCCGGGGTGAGGATCTTCGTCAGGAACATCGCCGCCTGGCGCTCCTGGATGAAGACGCCCCGCTGGTTGAGCTCGAGGATGTAGTCGAGCGTGTCCCGGTAGAAGGTGAGGAACTCCTCCATCGAGTACCCGATCTGCTTCCACGTGTTGATCGCGAAGCCGAAGGGGTTGAGCGGGCGGAGGTGGATGCTCTTGATGCCGCGCTTCACGTACTCGTCCACGATCTCCCGGCCGCGGCCGAGCGACGCGCGCGTGCACGTCATGAGCGCGTCGACGTGGAAGAGGTTGGGATCGAGGCCCTTCTCCACCCAGGCCTGGTTGAAGCGGTCCATCCAGCCCGTGACCGTCTGGTAGGACGAGCCCTTGCCCACCCAGCCGCGGTTGTGGTTGTGGAGGTCCTCGGGGCCGTCCAGCGAGGTGCAGACCATCACGCCGTTGTCGACGAGGAAGCGGAGCTTCTCGTCGTCCATGAGCGTCATGTTCGTGACCAGCGAGAACATCAGCTCGCGGTTCTCGTAGCGGTTCTTCTCGCGGGCGTGCTCGACGATGAACTTGATGACCGGGAAGTTCGCCGTCGGCTCGCCGCCCTGGAACTCGAAGTTCACGACCGGGGCCGGGCTCCCGAAGGCGAACTCGACCACGTCCTTCGCGGTGGCGAGCGACATGTCGGTGTCGACGCGGTCCATGTCGGTGCGGGAGGCGTGGCAGTAGCGGCAGGCGTGGTTGCAGCGGAGCGTCGTGACGACGACGTGCAGGTGCGGGCCCGAGCCGAGGAAGCTCTTCTTGCGGCGGATCCGGGCCGCCATGCGCTCGACGTCGAGGCCCGTCTTGAAGAAGCCCTTCTTCTCGAGCGCGGCGCGCTCCTCGCCGTCGATGCGGCCGCGGAGGAACGTGTCGAAGCGGTCCGGCGCGAGGAAGTGGAACTCGCCGGCGTCGTTGGTGAGCAGGACCTTGCCCGCCACGACGCCGTAGCGGAAGAAGCCGACCTCCGGCGCCAGCGCCGTGGGGTCGACGCGGATGGGCGTGGTCAGGCTCACGCGACCTCCGCCCGCGCGTCGACGATCACCTGGAACAGCGCGTGGTTGCGGAACTCGTCGGGGAGCCGGTCGCGCAGGCGGTCGGCCACGGTGGAGAAGCGCACGAGCACGTCTGCATCGCGCTCGTCGACCGTGGCGCCGAAGCCGGCGAAGCGCTCGGCGGCCTTCCGCACCGACGCGGTCGGGTAGAGCGACCGGTGGAGGCGCACCACCACGTCAGCCATCGGACTTCTCCGTCTCCCACGGGACGGGGATCTCGAGCGGCTCCATCTCCTCCGCGTCGAGCTCGGCGAGGAGCTTGTCGATGGAGGACGGGGCGTCGACCGAGAACAGGGCCTTGGCCAGGATGAACTCGCGGATCTTCGCGTTGCTGGCGCCGACCGCCTTGCGGAGCGCCTGGTTGAGGAGCTCGTTGGCGAACTCCCCCGCGAGGGCCTCGAGCGTGGCGGCGTCGGCCTCGCCCTTGGCCTTGAGCACGACCGCGACCTGCCGATCGGCGGGGCGGTCCAGGAAGACGTAGCAGCGGTCGAGGAACAGGTAGGCGGCGCCCTGGATCGTGTCCAGCGCGTAGATGTCCTCGGACACCACGAAGGAGACCCGGCGCTCGCCGAGCTCCGTCGTCAGCCCGTTGGGCTCGGTGGTCATACGGGCGACATCCGGGTCGAGGCGACGGCGAGGGCGTCGGCGTGGCGCCAAACGCGCTCGTCGTGCGGCTGGAGGGCGGCGAGGGCGTCGAGGTCGCGCTCCTCGTTCTCGGCGACGATCGCGGCGAGGCGGCGGAGCGCGCGGCCGAGGGACTCGTCCATCGGGGCGGCGCCGTCGCCGCCGTCCATGACGATGAAGTCGACGTAGGGTGTGGCTGCGGGGCCGCGGGCGGGGCCCTCCCGCAGCGACAGGTCGATGCGCGCCGACCGGCCGTCGTCGTGGACGAGGTTGAGCGTCACGGCGCCCTGCACCGCCGGGAACAGGCGTGCGACGCGCCATCCGAGGCCGAGCTCGCTGCCCGCGCGGAGCGGGTGGAGCAGCCACCAGGGGCCCTCGGGCGTGGAGAGATCGGCGGGGGATGGGGCTTTTGCCTCCGCGACCCCGCTGGCGAGGGCCGTGGATGCGAGCCCGAACACCGCGAGGCGGAGAAAGGCGCGACGGTCTTCCATGCGCCGCAGGATAGCACCTTCCGGATGCGCTCCCTGCTCTACTTCGCAGCGGGCGGGCCCATCCCGGCGCCAACGCGCGCGCCCGAGGCGCAGCCGATGGCCTTCTCCGGGCGCCTGGCCGCGCGGACGCGGCCAGCGCGGTGACGTCGGCGCCGTCGCGGGACGGCGGAGGTTCGGGTGGCTTCGGCGGGCGGGATCAGAACCGCCGGCGTCGCGTGCGCGTGCCCAGCCGCGGCACTGGCGGGACCTCGGCCAGCAGGCGGCGGGCGACCCGCTCCGAGGGGCTGGGACCGGGGTTGGCCTTGGCCAGCTTCTCGAAGAGGACGCTCTCGTCGCCCTCGGCCACGGCGCGGCCCCACCGCTCCATCGCCTCCAGGCTGAGTCGGACCGGGAGGTCGAAGAAGTAGTCGGGTAGATCGAGCGCCCGGGACGTCCAGGTGCGCCAGGTCGGCGACCCCTCGGTCGCCACGAGGCGGAGAAGGCCCGCGCTCAGGAATTCGAAGCCCAGGCTGGGCGCCTCGAGCGCGAGGACGAGGTCGTCCGTGCTCCCGAAGCCCGCGGTGAGCAGGTCTGCCACCAGCTTCGCGCGCGGGCGGAGCGGCGTGAGGGCCCGGAGGAGGCGCGACCGCCCGTCGGGCACGTACACCACCGGCACGAGCCGCCGGCCGCGCGCGTACCCGATCTCGTAGTGCACCCAGGGCCGCGTGCGCGCCGCGTCCGTGCACACCACCGCGAAGTGCGCGGAGGCGTCGAGCGCGTCGTGGATCCGGCGCGTCAGGGGCTCGCCGTCCAGCTCGGCCGGCAGGAGCTCGCAGGCGACGTGCGCGTCGAGCCCGTACTCGGCGAAGAGCGCCCCGACCTTGCTGGCCTCCTCCCGATCGTCTCCCGCGTAGGCGACGAACACGTGCTTCATCCAGCCCCCCTCCGGCGGTCCGGCCGCGCGTCGGCATAGCCGAGCCGCGACCGGCGTCAAGTCGGCCACGGCGGCCCGTTCCCGGTCGCCCCCCGCAGGGTGTGTAGGTTCCCGAGGTGGAGGGGACGATGTACGTGTGTGTCCTGCATCGTGACGTGACCGACTGGGCGCGCTTCGACGCGCTCGGGGCCGACCTGCCGCACGCGCCCCAGGGGTCGCACTTCCTGGGGTACTTCCCCTCGCGCGACCACCGGTCGGCGGTGGGGATCTGGCGCGCGGACGACCTGGGGACGCTCCGTCACTGGCTCGACGCGCGCACGGCCGGCATCGCGCGCAACGAGTGGTTCGAGATCGACGAGCGGAGGGCCATGGGCCTGCCGAAGATCGCGGCGCACGCCGACTAGGCGGTCGGGCAGGGAGCCACCGACGCTGGCTGGGGCGCGGCGTCGCCGCAGCGCCTCGGGCGGCTGCCCTGAGGAGGCTGACCCGGAGGTTCACATCTCGGCACGGCGGGCCGTGGCGGCTCGCCGTTCTCGGAGCTACGGACCGGGGCCCCATGTCGACCATCCGCTCCGAGATCCGCGCGCTGGTGACCATGGCGTGGCCGGTCGCGCTCGGCCAGCTCGCCATGATGAGCATGCAGCTCGTCGACACCGCGATGGTGGGCCGCGTGAGCGCCGAGGCGATGGGCTCGGTCGCGCTCGGCGGCTGGTGGTGGTTCGCCATCTCCGTGTTCGCGATGGGCATGATGCGCGGGATCGATCCGATCGTGGCGCAGGCCCACGGCGCGGGGGACGACGCCGCGATCGGGACCGTGTTCGCGCGGGGGGTGGCGCTGGCCCTCGTGCTGTCCGTGCCCTCCGCCGCGCTCGTGACGCTCGCCGAGTCGGGCCTCGCACTCATCGGGCAGCCCGCCGAGCTCCTGCCGATGGCCGGGAGGTACGCGCGCATCGTGGCGCTGGCGGTGCCGGCGCTGTTCCTGTTCTCGCTGGTCCGGGGCGTGCTCCAGGGGCAGGCGATCATGCGGCCGGCGACGATCGCCATCGTCGCGGCCAACGTCCTGAACGCGCTGGTCGACTACGTGCTCGTGTTCGGGAAGCTCGGGTTCCCCGCGCTCGGGGCGTCGGGCGCGGCCGTGGCGACCGTGGCGTCGGCCTGGTTCCAGCTTGGGGCGCTCGTGTGGATGACGCGGCGGTCGCTCGCGCGCGGCTGGCCGGGCTGGCGGGCGGGCTTCGCGCTCGGGCCGCTCGCGTCCATCGCGCGGATCGGGGCTCCGCAGGGCTTCCAGGTCGCGAGCGAGGTGTGGGGCTTCCTGGTGGCCGGCTTCCTCGTCGGGACCTTCGGCGCGTTGCCGCTCGCGGCCCACACCGTGACGATGCAGCTCTCGAGCGTGTCGTTCATGGTGCCGCTCGGGGTGAGCGTGGCCGCCGCGACCCGCGTGGGCAACCGCATCGGCGCCGGCCAGCCCTGGCGCGAGACCGCGGTCGCCGCGCACCTGCTCGGCATCGGGGTGATGACCTGCTCGGCGGCGCTCTTCGCGCTCGCGCCGGGCCCGCTCGCGCGGCTGTTCACGAACGAGGCGGAGGTGGTCGCGGTGGCGGCCACGCTGATCCCGCTGGCGGCGGCGTTCCAGCTGTTCGACGGCACGCAGGTGGTGGCGTTCGGGGTGCTGCGCGGCGCGGGCGACCAGACGGTGCCCGCGGTCGCCAACGTGGTCGGCTACTGGTGCCTCGGGCTGCCGATCGGCGCGTGGCTCGCGGTGGGCGCGGGCTGGGGCGTCCTGGGCGTGTGGGCCGGGCTCGTGATCGCCCTCGCGTCGGTCGCGGGGCTCCTGCTCCTGCGCGAGCGGTCGACCCTCCGGCGCGGCGGGTACCGGGTGGCGATGGAGGGCTGATCAGGCCAGGATCAGCTCCATCACGGCTCCGCGCTTGCTCGCGTCGCAGTTGATGGCGCGCGTGGCGGCGACCGGCGTGCGGGTGAAGCCGTCCTCGTAGAGCTCGTGCACCGCGGGCGCGGAGGAGTTCGAGAGCAGCACGTGCACGCCGCGCTCCTTGAGCGCGCGGGCCGTGTCGCGCAGGCGGGCCTGCTCGGCCATGCCGAAGCCGTCGGCGGTGTAGCTCGTGAAGCTCGAGGTGGCGGAGAGCGGCACGTAGGGCGGGTCGAAGTAGACGAAGTCGCCCCGCTCGGCGCGGTCGAGCACGGCGCCGAAGTCCTCGACGTGCAGCTCCGTGTCCGCCAGCGCGATCGACGCGGCGCGGAGGAGCTCGGCGTCGCAGATGGTGGGGTTCGCGTAGGCGCCGAACGGGACGTTGAAGACGTTCTTGCGGTTGACCCGGTACAAGCCGTTGAAGCCGGTGCGGTTCAGGTAGATGAACCAGGCGGCCACTTCGGCGTCGGTGCGCTCGTCGATCGGGGCGGCGCGCAGCTCCTGGAAGAACGCGCGGTCGTGGGGCCAGGCGGAGAGGTGGCCGATCACGTCCTCGACGGCGTCGCGGACGCCGCGCCAGGTGCGGATGAGCCGCGTGTTCGTGTCGGAGAGCACCGCGCGCCCGGGCCGCAGGTGGAAGAAGAGCGCGCCGCCGCCGAGGAACGGCTCGTGGTAGCGCCCGAAGCGCACCGGGACGTGGGGCGCCAGCGCGGGCAGGAGCTGCCGTTTGCCGCCCACCCACTTGAGGAAGGGGCGCGGGCGCGGGATCGAGGTTGAGCCGTCAGCCATGAGGCGTAGCCTACAGCCGAGTCTTGGCACGTCAAGCGCAAACGCGAGTTGATCCGCCTCGATCGGTCGGATCCGGCCTTCGTCGATCCTTTTTTCAGGGTGCTTCCGATCGGAGATCCGTCCGCACGGATCCGGCGGGAGGCGCGCGCGAAGCTGGGGAGATCGGGATCGCGAGCGCGCGGTTGCTCGGTCGCGGTGGCGCGGGGCGTGGCGCGGGCGATACGTCGGCCGCGGAGGCCCTCGATGAAGGCACCATCCGGCGGGGAGGCCGCGTCGCGGTTCGCCGCCGTGATCCGGTGGTCGATCGAGGAGGGGCGCCACGTCCCGACGCACGAGGCGCTCTTCGGCGAGGTCGTGGAGCGCCTGCGCGCGGCCGGGCTCCCGCTGTTGCGGTGCGGGCTGCACCTGAACATCCTCCACCCGCAGCTCGTGGCCGTGTCCTTCCACTGGTGGGAGGGGGGCACGGTGCAGCGGGTCGAGCGGCCGCGGTACGTCGGCTGGGAGACCGCCGGCTACCAGGACAGCCCGATCGCCGCGGTGAACCGGGACGGGCGCCCGGTGCGGCGGCGGCTCGTGGGCGAGGGCGCGGCGCGGGACTTCCCCATCCTCGCCGAGCTCGCGGAGGGCGGCGGCACCGACTACTACGCGCAGCCGCTCGTGTTCGGGGACCGGCGCGTCGGCGCGTGCATCTCGTGGTGCACCGGCCGCCCGGGCGGCTTCGAGGACGACGAGATCGCCGGCCTGGACGCGCTCGCCGCGGTGCTCTCGACGTTGTGCGAGCTCCGCGTCTTGCGCGCGCTCACCAGCACGCTGCTCGACACCTACATCGGGCGCACCGCCGGGCAGCGCGTGCTCGCCGGCACGATCGAGCGCGGCCGCGGCGAGCGGCTGCACGCGGTGGTCTGGTACTGCGACCTGCGCGGCTTCACCCAGCGCGCCGAGGCCGAGCCGCCCGAGGCCGTGATCGGGCTGCTCAACGCCTGGTTCGAGCGCATGGCGGGCGCGGTGCAGGCGCACGGCGGCGAGGTGCTCAAGTTCATCGGCGACGGGATGCTCGCCATCTTCCCGATCGCGCCCGGCGAGACGGCCCGGGCGTGCGCGGCGGCGGTGGAGGCGGCGCGCGCGGCGGCGGTCGCGATGGCCGCGCTGGACGCGGAGGTCCGCGCCGCCGGCGGGAGCCCCGTCGGCTACGGCGTGGCGCTCCACGTGGGCGAGGTGACCTACGGCAACATCGGCGCGCCCGACCGCCTCGACTTCACCGTGATCGGCCCCGCCGTGAACCAGGCCGCGCGCGTCGAGGGCCTCTGCCGCTCGCTGGGGCGCTCGATCCTGGCCACGTCGGCGGTGGCCCGCCACGTGCCGGACGCGGTCGAGCCGCTCGGGCGCTTCCTGTTGCGGGGGATCGAGGAGCCGCAGGAGGTCTGGGGGTTGCGGTAGGGGCCGCTCGCGCCGGACCCCTACGCCCCGGCGAGCAGCTGGGCGAGCACCTGTGGCTCGCGACGGGTCACGTGCGGGGCGGCGCGGATGGCGAGGCCGAGGAGCGTGTCCTCGGACCAGGGGCGGCCGATGAGCTGGAGCCCGATGGGGAGGCCGGCGGCGTCGTGGCCGGCGGGGATGCTCACGGCGGGGAAGCCGAAGAGGTTGGGGGCGTGCGCGTAGCGCATGATGCGGTCGAGCGTGCCGAGGTCGGACTCGCCGCCGAGCGCGTCGGGGTGGATGGGCGGCGCGGTGCAGCCGGTGGTGGGCGTGGCGACGAGGTCGACCTGCTCGAACACGGCGCGCCAGCCCTCGGCCAGCGCGCTCCGCACCCGCAGCGCCTGGGTGTAGTCGGACGCGAGGAGCCCGCGCGCGAGCGAGAAGTTGAGCGAGGTGTCGGGCCCGTAGGCCGCGCCATCCGCGAGCAGGGGCGCGTTCGGGAGCTGGGAGGCGGCCATCTCGCCGACGATGACCACGAGGTGCGCGAGGCGCACGAGGTCGGGGTCGGGGAGGTCGACGCGCACGACGGTCACGCCGAGGTTGTCGAGGAGCACGCGGCAGGCCTCGACGACGGCGGGGTCGGCGTGCTCGAACCAGCTGTCGAGGATGCCGACGCGGAGCCCGTCGAGGCGCGTGCCGGGGCCGGGAAGGCGGACGGGCGGCTGCGCGAGGCTCCCGGGGTCGGAGGGGTCGGGGCCGGCGAGGAGCCCGTAGACGGCGGCGACGTCGACCGCGTGCGCGCCGATGGGGCCGACGTGCGCGACGCTCCAGCAGAGCGGGGCGGCGCCGTGCTCGCTGACGCGGCCCCAGGTGGCCTTGAGCCCGACCATGCCGCAGAGCGCCGCGGGGATGCGGATGGACCCGCCGCCGTCGGCGCCGACGGCCACGGGGCAGAAGCCCGCCGCCGCGGCCGCCGCGGAGCCGCTGGAGGAGCCGCCGGTGACGCGGCCGAGGTCGTAGGGGTTGCGGGCGGCGCCGTGGTGCGGGTTGATGCCGGTCACGCCGATGCCGAGCTCGTGCATGTTCGTCTTGCCGACGAGCAGCGCCCCGGCGGCGCGGAGGCGCGCCACCACGGTGGCGTCGGCGGCGGCGGCGGCCTTCCCGAGGAAGGAGGTGCCGACGGTGGTGGGGTAGGGGGCCTGGTCGAGCTCGTCCTTCACGGCGATCGGCACGCCCTCGAGCCAGCTCCGCGGGGTGCCGGCCCGCAGCCGCGCCGCGGAGGCCTCGGCCTGGGCGAGCAGATCGGCCTCGTCGACGGCGACGAACGCGCGGAGCGGGCGGTCCCCCTGGTCGAAGCGCTGGCGGGCCGCGATCACGGCGCGCGCCACCTGCACGGGATCGCGGCCCTGGGCGTAGGCGGCGCGGTAATCGGCGATGGAGGGGTGGCGGAAGCCGGCGGTGTCCGGGGAGGCGGGCGCGGGGACCTCGGCGGGGCCGGCGGCACGCTCCGCGCCGGCGTCGACGAGCCAGCCGGGGCGATGGGGCGTGGCGTCGCCGACCGGGGCGGCGCGCAGGCGGGGGATGCCGACCTGGTCGAGCATCTGGGCGCGCACGACGCCGCCCAGTCCGGGGAGGTTCACCAGCGCCGCGAACGCGCGGAGGGCGAAGCCGGTGAGTCGGGGGGCCTGGACGACACGAGGGGTGTACGGCATCGCGGCAGGGTAGATCATCGGGATGGACCCTTCCTCGATTCGCGTCGATTTCCTCGTCCTGGGCGCAGGCGTGGCCGGGCTGATGTTCGCGCTCGAAGCGGCGCGTCACGGCCGCGTCCTGGTCGTGAGCAAGACCGCCAGGGAGGAGTCGAACACGCGGTACGCCCAGGGCGGCATCGCCGCGGTGTGGAGCCCCGAGGACAAGGTCGAGGCGCACGTGGACGACACGCTCGTGGCGGGCGCGGGGCTCTGTCGCCGCGACGCCGTGGAGCAGACCGTGCGCGAGGCGCCCGACGCCGTGCGCGCGATCATCGACCTCGGCGTGCGCTTCTCCCGCCGCGAGTCGAACCCCGAGGAGTACGACCTGCACCGCGAGGGCGGGCACAGCAAGCGCCGGATCCTGCACACCGACGACCTCACGGGCGCCGAGATCGTGCGCGCGCTCCTCGCGGCCGCGGACGCCGAGCCGAACGTCGAGATCCTCGAGCACCACCACGCGGTGGACCTCGTCACCCACAACTCGCTCGCGCGGCACACGAGCGGCGTGCCCGAGGACCCCGATCGTGTCGTCGGCGCCTACCTCCTCGACGCGAACACCGGCGACGTGAAGGCGGTCGCCGCCAGGGTGGTCGCGTTGTGCACCGGCGGCGCCGGGAAGGTGTACCTGTACACGTCGAACCCCGACATCGCGTCGGGGGACGGCGTCGCGATGGCCTGGCGCGCCGGCGCGCGCATCGCGAACATGGAGTTCGTCCAGTTCCACCCGACGATCCTCTTCCACCCGCACGCGAAGGGCTTCCTCATCTCGGAGGCGCTCCGGGGGGAGGGCGGCAAGCTCGTCCTGAACACCGGCGAGCGCTTCATGCCGCGCTACGACGAGCGCGCGGAGCTGGCCCCGCGCGACATCGTGACGCGCGCCATCGACGCCGAGCTCAAGCGCCGCGGCGACGACTGCGTGTACCTCGACATGCGGCACCTCGACCGCGCCACGCTCCAGCACAAGTTCCCCAACATCTACGCGCGTTGCGCCGAGCTCGGCATCGACATGGCGACGCAGCCCATCCCCGTCGTGCCGGCGGCCCACTACTTCTGCGGCGGCGTGCAGACCGATCTGCAAGGCGAGTCCAGCATCGTGAACCTCTTCGCGATCGGCGAGTGCGCGTGCACCGGGCTCCACGGCGCGAACCGGCTCGCGTCGAACTCGCTGCTCGAGGCGCTCGTGTTCGCCCGGCACGCGGTCGCGACCGCGGTCGCGCGGCTGCCGGAGATCGCGATGCCGGCGCACATCCCGCCGTGGGATCCCGGCAAGGCGGTGGACAGCGACGAGCAGGTGGTCATCACCCAGACCTGGGACGAGGTCCGTCGCTTCATGTGGAACTACGTCGGCATCGTCCGCACGCACCGTCGGCTCATGCGCGCGCGCGCCCGCATCGAGCTCGTGCGCGAGGAGATCAACGACTACTACTGGGACTTCAAGCTCACGGCGCCCCTGCTCGAGCTCCGCAACCTCGCGACGGTCGCGGACCTCGTGATCGAGAGCGCGCTGCGCCGCAAGGAGAGCCGCGGGCTCCACTACCGGCTCGACTTCCCGAACCCCGATCCCCGCTGGATCCGCGACACGGTGCTCCGCCGTCGCACCTGACGTTGCGGTCGCGACCGAGGTCGCCAGACGCGCGGGTGTCTAGCTTCCCCGACGGATCCACGGGATCCGGGGGGAGACGATGTTGCTCTGGATCCTGGCCGCCCAGGCGGCGGAGTACCGCGTGGTGGATCTCGGGACGCTGGGCGGGCGCTCGGCGGCCGCCTCCGCGATCAACGAGCGGGGGCAGGTGGTGGGGATCGCGAGCACCGCGGGCCCGGAGCAGCACGCGTTCTTGTGGGAAAACGGCGAGATGCGCGACCTCGGGACGCTCGGGGGGCGGCACAGCTTCGCCTGGGACGTGAACGACCGCGGCCAGGTGGTCGGCGGCGCGCAGGACGCCGAGGGGCGCACGCGCGCGGTCCGGTGGGAGGGCGGCCAGGCGGTGGACCTCGGGACGCTCGCGGGCGGCGAGGCGAGCTTCGCGTTGTCCATCAACAACCGCGGGCAGGTCGTCGGCTTCTCGCAGGCGGGCGACGGCGAGACCCACGCCGTGCTCTGGGACCAGGGGCGCGTCGTGGACCTCGGCGTGTCCGGCGGGGGCTTCAGCTACGCGGTCGACGTGAACGAGCGCGGCGACGTGCTCGGCATGGCCGCGACGCCGACCGGCCACCGGGCGTTCCTCTGGAAGGACGGCCAGCGCGTGGACGTGGGGCCGCCGGCCGCGCTCTGGTCCTCCGGGCTCGACGTGAACAACAAGGGCCAGGTCGTCGGGAGCGCGCCGCTCGTCGACCAGATGAAGATGGTCGGCTACCGCTGGTCGCCCGACGGGAGCGTCGACACCTTCGGCCTCGGCGGGGACGTGGTCGTCGTGGCTGCGGTCAACGAGTCGGGCGAGGCCGCCGGGTACGGCACGCTCGCCTTCGCCACGCCCGCGAGCATCGAGGCCACGCGGCGAACGGGGGCGCTCCCGGACCTCCCGACCGAGCTCGTGCAGATGACGGAGGACGAGGAGGGCGCGCCCGTCACGGTCCACGCCTTCGTGTACCGGGGCGGCGAGGTCATCGACATCGGCACGCTCGGCGGCCCGCACGCCTCCGCGATCGACATCAACGCGGGCGGCCAGATCGTGGGGTCGAGCGCGCGCGCGGACGGCACGCCCCGCGCCTACGTCTGGAGCGGCACGATGATCGAGCTCCCGACGCCCCAGGACGCGAGCGCGGGCGCGAGCGACCTGAACGACCGCGGGCAGGTGGTCGGGTCCTGGTCGCAGGGGGGCCGGCGGCGCGCGTTCGTCGCGGTGCCGTGCGTGCCCGGGCAGCCGTGCGGGGCGGCGCCGGGGAGGCCGCCGAGCACGGATTGAGCCTCCTGGGCGCGACCCCCGGCGAGGACGCCGGGGGTCGGCGCCCTGCGGGGTCGCGGCCGAGCCGCTCCGTCGCCCGGCTGCGTGCCGGGCGACCGGGGCGGGCGGTGGGCGCTCGCGTGGGCGTGGGTTCGTGGCGCCCGCCCCGCCCTCCGGTCGCCTCGCGCGCGGAGCGCGGATCGTGGGCCGTCGAGGGAGTTCGGGCGGCGTCGGCGGGGCGGCGGCCGTCCAAGGTCGGGGGATGCGGGAACATCCTGCGACTTCGGACGGAAATACCGTCCAAGGTCGGGGGATGCGCGAACATCCCGCGACTTCGGACGGAAATACCGTCCAAGGTCGGGGGATGCGGGAACATCCCGCGACTTCGGACGGAAATACCGTCCAAGGTCGGGGGATGCGCGAACATCCCGCGACTTCGGACGGAAATACCGTCCAAGGTCCTGGGATGAACGGACATCCTCCGACTTCGGACGGAACCTCGCCCACGCAGGAGGGCCGGGGCCGCGCCGAGCCGGCCGGCGGAGCCGGCGGGCCTCAAGGCTCCTCGCGCGGGGGAGCGCGTCCCTCTCTGCGTGAGGTGCCTGGAAGGCGGCCGCGCCCCGCGCGGCCGGTCCCGGGCCGCGGCCTCCGCGGACCGGGACCGAGGGGCTCCGCCCCGAGCCTGGAAGGGACCGACCCTCGGGCGTCCGCGCCCGAGGGGCACGCCCGTCCGGCTCAGTCCTTCCGCTGCCCCCGCGGGCCGTTCTCGTCCTCGCGACGACGGCCCGGCTCGCCGGTCCCGCGCTTGCGGTCCGGGCGCTCCTTGAGCCAGGGCGCCGGCGGCTCCGGGATGGTGGGCGTGGGCGTGCCCGTCTCGGGGCCGGGTGGCTGGGTGGCGGGGGTGCCGGGGCGCGGAGCGGGCTCCGTGCCGGGCGCCGTCGGCGTGTCGCGGCGGTCGGGCGCGACGGAGGGCCGGCCGGGGGGTGGGACCTCGGTCGGCGTGGTGGGGAGCGGCTGGCGGCGGTCGGGCATGCGGCGCGATCCTCGGTGTCGGAGGAATGTGGACACCGCGCGGCGGGGCGGCCTCGCGAGCGGCCGCCGGAATCAGCCCAGGTTCTGCTCGGCGAATTCCCAGTTCACGAGCTTCTCGAGCCAGGCGGCCACGTAGTCGGCCCGCCGGTTCTGGTAGTCGAGGTAGTAGGCGTGCTCCCACACGTCGAGCACGAGCAGCGGCGTGTACCCCAGCGTGAACGGGGTGTCGGCGTTCGCGGTGTCGACGATCGCGAGCTTGCCCTCCTTGGCGACGAGCCAGGTCCAGCCGCTCCCGAAACGTCCCGTGGCGAACTTCGTGAACGCCGCCTTGAAGTTCTCGTAGCCGTCGAGGTCGGCCTGGATGCGCTCGGCGATCCGGCCCTTGGGCGCGCCGCCGCCGCCGGCCCGCATGCTCTTCCAGTAGAACTCGTGGTTCCAGGCCTGGGCCACGTTGTTGTAGATGGCGGCCTGGTCGGCCTTGCCGTAGGTGGCCTTGATGATGTCGACCACCGGCTTGCCGGCGAGCGGGTTGCCCGCGAGCGCCTTGTTGCCGTTGTCCACGTAGGCCTTGTGGTGCTTGCCGTGGTGGAACGAGAGCGTGTTCTGCGAGATCACGGGCGCCAACGCCGTGTCCGCGTAGGGGAGCGGCGGCAGGGTGAGCGGGCCGGTGGGGGCGTCCGCCGCGCGCGCGCTCGGCACGAGCAGCGAGGGCGCGGAGAGCGCGACGGCGCCGACCGCGGCACCGGCGAGGGAGCCGGCGATCAGCTCCCGGCGCGAGACCTTCGAGGACATGGGCACTCCGTGACGGCTCGAACCTAAGCCCGGGCTCGCGCCCGGGCAGGCTCCGGCGCCGTCACGAGCTGTCTCGAGCTCGGCCGGCGCGGGACACGCGGACTAGCCGAGGTTCTTCTCGGCGAACTCCCAGTTCACCAGCTTGTCGAGCCACGCGGCCACGTAATCGGCGCGCTTGTTCTGCCAGTCGAGGTAGTAGGCGTGCTCCCACACGTCGACGGTGAGGAGCGCGGTCTGCCCGTAGCAGTGCGGGTTCTCGGCGTTCGGGGTCTTGGTGACCTTGAGCTTGCCGCCCTCGGAGACGAGCCAGGCCCAGCCGCTGCCGAACTGGGTGAGCGCGGCGTTGGAGAGCTCGGAGCGGAAGTTGTCGTAGCCGCCGAAGGAGTCGTCGATGAGCTGCTTGATGCGGCCGGTCGGCGCGCCGCCGCCGTTCGGGCGCATGCTCTGCCAGTAGAAGTCGTGGTTCCACACCTGCGCGACGTTGTTGAAGATGCCCGTCTTCTCCGTCTTGAAGGTGGCCTTCACGATGTCGAGCATCGGCTTGCCCTCGAGCTCGGTGCCGGCGAGGAGCTTGTTGCCGTTGTCCACGTAGGCCTTGTGGTGCTTGCCGTGGTGGAACGAGATCGTGTTCGCTGAGATCACCGGCGCGAGGGCGTTGTCCGCGTAGGGGAGGGCCGGGAGGACGAGGCTGCTCATGGAGGCTCCTGGGGTTGAGGTCCGGCCAGTCTAAACACGCCCGTACGCTCCGGCATCGACGTACGGGCGATATTCGGCCGCGACGTGACCTGCTTCGCGTTCGTGCCCTCCGGGCGTCGCGACGCGAGCGTCAGCGCGCGCAGCGGAAGCCGACGAACGCGCCGGACTCCCCCCGCTTGACCGCGATGGACGTGGCGCCGTCGCTGCGGCGCCAGGCGGGCCGGCCGTCGGCGCTCCGGTACTCGTGCCAGGGCTGCGCGGCGGACTCGGTCCAGGTCAGCGGCGGGTCGTCGACCCCCGGGAGCCCGCCCCGGCCGGCGCAGTAGGCGGAGGCCGCGGCCCAGCTCACGTTGACGACCGCGCTCGCCTCCTTGCCGCCGGGCGGGCTCGCGCCGTCCCAGCCGGACAGGTAGCTCCCGTCGGCCTTTCCGGCGGCGCGCGCGGCGTCCGGCGCCCAGTCGGGGTGCGCGACGAGCCACTTCGCGTACGCGCCCGCGGTGACGACGCTCCCGCCCTTGCCCCGCGCGGGGCGCGCGGAGACGGCGGCCGTCGGCGGGGCGGCGCCGCGCGGCTCCTCGCGGCCCGCCGCTTCGGGCACCGGGAGCGCCACGTCCGCGGTGAACGCGCCTTCGCCGGGCGGGACGACGAGCTCGCCCTTCCAGGAGGAGCAGCCCGGCGGGCACGCGGTCGCGGCGCACCCCAGGTCGGCCTCGGCGCAGGTGCCGAGCGCGACGGTGACGGCGAGCCGGCCGGGCGACACGTCGGGCAGGGTCACGCCCGTCGCGTCGCCCGTGACGAACGCACCTTCGCCCACCCGCGCGCGGGGCGCGGCGTCGGCGGGCAGGCCGGCGAGCGCGACGCGCAGGGGCCGCGGCGCCGCGGGCGTCACCTGGAGCGCGTGGCCGAGGGGCTCGGACGCGGCCTCGACTTGCAGTGTGGCGTCCGTGCGTGCGCACCAGGCGGGGTCGCCGTCCACGGCCGCGCAGCTCTCGCCGACCGCGGCGCGCAGCGCGACGTTGCCCGGCGCCACGGAGAAGACGTGGGTGCGCCCGCGCACCTCGGCGGGGCGGGCCCCGTTCGCCGTCACCACGACCGGCGCGCCGTCGGGCACGCCCGCCAGCGTCACCACGAGCTCGCGGGAGGAAGGCGGCGCGGCGCGCCAGAAGGCGAGGCCCATGCCGACCGCGGCGAGCGCGACGAGCGCCCCCACGACGCGCGCCGCCGGGCCCAGCCCCGACGGGGCGGGACGCGCGTGCGGCTCCGGCGCGGGCGGCATCGGGGCCGCCATCGGGGCCGGCATCGGGGTCGGCGGAACCGCGGTCGGCTCCGGCGCGGCGGCCGCGACCGCCGGGAGCCCCGGCGCCGCTCGCCCGGTGTCCTCGCGCGGCCGCTCCTCCGTGTCCTCGAAGCCCGGCACCATCGTCGCGCCCGCCTTGGCCCGCTCCGTCGCGTCGGGGAACCACGTCGGCACCGAACGGGCGCTCGCGACCTCGGTCGGGTCGACGGCGGCGAGGTCCACGGCGTCCAGGCGCGCGCGCACCTCCGCCATGCTCGCGATGCGGTCGCTCCAGCGCGGATGCGTCATCTCGCGGAGGAGCGTGCGCAGGGCCGCGGGGACCTTCGGGCCGGGATCGAGCGGGGGATGCCGCTGCTTCACGGCGATCATCCTCACGACCTGCTGCTGGATCGTGCCCACGCCCGGCATCGGGAAGGCCTGCACGCCCGTGAGCACCTCCCAGAACACGACGCCCGCGGCGTACACGTCCCAGAGCACCGGGTCGAGCTCGGCGGGGTCGAGCCACTCGGGCGGCGCGTAGGAGACCGACCCGAAGGTCTGCCCCTGCTGCGTGATCGTCGCGCCGTCGGACTCCGTCGCGATGCCGAAGTCCACGAGCTTCGGCGTGCCGCTCGGCTGGATCACGATGTTCGACGGCTTCACGTCGCGGTGACGGATGCCCCGCTCGTGCAGGTACGCGAGGGCGTCGGCCACCTGCCGGAACAACGGCAGCGCGTCGGCGGGGGACATCGGCCCCTCGGCGATGCGCGCCTCGAGGTTCACCCCGTCGATGAACTCCATCTCGAGGTACGGCATCGCGAGGTCCATGCGCACGTTGCGCACCTTCACGATGCCGGGGTGATCCAGGCTGAAGAGGATCTCGGCCTCGCGCACGAAGCGCGCCTTCGCGTGGGGCAGCCGGCCGAGGGAGGAGTCGAGCACCTTCACCGCCGCGAGGATCCGCTTCGCCTCGCGGTTGTGGCAGCGGTACACGGAGCCCATCCCGCCCTGGCCGAGGGCGCGGTCCACGACCCAGACGTCGATCTCGTCTCCCGGCTTCAGCAACGCTCGTCCGCGGGCTCGCGCCGCCCGGTGGCTCCGGGTCGGCCTTTCGGGCATCATAACGCCACCGCGGAGCCCGTTCATGAACCGATGCCGACGCGCGACCCGTGTCCACACGGTCGCGGCCGCGCTCGCCGCCGGCGTGCTCGCGCCGGGCAGCGCGCTCGCGTCGTCGTGGCACGTGCCGGGGGACGCCGAGACGATCGCCGACGCGCTCGAGCTGGCCGCCGCCTGGGACACGATCTACGTCGACGACGCGCGCTACCAGGGCGAGGATCCCGTCACCGTCGACTTCGACGTGCAGATCGACTCGATGGACGGCGACCCCGTCGACTACCCGGCCTTCCTCGTGCGCGACGCCACGCTCCGGCTCGCGCGCGGCGTCGTCTACGGCGACAACTTCCTCTCGGGCGAGTCCTCCTCCGGCGCGTTCGGCGACGAGTTCGCGGCCGTCATGGTGCTCGGCGGCACGTTCGAGGCCACCGAGGTGGACGTCCACGGCGACCTCGGCTTCGGCGTCTACGCCATCGACGCCGACCTGAGCCTGCACGACTGCGAGGTCTCCGGCACGTACTACACCCCCGGGGTGAAGCTCGCGGCGTGGCTCGGCGACGTCGCGCTCACCGTCAGCGGGACCACGCTCACGGGGAACGAGGCCGGCGCGATCTACGTGCTGAACCTCTACCCGAACCTGAACTACGCGGCCGTCACCGTCAGCGACGGCGCGTTCTCCTACAACTACGCCACGGAGTACGGCGCGGACCTCCGCCTCGTCGGCATCGACCTCGTGAGCATCGCCGACACCACCTTCTCCGCCGCCTCCGCCGGCGCCGGCGGCGGGTCCATCTACGCCTACCAGACCGAGCTCTCCGTCGAGGGCGGGCGCTTCGAGGACAACTGGGCCCCGAACGCCGGCTCGATCCTGGCGGGCACGGATACGGGCACCTACGGGGTCACGCTGACCGACGTGACGTTCAGCGGCGGCCTGGCCACCGATCTCGAGGGCGCGGGCGGCGAGGTCGCGGTGACCGGCGTCGACCTCGTCGTGGACGGCGTGCGCGCCAGCGCGTCGAGCGCGGTCTACGGCGGCTTCCTCTACGCGGCGGGCGGGAGCGTGCTCGTCCGCGAGAGCGTCTTCCACGAGGTGTTCGCCGACGCGGGCGGCGCGATCTTCCTCTCCGAGGTGTCGGACGCGCGCGTCGAGGACACGCGGATCTGCGGCGGGGGCGCCTTCTATGGCGGGGCGCTCGTGGCCTGGGACTCGACCACCGCGCTCGCGCGCAGCGTGGTGCAGGCGACGGAGACGAGCGGCGGCACCGCGGTGCACGTGCAGGGCGGCGCCATGTCCGTCGTGAACGACACCTTCGTCGAGAACCCCGGCCCCTACGGGATGATCTACCTCCTGGACGCCCGGGCCGAGGTGATCGACAACATCTTCGCCGGCGCGACGACCGGCGTCCTGCGAATGGGCACCTCCGTCGTCGACGCCGCCGGGTACAACCTCTACTGGGAGCTCGACACCGTCGACGCCGGCTACGGCACGATGGGCGGCGACCTCTACGTCGACCCCCGCTTCGACGCCTCGTTCGACCCCACGGTGTGCGGCGAGCCCTTCCTCGCCCCTGGTTCGCCCGCCATCGACGCCGGCGACCCCTCCCGCGAGGATCCCGACGGCACCCGCGCCGACATCGGCGCGTACCCCGCGGTCGGCACCGAGCCCGGGGACACCGGCGACACCGGCCCCGACGACACCGGCCCCGGCGACACGGCCGCGGACGCCGACGGCGACGGTGTCTCCGACGGCGAGGACTGCGCGCCCGACGACCCCGCGGTGTACCCGGGGGCCTGGGACGACCCCCTCGACGAGGTCGACCAGGACTGCGACGGCGACGCCGCCACCGGCGCGGCGCGCGGGGGCTGCGGCTGCGATGCCGGCGGCTCCGGGCCCACCTCCGCGCTCGTCCTCCTCGCGCTGCTGGCGGCCCGCCGCCGGAGTCTCCCCCGATGAGCCGAGGTCCGCGTTGATCCTGCTCGCGCTCCCCGCCTGGGCGGTCGACGGCACCGGCAGCCAGCCCCTCCCCAACGAGGGGGCCGTCACCGACCCGATCGTCGCGATGCACCCCGCGCGGCCCGCCCGCGAGGACGCCGACGTGCGCGTCACGATGGAGCTCGCGGGCCCCACGTTCGTGCTCGACGTGGAGGACGCCGGCGAGCGGAGCGAGGTCGCCGTGCTGGACGGCCTGCTCGGCGCGAACCTGACGGGCAGCGCGGGCCTCGGCGACCGCGTGGCCATCGGCGTCGGCATGCCCTTCTGGCTCGGCGTTGCCGGGGCGGTGGGCGACGGCGGCGCGCTCGGCGACCTCCGGCTCCAGGTGCCGGTCGCCGCCGTGCGTCCGGGCGAGCGGGGAGCCGGGTTCGGCCTCAGCGTCGTCCCCTGGCTCGACGTGCCCACCGGCGACGCGACGCGGTTCCTCGGCCGCGGCTCCTTCGGCGGCGGCGCGCTCGGCGTGGTCGGCTACGGCTTCGGCGACGTGCGCCTCTCGCTCAACCTCGGCGGCGCGGCCGGGGGAGGCGCGCCCGTGTTCGGCGTGGACGACCGCGGGCGCCTCCTCGGCGCCGTCGCCGGCTCCTGGGCGGCCTCCGACCGCTTCGGCCTCTCCCTGGAGGCCGACGTCGAGAAGCCGCTCCGGGGCCCCGCCGCCGCGGAGGCCTGCTTCGTCGCGCGCGGGCTGATCGGGACCGGGCTGGAGCTCTCCGGCGGCGCCGCGGCCGGCATCGCGCGCGGGGTCGGGAGCGCGAACGTGCGGCTCTACGCCGGCGTCGGCTACCGCTTCGGCAAGCGCCCCGCGAAGCCCGTGCCCGTGCAGATCGCCGAGGCGCCCGCGCGCCCCTGGGACGTGGACGTGCGCGTGGTCGACGAGGCGGGCGCGCCCGTCCCCAACGCGACCGCCATCGCGACGCGCGGCGAGGACACCCGCAGCGCGCGTGTCGACGCCGACGGCGAGGCCCGCCTCGCGCTCGACCCCGGCGAGTGGGCGCTGCGCATCGAGGCCCCCGGCCGCGAGGCCCAGGCGCGCACACTCGTGCTCGAGCCGGACCGCTTCCGCCCCGTCGACATCGACGCCGTGCTGCCCGCCGGCGCCGGGGACGCCCGCCTCGCGCTCCGCTTCGAGGACGTGGAGGGCCGCCCCGTCGAGGACGCCCGCGTGCGCGTGGACGGCGCCGACCGCGGCGTGACCGGCCCCGGCGGCACCATCGTGCTCGAGGGCCTCGCGACGGGCGAGCGGCAGGTCGCCGTCGAGGCGCCGGGCTTCGTCGCGACGGCGCCCATCCCCGTCGCCGCGTCGGAGCGCGGCGCCGCGGCCCCGCTCGACGCCCGCCTCGACGCGCGTCTCGTGGTCCTCGAGCGGCCGCGCGGCAGCGTGAAGCTCCGCATCCGGAGCGACGCCGGCGTGGTCGGCGACGCCGTCGTCCGCTTCAGCGGCCCCGACGACATCCCACCCGCCGCCGTCGGCCCCACCGGCGAGCGCGACGTCGTGCTCGCGCCGGGCCGGTGGCAGGTCGCCGTCAGCTCCGAGGGCTACGGGCTCCAGACGCGCGAGATCGTCGTCGACCCCGCGTCCGTCGGCCTCGTCGTGGTCGACGTGATCCTCACCGAGGTGACGGGGGACGCCGCGCTCGCCCTGCGCGTGGTCGATCCCGAGGGCCGCCCGGTCGACGGCGCCGAGGTCCTCCTCGACGGCCGCGCCGTCGGCCGCACGAGCAACGGCGGCGCCTTCGCGGTCGCCGACCTCGCCGAGGGCCCGCGCCGCCTCGAGGTGCGGGGCGCCCGCTTCCGCCCGCTCCCCCCGCGCGAGATCGAGCTCGTCGACGGCACCCGCGACCTCCTCGTGCAGCTCGACTGGCTCCCCGGCTCGGTCGAGGTCGTCGCGCGCGGCCCCGAGGGGCCGGTCCCCGACGCGATGGTGCGCTTCGCCGGCCCCGGCGCAATCGGCCCCGAGCCGCTCGGGCCCGACGGCCACGGCTGGTTCACGCTCGCCCCCGGCGACTGGACGGCCGCGCTCTCCTCGCCGGCGTTCGGGCTGCAGGCCCGCGAGCTCCACGTGGACCCCGACCAGACCTCGCTGCTCGTGGTCGACGCCGTCCTGCGCGCCGCCGAGGCCGGCGACGCGGCGCTCGTCGTGCGCGTGCGCGATCCCGACGGCTCCCCCGTCGACGGCGCCAGCGTGCGCGTCGACGGCCTCGTGGTCGGCACCACCTCCACCGGCGGCAGCCTCCGCCTCGAGGGCCTGCAGCCCGGCCGCCGCTCCGTCACGGTGAGCGCGGACCTCTGCCAGGACGCGACCGTCGGCGCCGCCCTGCGCCCCGGCGACAACGAGGCCGTCGCGACGCTCGCGTGGGTGCCCGGCATCGTGCGCGTGCGTGCCGAGGGGCCCGACGGCACCGGCGTCGACGCGCTCGCCCGCTTCTACGGCGTCGAGGCGCTCCCGCCGCTCCCGCTCGGCCCCGACGGCGCCCGCAGCTTCTCGCTCGCGCCCGGCAAGTGGACGGCGGTGCTCTCCTCGGAGGCCTACGGCCTCGCGCAGCGCGAGGTGACCGTGGTCCCCGGCGCGGCGAACGCCACCGACCTCACGATGCGGCTGGAGCGGCCCCCCGTCGAGGCCGGCGCGCTCCTGGTCGAGGTCGTCGACCCCCAGGGCGCCCCCGTCCCCGGCGCGCGCCTGCGTTTGGGCGAGCTCGACCACACCTTCGAGGCCGGCGGCGGCCTCCTCGAGGGCCTCCCGCCGGGCATGCGCCGGGCCACGCTCTCCGCCGACGGCTACGAGCCGCTGGTCGTGCCGCGCCTCACGGTGGTGGCCGGTGCCCAGGAGCGACGCTTCGTGCTCACGCCCATCCCGCGCCCCGTCCGCGTGGTCGTCCGGGGAGAGGGGGGCGCCGCCGTGGAGGCCAAGGTCCGGCTCGTGGGGCCCGCGAAGGTCGAGCCGCTCGCGACGGCGGCCGGCGTGGCCGAGGCGCGCGTGCGGCCCGGCAGCTGGCAGGTGCTCGTCTCCGCGGACGCCTACGGGGCCGAGCGCCGCGACGTCGTCGTGCCCCCGGGAGCCGCGCCCTACACGGTCGAGGTCCCGCTCGCGCGGAGCCGCATCGAGGTGACCGCCAGCGCCGTGCTCCTCCGGCAGCAGGTGCGCTTCCAGTTCAACGAGGCCACGCTCGCGCCCGAGTCCTACCGCGTGCTCGACGAGCTCGCGGCCACCCTCCGCACCGACCCGCGCGTCGGGCGCGTCGAGATCCAGGGCCACACCGACGCCGTGGGTGCCGAGGCCTACAACGTCGCGCTCTCGCAGCGGCGCGCCGACGTGGTCCGCGACTACCTCGTCGGCCGCGGGGTCGCGCCCGAGCGCCTCGTCGCGACCGGCTACGGCACGAGCCGCCCGCAGACGAGCAACGACACCGAGGCCGGCCGCGCGCGCAACCGCCGCGTGCAGTTCGAGGTCCTGCCCGACTGAGCCCGGGCGCGTCCCCCGGGCGAAGACGCCTGGGGGCCGGCGCCCTCCGGGGTCGGCCCGAAGGGCCTCCGTCGGCCCGCTCCGTGCGGGCCGACCGGCGGGGGCCGTCCGCGAACGCCCGGCCTCCGGCCCGGGGGGCTCACGGCGCCCCCGCCGCCCTCCGGTCGCCTCGCGCGCCTACGCCGGGGCGGCCCCTACCACTCCACGCCCGCCAGCCGCCGCGCCTCGAGCCGCGCCGCCGCCTCGTCGAGCTCGGCCTGCACACGATCCGCGCGGGCCTGGGCGGCGTCGTCCTGGAGGCGCAGCACCTCGAGGGAGCTCGCGAGCCCGACCGAGAGCCGGGCCTGGCCGACCTGGAGCGACTCGTCCGCGAGCGCCTCCCGCGCGCGCGCCGCCTCGGCGACGCGGCCGGCCGCCCGGGCCTGCTCCACGGCGGTGTAGATCCAGAGCTTCGTGTCCTGCTGGAGCTGGTCGAGCTGCGTGCGCTCGATGTCGATGGCCACCTTGGCGGCGCGCTCCCGCAGGAACGGGCCGGCGACGCCGTCGAAGCTCCAGGTGAGCCCGAGCGTGAGCGCCCACTCGTCCAGGTTCGGGAGCGCCGAGTCGGCGCTGATCGTGCCGACGGGGAGGAAGCCCGCGAGCGCCTGGGCGTGCTCGAGCTTCGCGGCGGTGACCTCCTCCTCCGCGACGTCGATCCAGGGGGACCGCGTGCCCTCGGTGGGGAGCTCGAGCGCCGCGCTCGGCTGCTCCAGCGCGTCGACGTCCTGCTGGAGGGCGCGGGCGAGGCTCGCGCGGGCGATCGCGAGGTCGGCCTCGGCCTGCGCCGTGAACGCCTGCGCCTGGAGGAGCCCGAGCCGCGCCGAGCGCGCCGCGAGCTCGCTCTCGAGCCCCGCGGCCACGCGCGCCTGCGTGGAGGTGACCGTCTCCTGCGCGAAGGCCTCGCCCTGCTTCGCCGCGGCGAGCTGGGCCTCGCCCGCGAGCGCCGTGAAGTAGAGCACGGCGGCGGCGTACTGCGCGTCCAGCGCCGTCGCGTCCGCCGCGTGGCCCATCGCGCGCGCCTGCGCCGACTGCTCCGCGGCGTCGAACCAGAGCGGCACGTTCAGCACGTCGAGATCGACGTCGAAGCCCGCCTGGTCGGCCACCGAGCCGGCCGCGAAGGTCCGCGACGCCGTGAACGACGGCGTGACGCCGATGGCCGTCCAGCGTTCGGCGGCCTCGAGCTTGGACACACGCCACTCGAGCTCGGCCACCACGGCGTTGTGGTCGACCTCCCCGGCGCGGCGCACCGCCTCGTCCAGGGTGAGGGCGTGGGCGAGAGAGATCGAGAGGAGAACGCTCACGTGGTCACCGCTCCAAGAAAGGCCGCCGGGGCGGAGACCGGGAATGTCACCCGGTCGGGTCGGAGCGCCAACCCAGCTCTCCGGTGCCGTGTGGACCCGTGACCTGTAGGATCAGGGGCGAACCTCGTCCACAGTCGGTGAGGAATCGAGCGCGCCAGAGGCTGCTCCACCGGTTGTGGAAGGGGTAGAGGCGCTCGTCGAGCGGGGTCGGGTCGAGCTCGGAGACGGACTCGGGCGTGCAGGGCACCCCGTCCGCGAACAGCCTGAGCCGCCAGGGCTCGGCGTCACCTGTGCCGAAGCTCAGGTCCTCGCGCCACTGCGAGTCCGCCGCGAACACGATCACGTGGTGCGTCTCCGCCTCCGCGAGCGACGCGGCGAGCCGCGCGGCGCGGTCGGGCGCCTCCAGCAGGAGCAGGTGGGCGCGCATGGCCTCCTGCGCGCGGCGGAAGTCGGCGTCGAGCCAGACCGCGCGCACCAGGATGGCGGTGGAGAGGGCGTCGTAGAGGCGCAGCTCGCGCGTGGCGGCCCGCGTGGTCTCCGTGAAGTCGGGGGGCGCGGGCACGTCGGCGGTGATGGTCTCGCCCACGGCCACGCGGCCCGCGCAGGCGGAGAGCAGCGCGAGGATCACGCCTCGAGCTCGCTCCGCCGGATGAGGCGCGTCAACGTGAGGCCGCGCGCGGCGAGCGCGTCGGCGGCGCCCTCCTCGCGGTCGACGATCGTGAGGCACTGCACCACCCGCAGGCCCTCGGACTCCGCGCGGTCGACCGCCTGCAGCAGCGAGCTCCCGGTGGTGGTCGTGTCCTCCACGATGCACACGGGCGTGCCGTCGGGCAGGTTCACGCGCCCTTCGACGTACTTGCCCGTCCCGTGCCCCTTCGCCTCCTTGCGGACGAGGAAGGCGTGCACCGGGCGGCCGCGCGAGAAGGAGACCGCCGCGGTGGCGCTGGCGACCGGGTCGGCCCCGACCACGAGCCCGCCCACGCCGCGCACCTCGGGGAGGAGCGCCTCGAAGACGAGGTTCCCGACGAGCCAGGCGCCCTCGGCGTTCAGCGTGGTCTGCTTGCCGTCCACGTAGAAGTCGCTCTCCCGGCCGGACGCGAGGACGACCCGCATCTTCCGATAGGAGAGCTGCTTGAGGAGCTCGATCAGCCGGTCGCGCACGCATCCTCCGCGCAGAGCCAGCCGACCACGTCGGCGAGGACCTGCTCCTTCCCGATCTCGTTGAAGATCTCGTGGCGGAAGTCCGGGTACGTCGTCAGCTCGAGCTGATGCCGCCGGGCGAACTCCCTGCCCGCCACCGGATCCGTCACCGTGTCCGCCTCGCCCACGAAGAGCGCCATCGGCGGCGCCCACCGCGGCTCGGCGTGCACGCGCGCGAGCGCGCCCTGCATCTCGGTGTACCAGCGGGGCGTCCCCACCTTGAACACCAGCGGATCGGCCATGTACGCCTGCCCGACCGAGAGGTCGCGCGAGAGCGCCGTCGGGTCGATCTCGTTCTTCATCGGCAGGGCCGGAAGCACGCGCGAGAGCAGCCTGGCGGCCGCGATCTTCCAGATCGGGAGCTTCACCGCCACGCCGAGCAGCGGGTCGGAGAGCGCGACCCGGCCGGGCGCGAGCCCGCCGCGCAGCGCTTCGAGCGCCACGAGCCCGCCCATCGAGTGGGCGAGCAGGATCCAGCCCGGCCGGAGCGTGGCGACCGCGGCCCGTACGTCGTCGACGTAGTCGGACCAGCGGTCCACGTGGCCGCGCTTGCCGCCGGAGTGGCCGTGCCCGCGGAGCTCGACCAGCGTGGCGGAGAACCCCGCCGCGGCGAGCGCGGCGCCCACGTGCTCGTAGCGCCCCGCGTGCTCGGCGAGGCCGTGCAGCACGAGCACGTCCCGCGCGCCCTCTCCCCAGTGGGCGAGGCGGAGGCGCGTCCCGTCGGCGCTCGTGACGAAGCTAGTCCGCAAAGTAGTTGCCGATGTCCGCGAGGAGCTGCTTCGCCTTGCGGTGCTCGGCCTCCATCTCCGGCTTCACCTCGGGGATGACGCCCGCGTCCTGCTCGAGGACCCACTTGAGCTTGGCCTCGAACTCGGCCTTGTTCTGGGTCTTCGTGGCCCAGTTCTCCGCGAAGAGCACGTGGTGGCCGAGGAAGTTCGGCTGGGCGGACATCGCCTTGTCGAAGAACTCCTTCGACTTCGTGAGGTCCTGGCCGGCGAAGCTCGGGAGCACCGCGTAGTAGGTGCCCCAGTAGCGGTCCGGGCCGTTGTAGTAGAAGCTGGCGTCGAGCTCGCCCACGCGCGTCATGTACGCCTTGACCGTGGGGAGGTGCTTGAGCGTGGTGGTCAGCCCCGTGAGCTTCGCCCACTTCCCGAGCGCCGAGGAGGTCCAGTAGAGGCAGGGCACGTCGTCCTTGGTGAACGCGCGCGCGGCGGAGGCCTCGTCCTCGTCGCCCTTCGCGAGGAGCGAGGTGAACTCGGCGTTGATGGCGAGGCACTTCTTGCCCCACTCGATCGAGGTCGACCACGCCGAGAGCTTGGCCTCCTTCTCGGTCTCGTGGCCGTCGCCCAGGAAGTACCAGCCGCGGACGAGGCGGCCCGCGACCTCGCGGCTCGTCGCGTCGAGCGCGTAGACCTGCTCGTACTTCGCGAGCGCGGCCTGGAGCTTCGCCTTGTCGCCGCGCTCCTCCCAGAGCCCGTCGGCCTCGGCCTTCAAGGTGCCGACCTGCTCGGTCGACGCGCTCGACACGTCGGCCGCGGGGGCCGTGACTTCGTAGGCGCCGATCTGCTTGCCGCAGCCGACGAGGAGGAGGAGGGAGAGGAGGCGGGCCATCGGGAGCTCCAGGGAGGGCGTCGACGGGCGGTTTTAGGGGGTTGTGCATGGGATGTCAACGTCTCCCCGTCGCGCCGTGTGGGCACGACACGGGCGGGCCGGTTAGACGCCGCCATGCTGCTCGACGAGACCCCGCTCGCGTTGACCTTCGACGACGTCCTGCTGCTGCCCGGGCACAGCACGATCCTCCCGCGTGACGCGGACGTGCGCACCCGGCTCTGCAGGGACATCTGGCTGAACGTCCCCCTGCTGTCCTCCGCGATGGACACCGTCACCGAGGCGGAGATGGGCATCGCGATGGCGCGCCTCGGGGCCATCGGCATCCTCCACAAGAACATGTCGCCGGCCCACCAGGCGCGCGAGGTGCGCCGGGTCAAGAAGGCGATGACGGGCGTGATCCTCGACCCCGTCACGCTCGGCCCGCAGAGCACGCTTCGCGAGGCGCGCGGGCTCATGCGCGAGCGCGGCATCAACGGGCTCCCCATCGTCGACGGGAAGCGCGTGGTCGGCATCCTCACCAACCGCGACCTCCGCTACGAGCGAAACCTCGACCGCCCGGTCGCCGACGCGATGACCCGCGAGGGCCTCGTCACCTGCGCGCCTGGCACCGACCTCGAGACCGCCCGCGACCTCATGCAGGAGCACCGCGTCGAGAAGCTCCTCGTCGTGGACGTCGACGGCACGCTCCGCGGCCTCATCACCTTCAAGGATCTCGAGGCGCACACGCGGCACCCCGACGCCGCGCGCGACGCCCGCGGCCGGCTCCGCTGCGGCGCCGCGGTGGGCGTGGGCGCCGACCGCAACGAGCGCGTCGCCGCCCTCGTCGAGGCGGGCGTGGATCTCGTCGTCATCGACACGGCGCACGGCCACTCCGAAGGCGTGCTCCAGGCCGCCCGCTCCATCCGCGCGGCGTTCCCCGAGCTGCCGATCATCGTCGGCAACATCGCCACCGCCGCCGCCTGCGAGGCGGTGATCGCGGCCGGCGCGGACGCGGTGAAGGTGGGCATCGGCCCCGGCTCCATCTGCACGACCCGCGTGGTCGCGGGCGTCGGCGTGCCGCAGCTCACCGCGATCGCCGAGTGCGCGAAGGTCGCGACGGCCCGCGGCATCCCGCTCATCGCCGACGGCGGCATCAAGTACAGCGGCGACGTGGCCAAGGCGATCGCCGCCGGCGCCGACGCCGTCATGATCGGCTCGCTGTTCGCCGGCACGGACGAGGCCCCGGGCGACCTCGTGCTCTACCAGGGCCGCTCCTACAAGAACTACCGCGGCATGGGCTCCGTCGAGGCCATGAAGGCCGGCAGCTCCGACCGCTACTTCCAGGACGACGCCGGCGATCCCGAGGCGGAGACGCGCAAGCTCGTCCCCGAGGGCATCGTCGGCCGCGTGCCCTACAAGGGCCCGGTGGGCGACACCGTCTACCAGCTCGTCGGCGGGCTCAAGGCGTCGATGGGCTACACCGGCAACGGCACCATCGCCGCCATGAAGGCGAACGCCCGCTTCACGCGCATGACCGCAGCCGGGCTCCGCGAGAGCCACGTGCACGACGTGATCATCACGCGGGAGAGCCCGAACTACCGGATGGAGTGAGCGGGCCGGACTGCCAGTCGGCGGACCAGGTGACGGTCCCGAGCAGCTCGT
>CAYWGD010000072.1:0-8015 GCA_964457335.1 uncultured Enterobacteriaceae bacterium | reverse complement strand
GCCCCCCGTCCCAAGAAGAAAACGCCCGACCGAACGCATCAGTTCGGCGGAGTGATGACGGTCACCGTGTACGTGTGGAGCAGCGTCGTGCCGTCGCCGATCAGGTAGAACGTGAGCTGGTTGGCCTGGGTGTAGTCCTCGGAGGGGAGCACGCCCTGGAGGGTCACGGTGAAGGTGACGGTCTCGCCGCTCGTGACGTTGTGGAAGATCTGCGGCTCGATGGAGGTGACGAAGCCGAGCGTGTCGTCGGCCGCGACGAGCTCGATGGTCTCGTAGCTGAGCGCGGCGACGAGCTGGGTGATGGCGTCCACCACCGTCTCGCGGAACTCCGAGCTGGTGCCGTTCCAGGTGACGACCGCGGGCTCGGTGACGCCGTCACCGTCGAGGTCGGCGTAGGAGCCGGTGCCGTGCGCGAGCTCCTCCATCTGCGAGTAGATGCGCTCGTAGGGCGCGACGTTGACGCCGACGCCGATGAGCTTGGCGTTCAGCGCGTTGGCGGCGTTGACGACGTCGGACTGGCCGGCGTCGCCGGGGCAGCCGCCGGGGGTGCTGAAGTTGGTCGTGTCCTCGGAGTCGCGGAGCGGGGCGTCGGTCGCGTAGATGATGATCGGGAGCATGTTCTCCCGGAAGCCGAAGCCGCCGATGTCGCCGCCGCCCACGGTGCCGAGGTCCTGGACCTCGCCGCCGGCGCCGCCGAAGGGGTCCATGGCGGAGGCGACGAAGGGGCGCACGTCGGTCTCGTCGTCGAAGTCGCCGTCGCAGTTCATGTCGTATCCGACGCCCGCGAGGCCCTGGTAGAGCGCCTCCATCGTGCTCTCGGGCGTGTCGTCGCCGTAGTGGATGGCGACCTCCGACGAGAGCGCGCGCTGCACGGCGATGGTGTCCGAGGTCTGCTGCTGGCGGAGGATGAAGGGCAGATCGGTGCCCCGCAGGCCGTAGGGCTCCTTGGCGTAGTCGTCGAACGTGGCGACGCCGTAGGTCGCGTCGGAGAAGATGTCCGAGAGGTCGCCGACGATGTTGCGGAACTCCGCCGCCATCGCGAGCGCGAGGCCCGACATCGAGCTCGTGGTGTCGAGCGCGAAGGCGATGTCGGCGAGGCCGGCCTCGACGGTGAAGGAGAGGTCGACGGTGACCTCCTCGTTCTCGGGGACCTCGATCTCGATGCAGTCGCCGTCCACCCCCCACGCCGACTGGGTGGTGATCTTCGTGCCGGAGGGGTCGTTGCTCGACACCCAGAGGCTCAGCGTCTCGACCTCGGCGCTGGCCGGCTCGTAGAGGATCTGCAGCGGGTAGGCGTCCCCGGGCTCGATGCTGAGCGGCAAGGCGGGCATGGCCGGGATCGTGTACGACGAGCCCTGCGGCACGATGCTGTCGATGATCAGCGTGTCGTTGCCGATGTTCTGGAGGTGGATCGTCTTGCCGGTGAGGCAGCCGAAGGGGACCGCGCCGTACGCGTAGGGGTCGGGATCGATCGCGAGCACGGGGAGGAGCCACTGGCCGGTGAGATCGACCTGATCCTCGGGGTTGGCGGGGTCGTCGCCGAAGATCCGCACGGTGGCGGTGTCGGTGAGGTTCGTGGGCTCGTAGCGGAGGTGCACCGTGCGGGTGTCACCCGGCGCGATGGTGCCGGTGGCCGTCGAGAGCATCGTGAAGCCGGTGGCGCCCTCGATGCGCACCTCGGTCACCTCGAGCGGGATGCCGCCTTCGTTGCGGATGTCGAAGCTCTGCTCGGCGGTGCCGCCGAGGCCGACGCCGCCGAAGTCGAGGAAGCCGGGCTCGACGACCATGACCGGGACGTCGTCATTGACGTCGCGCTCCTCCTGGATGGTGTTGTCCACGCCGGTGCACGCGGGAGCCGCGAGGGCGAGGAGGAAGAGGCCGGCGCGGGACATGGGACCTCGGACGGTGGCGTACGGGAATCTCGGGAATCGTAGGCGCGCCCCCGGGGGGATGTCCACCCGGATTGTCGGGATTCGGTCATCGCCCGGTCGCGGGCGGACGAGGTGCGCCCGGAATAGAGGTTCGGTCCCCGGAGGTGGAATTGAACAAGGTGTTCCGGACGGCTGACGAGGCCGTCGCCGACATCCCCGACGGCGCCACGCTGATGGCGGGCGGCTTCGGGCTCTGCGGCATCCCCGAGAACCTGATCCTGGCCCTCCGCGACCGCGGCGTGCGCGGGCTCACGATCATCTCCAACAACTGCGGGGTCGACGACTTCGGCCTCGGGATCCTGCTGCAGACGCGGCAGATCAAGAAGATGATCTCGAGCTACGTCGGCGAGAACAAGGAGTTCGAGCGGCAGTTCCTCTCGGGCGAGCTCGAGGTGGAGCTCTGCCCCCAGGGCACGCTCGCCGAGCGCATCCGCGCGGGCGGGGCCGGCATCCCCGCCTTCTACACGGCCACCGGCTACGGCACGGTCGTGGCCGAGGGGAAGGACATCCGCTGGTTCGACGGGCGCGCGTACGTGATGGAGCGCTCGCTCTTCGCGGACTACGCGATCGTGAAGGCCCAGAAGGCCGACCGGCTCGGGAACCTCGTGTTCAACAAGACCGCGCGGAACTTCAACGCCATGATGGCGACCGCGGCCAGGGTGACCATCGCCGAGGTCGAGGAGCTCGTCGAGCCCGGCGAGATCGACCCGGACGCCGTGCACGTGCCCGGCATCTTCGTCCACCGCGTGCTCGTCGGCGCGCGCTACGAGAAGCGCATCGAGCGCCGCACGGTTCGGAGGGAAGATGCCGCTCTCTCGTGACGGGATCGTCCGCCGCGCCGCCCGCGAGCTGCGCGACGGCTACTACGTGAACCTCGGGATCGGCATCCCCACGCTGGTCGCGAACTTCATCCCCGCGGGGATGGACATCTTCCTGCACAGCGAGAACGGCTTGCTGGGCATGGGCCCCTTCCCGACCGAGGCGGAGGTCGACCCCGACCTCATCAACGCCGGCAAGCAGACGGTGACCGCGCTCCCGGGCGCGAGCTACTTCTCGAGCGCCGAGAGCTTCGCGATGATCCGCGGCGGCCACGTCGACCTGACCATCCTCGGGGCGATGCAGGTGTCCGCGGCGGGCGACCTCGCGAACTGGATGATCCCCGGCAAGATGATCAAGGGGATGGGCGGCGCGATGGACCTCGTGGCGGGCGCCCGGCGCGTCGTCGTCACGATGGAGCACGTCGCCAAGGGCGAGCCGAAGCTGCTCGAGCAGTGCTCGTTGCCGCTGACGGGCGTGCGCTGCGTGCACCTCCTCATCACCGACTACGGCGTCTTCACCTTCGAGGGCGGGCTCACGCTGCGCGAGATCGCGGAGGACCTGACCGTGGAGCAGGTGCGGGCGGCCACGGGCGCGAAGTTCAAGGTCGCCGACGACCTCGTGCGGTTGCCGCTCGACGGCTGAGGGCTCTTGGGGCGGGGGGGCTCGCCCCCCCGCAACGCCCCCCCTCGTGATCGTGGGCCGTAAAGCGACGAAGGCCCCGGCTCCCTCGCGGGAGACCGGGGCCTTCTCGTTGCCCGGAAGGACTACTTCTTGCCCTTCACGGCCTTGCGGACGACGATGTACGCGCCGTCCGGGCCCGGGACGCCGCCGCGCACGAAGAGGAGGTTCTTCTCCGCGTCGACGCGCACGACCTGGAGGTTCTGCACGGTGGTGCGCGCGGAGCCCATGTGGCCCGGCATCTTGACGCCCTTCAGCGTCATACCGGGGGTGAGGCGGGTACCGATGGAGCCGCCGTGCCGGTAGTACTCGTGCACGCCGTGGCTGCGCTTGAAGCCGGAGAAGTTGTGCCGCTTCATGACGCCCGCGAAGCCGCGGCCCTTGGAGGTGCCGACCACGTCGACGCGCTGCTTGGCGGCGAAGATGCTGTCGACGGTGATCTGCTGGCCGGGCGTGTGGGTCTTGGCGACGGCGTCCGGCACGCGGACCTCGCGGATGACCCGGAAGGGGCGGGCGCCGATCTTGCCGACGTGGCCCTGGACGGCCTTGGAGACCCGGGACTCCTTGCGGGAGCCGTAGCCGAGCTGAACGGCGGCGTAGCCGTCCTTCGTCTCGCTGGTCTTGACCTGGACCACGGTGTTGGGCTGGACCTCCAGCACGGTGACGCCGGCCACGTTGCCCGCGTCGTCGAAGATCTGGGTCATGCCCAGCTTGCGGCCAAGGAGGCCGACCTGCTCGTTCGCCATTCTGTTCCTCGCATTGGACGGCCGCCAGGAGGGCGGGCGTCGTACGGTGGGTGGATCGCCCCGACTCGGGGGCCCTCGCTGCTATCCGATGCGGGAGCGGACGGCAAGCGCGCGGCGCCTCCCGGGGGGGCGTGCCGGCGCGCGCGGCGTCAGAGCGCGAGGCCGCCGAGCTCGATCGTCCAGTCGCTGGCGCTCGGATCGTTCGAGAGGATGTGCACCACGTTCATGTCGATCGAGGCCTGGCCGATCTCGACGCAGGCCTCCGACGCGCGGAACGTGATGGTGAACGTGTCCGTGCCGTACGGCGGGATGGTGACCGCGCCCGCGAAGCCGCCGATGCTGAAGGTGCCGGCGGTGGAGAGCAGGTCGTTGTTCACCGAGACGCTGCTCACCTCGAGGTCCATGTCCCCGACGTTCCGGATGGAGATGGTGCGGGTGTCGGCGCCGGTGAACGACGTGTAGAAGAAGTCGGTGATGGCGTAGGGGTCGCTCCCGCCGGTGTCGATGTCGATCAGCGGGCTGCAGATGTCGCAGAGGTCGACGCCCTCGCCCTCCACCTCGATGTCGAGCTCCGGCGTGTCCGGGTCGTCGGAGTGGACCGTGATGGTGCCCGTGTAGGCGGTCTCCGCCGTGGGCGTGAACGACACCTCGAGGAGCTTGTTCGCGCCCGGGGAGAGCACCTGGGGCGGGGCGAGCGTGCCGGCGGTGGTCCAGATGCCGCCGCTCGTGGTCACGTCGGTGATGAGGAGGTCCTCGTCGCCGGTGTTGCTCACCGTGAACGTGGTGGTCGTCGTGGTGTCGACGTCCACGCGGCCGAAGTCGTAGCGGGTGGGCGAGGCGCTGACGTTCGGGCCGGGGCCCGAGGGCTCGTCCGTGTCGTCGGTGTCGCCGCCTTCCTCGACGCCGGTGCCCGAGAGCGGGAGCGCGAGGGTGTCCCCGCTGTCGACCGTGATGTCGAGGGTGCCCTCGTAGGGCCCCTCGGTCTCCGGTGCGAACGTCACGAGGACGACGGCGTCCGTTTCGATGGACACCGCGCTCGTGTCGATCGAGAAGGAGTCGCCCTGCACCGCGAGGTCGACCCCGAGGGCCGTGCCGCCGGTGTTGGTGAGCACGAGATCGCGCCTGGACGACTCGCCGATCGTGACGTCGCCGAAGTCGATCGAGCTGGCGTCGATCTCGAGGGCGCCGACGGACGCGCTCCCGCTGTCCGACGGATCGACTCCCGCGTCCTTCCGAGGGACGGTCGTGAGCCCGACACATGCGACGAGCAGCAGGAGCAGCATCCGCCCTCCCGGATCAGAAGGTGTACTTGAGCGAGCCCGTGGCGTTCATGCCCAGATCCCAGCCGATGCCGTAGATCACGTCGACGTCGACGCCCACGGAGAAGTGGGAGAGCTTGGTGTAGTACTCGAACGTCGGGCCCGCGAAGACGAGCGGCTTCGGCGAGTTGTGCATGCCCGGGTCGACGCCGCTGAAGGCGTCGCCCAGGACGTCCTCGGCGTAGGCGTTGCTCTCGATGAGGAGCGGGCTGAACAGCACGCCGGCGCCGACGCGCGCGCCGATGCCGATGCGGCGCACCGGGTAGAAGGAGATCTCGTAGTTGGCCTGCAGCGCGTAGGTGCGGAGGTCACCCTCGGTGCAGGGGGCCGGGCCTTCGCCCGTCTGGCGGCAGCCGACGAACTCGGCCTGCTCCTGCCAGGAGGCGCCGTTGTGGACGCCCTGGGAGAAGCCGACCTCCCAGGCCATCGACTGCTTCTCCTTGTCGACGAAGTCCTGCCCGATCGCGAGCGTGACGTTCGTGCCCGGGTCGACGAAGCCGTTGAAGTCGAGGAAGTACATCCCGACGCCGCCACCGGCCTTGCCGTAGAAGCCGCGGTTGATCTCCTTGACCCGCGCGGCGTCGTCCTCGGCCGCCATGGCGGCGCGGGACTTCTTCTTGGCCTTGGGGGCGTCGCTCTCTTCCTCCTCGTCGAAGTCCTGCGCGTGCGCGGCGGGGACGAAGAGCGGCGAGGAGAGGAGAGCGGCGTGCAGCGCCAGGACGATCATCGACGGACTCCGGCAAAGAGAGGCGCACCACAGTAGCACGAGCCGGCGCAAAACGGAAAGCGGACCCGCGGGCAGCGGGTCCGCTCCGATCGACTAGCCGGGCGAGAAGAGGAAGGGATACGAGACGATCACGATCCCGCCCCCCTTCGGCTCGGGGAACAACATCCGCATGAAGCGCCCGTTGATGCAGGACTCCACGGCGGGGTTGGCCATCGTGGAGCTCTTGGTGGTCGCGGACGAGACCGAGCCGTCCTTGGCGATCACGAACTTCACCGAGATCTTGCCGCCGAGCGCCGGGTTCTTGGTGAGCTCGCGCTGGTAGCAGTAGCGGATCTGGCTCATGTTGCGCTTCACGACCTGGTCGATGAGCGCCTTGTCGAGCGCCCCCACGGTGATGACCTCGCCGCCGGTGGCGATCTTCCCGTCCTCCTTGACGCCGCCGCCCTGGGGGCGGAAGCCGTCCGCGCCGGGGCCGCGCCCGCGCGCGGAGAGGCCCGCGCTGTCCTCGGCCCGCCCGCCGCCGCCGAAGCCGCCGTCGCGCTGCCCGAGGCCCCCCGCGCCCATCTGGGTGGCCCGCGGACCGATGAGCGCGCCGACCCCGGAGGTGAGGGCGCCCGACAGGCCCGAGTCGCCCAGCATCGCGTCCAGGGTGGCGTTGTTGTTGAGCGCCCCGAGCACGCCCGCCCGGTTGGCGAGGTCGGTGTCGCGCTCCCGCCGCGCGAGCGGGGAGCGGCTCTCGGGCGACTTCGACTCGACGTCGCCGCGCTTGCCCTCAGGGCCCTTCGCGCGCTCCCCGGCGGGGCCGGGCGCCGGGGACGGCGGCTTCACGGCCTCGGGCGGGTGCTGGAGGAGCAGGTCGACGACATGGCTCGTGTCGCTCATCCGCGAGGACTTCGCGGGGGTGGGCACGACCGAGAGCGCGACGCCGAGCATCATCGCGACGAAGCCGACGAAGCCCGTGATGCCGAGGAGCGGGTAGTCGATGCCATCGCGGCCGGTGACCAGCACGCGCTTGCTCGGGTGGACGGGGCGCGCGACGAAGAGGGTCGTCCCCACCTGGACCACGGCGCGGTCCTCGGGGCCGATGGGGAGCCGCACCAGGCCGTCCGGCCCGGGGGTGACGAGCGCCGCGAGCGTGGCGATCGTGCGCCGGCCCGCGGGCCCCTCGACCCAGCCGTCCCAGCGCGGGGACACCGCGCAGACCCAGCCGCCGCCCGCCGCCGCCTCGAAGAGCGGGTGGGTGGGGGAGGGGAGGAGCGCGGCGGGGACGAAGAAGTCCTCGGCGAGGCGGGTCCCCCGCAGGGACTTCACGAGCGTCCCGCCGAGCGCGACGGCGCGCCCGGGCGCGAAGTGCTTGAGGTCGACCACGGCGTTGCCGAAGACCTGCGCGACCTCGAGCACCTTCTCCTTGGAGGTGTCGGCGGTGGGATCGGGCGTGTCGGCCCCCGCGAGGAGCACGTCGAGGACGTGCGGCGCGAGCGTGTCGTCGAGCGCCGAGGTTGGCGGGAGCAGGACTTCGGACATGGCGGCTCCATTCACCCGGACGGGTGGCTTGCGTGGTTACATCCCCGCGTCTTCTGCGGTGGGCAGGACGTTTGCGTCCCTGATTGGATGGACCACGGCGCCGGACGTTGGTTCGTCAACGGATGGCAAGCCACGTGTCAGGCGTTCGTCAGGCCTCGCGCGGCGGGGGTTGTCCCGGCGGAGCGGTGGCGCGCGAGGGGGGCCGGAGGGCGCCCGGGGGCGCGGCGCGGCGGCAGCCACGTGCGCGCCCCGGGCCCCCGGGCGGTCCGCC
>CAYWGD010000071.1:0-38401 GCA_964457335.1 uncultured Enterobacteriaceae bacterium | reverse complement strand
GCGTCGGCGCGCCCGCCGTGGGCGCGGTCGCCGCGCGCACCGCGGCGGCGCTCCCGGCGGGTGGTGGCCCCTCGGGGGAGCCCGGGACGAACACGGCGAGCCCCCAGGCGCCGACCGCGAGGAGCGCCACGCCCGCGGCGACGGCCGGCCAGCGGGCGCGCGCGTAGCCGGAGCGTGCCGGAGCGGGCTCGACGAGCGGAGCCCTCGGCGGGACCGGCGCCGCCATGGGGACCCGCGCCGCCATGGGGACCGGCGGGGCCACGGGGACCGGCGCCGCCATGGGGACCGGCGCCGCCCCCGGGATCGGCGGCCCCACCACCGGCGCCGCGACGCGGCGCGAAGGCGCCGCGAACACGCCGTCCAGCGCGTCGAGGTCGACGCTCACGGCGCGCTCAGGGCGCACCGGAAGCCGAGGTGCTGCCAGCTCTTGGCCCGGTGGATCATCGTCTGCGGGACGCGCGTCCCCCACGTGCTCGGCTGGCTGGGGCAGGCGTGCCTGAAGGAGCCGCCGAGCGCCCAGGCGTGTTCGTCGTCGGGCGGCGGGAGCCGGTCGTCGGAGGCGACCCACTCCCACACGTTCCCGAGGAGATCCGAGCACCCGTCGACGCTGTCGGAGGCCGGGTGGGCGCCGACGGGCGCGGGGCCGGTCCACGCCCCGGAGCGGGGGCAGTGGCACAACGCGGCGCGGCAACGCTCCCCGTCGGGCGGGAACCAGGGGAGGCCGGCCGCGGCGGCGAGCCACTCCGAAACGGCGGGCAGGCGCGCGCCGCGCCACGCCGCGTAGGCCGCCGCCTCCGCCCAGGTGATGTCGGTCACGGGGTGGGCCTCCGTGCCCGCCGGGGGGCGGCCGCCACGCCAGCCCTCGGGCGCGGGCGCGCCGGTCGACGCGAGGTACGCGGCCCACTCGCCCCGCGTCACGAGCTGGCGGTCGAGGAAGTGGCCGGCGACGCGGAAGGTGCGCTCGCCGCAGCGGATGTCCCGCGCCGGGACCCACGTCATCCCGGGGGGCGCCGCCACGGGCGCCTCCGTCGCCACGGGCGCCTCCGCCGCCACGGGCGCCTCCGCCGCCGGGGCGGGCTCGGGCACGTCGTCGAACGGCTGGACGTCGTCGTCGTCGAGCTCCGTCACGTCCACCGGGGCGCGGGGCGCCACGCGGGCGGCGGGCGCGGGCGCCAGGGTCGCGTAGGGCTCCGGCTCGGGGAGCACGGCCATCCACGGCGGCCGGCGCTCGGCCCACGGAGGCGGGAAGAGCCGGCGCGCTTCCCGAGGAAGGGCGCGTCCGGGCCAGGTCGGGGCGTCGTCATCCGCTGGATCGTTCGGACGGCGCTCGACGACGATGATGTCGGTGCGGGAGAGGGGGATGCGGAGACCAGCCATGCGGACCTGAAGAGCAAGGCACGTGCCAGCGGGAGGTCCCGCGTGGACCCGGAGCGGTCTCACGGAAGGGGGCCGCGAGTTGGCGCGCGCCGCGACGCGAGCTGTGCCATATGGCGCACATGGCGTGTGTCGGCTCGCGCGCCCGCCGCCGCTCCCCTCGCGTGCGCGTCCGGCCCTCGGGCCGAGAGCGGGGCTCGCACGCCGAGCCCCGGCCGACGCGCCGCCGCGTCGTGGATGGCACGCGCCTTGCCCTCCGTCGAACGACGGAGGGATTCATGTCCAGACCATTCGACGAGATGCGGGACGAGCTCCCCGGCTACGCGGGCGCGCTCCACGGCTCCACGGACGGGCGCGTCCACGAGGCGCACGGGAGCCTCGACGACAAGGACGTGCGCGCGCACCTCGCGGCCCTCGCCGCCGCGTGGCACCGCGCCTACGAGGCGCTCGGGGGGGCGGTCGACTTCGGCAGCAACGACGAGGTCCTCGTGTCCGCCTCGAAGGGCTACGTGCTCCTCCGCGTCAGCCACGCCGACGGCCGCTACCTCGCCGTCGCGCTCGGCCCGACCGGCAACATCGGTTTCCTCCGCTACCGGATCCGCGCGTGGCTGCGCGGGCTCGCGGAGGTCGCGTGAACCGCGTCGAGTCGCTCATCGGGAGCCGCCTCGTCGGGGACGCGCCGGTGTGCCTGTTCGACGGCCCCCACCAGGTCTGGTGGATCGGCTCCTCGGAGGCGTCCCCGTTCCGCTGCAACGCGTATCTGCTCGTGGACGGCGCCACGCGCGTCCTCTTCGACCCCGGATCGGCGCGCTGGCACTTCCCCCAGGTGCTCGCCCGCGTGAAGCAGATCGTCGACCCCACGTCGGTGACGCACATCGTGGCCCATCACCAGGACCCCGACGTGATCGACTCGTTGCCGCTCTGGCTCGAGCTCGCGCCCGAGGCGGCGGTGGTGGCCACCCCGCGCACCCGCGTGCTCCTGCCCTACTACGGCCTGCCCGAGCGGGTGAACTGGCTCGACGTCTCCCCGCTCGACAACACGGTGCTCGAGCTCGAGCACGGCGTCCTCGCGTTCCTGACGAGCCCCTTCCTCCACTTCCCCGAGGCCATGGTCACCTTCGACGAGGCGTCCGGCTTCCTGTTCAGCTCGGACATCGGGGCGGCGATCGACGACGACTGGAAGCTCGTCGCGGACGACTGGGAGCGGCACTGGCGCACCATGGTGCCGTTCCACGTCTTCTACATGGCGAGCAACCGCGCGCTCCGCGGCTTCTGCGAGAAGATCGCCCCCTTCCCCATCGAGGCCATCCTCCCGCAGCACGGCTCCATCCTCCCGAAGCGCATGGTCCGCCCCGCGCTCGAGGCGCTCCGCGAGCTCCCCTGCGGCATCGATCTCCTCTACCCGGCCTCGAACCTGGAGTCGGCGCTGAAGGGCATCCTGCGCTGAGCGATCAGCCGCCGACGCGCCCCGCGAGCAGCTCCGGGGTCGCGTCGGCGTCGAGGTCGGGCGCGGGCTCCGGCCGCGTGGGGATCGGCAGGCCCTCCCAGGTGAGGTCCTTGTCGCGGTTGCCGTACACGTAGGCGGGCCGCGTCTCGAGCTCCCCCGCGATGCGCGCGAGCTGCTTGTCGAGCCACCTGGGCTCGCGCGCCAGCGTCTCCCGGATGCCGCTCTCGAGGTATTCCCGGGTGATCGCGTCGTTCGGGTAGTAGCGGGTGAACACGTGGTAGCGCCACAGGCGCTTGAGCCGGTGGAGGTCCCGCGGGCCCGTGGGGAGCGGCAGGAGCTCGACGAAGCTCTTCCGCTTCGCCCGCTCCTCCAGCCGGTCGTGCACGAGATCGAGGCTGTTTGCGAGGAACTCCGGGGCGCAGTGGCTCTCGAAGTCGTCGTAGAGCAGGTTCATGAGCGCCCGCGCCTCGTCGATGGGCAGCGTGGCCTGCCGCTCCCGCCCCATGCGGCGCACGAGCACCATGAAGGGCATCGGGCGGTTGCCGGTGCGGCGGATCTCCTCCGGATCGCGGAAGTCGGGCTGGCGGTACGGGAAGTGGCGCGGGTTGATCGCGTCGAAGCCGCCCCGGCCGTAGAAGAGGATGCGCTGCCACGAGATGCGATCCTCGGGCGCGAAGTACTCCATCTCCGCGGCGAGATCGACGCGCATCCCGAAGTACTTCCCCGGCTGGTCGGGGAGCGGGAGGCGGATCCGGCCCTTGGCGTGCAGCTCCGCGCAGAAGCGCATGGCCAGCTCCACGGGCGTGATCCGCAGCCAGTAGGACAGCACCGTGCCGCGCGCCTCGGGGAGCATGTAGATGTGCGAGAGGTACACCACGCAGAGATCGGGGGAATAGGCCGGGTTCACGAGGACCGACCCGTCGCGCACGCCGCGGAGGTTGCCCTCGGCGTCCTTGGCCACGAGGAGGAAGTAGAGGATGTACGTCCCGTCCCGAGTTGGTTCGTACGGGTCGTCCCGCAGGAAGCTCTTGATGGCCTCCTCCCGCTCCATCTCCCCCTGGGGCCCGAACGCCTCCCAGAGGAGCGCATAGGCGCGCGCGAAATCGGGATCCTCCGGCGTCGTGACCTCCCAGATCTGGTACTTGCGGGTCTCCCGCTCGACCATCTCGACCACGTCCTGGTGGAAGAGATCCTTCAGGCAGAGGCGGACGCGGGCGCTCACGGGGACTCCGGGGATGGGCCGGGAAGCTCGAGCTTGCCCGACGGGGGAGCGAGGTGGTAAGGCGGGAGGTGGGGTGGGGACCTGGTGGGGATCACGGTCGACATCGATGACAACCGGTCGGTGTGGGCGGACGTGGAGACACCGTATCGCCCGGAGCCGGCGCTCGCGGCGGACATCGACGCGGATGTGGCGATCGTCGGGGGCGGCTTCACCGGGGTGTCGACCGCCCTGCACCTCGCGCGGCGCTTCCCGGAGCGGCGGGTGGTGCTGCTCGAGGCGAAGGTGCTCGCGAACGGCGCGAGCGGGCGCAACGGCGGGCAGGTGCTCAACTGGGTGAACGGGGTCGAGCACCGAGACCCCGCGCACGCGCGGCGCGTGTACGACGTGACCAAGAGCGGCATCGACCTCATCGAGGAGACGGTCTCCCGCTACAAGCTGGACACGCGGTGGCGGCGCGACGGCTGCCTCGAGGTGTTCACCTCCCCCGCGCGGGCCGATTCCGCGGCCCGGCACGCCGAGTGGCTGCAGGCGGCCGGCATCCCCGTGCGCTTCCTCGGTCGGGACGAGCTCCAAAGGGTGCTCCGGCTCGAGGGGGCCGAGGGCGCGCTCTTCGACCCCACGGCCGGCCAGCTCGACGGTGTGTCCTACCTGCGCGCGCTCAAGCCCGTCCTGCTCGAGCTCGGCGTGCACGTGTACGAGCACACGCCCGTGCGGCGCATCGAGGAAGGGAGCACCTGCACGCTCACGACGGACGGCGGGCGCGTGCGCGCGAAGGCGATCGTGCTCGCCACCAACGCCTACACGCCCCGGCTCGGCTACTTCGCGGACGGCATCCTGCCGCTCCACTCCCACGTGGTCGCCACCGAGCCGCTCTCCGCGGAGAGATGGGCGGAGATCGGCTGGAGCGCGGGCGCCGGCTTCTCCGACGACCTCGACCGGATCGCCTACGCGAGCCTCACGCGGTCCGGCCGCATGGTGTTCGGCGGCGGCAGCAACGCCTCGTACGGCTACCTCTACGGCGGGCGCACCACCTGGACGGGCGCGGCCGACGCCGGCTTCGGCGCCGTCGAGGACCGGCTCCGTCGCTACCTGCCGAAGGCCGCCGACGTGAAGATCACCCACCGGTGGACGGGCACGCTCGGCATCACGCTCTCGCGCGTGTGCACCATGGGGGTGCGCGGCGAGCACCGGAACGTCTACTTCGCGCTCGGCTACAGCGGCCACGGCGTCACGCTCGCCAACCTCGCGGGCCGCGTGTTGACGGACATCTACAGCGGCGACGACGAGCGCTGGCGCGATCTGCCCTTCTACCAGCAGCGCCTGCTCTACATCCCGCCCGACCCGCTGCGCTGGGTGGGCTACCACGCGTTCACCGCGATGACGGGGAAGTCGCCGCGGCGGGGGCTCACGTAGGCGCCGCCGATCGCCGCGCCGGTCAGCCGCCCCGCACGAGGTAGACCGCGCCGCCGCCGGCCCCGCCGTTGAAGGTGCCGACCATCACGTCGTCGGTGCCGTCCCCGTCGGTGTCGCCGGCGCTGCCCACGCCGAAGCCGAGCTCGTGGCCCGCGGACTCGCCGCGGAAGACGGCGTCGGCGCTCCCGAGGTCGAAGACCCCCGCGTCGAACGGCGCGTAGAGCAGGTAGGCCGCGCCCGCGGAGGACGCGCCCACGTCGTTGCGGTAGGCGCCGAGCCAGAGATCGTCCGCGCCGTCGCCGTTGATGTCGGCGGCCGCGAGGTGCACCGCGGCCTCGTCGCCGGCGGCCTCGCCGTCCCAGCGCGCCCAGGCCGACGACAACGACGCGCGGCCCGCGTGCGGCGAGCGGACCACGTAGACCGCCCCGGCGTCCGCTCCGCCGCCGTCCTGGTACCAGGCGTCGATGGCGAGGTCGGGGAGCCCGTCGCCGTCGGTGTCGCCGAGGGAGACGGCGTGGTGGCCCGCCTCGTCGCCGGCGGCCTCGCCGTCGTAGATGGCGGTCGCGGAGGCGAGCGACCCGCTCGTGGTGACGGGCCCGGCCATGACGTAGAGCGCGCCCGCGTCGGTGGCCGCGCCGTCGGCTTCGGGGGCGCACACCACGACGTCGTCGTAGCCGTCCCCGGTGAGGTCGGTCGGCGCGAGCACGTTGTGGCCCACGCGGTAGCCGGCCCCCTCGCCGACGAGCACGAAGTCGGCGTCGTCCAGCGTGACGTTCGCGGTGGGGGCGTACTGGAACAGGTAGACGGCGCCCGCGTCCGCGCCGCCCGCGTCCGCGCCCTCGGCGCCCACGGCGAAGTCGGAGAGCCCGTCGCCGTCGACGTCCCCGAGCCCGTTCACGGCGTGCCCCGCCGTGTCGTTCGCGGCGACGCCGCCGATACGCACGGCGTCGGCGGTCGTGCCGGAGGTGACGGGGCCGTAGTGCACCCAGGCGGCGCCGGCGTCGGTCTCGTCGAGGTCGGCCTTGAACGCGCCCGAGAGCAGGTCGGGCGTGCCGTCGCCGTCGATGTCGCCGCCGTGCGCGAGGATGTGCCCCGCCTGGTCGAAGCTCCGCTCCCCGTCCACGCGGACGGGCGCCCCCGCGAGCGGGTAGTTCCCGGAGACGGTCGCTGGCAGGACGTAGAACGCGCCGCGGCCGCCCGAGCGGAGGTCGGCGCCCACGACGAGGTCGGCGGCGCCGTCCCCGTCGTAGTCGGTGCCGCCGATCATCGCGAGCCCGACGCGCTCGCCGAAGGTGTCCCCGAGCAGCACGGCGTCGGCCTCGGCGATGGAGTGCTCGCCCGACCAGCGCGGCGGGGTCGGCGCCGCCGTGTCGCCGGTGTCCCCGGGGCCGGTGTCGGCCGTGTCGCCGGTGTCCGTGTCGCCGGTGTCGGGGGCGGTGTCCCCGGAGTCGCCCGGGTCGGTGTCCCCGGAGTCCGGCGCGGTGTCCGTGTCGGTCGGATCGGTGTCGTCGGGGCCCGTGTCGGTCGGGTCGGTGTCGTCGGGCGTCCCGGAGTCCACGGGCCCGCCGGTGTCGGCCGTATCCTTGGGCCCGCAGCCCAGGAGCGCGAGGAAGAGCACCATCGGCGCACGATACCCGACGCGCGGCGCCGGAGGAAACCGCTCGGCGGGCCGCTTCCCACCGATCTCCGAAGCGCACCGCCAGCGCGCCGGCAGCGCGACCGGGCGGCCTACTCCGCGACCACCGCGTCCGCGCCGGTCCAGAAGCTGGCGCCCTGCACGTGCCCGCTGCCCGTGGCGAGGTCGTACTCCACCTGGGCGCGCCGGAGCGAGGCCAAAAGCGCCGCGCCCGTCGCGTCGATGCCCTCGCACCCGGCGTCCTCGAGCCGCGCCTCGGCGTCGTGCGCGAAGGCGTGCACCACGTCGACGTGCCCCTGCTCGTGGTAGCGGAGCCGGTCGTGCCAGGCCTCCCACTGCGCGACCAGCGTGGGGTCCGCCTCCGGCGGCGGCTCCCAGCGCGGCAGGGCCACGGACACCATCGCGTCCACGCTGGTCGACGCCACCGCGCAGGGCTCGTAGGGCGCCTTCTGCCAGCCCCAGCGGAGCTGCCAGGTGGTGAGCGACGCCACGGCGACGCCCTGCTCGTCGCGCGGGCAGCTCTCCAGGCAGGACTCGAGGAGCTCGATGCGGTCGCGGCCGTGCAGCTCGAACCAGTGGACCTCCGCGCGGGCGAGCGCGGGGTCCTCGGGCGTGGGCGGAGGTGAATGGGCGCAGGCCAACAGGAGCAGCAGCGTCACGCTTCCACAGTACACGCCCGCGCGGACCGGGTTCCCGGAAATTCGAGGGCGCGGGCGGTCAGCGGCGGCCCTTGTGTTTGCCGCGGTCGCGCACGCGGACGCGGGGCTCCGGCAGGCGCGTGGAGGTGCGCTCGGCCTGTTCGGGGCGCGGCTCCCCCCGCTCGGCGGGCCGCTCGGCGGGCCGCTCGGCCGCGGGAGCTTCCCGCGCCGGCTCGGCTTCGGGCTCGACGTGGTCGAGCTTGTCGTCGGACGCGGCGCCGATCGCGCGGCGGACCTGCGCCACGAACCGCGCGGCGTCCCGCAAGAGCCCGCGCGGATCGACGCTCGGCCCGCCCGCGAGCCGCTGCGCGAGCGGGTACACGACGAAGCCGGCCGCGACGGCGAGGAGCAACGCGGGCTGCCCCCCGGTGCCGTTGACGTACACCATGCCGATGACCCCGGCGTGGCTCGACGCCACGCCGACGAACGTGAAGAGGCTCATCCTGACCCTCCGGTAGGGCGCGGTCCCGGGGCTGCCCGGCCCTTACCTGAAACTTATTTCGCGGCTGCCTAGACGCAAGTTGCGCGTGGCAGGAACGCGCGTTTTTCGCCGGCTTCCGAGTTGGGTGTGGCGCCGGCGCGGTCTAGGGACCCGCGGAGGTGTCCTCTTGACGTGTCCAGGGCCACACGGCTACACCAGCGGGCACGTCGAAGGGATGGCAGGACGATTCCAATCCGTCGACACACCCCTGCGCCTCGTGAACAGGTGTTGAAGAGGGTTGGTCGGGCACGCGGAGCGGGGTGGCGAACGGCCGCCATCTCCACGGCTTCGCGAAACAAATCGGATTGTTTCGCGAGGGGGCGCTTGCCTCCCGAAAGAAACTTCGCGAAGATCTCCGGCGATGGAGCCCCCGACCCTCCGCGCCGCCGCCCTCGCGATCGCCAACCGCATCCTCGCGATCGAGGAGCGGCGCCTCGAGCAGGAGGAGGCCGCGGACCGGGAGCTCGAGGCGGAGCTGCGCGCGCTCACCGCGCTCTTCCACGGCTCCCCTGCCCGCAAGCGCGGCGGCGCGGCGCGCACCGACCCCGCCGGCACCGGCGCGGTCGCCCTCCGGGGGAAGGAGCTGGAGCTCGCCCGGGTGCTCTCCGACCAACCCATGACGCTGGCGCAAATCGTGGACGCGGTCGGGCGCGACAAGGACACCGTCCGCGCCCAGCTCTACACCTTGCGGCGGCGCGGCGTCGTCGAGCGGGCGGAGACGGACCGCTATACGCTCCGCGCCGGCGTCGAGATCGTGGAGAAGGCCCGCGGCCGGTAGCCGACCGGGGGGACCCGGAGCGTCACGGCCGCGTGATCACGAACCGCCACTTCGCGCGGTCGGTCTTCGCCATCGGGTTCTGGATGTAGCAGCGGTGGAGGTGGCTCCCCACGATGTCCCAGATGTCGTCCTCGCTCTGCACGTCCCGCTGGACGGCGCCGGTCGTCTGGTCGAGGATCTCGAGCCGCCCGCCGTTCTGGCCGTTCGGCGTGTAGCGGAGCGAGAGCTCGTGGCCCGCGTAGCCGTCCTCGCCGTCCTCCCCGAGGCCCGGCCCGGTCGCGCGGATGACCACGAGGCAATTGAACGCGGTGCCCACGTTCCAGAAGTCCTCCATGCCCTCGACGAGCGGCGCGACGAGGTCACCGATGTCGGTGTTCGCGTACTCGAGCTCGCCCGTGGTCTCGTCGGCGGTGTAGCCCGGGGCCTGGGCCCACTCCTCGAAGAACGTCTTGAACGCCTCGAAGCGATCGTCGAGGTTGCCCGCCGCCAACGTCCCGAAGAAGTTCCCGTTGTACTCCCGCATCCATGCGACGAAACCCATGCTGATGTCCGCCGAGGGGATCCCCTCGCACAGGTAGTGGGCGACCGTGGCGTCCAGGAGCTGCTTCAGGAGCGCGATCTTGGGGTAGTCGGCCTGGTCCACCCCGGTGCGCCCGGCGCCCTCGGGCTGGAAGATGCCCGCGAGGTGGCCGGCGCTGAGCGCGTTGCACACGCCCGCGAGCCCGTCCTGGACGACGAGCTGGATGAGCGCGGCGTTGGTGAGGCTGCGCTGCACGACCCCGCCGGACGCCCCCGCGGCCGGCCTCCGCTGGGCAGGCCCGGCGCCCGCCCCGGCGCGCACGAGCGGGTCGGTGAGCCCCGACCCGCCGAGCGGGTCCACGAGGTCGGACTCCAGGGCCGGGGAGGCCCCGGCGTGCCGATCGGTGGCGGGAGGCTGCGGCGCGCGCGTGCTGGCGAGAGCTTCCATGGCCGGCCTCTTCCCTTCTCGTAGCGCGAGCGCGGGAGGCGAGCGACCGGCGGTCGAGACGGTCGCCGCGGTCTACACCCGGCGCCGCCGCGCCCAGGCGAGGACAGCCCCGAGCAGCGCGAGGCCCGCCCCCTGCCCCGCGGCGTGCGAACACCCGCCCACCGCCGGCTCGCCGCGGTCCTCGGAGGGCGCGGCGGCGGGCGCCTGCGAGGTGACCATGGCGTAGGGGTCGAAGGTGTCGACGGCATCGCAGTCGTCGTAGGCCACCTCGGCCGACACCACGAACGAGCCTTCGTCGGTGTAGGTGTGGCACGCCTCGAGCCCGTCGCCCACGCCGCCGTCGCCGAAGTTCCAGGTGACGGAGGGATTCCCGGTGACGAGCCCATCGGGGGAGACCAGCGAGACGCACACCGAGAACGGCGGGGCGTTCACGATCACCGGGGGCTCGTCGGCCGGGTGGGGCGTCGTCAGCGAGGCGTACACGGCCCGGATGAGCGCCTCGTCCACGGCGTTCAGGGATCGTGACTCGCAGGGCTCGAGGATCCACGACATGACCGCGTCGGCCTCGTCGCCCACGCAGGGCTCGCCGTCCTCGCAGGCGTGCTCCAGCCCGAGCCAGTGCCCGAGCTCGTGGAGGAGCAGCAGGTCGAGGTTGGGCTCGTCGACGCACTCCCCGGCGGCGACGGCCTCGTCCGTGGTGAACGCCACGTCGTCGAGGACGAGGCGCTCGCCGGTGACCTCGGCCCCCTCCATCGTGTAGGTCCGCGCGGCGAGCACGCCGTCGTCGAGCTCGTCGTCGGGATCGGCCCACACCACCGCGAGGTCGACCTCCCCCGCGCCCTCGCACGCGCCCACGTAGGTGTGGGCCAGCCCGGCGCAGGGCACGAGCGCGAACCAGGCGTCCATCGCGCCGGCCAGGCGATCGTGGAGCGCGATCTCCTCGCCGCCGTCGGTGCACCAGGTCACGGGCATGTCGGCCTCCGGGATGGGGGGGCGTTGCGGGGGGGGCACCCCCCCGCCCCAAGAGCCTACAGGATTGGAAGCGGGGCCAGAGCCTCGGGCCCCAGGACGCGCGCCGTGAACGGGTTGAGGAACTTGCCGCCCGGATCCTGCTCCGCGCGCAGCCGCGCGAAGGTCTCGAAGCGCTCTCCGAAGGTCTCCCGCATCTGCCGGGTGGTGAAGCGGGTCTTCTTGCCGAGGTGCGGCTGGCCGCCGTGGGCGCGGAAGATGTCCTCCACCTCCGCGTAGACCGCCTCGGTCTGTTGCGACATCGGCGTCGCGAGCTCGATGTAGGCGGTGCGCCGCCCGACGCCCGGGCCCAGGAGCGCGCGGGAGGTGTCCGGGGTGAACCGCACCTCGACGATCGAGAAGAAGTCCCGCGCGGCGAGCAGCGCCATGACCTCGGCGACGCAGGCCCGCCAGGCCGGGAACGGCACGCCGAACTCGATCTCGTCGTGGCGATAGAAGAGCTTGCGCCCGAACCCGTGGCTGCCCGGCATGATCAGGCGCTGATCGGGGGCGAGCACGTCGGAGAGCCAGGCGTCCTCGTCCATGTCGGCGACCGCGAGGGCGATCCCGGGGAGGAACGCGCTGATCGCGAAGTCCGAGAGCTCGGCGCGGGTCTTGTGCTTCTCCCAGCCGGGCGTCACGTCCTCGTCGGTGTGGCGCCAGCAATGTACGCGGAAGGACTCGGACTCGGCCGCGCCGCCCATGTAGTAGACGCTGACGTGATCGTAGGCCTGCAGCAGCGCCTCGAGCTCGTCCTCGGTCGCGGCGCGGTCCATCATCTGGGTGGTCTTCTCGAGGTTGAAGGCGGGGACGGCTTGGAGCTCGACCTCCGCCACGACGCCGCAGGTCCCCAGGCCGCCGATGACCGCGTGGAACAGCGGATCGCCGGGCCGCAGGTCGCGGGCGGTCCCGTCGTGGGCGATGACGCGCAGGCCGAGGATCTGCTCGGAGAGGAAGCCGTGATCCCGCCCGGTGCCGTGCAGATCGGTGGCGACGAGGCCCGCGATGCTCTGCGCGTCCGTCGAGCCGAGCACCGGCAGGCCGAGGCCGTGCTCGCGGAGCACCCGGTTCAGGTCGCGGAGGCGGATGCCGGCCTGGACGCGGATCGCCCGCGCCTCCGGGTCGACGTGGAGCACGCCGTCGTAGGCGTCGAGGGAGACGAGCGTGTGCTCGGAGAGCGGAGAGTCGTTGAAGGTGTGCCCGCCCCCCACCACCCGGAGCTTGTCGGCGCCCGCGACGATCGCGCGGAGCTCCGCCTCGGTGGCGGGGAGATGGTAGGCGGCCGGCCGGACCGCGTAGCTGTCGGTCCAGTTGCGCCAGACCCCGTCCCGGTAGTGGCCCTCGTGATCCGGGGCGCCCGTGGCGGCGTAGAGGCCGCCGTGCAGGAGGTCGAGCCAGCCCGTCTCGACGCGGTCCTTCAGGCGGCCGAGAAACGCCTCGAAGATACTGTCGGGTTCTACGTCAGGTCGCTTCATCGGTCGTCCGGCGGAGGCCGGCACTCTACCAGAGACGACCCGCGCTACCGCAACCGCTCCGCCAGCATCCCCGTGAACGCCGACGCCCCCTCCGCGGAGAGGTGGTCGAAGTCGGTGAAGGCCTCGGCCTCGCGGTCCGCGAAGGTGTCGGTGGCGTCCCAGGCGACGACGCGGCCGGGGCGGGCGGCGGCGATGGCGTCGACCTCGGCGCGCAGCGCGACGCGGAGCTCGGCGGGGACGGCGTCGCGGAGCAGACCCCGGAGCGGCGGGAGCACGAGGACCGTGCGCTCGGCGCGGGCCTGGTCGATCACGCCTTCGAGCGTCGCGAGGCACGCCTCGCTCGGGACGGGGCGGTAGGCGTCGAGGGGCCCGCCGAACAGGAAGCGGCGGCGCTTCTCGACGCGCTCGGCGGACAGCTCCGGGACGGGCTCGCCCTCCCAGCGGGCGGGCGGGGAGGAGCCCTGGAACACCCGCGGCAGATCGCGGAGGAGCGCGAGGGCCTCGGCGGGGTCCTTCAGGTGGTCCACGAGGTCGCGGCGGCGGCCGGCGGTCATGATCCAGCGGTGCGGGAGCCAGCCCATGGCGACCTGGGGCGCGAGCTCGGCGTCGGGCCCGAGCACGGCGCGGGTGGCGCCCCACCACTGGGGGCGGAGCGGCACGCCGTCGAGCTCCGGGCGCGCGCACGCGCCCTCGTCGAAGAGCAGCGGGGAGACCTCGAGGACGAGGTGGCGCAGGCCGGGGGCGGCCGGGGACGAGCCGAGGAGCCGCGGGAAGGTGCGCGGGATGGAGGCGTGCTCGACGGCGTGGCGGGCGACGCGCACCCAGGGGTGGCCGGTCGCGGCGGCGAGCGCGTGGACGTCGATGTCGAGGCCCATCTGCGAGCTGCCGAGGACGACCCCGTCGACGCGGCCGGGGCCGGTGGGGAGGTCGCCGGTCCAGAAGGCCTCGGCCTCCTCGCAGTGGGGCTCGTGGGCGGAGAAGGCGGCCACGAGCAGGAGCGGGGCCACGATCAGCACCAGCGCGACGCCCCCGAGCCAGGCGAGGACGCCGCTCGGAGCCGCGGCGGGCGCCGCGGGGGTCGCGACGTCGCGGACCGCGTCAGAAGTTGAAGTAGATGAACGGGGCATCGGCCTGCTTCAAGGCGACGAAGGCGGCGTAGGCGCCCGCGGCGGCGACGCCCTGGGCGAAGGCGGCGCGGGGCCAGGGGACGGCGAGCGTGGGGCGGAGGTACGCGACGAGGTGGATGGCGGCGGCGGCACCGAACAGCGCGAGCTGGGTGGACGTGACCGTCAGGGCCGCGGTCCCGGACGCGCCCGCGAACAGGCGGGTGAGGTAGGCCCAGGAGTCGTGGACCGTCGGAGCGCGGAAGAAGATCCACGCGACGCCGACCGTGGCCATCGTGAGGGCCCAGCCCGTGAAGTCGCCCGCCGGGGAGCCCCAGAAGCGCGTGTGCGCGGGCGTCTGGAGCCGCGCCCGGTAGAGGTACGCCAGCGCCTGTCCGAAGCCGTGGATGGCGCCCCATACCAGGAAGGTCCAGTTGGCGCCGTGCCAGAAGCCGCCGATGAGCATGGTCGCGGAGAGCGCGACGAGCGTGCGGGGGAGGCCGTGCCGACTGCCGCCGAGCGGGATGTAGAGGTAGTCCCGGAGAAAACGCGAGAGCGAGATGTGCCAGCGGCGCCAGAACTCCTGCAGCGAGCGGGAGATGTAGGGGGCGTCGAAGTTGTCCGGGAAGTGGATGCCGAACATCCGCGCGAGGCCGACGGCCATCTGCGAGTACCCGGAGAAGTCGAAGTAGATCTGGAGGGAGTAGGCCAAGAGCCCGACGGCGAGGTCGCCGGAGCCGTAGGTGTGCGGGGCCCCGAAGGTCGCGTCGGCGAGGAGCGCGAACTGGTCGGCGAACACGACCTTGCGGCCGAAGCCGAGGACGAAGTCCTTCGCCCCGGCCATGATCTCCTCGCCGCGGAGGGGCTCCTTCAGCCGCTCGAGCTGCGGGAGGATCTCGGCCGCCCGCACGATGGGCCCGCTCACGAGGTGCGGGAAGAACATGATGAAGGTCGCGAGCTCGCGGAGCGAGCGGGTCGGCTGGAGCAGGCCCTTGTACACGTCGACCGTGTAGGAGATGGCCTGGAACACGTAGAAGCTGATGCCCAGGGGCAGGATGAGGTGCGGCACGGGGACCGACACGCCGGTGCCGAGCAGCGTGAGGCCCTCGTTGAGCGCGGTGGCGCCGAAGCCCAGGTACTTGAAGAACCCGAGCATCCCGAGGTTCATCGCGACGGACGTGGTGACGAGCGCCTTGCGCGCGCGCGGCCGGGTCTCCGTGCCGAGCCGGAGCGCGATGACGTAGTCGACGAGGATGTTCGCGAACAGGAGCCCGAGGAAGCCGACGCTCCAGCTGGCGTAGAACCAGACGCAGAAGCCGAGGAGGAGCCACCGTCGCCACGCGGGGTGCCGCACCACCGCCAGGGTGCCGAGCACGAGCACGAGGAAGAGGAAGAACTCGTCCGAGATGAAGAGCACGCGCGAGCTTAGCGCGCCTCCGGGGGGCGCGGGATCGGCGTGGGACGCGCGGCGTATGCTCGGCGGATGCGGTCGCGCTTGCCAGACACCCTCGCTCCCGGCTCCGCCGTGACCGGCCGGGCGGGAGAGGAGCTGCTCAGCCGCTACCGGCTCGAGCGGCCGCTCGGCTCCGGCGGCCAGGGGTCCGTGTGGCGGGCCGAGGACCGGGTCGGGGGCACGGCCGTCGCGGTGAAGGTGGGCGTGGGCGTAGCGGAGGCCGAGGCGCGGCACCTCCGGCGGCTCGACGTGCCCGGGGTCGTCCGGTACTTCGACCACGGCGTGCAGGATGGGCGGAGCGTCCTCGTCATGGAGCTCGTCGAGGGCGTGCCGTTCCCGGGCACCCGCGGGCCCCTGTCCTGGGAGCGGCTTGAGCCGCTCGCCGTGGCGCTCCTCGAAGCGGTCGCGCGCCTGCACGACGCGGGGCTTCGTCATGGCGACCTGAAGCCCGGGAACGTGCTCGTCACGCGGCGCGGCCAGCCCGTGCTCGTGGACCTGGGTGTGGCCTCGCCCGAGTACGGTGACGAGGCGGACGACGGCTTCGTGGGAACGCCCCTCTACGCGGCGCCGGAGCTCCTGGCGCGGGAGGGGGCAAGTCCGGCCGCCGACGTTTATGCGGTCGGGCTCATGGTCGTCGAAGGGCTGACTGGGCGCGTCCCGCACGCGGGGACGTGGCGGCAGCTCGTCGCGCGCCGGGTGGCCGGGGCCCCGCTGAACGAAGAGCTCCCGCTGCCGGCGCCGGCGCGGCGCGTGCTCGACGCGCTGCTCGCGCCGGCCCCCGCGGAGCGCCCGACCGCGCGGGAGGCCGCCGACGAGCTCGGCGCGGGGCTCCGCTCGGGCACGGTCAGCGCGATCCGGCGGGTCCTGGCCGAGGCGCCGCCGGAGACCGCGCGGCTCACCGGTCTATTCGCGGGGCCCGAGAAGGTACTGCGGCTCGTCTCGGGGCCGGCCGCCATCCTGGAGGAGCGGGCCGGCCGCGATGTGGAGCGCGCGGCCGCTGAGCTGGCCGCCTGGACCCGCGCGGGCCTCGCCGAGCCGGACGGCGACCAGCTTCGCGTCTCGCCCGGGGGGCTCGCGTGGCTGCGGCGATCGCGGGCGCGCGTCCGCTCCGCCGGCCTCGCGGGGGTCGACGGCGTGGAAGCGGCGCTGGAGGAGGCCAGCCGCCTGGAGCACGCGGGTCGGGTCCACGACGCGCGCGCCGTGATCGAGCCGTGGTCGCCGTCGCAGGTGCCCCCCGCCCTCGCGGAGCGGCTCGCGCGAACGATCGCCCGCCTCGGGCTCCTGGACGGCACCGCGCGGGCCCTGGCGGAGGCGCGCGCGGCCCTGCAACGGCTCTCCGGCGACACGCGCCCGTTGGTCGGCCTCCTCGACGCGGCCGCTGGCTCCGTGGCGGGCCGGCACGCCGAGGCCGTCCGGCTCGCCGGCGAGGAGGGGCGCTTCGGGCACGACGACCTCGACGGCTGGTGGGAGGCCATCCAGCTCCGCGGCGCGCTGGCGGCCGGGCGGCCGGACCCGGACGAGCTCCTCGCGCACTTCGCTCGCACCCGCGACGGGGGCCCGCTCCTGGCCGCGCGTCGGGCGAGCCTCGCCGGCCTGGTGCGGTACCGGCAGGGGCGCTTCGAGGAGGCCGCCGCGCTGCACCGCTCCGCCGGCGACCCGTCGCTCCCGGTGCCCCGACGCCTCGGCGCGCTCCTGAACGAAGCCGGGGCGCTCACCGATGCGTTCCGGCTCGCCCGCGCCACCCGCGCCGCGGAGGAGGCCCGCGCCCTCGCGGCGGCCCACGGGCTCCCCCACTACGAGGCCCAGGCGCTCCGCCACCTGCGGGGCATCGCGTACCGCCAGGGCGAAGACGGGCCGGTGGACGACGAGCTCGTCGAGGCCGTGCGTCTCCTCGACGACCCACCCGTGTACGCGAGCGTGCTCCTCGGGGAGCTCGCGCGCGAGTGGCGCTCGCGCTCGTCCGGGGCGTCGAGGCTCGCCGTCTTGTGTGTGGATGCGGCGGAGCAGGCGGCGCTCCCGGGCGTCGCCCTGTTGGCAGGCGCCGTGCTCGTCCTGCTCGGTCAGAGGCCGCTCGACGAAGGGCTCCGCGGGCGGCTCCAGCGTTGTCCCCTCCCCCGCGTGCGACTCCAGGCGGCGTGGCTCGCGGGCGACCTGGCGGTCCGCGACGCGGCGCTGGCGGACCTCGATCCCCTCGTCCGCGCGCACGCCGGGACACGCCTGGAGCTGGCGTCCCTGGACGAGTGTCGCGTCCACCTGTAGAAACGCGCGCCGGAGGTCCGATGACGCGCAGGTGTTGGTGGGGGATGGCCGGATGGCTCGTCCTGGCGGGGTGCCCGGGGACGGGGAAGGACGCCTCCCCCGGGGGGGAGACCCCCGCGAAGGGCGACGCGGCCGACGCGGGGCTCGAAACTTTCTACGTCCTCCGCGATGCGGACGGACCCCAGCAGCTGGATCCGGGCGAGTGGAACCTGGAGATCCACAAGAAGGGGCTCCCCACCGCGACGAAGGCGAAGGCCCACGCGTGGTGCGACCCGTCCGGGAAGGTGCGCGAGGTGATCTGCTCATCCGGCCCCGGCTTCTGCGAGGTGGACGGCGACCTCACCACGGAGGAGTGCACCTGGAAGGCCACGCGCGTGGCCTACACGGACGAGCCCCGCACGTGCCAGCAGGTCTGCGGGTCAGACCCCTGCCAGCAGCCGACGGCCAACCTGAAGTCATGCACGCCCAGGCAGCCGGGCCCTCTCCAGGAGGCGCCCGCGGAGGAGCCCCTGGAGGCCGCCGTGGACATCGGGCCGCTCCAGCTCGATCCCGGCGAATGGAACTTCGAGGTCGTCGACAAGCGCGTGTCCCCCGAGCGCCGGGGCCAGGTGACGGTCCACTCCTTCTGCGACAAGGTGACGCAGACGACCCGCGAGTTCGCCTGCCATGTGAACGTGCTCTGTCCCCCCGGCGCCGACTGCCAGTGGACCCCGCTGTCGGGCACCGAGGACGCGGAGAAGCCGCCGGTGGACTGTGCGGGCCGGAACCCCTGCGCACCGGGGCAGACATGCGAGCCGGTCGCCGGGTCGAAGCCCTGCTGACGAGGCCTGTGAGCGTGTCCGTCGCGCGCATCGGGGTGCGAGCGGCCCCCGAGGGCGCGCTCCGGTGTATCGCTCAGGCGCGTCCGGCGCCCTTTCGCTCCGCCACCAGCCGCAGGATCTCGGCCACGACCTCGTCGATGGTGAGCCCGGTCGTGTCGATGCGGATGGCGTCCTCGGCCTGCTTGAGCGGGGCGGTCGCCCGGCCGGAGTCCTGCGCGTCGCGGGCCTCGAGCTCGGCGTAGACCTGCTCGTAGGTGCTGCCGGGCGACTCTGCGTGGCGACGGCGGGCGCGCTCGGCGAGCGAGGCGTCGAGGAAGATCTTGAGGTCGGCGGTGGGGAGCACGACGGTGCCGATGTCGCGGCCGTCCATGACGACACCGCCGCCCGCGCCGAGGTCGCGCTGGGTCTGGAGCAGCGCCGCGCGCACGCCGGGGTGCACGGCGACCGCGGAGGCGGCCTTGCCGACGGCCTCGTTGCGGATCGCGGCGCTCACGTCCTCGCGGTCGACGATGATGCGGAGCTGGCCCTTGTGCCAGTCGAACGCGAAGTGGAGGCCGCGCGCGATCTCCGCGGTGGGGCCGGGGTCGGTGGGCGAGACGCCCGCGCGGAGCGCGGCGAGCCCGACGGCGCGGTACATCGCGCCGGTGTCGACGTAGGCGTAGCCGAGCGTCTCGGCGACGCGGCGGGCGACGGTGCCCTTCCCGGAGGAGGCGGGGCCGTCGATGGCGATGGTCAGCTCACGCACCGGCAAACCTCGCGAGACTGGAGGGGAACGTGGGGTAGGACGTGGCGATGCACGCGGTGTCGGTCACCGTGGCGCCGACGCGCAGGCCGGCGATGGCGAACGCCATCGCGATGCGATGGTCGCCATCGCTGGTGATCGGGGCGCCGGTGGGGACCGCGCCGGGGTTGCCGCGGACGACGAGGCCGTCCGGGAGGGCCTCGGCCTCGACCCCGAGGGCGCGCAGCCCCGCGACGGTGGTGGCGATGCGGTCGGACTCCTTCACGCGGAGCTCCGCGGCGTCGGTGATACGCGTCTCCCCCTCGGCGAAGGCGGCCGCGACCGCGAGGACCGGCAGCTCGTCGATGAGCCGGGGGATCAGGGGGCCGCCGATCGTCGTGGCCCGGAGCGGGCCGCCGCGCACGCGGACGGCGCCGATGGGCTCGGCCCCGGGCCGCTCGTCGACCTCCACGTCGGCGCCCATGGCGCGCAGCACGTCGAGCGAGCCCGTGCGCGTGGGGTTGAGCCCGACGCCCTCGAGCAGCAGGTCGGAGCCCGGCACGATCGCGGCGGCGACCATCCAGAACGCGGCGCTGCTGATGTCGCCCGGGACCTCGATGTCCAGCGCGTCGAGCGGGCCCGCGGAGATGACGAGCGTGTCCCCTTCCCTGCGGAGCGGCGCGCCCATGGCGGCGAGCAGGCGCTCCGTGTGGTCGCGCGTGGCGACGGGCTCGACGTACCGCGTCTCGCCGTCGGCGCCGAGGCCGGCCAGGAGCACTGCCGACTTGACCTGCGCGGACGCCACCGTCGCCTCCACCGTGGCCCCGGATAGCCTACGTTTCGCCACGGAGATCGGCAAGGTCGGCCCTCCGTGGAAGGCCGCGCCGAGCTTCGCGAGCGGGTCGAGCACGCGCCGCATCGGGCGGCGGCGCAACGACACGTCCCCATCGAGCGTGGCCGCGGCCCGCGGCGCGAGCGCCCCGAGCAGGAGCCGGGCCGTGGTGCCGGAGTTGCCGCAGTCGACGAGCCCGGCGTCGCGCCAGGGCGCGCCCGTGACGTGCGCGGGCGAGGCGTCGCACCCGAGCGCGCGCACGGCGGCCAGCGTGGCCCGCACGTCCTCGGCGTCAAGCAGCCCGGAGATGCGCGTCGTGCCGCGGGCGAGCGCGCCGAACAGGAGCGCGCGGTGGGAGATCGACTTGTCGCCCGGGACCGTGAGCCGCCCGCGGAGGGGCGTGGGGGCGGGCCGGACGGTGAGCGACATCGCCGCCGCATCTATCGCGGTGGGGCGCGCCTCCGCTCCTCAGCCGCCGTTTCCGGGGATCCCGTGCACCTCGATCTTCATCGAGAGCTCGTAGCAGCCGCCCCCGCTGCGCCGCAGGGGCACCCCGAGCATGTCGGACGTGCCGGCGCCCCGGATGTTGGCAGGCGCCCCCGCGAGGGTGCCCGAGCCGATCGCCCGGATGCCGGTGACGACGGGAAGCCGCGGCGGAGCCCAGTTGACCTTGGCCTCGGTGACGAGCAGGGGGAACCGCTCGGGACCGAGCGCCTCCGAGAGCCACTCGCTGAAGATCCCGAGGAGGTCGTCGCCGGCATCCCGGGCGGAGTCGAACAGCTCGTCGAGGGCGTTGTTCGTGAACCCGTCCCACTCCGCGCTGGGGACACCGTCCGGTCGGTTCTTGGCCATCCAGCCGGAGAGCATCGCTCGAGCGGCCTGCATGCCGGCCTCGACCAGGAGGTCGAGCAGGGCCGTCACGATCACCGCGAGCGTCTGGGCCGCCGCCTCGGAGAGGACGTCCTCTTCGGTGACGAAGTGGAGCGCCGTGTAGGTGCGGGTCCCCGGAACGAGCTGAGCACGGGCCAGGGTCAGCCTCAAGCTCCTCGGGGGGTCCTGCTCGTCGAAGGTGTCGTAGTGGGACTTGAGCATGTCCGGGCCGTTGTAGGCGTACACGCCGTTGAACAGCATGTCGTCCTCACCGGCCGAGGGCGGCGTCTCCTCCACGCACCGGATGGTCAGGAGCTGGTGCTCGAGCGTCCACGCGCCGGTCCTGTCCGTGGGGCGGAACTCGATCGGCGGTTCCCACTCGGCCCCTTCGAACAGCTCGTGGGCCCGCGCCCCGACAGCCTCCCGAAGGATCGCCAGCGCCCGCTCCGGCACGTCGGCGTTCGCGACGCGCTCCGTGGCGTCCGCGATCCGCTGCTTCTGCTTCGCCGCGGCCGCGGGTCCCCCCGTTCGCAGCGCCTCGTCGTACAGGGTTCGCTTCAGGCGCTCGAAGCGCGCCGCCACGCGGGGTTGCTTCGGATCTGCCAGCAGCGTGGCGCTATACTGCGCGAGGGCTCGCCGAACTTCCAGACGATTCACGGGCATTGGACCTCCTTGGACGCCCAACGACCGTAGGCCGGGGCATCGCGAGTCGCACCAACACCCACCAACAAGCGCCGCCATCGCCGCGCCCGGGCACGGAGCCACCGCCGCCCCTCCGCTGCACCCCCGTCGCCGCGGCGCGGAGCGGCCGCCCCTACAAAGAGTAATAGTACAGGAAGAAGCACATCTCCTGGTTGGTCCCCTCCCCGTACGTCACGTCCTCGACCGGCGAGTTGTACTGGTTCGGGTTCTCGGCCGTGTTGTCGAAGGTGCAGCGGCTGATCAGCTGCTCGCCGCGGCCCCAGACGGCCGGCTCCTCGTACAGGTAGGTGGCCTGGTGGCCGAAGTCCCAGGCGTCGGCGCGGGCGAGGCACTCCTCGCCGTCGTCGTGCACGACGCGGGACTCGTAGCCCGTCGCGAGCATGTGCATGTGCGGGAAGACGCCGTGCACGGTGACGTCGACGCCGTAGGTGTTGGTGAGCGTCTCCTCGGGCTCGCTGATCTCCCCGGCGGGGAGCACGAAGCCGGAGGGGCCGACGGCGTCCATGTGGATCTCGGTCGCGACGCTCGACGCGGTGCGCAGGCGGTAGCCGGACTGGTCGAGCGTGCCGGCGTCGCCGGCGTCCGCGAAGTAGTGCATCTGCAGCACGAGCTGGTCGCCGGGCTCCACGCGCAGGCCGAGCCCCTCGTCGAAGCTGGTCGGCTGCATGCCCGGCGCCCAGGCGTGCAGGATCGCCCAGTCGTACTCGGTGATGGGCGTCTTGCAGTCCCAGCCGTCGGAGAGGTCGCCGTCGCCGGAGCCCGCGCCGGCGTCGCCGCCGTGGTCGATGGCGAGGATGGTGTGGTGCACGACGCCCGGCTCGTCCACGAGCACGTCGAAGCCGGTGACGTACGTGGTCTCCGTGAAGGGGTTGGTGAGCGCCTGGCAGTGGTACTCGTTGCCGTCGTCCCCGGGGGTGACCGCGTGGGCGACGGGGAGCGCGAGCTCGGTGTCCGCGCCCTCGAGCGTCGGCGGGGTCACGTCGAGCACGCCGATGGCCTCGCCCTCGGGGGAGCCGTCGGCGACCCAGGCGGCGAGCGTGTCCTTGTCGGCGTCGGAGAGCACGAGCGACTCGTGGCCGACGTAGGGCCGGCACGTCGGGTCCATCGCGGGGGGCGGCATGATGCCGGCGTCGGCGTACGCGGCGATGGCGGACGCCATGGGGGCGGCGGTCGCGTAGGAGGTGAAGTCGCCGGCGCCGACGCCGCCGGCGTGGTGGCAGCCGACGCAGGAGCGCTCCACGATGGGCGCCACGTCGGCGCTCCAGGTGACCTCGCCCGCGGCCGGGCCGTCCTTCGTGCGATCGCAGGCGACGAGCAACAACAGGAGCATGGAGCCTCCAGCGCGTCCGACCCGTGGGCGCGCTCGGGTGGAAAAGATTTTCGGCTCAGTCGCCGAAGTCGCAGCCCTCGGTGGCCGAGCACGTCGACGGGAGGATGATCTCCGGCGTCTCCCCCGCGCGCCAGCCGGCGAGGAAGTGCCCGATCTGCTCGCGGGCGGCGTCCCCGGCGGGGCCGTCCTCGGCGGCGAACCCGTGGATGTCGTACTCGCCGGTGAAGTTCGTCTGGTACTGCGTGATGGCGGTGCGGCCGACCACGCCGTCGGTGACCTCGACGTCGTCGAGGCGATCGTCGAGCGGCACGCCCACGAGCACGGCCCCGCGGGCGCGCGCGAGCATGGTGGTGCCGACGTTGGGCAGGATCGGGTCGTCCATGCTCTCCTGGAGGAGCAGCACGCTGTCGGGATCCTCCCAGGCGGCGCCGTCGGCGTCGTCCCAGGCGTTCTGCGCCATCGCGAGCGCGGCGCGCCGGTCGATGTCGGAGGGGTACCAGGCGCGGGTGATCGGGTCGACGAGGATGCTGTAGAGCGACGCGGTGGGGATGAAGTGCGTCCAGGCGCCGCCGGGCACGTTGAGCACGGCGGTGTCGATGTCGTCGTTGGCGGCCACGATGACCGCGCCCATGGTGCCGGAGAGCGAGCCGCCCACCCAGATGGGCCGGTCGGCGATGGGGCGGCGGCCCGCGGCGGGGTTGGGCTGGCCGCCGAGCTCGTCCGCGGCGAGCGCGTCGGCGAGCGGGCCCTGGAGCGCGCGGAGGATGGCGTGGCCGTCCGCGACCGACTGGAGGAGCGCGGAGGTGGCGCGGGTGGAGGCGTCGAACACCTTCGAGAAGTAGGTGATCGAGTTGATGAGCTCCTCGCCGTTCCAGCCGTGGAACTGCATGCCCGCCTTGCCGAGCCCCTGCTCGGCGAGCTGCTCGTCGAAGAGCCCGTCGGTCACGTCGCCGCCGGTGCCGTGGCCGTAGAGCGCCACGGGCCAGTCCCCTTCCCCGGCGGGCACGACGACGCGGAAGACCGCGGAGTGTGTGCCGACCGCGACGGGCAGGCCGTCGTCGCCGAGGTTGAGCCACTCCTCGCGGTGCGGGCGGAACTCCGGGACGTTGTCGACCGTGCCGTACACGACCGCGGCGATGTCCCCGTCGCGGAGCTCGACCGAGGTGAGGGTGACGCCGAGATCGGCCTCGTCGACGGCCGCGAGCATGGCCTTGGCGCGCCGCCCCACGTCGTCGGCGGAGCGCGTCGGGAACGACCACGCGCGGAGGACGCCGCTCGGGTCGAGGCCCGCGGCGTCGATCGTCGCGCGCACGGGGGCGTTCCAGGCGCGCAGGGCCTCCTCGTCGGCGTTCTCGGGCCCGTCGAGGCCGAGCGCGACGCGGTCGAGGTGGTCGCTCGGCGGGGAGCCGCCGCCCACGAGCTGCACGCTGTTCGTCACCACCGCCACGATCTCGGACGCCGCGGGGAGCACGTCGGCCGGGTACGCGATGATCAGCGTGCGGGCGCCCTCCACGACGGCCTCGGTCCACACGGGGATCTCGGCGCCCGTCCCGGCGTCGAAGAGCCGTACCGCGCCTTCCACCGAGGCGGGGTCGACCTCGCCGGCCACCGTCGTGAGCACGGGCGACAGGCGCGAGAAGCCGTCCGCGAGCTCGAGCCAGCGCGGATCGTCCTCGACGGGGAGCTCCTCGTCGGCGACCTCCACGCGCAGGCCGGTCGGGCTCGTGTCGTCCACGCGCGTGGCGGCGAACGACGGCCAGGGGAGCCAGCAGCGCGCGGCGTCGAGCGGGTCGCAGCCGGTGGCGAGCGGGTGCAGGTCGCCGACGGCGCGGTCGGCGACGGGGGCGATTTCGTCGGGGGTGCCCGAGCAGGCGAGCAGGAGGAGCAGCACGGGCCCATCCTGCCTCGATCGGACCCCGATGTCACGGCCGAGGTGGCGCTACCTGCGCAACCTTCGACAACTGCGCTATCGGTCGCTCCATCCGGGGCACACGTCGTCGGGCGTCCACATCTCGCCGTCGTCGCAGGTGTAGTTCGGCATGACCCCTTCGATGCTGAAGCAGTTCCCGTCGCACGCCCGCTCGCACGCGAGGCAGGCGTCGACGTCGCAGGGGTCCGGGTTCCCCTGGCTGTCCTTCACGGCCGTGCGCTCGCACATGGCGACATCGGCGGGGTCGTTGCAGGCGGCGAGGGCGACGAGGAGGGCGAGCAGGTGGCGGCGCAGGGCGGCTCCGGGAGGGCGTCAGCCTACACGCGCATCGCGACGCCGTCGCTCCATTTCGGGGCGGCCCCTACGCCCGCTCCTCGATCGCGCCCAGCCGGCGGAAGCGCTCGTAGCGGTCCGCCCGGAGCTGGTCCGGGCCGAGCTCGTCGAGGGACAGGAGGTGGCGCTCCACCGCGTCGCCGAGGGCGCGCACCGTGGCGTCCTGGCCCCGGTGGGCCGCGCCCGGCGGCTCGGGCACGACCTCGTCGCACACCCCGAGCGCGTGGCAGTCGTGCGCCGTGATCTTGAGCGCCTCGGCCGCGCGCGGGCCCTCCGCGCGGTCGTGCCAGAGGATGGCCGCGCAGCCCTCCGGCGAGATGACCGAGTACGTCGAGTGCTCCAGCATCAGCACGCGGTTGCCCACGCCGATCGCGAGCGCGCCGCCGCTCCCGCCCTCGCCGATCACGCACGCGACGATCGGCACGCGGAAGGTCGACATCTCCATGATGTTCCGCGCGATGGCCTCGGCCTGCCCGCGCGCCTCCGCGTCGATGCCCGGGTAGGCGCCCGGGGTGTCGATGAGCGTGATCACGGGCATCCCGAAGCGGTCGGCGAGGCCCATGAGCCGCAGGGCCTTGCGGTAGCCGTCGGGGAGCGCCATCCCGAAGTTGCGGGTGACGTTCTCCTTCGTGTTCCGGCCCTTCTGGTGGCCGATGAGCACCACGCGCCGCCCGCGGAAGAAGCCGACGCCGCCCACGATCGCGTGGTCGTCGTGGCCGGCGCGGTCCCCGTGCAGCTCGGTCCACTCCGTGAGCCAGCCCTTCGCGTAGTCGAGCGTGTACGGGCGCGCCGGGTGCCGCGAGAGCAGCGCGCGCTGCCAGGGCGTGAGCGACGCGAAGATCTGCCGCTGGAGCCGCTCGGCCTTCTGCTCGAGCTCGCCGATGGAGGCCGAGAGGTCCCCGCCCTCGCGGGACTGCATCGCGCGGAGCGCGTCGATGCGCCGGAGCAGCTCGACGATCGGCCGCTCGAAGTCGAGCACGAGCTCCACGCGCTACTCCCGGATCTGCTGGGCGAGGTAGTTCGGGAGCCCGATCTGGCGGATCGTCTCGAGCTGGGTCTCGAGCCAGTCGATGTGCTCCTCCTCGCTCTTCAGGATGTCCTCGAGCAGCGCGCGCGTGGTGTTGTCCCCCACGGCCGTGGCGAGCTGGATGCCCTTGTTGAGGCGCTCCACCGCCGTGTACTCGAGCGCGAGGTCGCTCCGGAACTGCTCGTCGACCGACTCGCCGACGTTCACCTTGTAGAGCCGCTGGTAGTTCGGCACGCCCTCGAGGAAGAGGATCCGCTCGGTGATCGCCTCGGCGTGGCGCATCTCGTCGATGCTCTCGTGCCGGATGTGCTTGTGCAGCCGCAGAAAGCCCCAGTTGCCACACATCTTGGCGTGGATGAAGTACTGGTTGATCGCGGTCAGCTCGGCGCTCAGGACGTCGTTGAGCACGTCGACGAGCTGGGGATCCTTGGGCTTCATGGTGGACGTCCTCGGGCGGCTCCCGACGGTCTATCACTTCGCGGCGAGCTGATCCTCTCCGGCGCGCGCCTCGCGGGTCTCCGCCTCGACGATCGCCTCGATGTCGGGACGGCAGGTGCCGCACACGGTGCCCGCTCCGCACCGGCGCCCCACCTCGTCGACGGTGCGCGCGCCCTCGCTGACGCAGCGGCGGATGGTGCGGTTGGAGACGGCCTTGCAGAGACAGACGTACATGGTGCGCCGGGCCTCGGAGGGGGTCCTGAAAATGAGTTTGATTTTCAGAATCGGAATGTGCCGCGGGCGCGCGGGATCGTCAAGCCCCCAGCCGGCCGCGCGCGCGGGGACTCCGGACTATTCGCCGCCGAGCTCGATGATCAGGACCTCGGGCCGGCAGAGGAAGCGCAGCCGGGGCGCGTCGTAGCGCTCCATGCCGATGCCGCGCGACACCACGAGGTGCCCGCCCCAGGGCAGCGCCGTGATGCCCGCGGCCCAGGCGCGCGGGACCTCGGAGAGCGTCATCAGCGGGCCGAAAAGCGGGAGCCGGACCTGCCCGCCGTGGGTGTGGCCGGCCAGGAGGAGGTCGGCGTCGGGCCGCGTCAGGGCGAAGTCGGGGCGGTGGGCGAGGACCACGTGGAAGCCGTCGCGGGGCGGGACCGGCGGGCGGGCGGACGCGGCGTCGCCGGGGGCGAGCGCGGTGAGCGAGAGCGGGCCGAGGTCGAAGGTGCGGCTCTCCACGACGGGGGTGACGGCCGTGCCGTCGAAGAGCGCGGGCCACTCGTCGCGGTCGACGTCGCCGCGCACGGCGAAGGCCCCGAGCCGCGGCTCCAGGGCCGCGAGCGCGGCGCGGAGCGTGTCGGCCTCGCGAGCATAGGCGTCGTCGTCGCGGATCTGGAGGTAGTCGCCCGCGAACAGCACCAGGTCGGCATCGGCGGCGACCACGGCGTCGAGGGCCGCGCGCTCGTGGGCGCCCACCGCGTCGGTCTGGAGGTCGGCGACGAGCGCGACCCGGAGCGTCGGGCCGGGGAGGCGCGCGGTGTTCACCTCCAGGCGGCGCGGCTCGAGCAGGAAGGCCTCGACGCCGACGAGGGCGACGATCGCCGCGAGGGCGGCCGGGACGGGGCGGAAGCGCGGGTTCCCGGTGACGGCGGCGGCGGCGAGCAGGGCGGGCGCGTGCAGGAAGAGGGCCCAGGCGAGCACCTGCAGGAGCGCGAACTTCCCCCATCCGAGGCCGCGTCCGAGCAGGCAGACGCCGAGCGTGGCGGCCGCGAGCACGAGCAGGGCGCGCGTGGTGTCCCGGCCGCGGAGGAGCGCGCGGACGGCGAGCGCGTCGGCGAGCGCGAAGAGCACGTTCGTGACGACGGGGACCATGCGACCGCCTATCCGCGGGGCGCAGGCGTTGCGCAGCGGGTGTGGGGGATTGGAGGATGTGTGGGCGCGACCCCCGGGCGGGGACGCCCGGGGGTCGGAGCCTTCTGGGCTCGGGCCGAAGGCCCTCGGCTCGCGCGGGCCGGTCCTTGCGGGCGCAGCTCGAAGCGAAGCGCCCGCGCCGAGCCGACCGGCGGAGCCGGCCGCCCGCCAGGCTCCTCGCGCGGGGGGACGTGCGCGTCAGGACGCGGGTGTCAGGAATTGACAATTGACATCTACGGCGCAGCCGTAGATGTCAATTGTCAATTCCTGACACCCACCCACGGAGCGGGGGTGACACCCACCCACGGAGCGGGGGTGACACCCACCCACGGAGCTGAGGGTTAGCTGACGACGGGGGCCATCCCCGATCGGCGGCGGAGGAGCGGGGTCGAATACGACAACGCGGGCCAGGAGCGGCACCGAGCACGACAAACGTCGCTCTCGGGGGCGGAGCGGGCGCCGGGCCGAATGGACGAACGCCGACTTTTTGTTGGCGTGTCGGGGCCTGATCGGCCTGCGGGACCCGAGTTGTCGTATTCGGTGCCGCTCCTGCCGACGGTTGTCGTATTCGAGGTGGCTCCTGGGGTCGGCGGGGCCCACGGAGGGGGCCCCGCCGCGCGGAGCGTGCGCGAGGTGCCCGGAAGGCGGCCGCGCTCCGCGCGGCCGGTCCGGCCCGCGTCCGCGCGGGCCGGACCGAGCGGCTCCGCCGCGAGCCTGCAGGGGACCGACCCGCGGGCGTCCTCGCCCGCGGGGCGCGCCCGGACGCCTCAGCCGCGCTCGACCACCGCGGAGCCGCTCGCGGTGCGCACGTGCAGGCGGGGTCCTGCGGGGTCGTCGGCCACGCCGATGCGGCGCTCGCCGAGGCTGGCGACGTCGAGGTCGTAGCCGCCGTCGGGCACGGTGAGGAGCACGTCCCCGACGCCCACGCCGACGCTCACCTCGGTGGGCGGCGCGGCGAAGGAGAGCCGCGCGTCGCCCCAGCCCGCCTGGACGCGCACCGTGGCGCCGAGGAGGCCGTCGGCGCGCACGTTCCCGTCGCCCACCTCGATGGAGAGGTCGGCGTCGAGGCCGGCGACGCGCACGTCCCCTTCCCCGGTGCGCACGTCGACCGGGAGGCCGCTCGGCACGGTGAGCTCGATGTCCGCGCCGCAGGGCAGGAGCGAGTCGCAGCGCGCCTCGATGCGGAGGATGCCGTCGACGACGTGCTGGGTGATGGTGCGCCCCGCGGTGCCGCGCAGGGTGCGGCCGACCTGGACGGTGTCGCCGCCGCTCCGGACGGTCACGCTGCCCGCGTCGAGCTCGACGCGCACGGCCAGCAACGCGCCGCCGACCACGGCGTGGTCGACGGTCTCCGTGGGCGTGCACCCGGCGAGGACGAAGAGGAGGGCAGCGGCGCGCATTCTGGTGGTCTCGACACCGGAGACGCCGACGGGCGCTACCGATTACTCCTCGAACGCGCGAGCGGCGGCCTCCTTCACGTCCTCGCGCGGAAAGAAGCCGAGCGACCGCAGGAAGCTGCGTTGTTTCCTGGCAAGGTGGCGCGTGTCGCGTTTCGTCAGCCGGACGGCCTCGTCGAGGTCGATCTCGCCGGCGAGAAACGACGCGAGGTGCTCGTAGCCGAGCGACTGCATGGGCTTGAGCGCGCGGGTGTAGCCGCGGTCGAGCAGCGCGCGGACCTCGTCGAGGTAGCCCTGCGCCATCATGGCGTCGACGCGGGCGTCGAGGCGCTCGTAGAGGTCGTCGCGGTCGAGCCACACGACCTCGGCGTCGCGGCGCACCTTGGGGTCGTCGGCGTGCAGCTCGGACAGCCGCGTGCCTGTGAGGGCGTGCACCTCGAGCCCGCGCACGATGCGGACGCGATCGTTGGGGTGGAGGCGGGCCGCGAGCGCGGGGTCGACCTCCGCGAGGCGCGCGTGCGGGTCCGGCAGCGCCTCCAGGGCGGCGCGCAGCGCGGGATCGACGGGCGGCGCGGGCACGAGCCCGAAGAGCCAGGCGCGCAGGTAGAAAGGGGTGCCGCCGCAGAGGATCTTCGGGTCGGGCGTGGCGTCCGCCTCCGCGACGAAGTCCGCGGCGGAGAAGGGCTCGTCGGGCTCGCGCACGTCGATGCAGCGGTGCGGGACGCGCGCGCGGTCGGTGGGCGACAACTTGGCGGTGCCGATGTCCATGCCGCGGTACACCTGCATGGCGTCCATGCTGACGACCACGGCGCCGTAGCGCTCGGCGACCTCCAGCGCGGCGTCGGACTTCCCGGCCCCCGTGGGCCCTGTGATGACGAGGGGTCTCATTGCTCTTGGGGCGGGGGGTGCCCCCCCGCAACGCCCCCCCTTTACCGCGCCGGGCACTCCCACGCGGAGCGGACCTTCACGGCGCCAGGAGCACGTAGGTGGCGCCCGCGTTCGTGGCGCCGTCGTCGTCCATGTGGGCGCTGACCACGAGGTCGTCGAGCCCGTCCCCGTCGATGTCGCCGGGCCCCGCGACGCTGGTGCCGGCGTAGTCGGACGTGCTCTCGCCGGTGAACATGTAGTCGGCCAGCGAGAGGTCGAGGACGCCCGGGCTGCCGAGGCTCGCAGCGAGGACGAGGTATGCCGCGCCGGAGTCGGCGCCGACACCGTTGTGGCCCTGGGCCCCGAGCCAGAGGTCGGTGAGCCCGTCCGCGTCCACGTCGCCACCGGAGCTCACGACGATGCCCGCGTAGTCGCCGGCGTTCTCGCCGACGAGGATGTAGTCGGCCGCCGAGAGGTCGATGGTCGGTGTGCTCCCGAACGAGCTCCCGAGCACGACGTACGCGGCGCCCGATTCGGTGCCGCCGCGGTCGTTCGCGTTGCCGCTCACGAACACGTCGGAGAGCCCGTCGCCGTCCGTGTCCGGCAGCCCGGCCACGACGTAGCCGACGCCGTCCCCCGCGTTCTCGCCGACGAGCGCGTAGTCCGCCGCGGATAGATCGACGGTGCCGGACCCCGTGAGCCCGCCGCCCAGGAGCAGGTGGACCTTCCCGGCGCCGGAGCCGCCGTCGTCGGCGCCGATCGCGACGATCAGGAGATCGTCCGTGCCGTCGCCGTCCACGTCACCCGCGTCCGCCGAACAGAAGCCGGCCGCATCTCCGGCGTTCTCGCCCACGAACGTGTAGTCGGCCGTCGCGACGCTCCCGCCGGCCAGACCGCCGGCCGCGAAGAAGAGGTACGCCTTGCCCGCGCCGCTCCCCCCCGCGTCGTTGCCGGACGCGTTCAGGATCACGTCGTCGAGGCCGTCGCCGTCGATGTCGGCGCCGGTGTACCCGTGCTCTCCGAAGTCGTCCGCGGCCTCGCCGTACCAGGTCACGTCCGCGGCAGCGTCGACGTCGTACTCCCCCGCGGCGAGGCCCGCCCCGAGCACGAGGTAGACGGCGCCCCGGTTGGTGCCGGCGTCGTCGTTCCGGAGCGCGTTGAACAGGAGGTCGGAGAGGCCGTCGCCGTCGACGTCCCCGAGCGGGCCGGTGCTCACGTTGAGGTAGTCTTCCGCCGCGTCGCCCACGAACCTGTAGGTCGCGTTGCCGAAGGAGGTGGGCGCCGACGCCGCGAGCTGCGCGCCGGTGACGACGTACGTCTGGCCCGCCGCCGAGCCCCCCGTGTCGTTGCCGCGCGCGGCCGTGGCGAAGTCGGCGAGGCCGTCCCCGTCGACGTCCCCTACCCCCGTCGTGTAGCCGGCCCGGTCGTCGGCCACCTCGCCGCGGAGCTTGTGGTCCGCGCTCGCGAGCCCCACGCTCCGGCTGGGCCAGCCCGTGAACTCGGCGCCCACGGTCACGGAGGCCGTGCCGGCGGGGCCGCCGTCGGTGCCGTCGGTGGGGGTGAGCGTGCAGGTCCAGAGGTCGCCGCCCGCGGTGTCGGCCGCGGCGATCGTGTCGCCGGTGAGCGTGGTGGTGGCGGCGCCGCCGAAGGCCGCGCCGTCGACGGTCCACGCGACCGTGTAGGAGACGGTGTCCCCGTCGGCGTCGGTGGCGGCGGTCGCGACGGAGCAGAGGAGGTCGTCGGTGGCGCGGGGGTCCTCGGGGTCGATGCGCGCGGATGGGGCGGTCGGGGGCGTGTTGGAGACCGTGACGCTCGCGCTCGCGGTCGTGGTGTCGGCGCCGTCGGAGACCGTCACCGTGACCTCCACGACCTCGTCCCGGTCGAAGTCCGCGCCGGTGAGCGTGGCGCTCGTCGAGGTCGCGGCCATGCCGTCCACGGTCCACGCGTACGACACGGAGAGCGTGTCGCCGTCCGCGTCGGCGCTGGTGACGGTCGCGGTGAGGGTGTCGTCGGTGTACACGGTGCTCGGCGAGAGCGTGACGCTCGCGGTGGGCGCGGTGTTGCCGATGGTCACGCTCGCGGAGGTGGAGGCGGAGGTGGTGCCGTCGCTGGCGGTGACCTCGCAGGTCACGACGTCGCCGGCGACGAACGCCCCGGCGAGCGTGCTCGTCGCGCCGCTGGTCGAGCCGGCGGACACCGCGGCGCCGTCGACCGTCCAGGCGAACGTGTAGGCGAGCGCGTCGCCGTCGGCGTCGGTCGCGGTGGCGGCGCACGTCAGGGTGTCGGCGCGGGTGGGCGAGGCGGGCGCCAGGGACACCGTCGCGACCGGATCGCTGTTGCCGATGGTGACCGAGGCGGTGCCGGCCGCGCTGGTCGAGACGCCGTCGGTCGCGGTGACGGCGACGCTCCAGGCCTCACCGCGGCGGGTCGCGCTCGCGGGCAACGTGGCGCTCGCGCTCGCGCCGGAGGGCACGCCGTCCACCGACCAGGTGTAGAGGTAGGTGAGCGAGCCGCCCTCGGGGTCGACCGCGGGCGTGTCGACGGACACGACGAGGTCGTCGTCCGTGACGGGCGAGGCCGGCGCGATCGACACGCCCGGCGCGGACGGGGCGCCGTCCACCGTGAACGTGCCGAGCGCCGACGTGTAGAGGCCGTCGGTGTCGGTGACGGTGACGGTGAGCACGTGGTCGCCGGGCGAGAGCGCCGACTCCACGAACTGCGCCACGCCGGCGCTGTCGGGCGGGCCCTCGTAGAGGAGCCCGTCGACGCTGCTCTCCCAGCGCACGAGGAGGTCGCCGGGCGCGTCCTCGCCGTCGGCCACGAGCGCGGTGAACACCAGGGCCTCACCCTCGGCGACGACCTCGCCGTCGGCCGGGGACTCGAGCTCGATCGTGGGCGCGGACCCGACGGCGTAGACCACCTGCGCGGTGCAGGTGGCGCCGAGCTCGTCGGCGACCTGCATCGAGACGACGTGGGTGTCGACCGAGAGGCCGTCGAAGGAGAAGGCCACGGACCCGTCGCTCCCGGGCGTGCTCGTGCCGAGGGTGCCGTCCTTGTCGCTCGACCAGGTGACCGCGAGCCGGTCGGCCGGGATGTCGGGGTCCGACGTGGTGCCGCGGAAGGTCACGGTCGTGCCGACCTCGCCGGCGCTGCCATCGGCCGGCGCGGTGATGGCGCAGCCGGGCGCGGAGTTCGGCGGCCCCACGTCGACGATGACGCTGGCCTGCCCCTCGTTGCCTCCGCCGTCCGTCACGAACACCTGCAGCGCGTGCTGGCCCTCGGAGAGGCTCACGAAGCTCTCGACGAGCCCCTCGCTGCTCGGCGTGGGGCTCCCGAGGTCGCCGTCGCGGCTGCTCTCCCAGCGGACGGTGAGCGTGTCCGCGGCGTCCTCCGCGTCGTCGACCGTCGCGCGGAGCGTGACGAGCTGGTCGGAGTAGTAGACGCCGTCGGCCGTGGGCGACGCGATGGTGGCCGTCGGCGTCGCGTCGGGGGTCACGGTGAGCGTGATGCTGTCGCTCGCGGCGGCGCCCTCGGGGTCGGTCACCTCCAGGCGCACGGTGAGCGTGTCCGCTTCGGGCACGGTGACGTCGCACGTGGTGGTCCCGTCGGCGGCGGGCGTGCCGGCGCACGCCTCGACGTCGTCCATGAACCAGCGCGCGGTCAGCTCGGCGGCGGCGTGGTTCGCGTCGCTCGCGGACCCGCGCAGCGCGAGGGAGGTGCCGTCCCGCACCTCGTCGCCGTCGGCCGGGGACGTGATCGCCGCCGCGGGCTCGGAATTGAACTTCGTGAGCCCGCCGTCCGGCGTGCACGCGGCCAGGAGGGTGAGCGCGGCGGGCAGCGGGAGGAGGGAGCGCATGACGACTCCAGCGCGGCGGCGGAGGCTACCCCTTCTCCGCCGTGGATGCCAGAGCTCATGCTGGATCGCCTATGCCCGGTGGAAGCGGCGCTCGAGCTCGCCGGAGCCGATGCGGATGGCCACCGGGCGGCCGTGCGCGCACACGGAGAAGTCCACCTCGTCGAGCGAGACGAGGAGCGCGCGCATCTCGAGCTCGGAGAGGAGCTGGCCGGCGCGGACGCTGGTGTGGCAGGCCTTCGTAGCGAGGGCGAGCTGGAGGCGCTCCTCGGCGGCGGACGGGCCGCCGCCCTCGGCGAGCTCGTCGGCCACGTCGGCCAGCAGCGTGGCGAGGTCGACGTCGCGGAGCGCCGCCGGGAGCGCCTGCACGGCGAAGGTGCTGCCGCCCATGGGGGCGATCTCGAGGCCGTAGGGCGCGAGGCGGTCGGCCTGCGCCTCGAGCATCCGCGCGCGCGCGGGCGGGAGCTGGATCATCCGGGGCACGAGCAGCCGCTGGGCGCCGCCGAGCGCGGCCCGCGCGTCGCGCGTGAGGCGGTAGAGCGTGACGCGCTCGTGGGCGGCGTGCTGGTCGATGACCACGAGCTCGCCCGCCCCCTCGCAAAGGACGTAGGTGGCGTCGAGCTGGCCGATGACGCGGAGGTCGCGGAAGCGGGGGACCGGGAGGAGGCCGTCGGGGGGGACGGGCGGGAGGGTCGGCGCGGGAGCCGTGGTGGCGGGCGGCGGCGTGGGCGCCACGGTGGGAGAGGCGGCCGGCACGGGCGCCAAGGGCTCGCCAGGGGCGCCCGGGGGTCGCGCCGAAAGGACCGTCGGCGTGGGAGAGGGCGAGGAAGTGACGGCGGGCAGGGGGACGGGGGGCGCGGACGCGCGCTCGTGGACGAACCCGTCGGGCGGCGCTTCGACGCGCCTCGGCGGTTGCGGTTCTCCCCGCTGCGGCCGCGTCTCCACCCCGGGGGGCCGGGCCTCCTCGCCACGTGGGCCCGGGGGGTGGAGGGGGGGCCGAGCCCCCCCTCCCGGGGGCGTTGGGGGGGGGGCGGCCCCCCCCCCCCAAAAAAGCCCCCCCCCCCCGGGCCCCCCCCGCGGCGGGGGGGGGGGGCCCCCCCGGGGGGGGCGGGGGGGCGGGGGGGGGGCCCCCCCCCCCCCCCCGGGGGCGTTGCGGGGGCGGCGCCCCCGCCCCAAGAAGACGACCCCGACGACGCGGCCCGCTCCAGCGGCGTGGGGAGGAGCCCGACCTGGGCGGGCTCGGACCGAGGGGCGGGCTGGTAGCGCGACTCGACGGCGACCGGGCGCCGGATGCCGTGCTCGCGGAGCGCGTTGCGGAGGCCCTCGGTGACGGCGTTCTGCAGCGCGAAGCCGTTGACGAAGCGCACCTCGGTCTTGGCGGGGTGCACGTTCACGTCGACGTCCTCGGGCGGGACGCGCACTTCCAGGATGACGAGCGGGTAGCGGTCCTTCGGGACGATGCCGGCGTAGGCGGCGGTGACCGCGCGGCGCACCACGAGGTCGCGCACGTAGCGGCCGTTCACGTAGAGCCAGGAGCTGCCCTGCGGCGAGGCGCGGTGCACGCCGACCGGGGAGAGCAGGGCCTCGACCTCCAGCGTGCCGCGCGTGAACGAGACGGGCACGAGGGCCTCGCCGTGCGCGCCGAGGAGGTCGGCGGCGCGGTGGGCGCGCGTGCGGCCGGGGGCGCAGCGGAGGAGCTGGCGGTCGTCGTGGGTGACCTCGAGGTCGAGGTCCGGCCGGATCAACGCCTCGCGCGTGACGGCCTCGACGCAGTGGGCGAGCTCGGTCTCGACGCTGCGGAGGAACTTGCGGCGCGCCGGCACGTTGAAGAAGAGCGACGCGACCGACACGTCCGTGCCGGGGGCGGCGCCGACCGGGGACACGTCCAAGAGCTTCCCGCCCTCGACGCGGACGTGCGTGCCGGCCTCGGCGTCGTGGGGGCGCGTGACCAGGTCGAACTTGGACACGCTCGCGATGCTCGGCACGGCCTCGCCGCGGAAGCCGAGGGTCGCGACCGAGAAGAGGTCCTCCTCCCGGAGGATCTTGCTCGTGGCGTGGCGCTCGAGGCTCATGAGGGCGTCGGTGCGGTTCATGCCGACGCCGTCGTCCACGATGCGCACGAGGTTGCGACCGCCGGCCCGCAGGTGCACCTGGAGGCTCCGGGCGCCGGCGTCGAGCGCGTTCTCGACGAGCTCCTTGACCACGGACGCGGGACGCTCGACCACCTCCCCCGCGGCGATCTTGTTGATGAGGTGCTCTTCGAGGATGCGGACGGCCACGGCGGGATCTAACGCGCGGGCGCCGGAGCGCGGGCGCGGGCGTACGGAGCGCGACACGCCGGGCTCGCGTCGCGACGGCGGATCGGCGGGACGCGCGCTATCGTGCCGCCGATGTTCTGGCTCCTCGCGTGCGCCTGCCCGACCTTCGACGAGACGGAGGTCCGCGACGAGTCCTCGGGCGGGCGGGGCATCGTCGGCGAGGCCCGGGACGCGCTGATGGAATTCGGGGCCCTGACGGGGCGGGACGGCGTGTGCCTCCAGGAGCTCGCGGTGGTCGACGAGCTGGAGCCGGGGCTCGAGCAGGCGGGGGGCCGCTACAACCCGATCGCGCACGACATCCGCATCCTCTGGAAGATGTGGCCCATGCGGGACACGGTGTGGCACGAGGCCTGCCACGCGCTCGACCACGTCGAGGCCATCACGGTCGAGCACGCCGCGCTCTTCCCGGAGGAGGACATCCCCGAGGAGGACCACGCGCTCTACCCGACCGAGCGGGACCGGATCCAGGAGGCGTTCGCGCGGGCGTGCGAGCACGGCGTCCACGACCGGTCGGTCGAGCGCGCGGTGGAGGCGGCCTGCGGGACGGAGCTCCTCACCGAGCAGGAGCGCTTCCTGGCCGATGTCGTCTACACGAACGCGCACTTCGAGGGCATCGCCGAGGAGCCGGTCCCGATGACGCTGCTGACGCGCGAGGTGCCCGCGCCGAGCCCGTACGCCGCGGTGGTGGCGGCGGGGGCGGTCGACGGGGAGCTGCTCCTCGTGGTCCAGGACTGGTCGGGGCGGGCGCTCGGCGGGGAGCTCCAGCTCGTCTTTCTGGACCCCGACACCGGGGCGACGCGCCGGGAGCGCTTCGACGTGCCGCTCGACGGCTGGAGCGGCAGCTTCTGGACCTCCACGGACGACCCGCTCCTCGTGCTGGGGCGCAACGGCTGGGCGAAGCACGCCTGGCGCTTCGAGGACGGGGTGCCCGCGCGAGTGGAGGCGCCGTGGATCGACGCCTGGGCGTACGACGGCGTCGTGCACGACGGCATCGCCTACTTCGGGACGGTGTTCGAGAGCTTCACCCCCGCCGGCGAGGACCTGGTCGTGGGGAGCCTCCAGGCGCGGCGGCTCGCGGACGGCGTCGAGGTGCCGCAGTCCTTCCCGCGGGACGTGTGGGACCGCTCGGTGTGGCCCACCGGCTTCGCGGTCGGGCCCGACGGGGTCGAGATGGTGTCGATCGAGGGGCACTCCCGGCTCGTGGACGGCGAGTGGGTCCTCGCGCGGGCCCCGACGGCGCTCGAGGGGCTCGTGTTCGTGGACGGGGTGCGGGTGAGTTTCGTGGCGGAGTCCGGCACGCTCCTCCCGCTCGTGGAGCAGGACGGGACCTGGGCGCTCCCCGACGAGCCGTGCCTCACCGACCGGGTCCCCGCCGCGGTGGGGATCCCCGTCCAGCTGGGGGACCGGGCGTTCGTGGTCGGGCCCTACGCGCGCCTCGCCGGGACCTGGCCGGTCACCGAGATCCTCCTCCACTGACGACGGCGCGGCGCGGCGCTCCTTGCCGGCGCCCCGTAGGTGCCCAACCTCCCCGGGGAGGGGGGTCTACATGGAAGAGGACCAGTTCCGGGACTTCGGCGGCGAGGGCGAACACGTCTACCACGACGGCGTGGCGCGGCTCCGCGCGCTCGTCGGCAACGGCCGCGTGGCGATGCTGACCACCGCGGACGACACCGGCGCGCTCAAGAGCCGGCCCATGGTGGTCCAGCAGATCACCGACGACGGCGAGGCGTGGCTCGTGGCCGACGAGGGCTCGGCGAAGGTCCACGAGGTGCGACGGGAGCGGCACGTGAACCTCGCCTGGCTGCGGCCGGTGCGCGGGCGCTGGCTCTCGGTGACGGGCCGCGCGACCGTGGTGCGCGACCGCGAGAAGATGCGCTCCCTGTGGGATCCGATGCTCCAGACCTGGTTCCCCAACGGCCCGGACGACCCGCGGCTCTGCCTGCTCCGCGTGCGGCTCGACGAGGCGATGAGCTGGGACGCGCCGCTCGGCAACCTGTTCCAGGTGACCCGGCTCGCGGGGAACCTGCTCGGGAAGCGCGCGGCCGGCGGCGAGGCGCGCGACACCATCGTGCTCCGCTCGCGCCAGGCCGGCATCGGGGACACCGCGGGCATCCTCGGGACGGCCGGGGGCAGCATGGGCGTGGCGATGCCGGGGGCGCGCGGGGAGGCCCGCGGGGCCGGCGGGGCCGGGCGCGGCGAGAGCCGGGAGGCCCGCGGGACCCCCACGCGCGGCGCGGCCGG
>CAYWGD010000070.1:0-39006 GCA_964457335.1 uncultured Enterobacteriaceae bacterium | reverse complement strand
CGATCGTCCCGATGTTCACGTGGGGCTTGGTGCGCTCGAACTTCGCCTTGGCCATGACGTCCTCTTCCTTTCTACGTTCGTTGGAAAAGTGGAGCCCTTGACGGGACTTGAACCCGTGACCTCCTCCTTACCAAGGAGGTGCTCTACCACTGAGCTACAAGGGCAAACACATTGGAGCGGGAGACGGGACTCGAACCCGCGACCCTCAGCTTGGAAGGCTGATGCTCTACCAACTGAGCTACTCCCGCGTCGTTTCGCGGTCTCGCCAGGCCCCCGAGGGGGCGCACGCGAGGATGAGATGGTGGGGAGAAGTGGATTCGAACCACTGTAGGCGGATGCCGGCGGGTTTACAGCCCGCTCCCTTTGGCCACTCGGGCATCTCCCCCGATCGAAAGGAAAGTGATGTTTTGGAGCTGGCGGCGGGACTCGAACCCGCAACCCTCTGCTTACAAGGCAGATGCTCTACCGATTGAGCCACGCCAGCGACGTGACCGGGCAGAGACCTGGACGCTCCCCACCGAGGCGGCGGAGCGCGTCAGACGGGGCACCACCCCGGCACCCGCGCATTTATCGCGAGGGGCAGAACCGTCAAGGTTCCGATCCGGATCCCGCGAATTTCGATCTCACCGGCCCCTGGCGACCAGGAGGCCCTCCACGCGGCGATCCACGGCGAGGCCTCCTTCCTACGCCGGCTTGTCGAAGGTCGAAGCGGGCGCGCGGTCGAGGAGCTCCAGCCCCTCGACCTTGTAGGTCTCCCGCTGGCCGTCCGCACGCTGCACGCGCAGCTCGGCGGGCACGAGGACGCCCGCCGCCACCTGCCGCCACCCCGAGAGCTCGAAGGTGATCGGCCCCGCCTCCGAGACGTAGCGCACGCGCAGCAGCTGGCCGGTCTTGGGGTCCACGTCGACGAACGACACGCCCGGCTCCGACTCGTCGCCCCCGGACCCGAAGCGGAGGCCGGACTCCGCGCCCTCGAGCGCGCGGAAGGTGGCCACCTCCGGCCCCTCCAGGAGCCGCGCCGCTTCGAGCGCCACGGTGAGCACCGCCTCGGGGGCGAAGGCGTCCACCATGCCGATGGTGATGCCGATGTCGCGCGTCTGGACCTCGCCGCCCACCCGGATCCACGCCGCGGCGCCGGTGGCGATGGAGAGGCTGTCCTGGCCCGCGCCACCCGTCTCCACCGCGAGCCGGCGAGCGGCGCCCTCCCGCCAGTAGTCGTGCCGCACGGTGATCTGCTTGCCGCCGTGCTCGAAGGTGCGCGCGAAGCGGAAGTGCACCGCCCCCGCGCGCCCGAGCGCGCTCGCTCCCCCGGTCGACCCGCCGTGTGCCGCGCGCGCGCGTTCGATCCACGCGGCGGCACCCCCGTCCCCGGGCCCGGTGGGGACCGGCGGCGCGGGAAGATCGACCGCGACGGCCTTCTCGTTGCCGTCGACGCGCCACGCCGTCACCTTGCCCCCGAGCTCACGCTCGAGGCGAGCCGCCGCGGCCGAGGCCTCGGCGGCGCCCGGCAGGCGCTCGACCAGGACCACGAACTCCCAGCCCTTCCCCAGCCGGAAGCGGCGGACGATGCGCGCCTCGAACCCGGCCGCCTCGGCGGCCTGCTCCATGCGCGCGGCCGCGGCCCGCTCGGTGACCGGCGGCGCCTCCAGGTAGAACTCCTCAGCCCGCGCGAGATTGAGGGCGAGCGCCAGCCATCCCAACATGGCGGGCGAGTATCACGGGGCCCCGCCGAACGTCCGCTCGACGATGGGCATCGGCAGGAAGGTCAGCGCGAACAGGACCGCCACGCAGGTCGCGACCACCCACGCGCGCGCCGGGAGCGGCGGCGACTGCTCGACGGGGAGGGGCCGACCCGCGGACAGGAGCAGGAGCAGGACCCCCAGCACACCCCAGGCGGGCCACCAGTAGCCGGCGACGAGGAGCGCGAAGGGCGCCACGCGCGAGACGACCGGCGCAGCGCGCGGCGCCACCGCGTTGAGCACGTGCCCGCCGTCGAGCTGCCCGATCGGCAGCATGTTCACGCCGGTGAGGAGGCAGCCCACCCACCCCGCCATCGTGACCGGGTGGTACACGGCGAGGGGGTCCGGCGCCGCGCCCACCGTCAGGAGGCTCGTGAGCGAGAGGAGCAGGGGGTCCTGGAACACCCAGACCGTCGCCCCGTCGGGGATGGGCGGCGCCGGGTGGGTCCATGGCAGGGACACGCAGAACAGGACGAACGCCACCACCCCGCCGGCCAGCGGCCCCGCCGCGCCCATCTCGAGCAGGGCCTGGCGTGACCGCGGGAGGGACTTGAGCCGGATGATCGCGCCGAGGGTCCCGAACGGGTTGGGGAACGGCACGAACCAGGGCAGCGACACGTGGAAGCCGTGGAGCCGGCCGACCACGTAGTGCCCCATCTCGTGGGACAGGAGGATGGCCATCAGCGCGGCGCCGAAGGCGAAGCCCTGGCGCAGGCGCTCGGGGCCCAGGACGCCGTCGCCCTCCGCGAAGAGGAGCGCGTACATCACCGTGGTCGACGCCAGCGTGGCGAAGAACAGCACGATCGAGACGGCCAGCTCGCGCCGCTCGGGCGCGCGCCGGCTCAATCGAGCTGACGCACGCTCAGCTCGTACGTACCCGTGCCGTTCGCGTTGGCGCCCACAACGATCAGGTACTCACGCCCGCCCTGGAGGGAAAGGTGGACGTAGCCCTCCTCCCCGTCGACGCCGGAGTGACCGCCGGTGTTCTCGGCGTAGTCCAGCGTCGGCTCCTCGTCGTCGTCGAGCTCGTCCGCGTCGAGCCAGTCGGTGGAGTACACCCAGCTGCCCGGCGCGATGTTGCCGTTCTGGGTGCACTCCATCACGCGGGTCTGCGCGAAGAAGGTCGTCGGCGCGGGCTCGTCGGTGTCGAGGACGCCGTCGCGGTCCCAGTCCTCGGCGCAGGTCGTCTCGTAGCCGGCCTGGTCTCCGCAGGGATCGAAGTCGTCCTCGTCCCCCGAGTACATCGTCGAGGACAGGAAGAGCTGGGCCGTGAGGTGCTCGAGCAGGAGCCCCGGGTAGGCGAACTCGGTGCCGTCCGGGCAGGTGGCGTCGCGCTTCGTGCCGTCGACCGACGGCTCGGGGACCAGCTCCCGGGGCGCCACGGCGACCCAGGGGTCGGACGGGCCCATCTGGCCGGACGTGTCCGCGAACTGGCGGTCGAGCCACACGGCGAGCTCCACCACCTGGGTGGACGAGCGATCCGTGAGGTCGAGGAGCCAGCGGTCGGTGTCCTGCACGTCGACGGTCTCCACGCCGTCTGCCCCGATGGAGTCCACGGACCCGGGGCCGCTGATCTGCCCGATCCCCTGGATGACGCTCCCGTCCGCGGGGAGGGCCGGGAGGCCCACCGGCTCCACGGTGGTCGCCGAGAAGATGTTCTCGACGGCCAGATCCTGGGAGACCGGGTCGTTCCAGCGCACGACCGCGCCGACGACGCCCGTGCCCGTGGCCTGGAGCTCGACGAGGGCCTGGTCGTAGGTGATGCCGGTCAGCCGCACGGCCTGCGCGGCGTAGTTGCCGTCCACCCACCCGCTGAACTCGAAGCCCGGCGTGTAGAGGTAGGTGTCCGTGTTCTCCAGCTTCACGACGTTCTCGGCGATCTCAATCGGAGCGTCGGTCGTGCCGTACCGGAACGAGTGGTTCTCGCCGTGCAGGGCGAGGCCGCGCTGGTAGCCGTTGGCGCCGTAGAAGCCGCCCGGGCTGGCCGGCGGGGCCACGATCGTCTGCGCGTCGGGGTAGGGCACCCACTCGGTGGCGTCGACGAGCGCGCCGCCGCCCACGTTGGTGACGCCGGAGGTGAGCAGCGCCACCTGCCAGCCGAGGACGAGGGCGTCGAAGCTGCCGCCGTCGGCCTCCACCGCGCTGTTGACGGCGTCGATGCCGGTCAGGTCGGTCTGCACGACGGAGGACAGGAGCGCCGCGCCGGAGCCGGGCGCCCGCGCCTCGGCCTGCTCGTAGAGCCAGAGCCCGAACAGGTACTGGGCGCCGCGGGAGAACGTGGCGAGGCTCCCGCGCGCCGACTCGGCTGCGAGCGGGAAGCGGTGGGGCGCGTCGAGGTACTCCCAGGCGTCCTGGTGGTAGTTCGCCCCGAAGCCACAGTATTCGGCCGCGAAGGTCCCGAGGATGTCGTTGACCCAGTCCTCCTCGACCGCGCCGCCGCGCACCAGGTGGTGCTGGTTGAAGCTGACGAGCGTGGTGAAGGAGCGCGCCACCTCGGCCGCCAGCTGGTAGCCGGTGTAGGCCTCCACGGTGGGCGTGGCGTCGTGGTTGTAGAAGCCGTTCGGGTCCGGCGCGAAGACGTACAGGACCTCCTGCTCGTCGCTGCCCGGGTTCGTCTCGTAGTGGAACTCGGCGAGGTCGACGTTCGGCTCCGCGTAGGAGGCGAGGACGCGCGAGAAGTCGGCCTCGTTCTCGCTCGACCGCGTGATCTCGTTGAGCACCGGCGTGATGACGACCGCCACGCGGCCGTCCCCGTCGATGTCGGACTCGTCGCCGTAGAGCGCCCGCACGTTCGGGATGATGTTGCCGTCGATGATGTCGGCCACGTCGGCGAGGTCGCAGTTGTCGAAGCCGTAGGCCTCGCGCTCGTGCGTGACCTCCACCGAGCCGTCGCAGTCGACGTCCCAGTCGATCGCGACGTCGTCGTCCACCCAGATCGCGACGTTCTCGCCGAGCGCCCAGAGGGTCGCGGCCACGGCGGTGTAGCTGGTGGTGTCCTCGAGGCGGTCGCGGACGAGGAACTCGTCGCGCGCGATGCCGATGTCGTCGGACGCGAGCTCGGACGGCGGCGGCGGCGACGCCGGCGGGCGCGTGGGCAGCGGCGCGGCGGGCGCGGGCGTCGCGCGAGCGGACGTAGGCAGCCCGGGCCGCGCGGATCCGCGCTGCGTGGCGTCGTAGTAGCGGATGCGGTAGCCCATCTCGGACGCCGCCGTGTTCACCACCACCAGGTAGAACTCCTGGCCCTGGTTCGACTCGCCCGAGGCGTCGGTGAGCTCCACCTCGACCACGCCCTCGGTGTCCGTGAAGTCGACGACGTCGCCGGGATCGTCGAAGCCGTCGGTGGACGGCTCGCCGGTCTCCCCGGTCTCGCCGGTCTCGGTGTCCGTGTCGGTGTCGGTGTCGGTGTCGGTATCGGCGTCCGTGTCGCCGACGCCGGAGTCGCCGGCACCGTAGGTCGGCTTCTCCACGTTCGGGCAGCCGACCAACGCGAGCGCGAGCGTGATGGGAACGAAAAGGCGACGCATCCGGGTCCTCCGGGGACAGACGCGCCCTCGACGGTAGCATGGCCGCTTCCCGCGCGTCCAACGACGCTCGTCCTGCGCTGGACGCGGAGACGACGCGCGCCTAGCTTTGCACAGGGCCGGAAAACCATGAAAGACCTCTACACGGTGCTCGGTGTGTCCAAGGACGCCGACCAGGCCAGCATCAAGAAGGCGTTCAAGACGCTGGCGCGCAAGTTCCACCCCGACGTGAACAAGGAAGCCGGGGCGCAGGACCGGTTCAAGGAGATCACCGCGGCCTACGAGGTGCTCGGGGACGAGCAGAAGCGTGCGCTGTACGACGAGTTCGGCGAGGCCTCGCTCCGCGTCGGCTTCGACGCCGAGCAGGCGCGCGCGTTCAAGAACATGGGCGGCGGCTTCGGCCGGGGCTACCCGGGCGGCGGCTACCCCGGCGGCGCCGAGGCGGGCGGCCCGGGCGGCTTCCCCTTCCCCGGCGGCGGGGGCGGCTTCGGCTTCGAGGACCTCTTCTCCGGGCTCTTCAGCCGCGGCGGTGCGGCCCCGGGGCGGGCGGCCGGCCGGGCGACCCGCGCCGGGCCCGACGTGGAGGGCCACGTCGAGATCCCGCTGCTCGACGCGGTGCGCGGCGCGGAGATCCCCATCCAGGTGCGGCGCCCGGGGCCCTGCCCGACGTGCAGCGGCGAGGGCGGCAAGGGCCGCCGGACCTGCGGCGCGTGCGGGGGGAGCGGCCGGCGCCCGATCCGGCAGTTCGGGCTCAACGCCCTGGTGCAGTGCGAGGAGTGCGCCGGCGCCGGGGTCGTCTACGCCGAAGAGTGCGACACCTGCGGCGGCACGGGGCGTGTCCGCGAGGCCGTCACGCTGAACGTGCGCATCCCCCCGGGGGTGGAGTCGGGGCAGACGCTGCGGCTGCGCGGCCAGGGCGGGCAGGGCGAGCGCGGCGCCCCCAACGGCGACCTGCTCCTGAGCGTGACCGTGAAGGACCATCCGCTGCTGCGCCGGAAGGGCAAGGACCTGGAGATGGACCTCCCGATCCGCCTCGCCGAGGCCATGGGGGGCGCGGCCGTCGAGGTCCCGACGCCCACCGGGCGCGTGCGCGTGAAGGTCCCGAAGGGCTCGGCGAACGGGCTCCGGCTCCGCGTCGCCGGACGCGGCGTGCAGGACCGCCAGGCCCCCGGCGACCTGTTCCTCGTCCTGCGCCCGGTCGTGCCGACCGTCTCCGATCCGGACGCCGTCGCGCTCGCCGAGCAGCTGGACGCGCGCGCCTCCGCGCCCGACCCGCGCGCCGGGCTGGAGCTCTGACACCCCTCGCTTGACACGCTCCCCGCGCTTCTTGTAGATCGGCCCGGTTTCCCCCGAGGCCCGATGCGCTCCTTCCTCCCCCTGCTCGCCCTGCTCATCACCGCGTGCCCCGGCCCCACCGGCGGCACCGACAAGGACGGCGGCTCCGACACGGACTCCGGCGGCGGCGACACCTGCGACTTCGAGTGCCAGATCAACGTCACCACCCAGTTCACGGGCAACACCGCCGAGTGCATCGCCGGGAAGGTGCAGGACGTGGACCCCTCCTGCGTCACCGACCTCTCGGTGAACGGCGAGATCGTCGACTTCCAGACGGGCGACTCCGTGGCCGACGCGACCGTCCAGGTGTGGTACGGCGACGACCTGAACACCTCCGCCGACGTGACCACGCAGGCCGACGGCGACGGCAACTTCACGGTCGACGCGCCCTCCTGCACGCCGATCGCCTACGGCACGTCCACCCCGGAGGAGTGGGAGGAGACGAAGGACACCTTCGAGGTGCACCAGGTCTTCGGCTACTCGAGCGACGGCTCCTCCGACGAGGAGTTCAACTCGGTCTCCGAGGCCACCTCGCGCCTCATCCCGTCGCTCATCGGCATCGAGTGGGACGAGACGACCGGCATCATCGCCGGCACCGCCTACGACTGCGACGTGGAGCCCATGCAGTACGTGCAGGTGTACCTGCACGACGGCAGCGGCAACATGCCGTCGAGCGGCGAGGTCTTCTACTTCAGCGAGAGCGGCGGCACGAGCCTCCCGACGGACAAGGACTCGCAGCCCTACACGAACACGAACGGCCTGTGGGTGGCGATCAACATCCCCGCCGGCACCTGGACGGTCGAGGCCTGGGGCTTCGACACGACCGCCGGTGAGCGCGTGAAGCTCGGCGCCACCGTCCTGCAGATCAACGCCGGCTCCGTGAACATCTCGAACATCTACACCGGCATCTCCGACGGGATCTGGTACCCGGGCTCCTGCCTCGCCGCGTGCGGGGGATGATCGCGGCCCTGCTCCTCGGGCTCTCGAGCCCGGCCCTGGCACAGTCGGCCGTGCCGGACAACTGGAAGTTCAAGCTTGACGGCTACTACCGCGTCCGCGGCCACGTCTTCAACGACCTGTTCCAGGGCCAGGAGGAGCCGGGCACCTTCATGAACCAGCGGCTGCGGTTGCAGCCGGAGCTCAACTTCGAGGACCGCGCGAAGTTCTTCGTGATGGTCGACGCGCTCGACGGCGTACTCTGGGGCGACAACGCCTCGCTCGCCAGCACAGCGCTGTTCGCCGGCGACCCCTCGATGACGGCCATGGAAGGCCGGGAGATCGCCTCCGTCCAGGTCAAGCGGGCCTGGATGGAGTTCAAGGTCCCGGTCGGGCTGTTGCGCGTGGGCCGCCAGGGCTCGCAGTGGGGCATGGGCCTCCTCGCGAACGACGGCAACGGCTTCGACGACACCTTCGGCGAGAACAAGTACGGCGCGACCTACGACCGCGCGATCTTCGCGACGCGGCCGATCTCGATCGTGCAGACGATCGCGGGCAAGCGCGACAGCGGCATCCCGCTCATCGTGGCGGTCGGCGTGGACCGCCTCGTCGAGGACCCGCTCATCCAGTACTACGGCTACTCCTGCGACGTGGCCGACCCGGACGACGGCTGCGAGGACACCGAGACCCACGGCTACACCGAGGAGCGCGACGCCGAGCGCCGCACCGAGGACTGGTGGGTGGACCCCGCGGACGACGTCTGGGAGATGGTCTACGTGCTCCGCTACGCCGGCGAGGGCATCAAGCTCCCCGGCAAGCAGGTCGGCGACCTCACCGCCGGCGCGTACGTGGTCAACCGGAAGCAGGAAGAGACCGCGTCCGACGTCCTCATCTGGGACGTGTACCTGAAGGCCGAGGTGGCGGGCGCGTTCGTCGAGGGCGAGCTGCTCAACATCCGCGGCGAGACGCGCGCGATCACGCTCCAGAACGGCGATCCCGACGCCGAGGACCCGCTGTACAAGCAGGCGGACATCTGGGGCTACACGGTGCGCGGCGGCTACCAGACCGAGCTCTGGACCGCGTCCTTCGAGCACGGCTACGCCTCGGGCGACGACTCGGTGACCGACGAGAGCTTCACCGGCCGCCCGCTCGCGCCCGACCACAACGTGGGGCTCCTCCTCTACGAGGAGATCCTCGCGCGCGTGACGGCGGAGACGTGGGGCGAGGAGGCCAAGGGCCTCTGGAGCAACGGCGGCGTCTACAACAGCCGGTACATCTTCCCGACGGTGCGGGTGCGCCCGCTCAAGAACTGGGAGGTCATCGGCGGCTTCCTCACCGCGTGGCCGGACAAGCCCGACGGCGTGCGCATCCGCTGCGCCGAGGGCGACGCGGTGGAGTGCGTCGAGTACAACGCCACCTCGCCCACGCTCGGCTGGGAGGCGGACCTCGCCATCAAGCACAAGTGGCACGACCACATGAACTTCACGCTGGAAGCCGGCTACGCGCACGCGACGGACCGCCTCCCGCTGAAGAGCGCGGGCCTCGGCTACTACATCGACGAGAACGGCAAGGAGGTCGGAAACTACTGGACGGTGCAGTCGCGCATCGCCTACGAGTTCTGACATGTGGACGCTGCTCGTCGCGCTGGCCCTCGCTGGAGTTCCGGAGGACCTCGCGACGGCGGCGGACACGGACCTCCCCACCCCGCTCCGCCAGGAGGCCTTCGCGCGGCTGGCCCAGCCCGGCTCGACGGACGCCCTGACGAAGATCGCCGAGGATCGCGAGATCCCCGGCCCGCAGCGCTGGGTCGCGGTCCGCGCCCTGGGGCCGATCGGGGACGACGCCTCGCGCGTGGCGCTCCTCCGCTTCCTCGCCGCGAACGACGCCCAGACCCGCATGGCCGCGCTCGGCGCCATCGGCGACCGGGGGGACCGCTCGCTGTCCGGCTACGCCGCCGCGCGCCTTTCCGACCCCGCGCTGCTGGTGCGGGCGGCCGCCGCGGAGGCGCTCGGCAAGCTCAAGGACCCCGCGACCGTGGCCGACCTCGAGCGCGCCCTGCAGGACCCGACCAACCACTACCGCGGCGCCTCCCTGTGGTTCCGGCGCCACCTGGTCGAGGCCGTCGCGGCCATCGGCACGGACACGGCGGTGCCGGTCCTCGCCCGCGCGATCGACGACGCGGATCCGGAGGTGGCGGGCGCGGCCCTCCGCGGCCTCGAGAAGATCGCGGGCTTCTCCTACGCCGAGGGCCGCACGCCCGAGCAGGAGAAGGCGGCCTGGAAGCGCTGGGCGGGGCGGTAGGGCGTCTGCTTCATGGGGCGGGGGGGGGGCCCCCCGCAACGCCCCCCCGACCTACCGGGTGACGTGCAGCTTCAGCACGGTCTTTCCGACCCCGATCGTGTCGCCGCTGCGCAGGCGGCCGACGGAGACGCGGCGCCCGTTGTGGTAGGTGCCGTTGGTGCTGCCGAGGTCGCGCAGGAAGATCATCTCCCGGCCGAACACCTCGATGACGGAGTGCCGGCGGCTGACCTCGCCGTCGGAGAGCGGCACCTCGCCCGCACGGCGGCCGACGTTCACGTTCCCGCGGGTGAAGCGGAACACCTTGCCGGTGTCCTGGCCCGCGACGACCTCGACCAGCGCGTTCAGCCCCGGCGGGAGGCGCAGATCCTGGCCGATGACGTCGGCGGTCGTGCGCGTGCGCTCACCGCTCCCGGCCAGCTCCACGAGCTCCTCGTCGAGGAGCCAGGCGATCTCGAGCTGGTTGTTCGGCGTCTCGCGCGGCGCGGCGGCGTCGTCGCCGTCCACCGCGGGGTCGGACGCGCCCGTGAAGAGGATGAGGCGGGTGGAGCCGATGGCGATCTCGTTGCCAGGCTTGAGCACGACCTCGCGGACGAGCCGCCCGTCGACCATCGTGCCGTTCGTGCTTCCGAGGTCCTGGAGCACGTAGTCGCCGCCGCGGGCGAGGATCTGGCAGTGGCGGCCGCTCACGAGCGGGTCCTCGAGCAGCAGATCGCCTTCCTTGCGGCCCACGACGAGCGGCTCGCGGGCGGGGAGCGGGACGTTCAGGCCCTGCCGGGCCCCAGCGACGATCTTGAGGAAGGAGCGGGACATGTCAGCGCGCGACCGCCCGGGATGCGGCGCGTCGCCGCGCGCCGCGGTGGTACTGGTGGTAGCGGCCCGGGAGCTCGCGGCCGAGCAGCCCCGCGGCGTACTCGCCGGCGTCCGCGAGCACGTCGAGGTCGACCCCGGTGGACACGCCCATCTGCTCGAACATGTACACGAGGTCCTCGGTGGCGAGGTTGCCCGCCGCGCCCGGCGCGTAGGGGCAGCCGCCGAGGCCGGCGACCGAGGCGTCGAAGGTGCCGACGCCCACGCGCCAGGCCGTGAGCGCGTTGGCGAGCGCGGTGCCGCGCGTGTCGTGGAAGTGGACGGCGATCCGGTCGAGCGGGATGCCGCCGTCGACCATGACCGCGAGGACGTGCTCGACCTGGAGGGGCGTGCCCATGCCCGTCGTGTCGCCGAGCACGATCTCGTCGGCGCCCGCCTCGAGGAGCCGCTGCGCGATCGCCAGCGACGCCGCCGGCGCCACGTCGCCCTCGTAGGGGCAGCCGAACACGGTGGAGATGTAGCCGCGGGTGCGCAGGCCCTCGTCCCGCGCGACCCCGAGCACCTCCTCGATGCCGGCGAGGCTCTCGCGCACGGTGCGGTTCACGTTCTTCTTGTTGTGGGTCTCGCTCGCCGAGAGGAACGTGGCGATGCCGCCGATCCCGCTCTCCAGCGCCCGCTCGAGCCCCACGCGGTTCGGCACGAGGCCCCAGAAGCGCGCGCCCGACTCGCGCGGCAGCAGCGAGACGAGCTCCGCGGCGTCCGCGAGCTGGGGGATCCAGCGCGGGCGCACGAAGCTCGTGACCTCGACGTCGCCGAGCCCGGACGCCGCCAGCCGCGCGATGAGCTCGGCCTTCTCGGCCGTGGGGACGACCGCGGCCTCGTTCTGGAGCCCGTCCCGGGGGGAGACCTCGTAGATTCGCACGGTAGAAGGCGTCATCTCGATCCCCTTAACACGGATCGGAGCGGATCCGGCTGCAGCAGGAACCCGAGCAGGGCGCACCACGCGTCCGCGCGGGCCCGCGCCTGCTCGACGGCGAGCCAGCCCGGCTCCTCGGCGAGCGACGCCGACAGCTCGGCACCACGACGCTCGGGGCTCCGGTGGAGGAAGAGGCAGCCGCCGCGCGTCGCGCGGAGCACGTGCCGCTGGACGCCGTAGCCGCGGAAGCGGTCGGCCTCGCCCTCGGGCCACGGCTCGGCGTACACCGCGTGCGCGTCCTGCAGGGCCTCGGCGAGGTCGGTGGTGACGAGCACGGCGGCGCGGGTGAGCGCCGCGCGCTCGCGCGCCCAGGTGACGCGCTCGAGGTCCGGCGCGAACCCCACGGGGTGCGCCACCGCGACGGAGAGGCCGAGCGAGCTCCCGGCGACGAGCAGGTCGGAGAGGAGCCCCGAGCTGTCCCCGACCCACGCGAGCTTCCGCCCTTCGAGGCCCCCGAGCGCCCGCTCCAGCACGAGGAGGTCGGCGAGCGCGCCCGCGGGATCCCCACCGGGGCCGCCGGCGTCCACCACGGGGGCGGCGGACCGCTCGCTCATCGCGCCCAGCGCCGCCGCCGGGAGCCCGGCGCCGAGCACGGCCGCGTGCAGCGCCCCGAGCCGCTCGCCCGCCACGAGCGGATCACCGAGGCGCGCGACCTCGTCGGGCCCGTAGGTCGTGACGCGCAGGCCGGCCATCGCCGCCCCGGCCTCCACCGCGGCGCGCACGTAGGGCACCGGCTCGGCGCACAGGAGCGCGACCGGCGCGACGGCGTCGAGGCGCGCGCACGCCCCCCGGCGCACCCCGGCCGCGCGCTCGCGCAGGTCGCGGAGCGCCGCGAGGGGCAAGGCGCCGAGGTGGAGGAGGGAGGGGATGGGTCCGCCCACGTGGTTCCGCCAGCGTATCCCGAGGAACACGCGGCACGTCGGCTCTCAGCCGCTCCAGCGCGGGTCCGGATACGCGAAGACCGCGTCCGCGCCCTCACGGATGGAGCTCACGCGCACGGCGTCCGCCGGGAAGTGCCGCGCGAGCTCGCCACGGAACAGGCCGTGGATCGGGCCCTCGATGTCCGGGCTCGAGACGACGCGCACCCGCGCGGTCGGCGGCGTGGGGATCGTCGCGAGCCACGCCGCGTAGGCCGCCACCCGGCGGCGCGCCTGCTCGCGCGTGACGCCGGTGAGCACGAGCGCCAGCGGCACGCCGGCCGCGTCGTCGAAGCGGACGCGCCCCATCGGGTCGTCGGTGACGCCGCGGGCGCCGGCCCGGATGGTGTCGAGCCACGTGCCGCGGTCCGGGGCGCTCTCGTCGGGCGCCCCCTCCCGGGCGGGGCGCGGGGCGCTCCGGGCGGCGTCGCGGGTGAGCGGGCGCGCGGGCGCGGCCGGCGCGGGCGGGCGCGCGTGGAGGAGCCGCACGATCAGGAGCGCGCCGCCGGCGAGGGCGAAGGGCGGCCACAAGGGGAAGCCGAAGGACGATTCGACCTCGACCACCGCGAGCGCGAACGGCGACATGCGGTCGAAGACGGAGAGCCAGCCGAGGAGCGCGGCGGCGGCCAGGACGACGACGGGGACGACCATGCCCGGGATGATACCGGGCGCCCGGGATAGTTGGCCCCGATGAGCTCCGCCAACGACTCCACCCGCTCCCCGACCATCCCCGAGGCCCCGCGCGCCGCCGCGTCGCACGACACCGGCACGCCGCAGGCGCTGCTCGACTTCATGCTCCAGGGCTGGGCCCCGCGCGGGCGCGACGGCTGGGAGCCCGTGAAGCACCTCGCCGCGCACCGGGCCCGCCGCGCCGCGCTCTCCGCGCGCTTCCCGGGCGAGACGCTCGTGATCCCGACCGGGCAGGAGCAGGTGCGCGCGAACGACACGCACTTCCGCTTCCGCCCCGGCACCGAGTTCTTCTGGCTCACCGGCTGCCACGAGCCCGACAACGTGCTCGTGCTCGAGCCCACCGCCGACGGCCACCGCGCCGTGCTCTACGCCGAGCCCGCCGGGCGCGACAGCGTCACCTTCTTCACCGACCGCAAGAAGGGCGAGCTCTGGGTGGGCGCGCGCCTCGGCCTCGAAGGCAGCCAGGTGGCGTTCGGGATGGACGAGTGCCGGCCCCTCGCGGACCTGCCCGGGTACCTCGGGAAGCTCGGCGGCAAGCGCCGGGCGCTCACGGGGCTCTCCCCGGCGGTGGACGGGTTCACCAACGGGTGGGAGGACGTCCTCGAGCTCGCCACCTGGCTCTCCGAGGCGCGCCTCGTGAAGGACGCGGGCGAGGTCGAGGAGCTCCGCGTCTCGATCGACATGACGAAGCGCGGCTTCGAGGACGTGATCCGCCAGCTCCGCACCTCCCCCACCGAGCGCTGGGTCGAGGGCATCTTCGGGCTCCGCGCGCGCGTGGAGGGCAACGACGTCGGCTACGGCACCATCGCCGCCTGCGGCTCGCACGCCTGCACGCTGCACTGGACCCGCAACGACGGCCCGCTCGACCCGAACGAGCTCCTCCTGCTCGACGCCGGCGTCGAGGGGCACTTCCTCTACACCGCCGACATCACGCGCACGCTCCCGGTCGGCGGGCGGTTCTCCGCGCCCCAGCGCCGCATCTACGAGCTCGTCTGGCGCGCGCAGCAGGCCGCGATGGCCGTCATCCGCCCCGGCGCCGAGTTCCTCGACCCGAACCGCGCCGCCATGAAGGTGCTCGCCGACGGCCTCTACGAGCTCGGCATCCTGAAGACCGAGCCCGCCGAGGCGCTGCGGGACGACCGGCAGCTCTACAAGCGCTGGACGCTCCACAACGTCAGCCACATGCTCGGCATCGACGTGCACGACTGCGCGAAGGCCCGCCAGGAAGCCTACAAGTTCGGCCGGGTGGAGGCCGGCATGGTCTTCACGGTCGAGCCCGGCCTCTACTTCCAGCCCGACGACCTCACGGTGCCCGAGGAGTACCGCGGCATCGGCGTGCGCATCGAGGACGACATCGTCGTCACCGCGGACGGCTACGAGAACCTCTCGGCCCACATCCCCTCGACGGCCGACGACGTCGAGGCCTGGATGGCCGAGCTCTGGCGGTAGAGCCTGCTTTTCTTGGGGCGGGGGGCGAGCCCCCCGCAACGCCCCCCATCCTGTCGTAGTTGGCGACTACGTTGCCGCGAGGGGGACCCATGGCCGATGAGAAGAGCGACGTCGCCACGCTCCGCCGCGAGCCGGAGCGCTGGGCGACCGGCGACGAGCCGATGACCGGCGCGCAGGCCGCGTACCTCCGGACGCTCTGCCGCGAGACGGGCGCGCCGTTCGACGACACCCTCACCAAGGCGGAGGCGTCGAAGCGCATCGACGCGCTCCGGCAGCGCGCGGGGCGGACCGCGGCGCCCGAGGGGCCCGAGGCGCGGAGCGCCGCCGAGGTGTTCGCCGACCACCTGCGCCGCCGCGGCGCGGGCGACATCGAGGAGGACCTCCAGGCGAACTTCGACGCCGACGTGCTGGTGCTCGCGGCGTCGGGCGTGCACCGCGGGCACGACGGGGTGCGCTACCTCATGCTGCTCTTGCGCGAGGAGCTGCCCGACGCGACCTTCCACTGGCGCACCGCGCTCGTGGACCGCGACGTGGCGCTGCTCGAGTGGGACGCGGACACCCCGGGCGGCTCGACCGAGGAGGGCGTGGACAGCTACGTCATCCGCGGGGGGCGCATCGTGGCGATGACGATGCACGTGGGGCGCTGGCGGTAGCCGCCGCGCGGGTCAGTGCGCTTCGCCGCCGAAGGCCTTCTCGACGGCCTCCACGAGGTCCTCGAGGCCGTCGGGCACGAGGATGGGTGCCCAGCGGTTGCGCTCGCGGAGGCGGGACTCGAGGCGCGTGCGGCCGGCGACCGCGGCGGGGCCGCCGACGACCAGGAGGTCGACCTCGTGGCGCGCGATCGCCCGCACCCCGGCGTCGGGCCCGACGACGCCGATCGCCTCGTAGCCGCCGGCCCGGAGCGTCTCCGTGGCGTAGCGGGTGAGGGCGGGGTGGCTGCCGACGACGAGGATGGTGGCCATGGCGGGGCCATTAACCGCTCTACTCGGCGAGGCCGTCAGAAGCCGGCCCCCACGGTCAACCCGGTGAACACGACGGCCGGGCCGCTCGTGCCGACGACCTCCGGCGCGCCGGGGATCCACGCGACACCCCCGCCGACCTCCATCGAGAGGTAGGCGCGCTCGTGGGCCCACCACCGGGCCTTCACGCCCACCGCGGCCTCGGCGCCGGCGGCCTCGACCTGGCCCGCGGAGGCGTCCCCGAAGCGGAACCCGGGCGCGTCGATGCCGCGCTGCACCTCCGCGAAGCCCGCGCCGACCACCAGCGCGGCCTCCCCCGCACCCCGACGCAGCCGGGCGGCGGCGTAGCGGAGGCGGAAGTGGGCCATGTCCGGCACGTCCTGCGCGTGGACGACGCCGGACCCGTTGCCGCAGGCCTCCACCGAGAGCCGGTCGATCGGCGTGACCTCGGCGCAGATGGTCGGGAGCGGGACGTCTCCGCCGCCGATCGCGGCGGCGTCGACGCCGACGCGCATCTCGAGGACCGGGTGCCCGACGAGGGGGCGCGGCACGACCGCGCGGCTCGCGGCGCCTTCCGCGGCGAGGGCGGAACCGAGGAGGAGGAGCATCCGAGTGACCTAATCGCGAGCGCGGCCGGGGCGAGCGCGCCCCCGTCGCGGATGCCCGCGTGCCGCCGCTACGATGGCGGCATGTTGCTCCTCCTCCTCGCGTGCACGGACCCGAAGCCCGCCGACACCGACACCGCCCCGCCCGACGACACCGGCGGCTACACCGGCGAAGCCCCCGTCCCCACCGAGGTGATCGGGCGCGTCGAGGTCATCGAGGACCCGACCCAGGGCTACTCGTGGGTGGCCGCCACCCTGCGCGCGGGCGCGCTGCCGACGACGCAGGTGATCGTGGCGACGGACGGCGACTGCTCCGTCCTCGACGGCGCCCCGATGAACACGTGGGAGTGCACGCCCGAGTGCACGTGGGGCGAGCAGTCGTGCATCGAGGGGGAGTGTGTCGACTGGCCGGGCATGGCGCCGAGCGGCGACATCACCGTGACCGGGCTCCTGCCCGGGGACGCGACGCTCGAGGAGCTCGACATGGGCTTCTACGGCACGCCCGCGGGCTTCAACGGCGACCTCTTCGACGCCGGCGATCCCATCCGGGTGACGAGCCCCGGCGGGGCCACGCCCGCGCTCGAGCTGGGGGCCCACGGCGTCGAGGACCTCGACGTGACGGTCGCGACGCTGGAGCCCGGCGAGCCGATGACGCTGACGTGGACGCCCTCGTCGAGCCCGAGCAGCATCCAGGTGCTGCTCGACACCGGGTGGCACGGCTCCACGAGCCTGACCACCATCTGGTGCGAGACCGCGGACGACGGCGAGCTCACGATCCCCGGCGCGCTCACCGGGTACTTCGACATCCCGAGCTGCGGCGAATGCGAGCTCTCGAAGGTGCGGCGGGTGACCCGCGACGTGGTGGACTTCGGCGCCGGCCCCATCGAGCTCCTCGTCGCGTCGGAGTACAAGTTCGTCGCCTGGTGGTGACGCCCGCGATGACCGACCCGCTCCTCCCCCGCGCCGCGCGGCACCTCCGGCGCGCCCGCGAGCTGGCCGCCCGCGCGGTCGACGCCGCCACGGCGCCCGGCCGCGCCCGTGTCGTCCCGGTGGAGCTCCGCTCGCCGCTCGGGCACGCGCTCCCCGCCCGCCTCCACCTCCCGCGCGGCCCCGGGCCGCACCCCGCCGTGCTGCTCGTCCCCGGCGGCCTCGACGGCGCCCGCTCCACCGAGGCGCCCTCCACCGTCGCGAGCGCGCCTCGGCTCGCGCGCGCGGGCCTCGCCGCGCTGGTGTTCGCCCCGAGCGGCCGGGACGGCGCGCCCGGCCCCGAGGACCGCAACGGCCCGCTCCACCAGGCGGAGTGCGCCGCCGCGCTCGCCGCGCTCCTGGCCCGGCCCGAGGTCGACGGCGACCGCGTCGCCGTGCTGTCGATCTCCTTCGGCGTCGTGATGGCCGCGGGCGCGCTGGCCCACCACCCCGACCTCGCCGCGCGCGTCCGGGAGTGGATCGACTGGGAGGGCCCCGGCTCCGCCCGTTGGCTCCCCGCGGACCGGATCCGCGCGGACGCGAGGGACCCGGCGTTCCACGTGGAACGCGAGGCCGTGCGCCGGATCGGCGACGTCCGGTGCCCCTACCGCCGCTTCCAGGGCCGCCTCGACCACGTGCACGGGCCCGCGGTCGAGATCGGGCTGGAGCTCGCCCGCGCGGCCGCCGCCGGCGTCTCGCCGCGCGTGCGCCTCAACGACGCGGCCCCGCCCTTCGACGACGTGCGCTGGCACCCCGTGGCGGGGCACGGGACCACGCTGGTGCGCTGGCTCCGCGAGGCGGTGGGCACGTAGGCGGCCGCGCCTCGACCCGCGCCCGCGAGCCGCGCGGGTGACCGTCAGCAGCCGCTCGCGCCGGAGACCCCCATCCAGGCGCCGAGCCACGCGACGCCGCCCGCGAGCGCGAAGCGCGCGGCGAGGCCGCTCCGGCCGACGGCGAGCGCGCGGCCCGCGACCCCGAAGGCGACGAGCCCCCCGAGGAGCCCGACGGGGCCGAGCACGAACACGCCCCACCCCCAGTTCTGCGTGGCGCCGTGCGCCGCGAACGCGACGGCGGCCGCCACGGGCAGGTTCGCGAAGCCGCCGGCGACGGCGCGCCGAAGGGGCTCGGTGTCGTCCACGGGGTCGGCCATCCGGCGCGTCGTAACCGCCGGCGGGGGCCGCGGGCGCGCGGCCGTGGCGCGGCGGTCGGGGTCAGCCCGCGGTCATCACGAGCTTCCCGCGCACGTGCCCGGCCTCCAGCCGGGCGTGGGCGGCGCGCGTGGTGGCGGCGGAGAGCGATCCGACCACCTCCACCGCGGGCGGCGCGATCGTGCCGGCCTCGTAGAGCGCGGCGAGGCGGGCGAGCCGCACGCCGTAGGCCGCCCAGCCCGAGGCGGGGCCCAGGCTCGCCCGGGCGCCGAGCTGCACGAAGTGGAACGACACCGAGCGCGTGATGAGCGGACTCGTGGCCTCGTCCCAGAGGTCGAGCGCGAAGCCGGGGGGCTCCTCCACGATCGACGCGACATGCCCCTCGACCGCCGCCACGTCGAAGCAGAGCCGCTTCATCGCGCCGCCGACGAAGTCGAAGGCGGCGGCGACCCCGTGGCCGCCGGCGCGGGCGCGCACATCCGCCGAGAGCTCGTCCACCGCGCGCCCGTCGTAGCGCACGACGTGGTCCGGCCGGACGCCGAGCCGCTGGAGCCACGCGGCGCTCGCGTCGCTGCCCGCCGTGACGAGGAGCGGAAACGCGCCGATGTGCCGGAGCAGCGCGACCGCCGTGCTGCCCACGCCGCCGGCCCCGCCCGCGACGAGCACCGGGTCGCCCGGCTGCACCCGGGCGCGCTCGACCACCGACACCCAGGCCGTCATCCCCGCGATGGGGATGGCGGCGGCCTCGGCGAAGGAGAGCCTCGCAGGCTTGCGCGCCACCTGGCACGCCGGGACGCACACCGCCTCGGCGTAGGCGCCGCTGCTGGAGCCGGAGCCCAAGTAGGCGAAGACCTCGTCACCCACGCGGAGCGTGTCGACGTCGGGGCCCACCGCGTCGACCACGCCGGCGAGCTCGCGGCCGAGCACGACGGGGAGGACGGGGCTGATGTGCCCCTGGCGCCACTTGTAGTCGACGGGGTTGAAGCCCGCCGCGCGCACGCGGATGCGCACGGTGCCGGGCCCCGGCTCGGGGAGCGGGAGCTCGACGTCGCGGAGGACGTCGGGGCCGCCGAACTGCTCGATCCCTACGGCCCGCATCAGCTCACCTCCACTTGAATCCGGGGGGCGTTGCGGGGGGGCCTTCCCACCGGCGCCGCGCCTCCGAATCCCCCCCGCCCCAAGAAGAAGAGGCCCCATCAGCCGAGGATGACCTCGCGCAGCGTGCCGAGCCCCACCGAGCCGACGCCCACCACGTCCGCGTTGAAGCGCGCGAGGTCGAAGGCCGGGCCCTCACGCCCGCGGCGCTCCTCGCGGAGGCCCAGGATGACGCGCTGGCCGAGCTTGTAGCCGATCGCCTGCGCGGGCCAGCCGAGGTAGCGCACGACCTCGTCCGCGGCGTGCGGCGCGTCGAGGAAGCAGCGTTCGACGAGCATCTCCTCGGCGAGCGCGGGCGTCCAGCGCTCGCCGGGGTGGAAGTCGGCGCTCGCGGGGATCGGGAGGTCGAGGTGGAGCCCGATGTCCACGACCACGCGACACGCGCGGACGAGCTGCCCCGCGTGCTTCCCGAGGACGTACGCCGGGTGATCGAGGAAGCCGAGCTCGTGCATCAGCTCCTCGGCGTAGAGCGCCCAGCCCTCCGCGTAGCCGACGTTGAAGCCGAACACGCGCTGGAAGCGGGTCAGGCGGTCGGCCAGCAGCACCTGCATCGCGCACTGGAGGTGGTGGCCGGGGAAGCCCTCGTGGTAGGCGGTCGTGACCTCCTGCCAGAGCGGCATCCTCCGCTTCGAACCCGGGGAGTACCAGACCGTGCCGGGGCGCGCGAGGTCCTCGCTCGGGGGCACGTAGTAGGCGCCGATCTTCCCGCCCGGGGGCGCGAGGCGCACGTCGATGCGGCGGATGGCCTCCGGCACGCGGAAGTGCACGCCGTCGAGCCGCTCCAACGCCGACCGTTGGCGGTCCCGCATCGCGTCCAGGAACGGCCCGGGGACCTCCACGGAGAACGCCGGGTCCTCGTCGAGCCGCGCGGCGACCTCGCGCACCGTGCCGGGGCCGATCTCGGCGGCGACGGCGCGCATCTCCGCCTCGATGCGGCGGATCTCGGCCCAGCCCCAGGCGTAGGCCTCCTCGGGGTCGAGCTCCATCCCGAGGTGCGCGCGGGCGCAGCGGAGGTAGCGCTCGCGGCCGACCCCGTCGACGGGCGACGCGCCGCGGAGGTAGGTCCCTTCGAGCCAGTCGGCGAGGCCCGCGACGGCCGCGTGCGCGCCCTCCGCGGCGGCGACGAGCCGCGTCGCGAGCGCCGGGTGCTCGGCGGCGATGCGGGCGCCGAGCTCGCGCCAGTGCGAGTCGGGCCCGGCCTGCGCGCGGCCCTGCCGAATCGCCGCCTCGACCTGCCGCCGCGCGACGACGTTCCCGGCGCGGAGCCCCTCCGCGAGGAGCGCGTGGTAGGTGTCGACGGCGGCGGGGAGCGTCTCGAGCCGGCGCGTGGCGGCCTCGGCGCCCGCGGGCGTCGCGGTGTCGACCACGTCGAACACCATCGGCAGGACCTGGAACGTCGACGTGATGTTGTTGAGGTCGAGCCAGGGGTCCGCGCTCGCGTAGAAGGCGAGCCGCTCGTCGAGGTACGCGCGGATCACGCGCACCGCGAGCACGTCGTAGGGGTCCGTGGCCGGCGGGAGGGCGTCGAGGCGGGCGGAGAAGTCCCGCGCGGTGGCGTGACGCGACGCGACGCCGGCGGGACCGAAGTCGTCCCACCGGTCGTCCCAGCCGCGGACGCCCGCGAACGTGGCGTTCGTGGGCGAGTCCGCGCAGGTGGCCTCGACCAGCGCGTCGGAGAGCGCGTGGATCGGGTGCATCAGCCCTGCTTCGGCGGCTCGACGACCCGGATGTGGAGGTCCTTGAGCTGCTGCTCGTTCACGAAGGCGGGCGCGCCCATGAGGAGGTCCTCGGCCTGCTGGTTCATCGGGAAGGCGATGACCTCGCGGATGTGCGAGGAGCCCGCGAGGAGCATGACCATGCGGTCGATGCCGGGGGCGAGGCCGCCGTGCGGGGGCGCGCCGTGCTTGAACGCGCGGAGGAGGCCGCCGAACGCCGTCTCGACCTTCTCGGGGCCGTACCCGGCGATCTCGAAGGCCCGGTACATGACCTCCGGGCGGTGGTTGCGGACGGCGCCGGAGGAGAGCTCGATGCCGTTGCAGACGATGTCGTACTGGTAGGCGAGGATGTCGAGCGGGTCCTTCGTGTTCAGCGCCTCCATGCCGCCCTGGGGCATGGAGAAGGGGTTGTGGCTGAACTCGACCTGGCCGGTCTCGTCGTTCTTCTCGTAGAAGGGGAAGTCGACGACCCAGCAGAACTTGAAGATGTCCTGCTCCAAGAGGCCGAGGTCCTCGCCGACCTTGGTGCGGAGGAGGCCCGCGACCTTGGCGACCTTGGCGGGCACGTCGCAGAGCACGAGCAGCGCGTCGCCGGTGCCGACACCCGCGGCGGTGAGGGCCTGCGCGAGGCGATCGCCGGTGAGCCACTTCGAGAGCGAGCCCTTCGCGCCGCCCTCGGCGAGCTGGAGGTAGGCGAGGCCGCCGGCGCCGACGGACTTCGCGTACTCCTCCATGCCCGCGAACCAGGAGCGGGACTTCTCGGCGCCCTTCGGCACCGGCACCGCGCGCACGCGGCCGCCCTTGGCGATCATCCCCTCGAAGACGCCGAAGCCCGAGCCGACGAACACCTCGGTGAGGTCGGCGATGACGAGCGGGTTGCGGAGGTCGGGCTTGTCGTTGCCGTACTTGAGCATCGACTCGGCGTAGGGGATGCGCGGGAAGGGCGCGGGCGTCACCTCCCAGCCGTTGCCGAACTCGCGGAAGATGCCCTCGAGCACGGGCTCGATCGTGGCGAAGATCTCGTCCTGGGTGACGAAGCTCATCTCGAGATCGAGCTGGTAGAACTCGCCGGGCGAGCGGTCGGCGCGGGCGTCCTCGTCGCGGAAGCAGGGCGCGATCTGGAAGTAGCGGTCGAGCCCGCCGACCATGAGCAGCTGCTTGAACATCTGCGGGGCCTGCGGGAGCGCGTAGAACTTCCCGGGGTAGCGGCGCGACGGCACGAGGTAGTCGCGCGCGCCTTCCGGGCTCGACGCGGTGAGGATCGGCGTCGAGACCTCGACGAAGTCGAGCGCGTGCATGCGCGTGCGGATCGACTGGATGATCTTGGCGCGCAGCTCGAGGTTCTTGACCATGGCGGCGCGGCGGAGGTCGAGGAAGCGGTACTTGAGGCGGTTGGCCTCGCTGGTGTTCGGGTCGTCCGACACCGGGAACGGCAGGCTCTCGCACACGGAGAGCACCTGGAAGCCCGAGACGACCACCTCGACGAGGCCCGTCGGGATGTGGGGGTTCGGGCTCTCGCGGCGGCGGACCACGCCCCGGATCTGGATCACGCTCTCGGGGCTGACCGCGTCGAGCTTCTCGAGGAGGTCGCCCGCGTGGTCGACGACGCACTGGGTGATGCCGTAGCGGTCGCGCAGGTCGAGGAAGAACAGGTGGCCGAGGTTGCGCTTCTTGGCGACCCAGCCGGCGAGCACGACCTCCGCGCCCGCGTCGGCCTCGCGGAGCTGTCCGCAGGTGTGGGAGCGCCAGGAATGGTTGAGCGGGACCGTAGGGAGCATGCGCGTTTCCGGGAGGGCCGCTCGTCTAACGCGAGGTCCGTCCGGTGGGGAGTGCCGGCGGCTCGCCTGCCGCGTCCGCGCCCGCGGGCGTCAGGCGCTCTCGCCGAAGAGCCGCTTCTCCCGGTCGATCCGCTCCTCGATGCCGCCCCAGGCGTTCGGGGAGCTCTTGAAGTGCGACTGCACCTTGCCGCGCTTGATGTCCTGGAGCGCCGCGCCCACCTGGTCGGCCGTGGGGGACTTCATCTTCGCGATGGCCGCGGCGAGGTCGGTGGCCATGCCGTTCGCGAGGCCGCCGTACTGGTTGAGGGTGCCGATGGCCACGTCGTAGAGGTCGTCGTCCTTGCGGAGGGACTCGGGGACCTTCGCGGCGTCGAAGAAGGCCTTCACCTTCTCCCCCACGTCGTGCTCGAGGAAGCGCTCCTGGGCGCGTCCGAAGGCCTTGTTCTCCTTGGCGGTGAGCTCCTTCCAGGCGGCGTCGAAGGTGGCGGTGGCCGTGCCGTCCTTCGCCGCCTCCTTCAGCTTCGCGCCGTAGGGGTTGTCGGGCCAGTTCACGAAGCGCGTGAGCGTGCTGCCGCCGACGGCGTCGTCGCTCTTCTTGCTCCCGTCCTTGTAGACATAGGACTCGAACTGGTAGGTGCCGTAGGTCTTGCCGCCGTCGTCGTCGTCCTGGTCGGGGTTCGTGATGGCGCCCACCGCGTAGGGATCGGCCTTGGTCCGGTACATGTCGGACTCGGAGTAGGCGGTGGCGCGGTATTTCGGGATGAAGGACGAGTCGGCGTGGGAGGCGGAGCGGAGCTCGTCGCGCAGCCCGAGCTTCGTGAGCGTGCCGCGGCCGGCGATGCCGTCGGGGGCGAGGCCGCTCTTCGCCTGGAAGGCCTTCACCGCCTCGGTGGTCGCGGCGTCGAAGGTGCCCGTGACCGCCACGCCGAGCGCGGCCTGGAGCGCCTCGACGCCCGGGCCTGTGGCACCCTCCTTGAGGGTGCCGCCGACGTGCGGCCGCTTCGCCCAGGCCGGGGTGTCCGAGGCGGCCGCCGGCGCGGCCGTGCCCGCGGAGGCGCTGTCGACCACGCCGCCCTGCGGGGCGTCCTGGGCGAGCGCCGGCCCGCCCAGCGAGAGGGACGCCGCCAGCGCGGCGTTGCCGACCCCCGCGGCGAGGCCGCGCCCACCGGTGCGCAGCTGCTCGGCGCGCGCGCTGTTGCTGCCGCCCGCGGTGGGCGGTGCGGCGGCGGGCCCCCGGGGTGTGGCAGGGCGGGTGGGAGGCAGGCGGGAACGTCCGGGGGGCATCGCGGGCTCCTGGGCCACCCGAGCGTAGCTGCGAGCGGCCGCGGGCTCAAGCCGTGCCGTCGAGCGGCCACGAATTCGCCGGGCGCGTGATCCGTTCCCGTGGCATGCGGCATGGATCCGGCGGCGACGCACCGCGCGCCCGGAGATCGCTTGCTGCTCCACCTCCTCCTCGCCTGCTCCCCCGGCACCATCGTCCTCGGCGAAACGGGCGACCCCGGCACGGTCGACACCGCGGACACCGCCGACGCGGACACCGACACCGACGCCGACACGGACGCCGACACGGACGCCGACACCGACACCGACGTGGAGCCCCCCTCCGACGAGGGCGAGTACGCCGGCACCGTGGTGGGCACGTACACCTGGCAGGACTGGGGCGGCGACGAGGAGTCCTACGACTGCGAGGGCGACGCCTCCTTCACGATCGACGCCGACGGCACGCTGAGCGGCGAGGGCAGCTGCTACACCGAGCGCTTCGGGGTCGAGGGCACCATCTCCGGCAGCGCCCAGGACGGCGCGGTCGAGGGCGCCTGGACCGTCGACTTCGGCTGGGAGAGCATGGACTTCGCGCTCGAAGGCACCGTGGCCGACGGCGTGCTCCACCTGACCGCGTCCGAGGAGGTCGGCGGCGGCACGCGCTTCGACGCGGTCCTGGAAGGGATCCGCCGCTAGCGCGCCCCGGAGGTGGCGCGACCACGCCCGATCGCGTGACACTGCGCGCACGCAGGAGGCGACGGTGGAGCGCGAGGTACACACGTGGTGGAGCCCGTCGGTCGGGCGGGAGATGGGCGTCGCCCGCTACGGCCACTTCGGGAAGCCGGTGGTGTACTTCCCGACCGGCGGCGGCGACTTCCTCGACTGCGAGCGCTTCCTGATGGTGAACGCGCTCGCCGGGCTCATCGACGCCGGGCGCATCAAGCTCTACGCGGTCGACAGCACCTGCCGGCAGTCGTGGACGAACCCGGACGTGCCGCCCCGCGAGAAGTCGCGGATGCAGGCGCGGTACGACCGCTGGATCACCGACGAGCTCGTGCCGTTCGTGCGCGCGGACTGCGGCGGCACCGACCAGCGCTTCGCCGCCGTGGGCGCGTCGGTCGGCGCGTACCACGCGCTGAACGTGACCTGCAAGCACCCGGATCGCTTCGATTGTATGGTCGGGCTCTCGGGCACCTACCAGATGGACCGGCGCATGGCGGGCACCTGGGACGAGGACTGGTACTTCAACGACCCGCTCCAGTTCGTGCCGAACCTGCCCGCGGGGTCGCAGCGCGACGAGCTCGGCCGCGCCCGCTTCGTGCTGGGGCTCGGCCAGGCGCACGAGAACCCCGCCTACACCTGGAACACCGCGAACGTGCTCGGACGCGCCGGGGTGTGGAACCGCGTGGAGGTGTGGGGCGAGGGCTCGGGCCACGACTGGCCCACGTGGCGCTCGATGCTGCCGATGTTCCTCGACCGGCTCCTCTAGGCCCCGTCGAGCGCCGCGAGGCGCGCCTCGACCTCCGCGCGGACCTGCGCCTGCACGGGGTGGTCGAGCCCGGCGGCGTCGAGCTTGTCGAGCAGGTCGCGCGCAACGCCGAGCGCCCGGCGGGCCTCGGCGGCGTCCTCGAGCTGGCAGGCGAGGTGCAGGTGCACGCCCGCGATGCGCAGCGCGTACTCCGGGCGGCCGGTGCGCTGGGCGAGGGTGTAGAGCGCCTCGAGCAGCGCCGTGAGCGCGGCGGTGGCGGCGTCGCGGTCGCCCCGGGCCATCGCGTCCTCCGCCAGGGCCTCCGCGGCGGCGGCGAGCGCGGTGGCGGCGGGCTCCGGCGCGCGGTCGACGCGCATCCACAGGCGCGCCGCGACGAGCTGCTCCCGGTGGAGCGCGAGCACGAGGTCTCCGTGCCCGCGGGCGCGGGCGCGCGGGACGAGCGCGCCGATCCAGGTCACCTGGGCGCGGAGGTGCTCCGCGGTGGGGGCGAGGGCGACGAGCCGCGTGAGCGCGTCCCAGCGATCCACGGCGAGGGCGTAGCCGGCGTCGGCGTCGAGCGCGCCGCGGTCGGCCACCTCGAGGAGCGACGCGAGCGCGCCCCAGGCGGCGGGATCGTCGGGGGCGGCGGCCACGCGGGCGCGCGCCACGGTGAGCGCGGCGAGGAGGTCCATGGCCCCCACGTAGCGCCGCGCCCGGCGACCGACCGCCGCGATACACGGTCGCGATGCTCCGACTCCTCCTCGCGCTCTCCCTGATCCTGGGCGGTTGCGCCCGCAAATACGCCGAGTACGACTACGAGGGGATGGAGGCGGCCGCCCCCAAGTCCGCCTCCGGCTACGGCGGCGGGGCGGGCCGGTACGCCGACGCCGCGCCCTCGGCGCCCTCGCGCGCGGCGCCGCCCCCACCCCCGGCGCCGCCGGGCATGGCCCAGCCCAGGGCGGAGCAGGCCCCGGTCCAGGCGCCGGGCGAGGCGCCCGCGGAGCCCGCCGCCGCGCGGATGGTGCACTACCAGGGCCACGTGCAGCTGCGAGTCGGCAAGGAGCAGGAGACGGTCGACACGGTGATCGCGCTCGCCGAGGCCGCCGGGGGCGGGCTCGAGCAGCAGTACGGCAACACCGTGGTCCTGCGCGTGCCCGTCGCGAAGTTCCGCGAGGCCTTCGACGCGATCCTGAAGGTCGGGGACGTGGTGTCGAAGTCGATCTCGGCCGAGGACGTGACGGAGGCCTTCATGTCGGTGGAGCTCCGGCTCTCCACCGCCAACGCCCGCCGCGATCGGCTCGTGGCCCTGCTCGCGCAGTCGAAGGACGAGAACGAGAAGCTCGCGCTCGTGCGCGAGATCCAGGAGGTCACCGAGGAGATCGACCGGCTGGAGCAGCAGGTGCGGACGCTCCGGCGCCTCGCGGACTTCTCGCGGATCACCGTGCAGATCGAGCAGCGCCCGGCGCTCACCTGGCAGGGCGGCGTGCCGGAGTCCGCGGCCTTCGCCTGGATCCGGGCGCTCACGCCCTTCGAGCAGGGCCTCGCCGGCAAGAAGCTCGCGCTCGAGACGCCCGAGGGCTTCGTCGCCCTCGACGTGAAGAAGCGGTTTCTGGCCGAGAGCGCCGACGGGGCGCGCATCTGGTCGACGCGGCTCGAGAACGACCCGGTCGGCGACACGGCGTTCTGGACCGACGCGATGCAGCGCCGCCTCGCGAGCGAGTTCGCGGAGGCGAAGCCGGTGACCGTGGGCGCGTGGCAGGGGCTGCGGCTCCTCGACAAGAGCGACACCCCGTACGTGTGGACCGTGCTCGTGCGCGCGGAGGGCAAGGAGCTCGACGTGGTGCAGGTGTTCTACCCCTCGGCCGCCGCGGAGGAGCGCTACGCGCCCGCCGTGCACGCGGTCCTCGGCGGCGGAGGTGCCTCGTGATCCTCGCGCTCCTCGGCGCCGCGTTCGCCGCCACGCAGATCAACGCCTCCGTCACGCTCCAGGTCGACGACCGGGAGAAGGCCATCCAGGCCGTCATCACCTCGGCCGAGAAGGCTGGCGGCTGGTTCTCGAACCTCTCGGACGAGCGGGTGGTGGTGCGCGTCCCCGTCGACCGGGCCGCCGAGCTCCTCGACGGCGCCCGGGCGCTCGGGCAGCTCGTCGAGCGCGACTGGTCGGCGCGCGACCTCGACGCCGAGCTCATCGACCTGCGCGCGCGCCTCGCCTCCCGCCAGGCGGTGCTCACGCGCTACCTCGAGATCCTCGGCGGCGCGCACGCGAACGCGGTCGTGGCCGTGGAGCGGGAGATCACGCGCACGGTCGCGGAGATCGAGAGCCTCCAGGGGCGCATCCGCCTGCTGGAGCACCAGGCGGAGTACGCGCAGCTCGGCTTCTCCTTCCGCTTCCGGGACCGCGCCGCGCCCACGCGGGACGGGAGCTCGAGCTTCGCGTGGCTGAACACGCTGAACCTCGCCGACCTGCAGGACGACTTCCGGTCGGGCCGGTTCGAGCACACGAGCTGCGGCGTGGACGTGCCCGCGCCCGCCGGCTTCGCCCCGGGCAAGAAGAAGCGCAGGTTCGTGGCCGTGAGCCCGGACGACGTCGTGTTCCGTGTGCGCACGGCCAAGAACAAGCCCGTCGCGGACCTCGCCTTCTGGAAGGAGGCGATGGTCACCCGCATGACCGAGGCCGGCTACCGGGTGGCGTCGCAGGGCGACATCCAGGCGAACGGCGTGCCGGGCGCCCTGCTCGAGGTGTCCGCCCCCGACGGCCAGCAGGACGCCGCCTACCTGATCGCGGTCTTCGTGGACGGGCGCCGCCTCGTGGTCGCCGAGGCGGCCGGCGAGGTCGGTCGTTTCGCGGCAAGGCGCGCCGCCGTGATCGACGCCATCGGGGCGCTTCGCTTCTGACCGTGCAACTTCGCTGCGAACGGCGGAAATCCCTGGCAAGCTGAGGGCGGCGACCGCCCGCAGGGATGGCGCCGGTTGCCGGCGGAGTTTCATGTGCAGATGACGCCGTACACGCTGCAGCTCAACGCCGACTACGGCCCGATGAAGGTGCTGCGCTGGGAGCGCGCCATCGAGCTCGTGCTCGACGAGAAGGCGGTGACCGTGGCCGCCTACGAGGGCCGCTTCGTGCGGAGCGTGTCCCTCGCGTTCCCCTGGCCGGCGGTGATCGCGCTCAAGCGCTACGCCCGGGCGCGCGAGCGCGTGCGGTTCAGCTCGCGCAACGTGCAGGCGCGGGACGTGTGGACCTGCGCCTACTGCGGCGTCCGGCCCCGCCTCGCCGACGGCCGGCCCGACCGGCGCGCGCTGACCCTGGACCACGTCATCCCCCGGGCGCAGGCGCGGAAGGGCGAGGTGTACCTCCCGTGGTCGCGCCGCTGGGTGAAGGTCAGCTGCTGGGAGAACGCCGTGGCGGCCTGCCCGAGCTGCAACACCCGCAAGGCCGACCGCACGCCGCTCCAGGCGGGCATGGCCCTCCGCGTGTACCCGCGCATGCCCACCCACGCCGACGCGCTCCGCATCGCGCTCGACCGCATCCACCACGTGCCGCAGGAGTGGACCCCCTGGCTCCCGGACCGCTGGCGCAGCGACGGCGAGAGCGGCGGCGAGCGCGAGGCCGGCGAGGGCAGCCGGTAGCGGCGCACCGCACGGAACAGGGGCCGCTCGTGGACCTCGCCGGATCGAGCGGTATAGGAGTCGCGCCATGCTCGCCCTCCTCCTCGTGCCCCTCGCGCTCGCCGGCCGCGTCGAGCGCCTCACGGAGCTGCAGGCCGCGGGCGACCACGCCGAGGTGGTCGAGACGGTCGCGAAGTGGCAGGCGGGCGGGAACCTCGGGGACGAGGCGGCGGTGCTCCTCGCGCTGCGCGACCGCTCGGCGCTCGTGCTGGCCGAGAAGGAGGACACGGTGGCCGCCTTCGCGGCCTTCCGGCAGGCCTACCCCACGAGCCGGCTCGTGAAGGAGGCGCTCGAGAAGGAGGGCCGCATCGCGTTCGCCGAGGCCCAGGCGGAGGGGACCAGCGCGGCGATGCGCGCGTTCCTGAAGACCTACCCGGGCCACGAGCACAAGGCCCAGGCCATCGCGCTCGAGGAGGCGCTCGCGTTCCAGGAGGCCGTCGAGGCGGGCACGCCCGACGCGATCGCGGCGTTCGCGAGCGCCCACCCCGAGAGCCCGTTGTCGGCGAACGCCTGGGAGTCGCTCGCGGCGCGCACGCCGGGCATCCACGTGCGGCTCGCCGACGGGCTGCCGCGGCTCCTCGACCCGGTGCCGGTGGTGGACGGGCGGATCGTGCTGCCGAAGATGCTCGTCGTGGCGCCCGCGCGGCCCACCGTCGCGGTGAACCTGCCGGGCACGGGGCGCGGCGAGACCTCGCAGTGGTGGGGGCTCCACACGGTGGAGGCCGACGGCACGCTCGGAGCGGCGCCGCCCGTGGGGAAGTTGTACGCCGACGCGGTGGGCGCGGCGCCGGACTTCCTGCTCGAGCTCGTCGCGCTCCCGGGGGCCCACGCCGCGCGCGTGGCCGCGCCGCCCGAGCCGCTCGTGGTGACGGGCGCGTGCACCGGGAAGGCCCGCTTCGCGTTCGTGCTCGAGGCCGAAGGCAAGCGCACGGCGTTCCCCTTCGCCGTGGACTGCAAGGCCGCCGTCCCCGAGGACGCCGCCACCCCCGGGTTCCTCGCGGCGTTCGCGGCCGCCGAGCGCGGCGACGACGAGGCCGCGATGCGGAGCTGGGACGAGGCCGCCGCCCGCCCGGCCGGGAAGCGGCTCGCGGAGTGGATGGGCACCCTCGCGGACGACCCCGCCGAGGGCTTCGTGCGGCGCCGGCCGGCCTTCGGCGACGTGCTCGCCTGGGACGGCGCCACCACCACCTGGTGGCACCCCGCCGAGGGCGGCCCCGTCGCGCTCGCCGCGCGCGAGGGCCTGTGGATCGCGGACGGCGGGCGCTTGTGGACGTGGGAGGCCCGCCCGGAGCCCTGGGCGGCGCCGGCCGGCGGCGGCTGCAAGCCCGCCAGCGGCGAGCGGACCGCGGGCACGGTGCGCGACGTGCTCGGGGACGCGCGGGTCGACGTGCCGTTCTCGACCCCGCGGGGCGGCTCGTTGCGGCCGGGCGGGTACGCCGCGGGCGCCCTCGCCGTGGTCGAGGAGAGCACGAGCGACGCCTGCGCCCGCCCGCTCACCCCCGCGCCCGCGCCCGTGCCGCTGCCCGACGCGCGCGCGGCCGTCGCCCCGGCGTGGGCGGCTGCGGTCGTGGCCGACAAGCCGGGCCACAGCGTCGTGAGCGACACGCCGTGGCGCTTGTACACGGCGTTCCGGGCGCCGGCCGTCGTGACGACGGTGCCGGAGCCGGCGGCGGAAGCGAGCCCGGCGGCCGAACCGGGCCCGGCGGCGGTGGGGACGGCGACGGAGCCGCAGGCGCCGTAGGGCCTACGCCGCCCGCCCCTCCGCCCGCGCCCGCTCCCAGAACACCGCGTTCGGCTCGACGCCCAGCCCCCCGACGGAGAGCTCCGGCCGGATGCCGAGCACGAAGAACATCTCGACGAGCCCCTTCCCCTTGGCGGGCAGCCGCCCGCGCGGCTCGAGCACGAACAGGTCCGCGACGCGCGCGGCGGTCACGCCCGACACGTTCACGCGCCCGGGCTCGCTCCCCGACTCCATGCGGCTCGCGAGGTTCACGGTGTCGCCCCACACGTCGTAGGCGAAGCGGGTCTGGCCGACGACGCCCGCCACGAGCGGCCCCGTGTGGATGCCCACGCGCACGTCCCAGGTCGGGCGACCGGCCGCCCGGCGGGCCGCGGAGCGCTCCGCGATCGCCCGCGCGATGTCGAGGCCGGCGAGCACCGCGTCCACGGCGTGCGTGCGGCGGGCCACCGGCACGCCCGCGGCGGCCATGTAGCTGTCGCCGATGGTCTTGAGCTTCTCGAGCCCGCGCCGGGCCGCGATGGCGTCGAACGAGGAGAAGCAGCTGTCCAGGTCGGCCACGAGCTCCTCGGCGGTCACCTGCTCCGCGATGCTCGAGAAGCCGCAGAAGTCGGTGAAGAGCACCGTGACCTCGCCGTGGTGGCGCGGCTCCACGCGGTCGGTGGCCTTGAGCTCGGTGACGATGGGGCCCGGGAGGATGTTGTGCAGCAGCTGGTCGATGCGCGCCTTGTCCGCCGCGAGCTCGCGGCGCTGCGCCTCGATCTGGACGGCCATCGACCAGCTGCGCCGCCGCACCTGGTCGAGCACCAGCGTGAGGAAGGGCACCGCCACCCCGATGGCGGCGAGGTTCGTCAGGCTGTACCGGCGCGCGGGGTCGCCGAACGGGGCGTCGGTGAGGACGGCGACGAGCGTGAAGGTGAGCACCGAGGCCACGAAGGCCACGAGCCCACGCACACGGCCGAGCGGGAGGGCCGGCAGCGCCATCAGGATCGCGAGGTAGCCGCCCAGGTACGCCGGGTCCGCCCCCGAGAGCCCCGCCGCGAGCCCGCTCCCGAGCTGCATGTAGCCGTACACCAGCAGCAGCCGGTCCTGGGGGCGCAGCCGCGCCGGCGCCAGGAAGTGGAACCCGAGCCCGACCAGGCTGACGAGCGTGAGCCCGGCGCGGATCCAGGGCAGGACCGCGACGTCGGGGTGGAGCGCCCGGTCCGACACGATGAACGGGAGCCACACCACCGCGGTGAAGATGCCGCCGGGCACGAGCACGCGCGCGGCCTGCCGGTCGAGCTCGTCCTCGAAGGAGGTGCCACGCCCGTCGGCAAGCGGCTCGGGGCTCGGCGGAGGCGGGTTCACCACGCGCACTTGCTAACCGGCCGCGCGGCTCCGGCCGGGCACCGGAACCACCGACGTTGTCGCGGGCACGGCGTCGCCGCAGGGGCCGCGCTCGGGCGGCCAGCTGCCCCGGCCTCGAGCAGGCCGATCCGCCGCGGCGGCTCGAAGCCTCAGGCGTAGCGCTTGCGGTTGCGCTTCGCGTCGTCCGTCGTGACGACCTGCACGGCGGCGAGCGCGTCGTCGGGCACGCCCTCGAGCCAGCCGGAGGCGCGGAGCAGGTCCTGGAACGCGGCGTCGCCGACGGGCTCGGCGCGGGGGCGCGCGGGCGCCTGCGGGCCGCCGGACGCCTTCTGGAGCGCGGCGTTCGCGTTGCGGATCTGCGTGGTGAGCACGCCGAGCAGGCACTCGCGCCACGCGAGCCGGTTCGGGCCGCGCAGCCGCCCGTAGCCGTCGGCGTCCATGCGGTAGAGCCAGCCGGGGCCGGCCGCGACGCAGCTCGCCGTGCGCGCGCCCTTCTCGACGAGCGCGTTGATGCCGAAGAGGCTCCCGGGGCCGAGGCGCGCGAGGAGCTCGGCGCGGTCCCCCCGCACGTTCCGCAACACGTCGATCTGCCCGTCGGCCACGAGCCAGGCGGCGGCGCCCGGCTCGCCTTCGAGGAACACCACCTGCCCCTCCTGCACGGGCTCCGCGACGAACGCCGAGGCCAGGACGGCGAGCGTCTCCCCGTCGGCGTCCGCGAGGCCGGGCTGGCGGCGCAGGAGCGGCTCGAGCGCGGGGCAGGGACCGCCGGGACCGCCGGGACGGAGCGCCTTCCAGAGGCGCACGAGCGCGGAGGGCTCGGTGCGGGCGGGCGCGGCGACGCCGCCGGTGGCGACCTGGGCGATGCGCACGTTCGTGGCGCTCACCCGGCGCGTGAGCGTGAGGAGCGCCTGGTCGAGCAGCGCGTCGTACACGGGGCTGCGCTGCCAGCGCAGCGTGTGGAGGCTCGGGACGGGGAGCGCGACCACCTGGGCGGGGGTCCTGGCGCGCAGCGTCGCCGAGCGGGTGCGGCCGGCGAAGAAGGCCGACGCCTCGCCCGCGAGCTCCCCGGGGAGCACCCGCCCGACCACGACGCCGTCGAGCTCCGCGACGAGCTCGCCCACGAGCACGATGCCCACCGCGTCGACGGCGGTGCCGCCCTCCCACAGGGCCTCGCCCGGGCCGAGGGCGACGAGCTCCCAGAGGGGCGCGGACGCGCGCAGCTCGGCGGCGGGGACGCGCCGGAGGAAGGGGATGGTGGCGAGCTCGTCGGCGATGGACCCCACGGGACCTCCGAGCCCCGTTCATACCACCCGGGGCCGGAGCGTCGCGAGCCACGCGCGCAGGATCGCGCGCCCCCCTTCGATCGCGTCGTCGAGGCCGACCCAGGCGGGGGGCGCGTCCGCGGGCTCGGCGGGGACGGCCTCCGCGGCGACGAGCAGCGGGCGGTCCATCTCGGGGTGGAACTGGAAGGTCCAGCGGTGCGGGCCGTAACGGAGCGCCTGGATGCCCATCTCGTCGGTGGACCAGACCTCCGCGCCCGCGGGCGGGACGGCGACGCGGTCGTTGTGCATCTGGACGACGCACCCGGTGAAGCCGGGGATCCCCGGGAGCGCGAGCGGGTACACCCCCGTCTGCGGGCCCGGCGCCACCTCGACGACGCCCCCGAGCGCGCGCGCGAGCAGCTGGTGCCCGCCGCAGATGCCGAGGAGCGGCACGGCCTGGTGCGTCGCGAGCCAGCCGGCCAGATCCGCGCGCCAGGGCTCGGGATCGTTCGCGGAGCCGAAGCTGCCGCCGACGACGACGCCGTCGAAGGGGCCGGGGTCGGGCGGCGGGGCGAGGGTCGCGTCGTGCAGGCTCACCCGGACGCCGAAACCGGCGAGGATGCGCGGGATCTCGATCCCCTCGACGAGGACGGCGGCGCGGCGGGGGTGCTCGGCGCCGGCGAGCTGGCTGACGTAGAGGACGTGCATGTCAGGACCCGGGGCGGGCGCCTGCACGGACGAGCGCCATGGCGAGCGCGTCGACGGCGGCGGGGGTGATGCCGGGGAGGCGGGCGGCGGCGCCGAGCGTGGCGGGCCGGGCGCGGGCGAGGCGCTCGCGGGCCTCCGCGGAGAGGGCGGGCAGCGCGGCGAAGTCCAGGCCGTCGAGCGGCGCGGACTCGAGCCGCCGGGCCTCGGCGCGGCGGGCCTCCTCGCGCGTGACGTAGCCGGCGTACTTCACGTCGATCTCGACCTGCTCGGCGGACTCGGCGTCCAGGTCGGCCTCGGCGTCCAGGCCCGAGCCCGGGAGCGGCTCGTCGGGGAGCAGCGGCGCGATCTCGCCCCACCCGAGCTCCGGCCGGCGCAGGAGCTCGGCGAGCGTGACCCGGCGCGAGAGCGGGGGCAGCCCGAGCGCGGCGAGGCGGGCCTGCGTGGCGGCGTCGGGGCAGAGCGCGGTGGCCTCCACGGTGCTCCGGAGCGCGCCGACACGCGCCATCTTGGCTTCGAAGCGCGCCCAGGCCACGTCCGAGAGGAGCCCGAGCGCCCGCGCCTTCGGCATGAGGCGGCGATCGGCGTTGTCCTCGCGCAAGAGCAGCCGGTGCTCGGCGCGGCTCGGGAACATGCGGTAGGGCTCGCCGCCGACGCCGCGGGTGACGAGGTCGTCGACCATCACGCCCACGTAGGCCTCGTCCCGGCCGAGCCGGAGCGGACGGCCGGCCGCCGCGGCGCCCGCGACCAGGCCCTGCGCGGCGGCCTCCTCGTAGCCGCTGGTCCCGTTGATCTGGCCCGCGAAGTAGAGCCCGTCGAGGCCGCGGAAGCGGAGGTCGTGGTCGAGCTGCGTCGGATCGGCGTAGTCGTACTCGACCGCGTACCCGTGCTGCACGATCGTGGCCCGCTCGAGCCCGGGCACCGACCGGACGAGCGCGTCCTGCACCTCGCGCGGGAGGCTCGTGGACGTGCCGTTCACGTACACCCGGTCCGTCGCGAGGCCCTCGGGCTCGAGGAAGAGCTGGTGGCGCTCCTTGTCGGGGAAGCGCACGACCTTGTCCTCGATGGACGGGCAGTAGCGCGGCCCGCGCCCCGTGATGGCGCCGCTGTAGACCGGCGAGCGCGCGAGGGCGCCGCGGATGAGGTCGTGCGTCCCCTCGTGGGTGTACGCGAGGTAGCAGGTGCGCGCGCCGATCCGCGGCGGGGCGGGGGCGAAGGAGAAGCGCCCGTCGCCGATGTCGGGCTGCGGCTCGAGCCGGTCCCAGTCGATCGTGCGGCCGTCGAGCCGCGGGGTGGTGCCGGTCTTGAGCCGGTCGAGGCGCACGCCGAGCGCGCGGAGCGAGTCGGAGAGGCGGTGCGCGGCGCCCTCGCCGATGCGGCCGCCCTCCACGCGCTCCTCGCCGCGGTGGAGGACCCCGCCGAGGAACGTGCCCGTGGTGAGCACCACGGCCCGGGCGCGCAGCTCGGTGCCGTCGGCCAATGTAAGCCCTGTGACAACGGCCCCGTCGACGCGGAGCGCGACGGCCTCGCCCTCGACGACGGTGATCCCGGCAAACCCGGCGAGCATCGCCGCCATCGCCGCCGGGTAGCGGTCGATGTCCACCTGGGCGCGGCTCGCCTGCACCGCGAGGCCCTTCCGGGTGTTCAAGCGTCGGAACTGGATGGTGGTCGCGTCGGTTGCGCGGGCGAGGAGGCCGCCGAGCGCGTCGATCTCCCGGACGAGGTTTCCCTTGGCGAGCCCGCCCATCGCCGGATTGCAGGAGAGACGCCCGATCTGGTCGCGCCGGAGCGTCACCGTGGCCACGCGCGCACCCAGCCGCGCGGCCGCGGCGGCGGCCTCGGTTCCGGCGTGTCCCGCGCCGACGACCACGACGTCGAAGTGCATGCGGGGGTCTATCCCAGCGGCGGGGCGGCGCGGCTCCCGGCGCGCGACGACGCGCGGGCGCCCGGCCACGGCCGCGTGCCGGCCGTGCGACAATCGTTTTGTTGCCAAAGCGACCCCTCCTGCTCCTCGGCGCCCTGATCGTGCTCCAGCTCCCCTGGCTGGGGCGGCCGGTGCACTACGACGAGGCGAACTTCCTCACGTTGGCCCGCGGCGCGGTCACCGATCCCTGGCGTCCGCACGACGTGCGCATCAATTGGCAAGGCAAGGAGGAGCGCGCCTTCGACGTGCTCTCCAACCCACCGGGCATCGCGTGGTGGCTCGCGCCCGTGGTCGATCGCCCCCCGGTCGTCCAGCGCGCCTGGATGCTCGCCTGGCTACCCATCGCGCTGTTCGGCGCGCTGCGCCTCGGCCGCCGCTTCGCCGGGGACGCCGAGCGCGGCGCGATGGTGCTGCTCACCGCGCCGATCGTGCTCCTGGCGACCCCCGCGCTCCTCCCCGACGCGCCGCTCTACGCGCTGACCCTCGCGGGGGTGGGCGGCTTCGTCACCGCCGTGGACCGCGGCCGCCCCACCTGGCACTGGGCCCTGGTCGCGGGCTGCGCCGCGCTCTTCCGCTACAGCGCCCTGCCGCTCGCACCGCTCCTCGCCCTCTACTCCATCCGCGCCGGCCGCGGGCCCTGGGCCGCCCTCCCCGCGCTCCTGCCGCCCGCGCTGCTCGCGCTCCACGACCAGCACGCCTACGGCCAGGTGCACCTCCTCGCGATGGGGAGCTTCCAGTCGGTGGCCAACACCCCGCTCGACGTGCACCACAAGCTCGTCGCCAGCATCGCGATGCTCGGCGGCGTGGCGGCGCTCCCCGTGTTCCCCTGGTCGCGGGCGGCCTTCGCCGGGGCCGCCCTCGGCGCGCTCGCGGCGTACCCCTGGGGCTGGCTCGGCGCGGCCTTCGCGGCGCTCGGGGGCGCGGCGCTGGGGGAGGTCGCCGGGCGCTCGTTGTTCGGCGAGTTCCGCGCCGGCCCGCGCGGGCAGGCCGTGCGCTGGCTCGCGATCTGGGCCTTCGGCGGGCTGCTCTTCCTCCTCACGCTCCGCTTCACCGCGACGCGTTACTGGCTCCCCTTCCTGCCCGCCGTGCTCCTCGCGCTCCCGACGGGCCACTGGCCGCGCGCGGTCCTCGCGCTCCAGATCACGCTCGGCACGCTCCTCGCCGCCGACGACGACCGCAGCGCCCGCGCGCAGGAGCGCCTCGCCGAGGAGGTCGCCCGGCTCGGCACGGGCGCGTTCACCGGCCACTGGGGCTGGCAGTGGGCCATGGAGAAGCAGGGCTGGCACGCGCTCGACGAGGGCACCCGCCCCCCGCTCGGCACGCTCGTCGCGATGCCCCGGCAGGCCTGGCCGCAGCCCATCGACGTGAGCTGCACCCGCGTCGCGTGGGAGGGGGCCGCGCGTCCACCCTTCCCCTGGCTCCCCCGCGGCTACAGCGAGGAGGGCCGCGCAAACCTGCACGCCAACTGGATCGTCGGGCCCATCCGCACGGTCGTCCCCTGGACGTTCGCGAACGACCCCTACGAGCAGGTCCGGGTCTGCAGCGACTGAACGCAGGGGCGTGAGTTTTCGAGGGTTTTCTCTTGGGGCGGGGGGGGCGCGCCCCCCCGCAACGCCCCCCGCCCTTGCGCGGTCGGCGGCTCCCCCGTTATGCAACCATTTAGTTGCATGTACCAGCCCCCCGACATGGACGACGTGTTCAAGGCGCTCGCCGACCCGAGCCGGCGCGCGCTCCTGGACCGCCTGAACGCGGAGAGCGGACAGACGCTCGGCCGGCTCTGCGAGGGCCTCGACATGAGCCGGCAGGCCGTGAGCAAGCACCTCGACGTGCTCGAGCGGGCCAACCTCGTGCTGACCGTCCGCAAGGGCCGGGAGAAGCTGCACTACCTCAACCCCGCGCCGATCAACGAGATCTACGACCGGTGGATCGGCAAGTACGAGCGGCATCGCTTGCGCGCGCTCGCGGAGCTCAAGAGCAAGCTGGAGGATCCCGATGAGTGACTTCGTCTACGCCATGCACGTCGCCACCACCGCCGAGCGGATGTGGGAGGCGCTCACCAGCGCCGCCTTCACGAAGCAGTACTGGGGCGGCCGCGCGATCGAGAGCACCTGGGAGGTGGGCGCGCCGGTCCACATGATCAAGCCCGACGGCACCCGCGACTTCAAGGGCGAGGTGCTCGTCGCCGACCACCCGCGCACCCTCTCCTACACCTTTGTCGTGGACGCCCCGACGGGCACCGTGGAGTCCAAGGTCACCTTCCAGCTCGACGTGATGGGCCCCAACGTGCGCATGACGCTCACGCACGAGGGCCTCCCGGCGGACGGCCCGCTGCGCACCATCGTGAGCCAGGGCTGGTACGCCATCCTCAGCAGCCTCAAGACGCTGCTGGAGACGGGCCAGCCGCTGTCCTTCCCCTACTGGAAGGGGTGAAGGAGCCACCCGCTACGTCCCGTCCACGACGCCCTCGGCGCTCGCCTGCAGCGCGCGCTCCGCCGCGAGGGCGCGCGCCTCCGCGGCCTCCGCCCGCGCGTCGGCCGCCTGGCGCGCCGCCTCGAGCACCGCCACCGCGGCCTCGGCCGCCTCCGCGCGTGCCGCCACGGCCGCGGCCTCCTCGGTGGCCCGCGCCGCCGCCGCCT
>CAYWGD010000069.1:19047-39025 GCA_964457335.1 uncultured Enterobacteriaceae bacterium | reverse complement strand
GGGCGCGGGGGGGGGGGGCGGGGGCGGGCCGGGCCGGCGCCCCCCCCCCCCCCCCCCCCGGGCGGACGAAGGCCCCCCCGCAACGCCCCCCCTGACCCGCCCGAGGGTCCCGTCGCCTCCTGCCGACGGGCCCCCGGCAACCACGACATCCGTGTCGTGGCCCTCCCCGCGCCCGAAGCCGGCGCGCGCCGCCCGAGGTCCCCTTGGCCCACCGCATCCCCACCCCCCGCGAGCCCGAGTACTGGAGCCGCGAGGCGCTCGTCGCCGAGGAGAAGCGGGTCTTCGAGATCTGCAACGGCTGTCGCCTCTGCTGGAACCTCTGCCCGTCGTTCCCCGCGCTCTTCGACGCCGTCGACGCGCTCGACCCCTCGAACGGCGAGCCCGCCGCCGACACGCCGTCCCACGCGGTCGACGCGCTCGGCAACCACGAGTCCGCCACGTCGGGCGCGCACGCGCTCGCGCCGCGCGAGGACATCCTCGGGCAGGCCGAGGCGCTCGAGAAGCTGCCCCAGAGCGTGCACCAGAAGGTGGTCGACCTCTGCTACCAGTGCAAGCTCTGCGACCCCATCTGCCCCTACACGCCGCCGCACGAGTTCGGCGTGGACTTCCCGCGGCTGATGCTCCGGCACAAGGCGGTCGACGCCAAGGAGCACGGGGTGAAGCTGCAGGACCGCGTGCTCGGAGACCCCGACCTCGTCGGCAAGCTCGGCACGATGGTGCCGCTCATCGCCAACGCGGGCGCGCAGTTGCGCATCAACCGCGTCGCGATGGAGATGGTCGCGGGCATCCACCGCGACCGCCAGCTGCCCACCTTCGCGAGCGAGACCTTCCTGGAGTGGTTCGGCAAGCGCCACCCGACGCGCCCGGACCCCGAGCAGGTCGAGGGCCGCAAGGTCGTGCTGTTCTACACGTGCTCGGTGCAGTGGAACGAGCCGCAGGTCGGCCGCGCGGCGGTCGAGGTGCTCGAGCACAACGGCATCACCGTGTTCGCGCCGAGCTTCCGCTGCTGCGGCATGCCCGCGCTCGACGGGGGCGACGTGCCGCGCGCCACCGACTGGGCGCGCCACAACGTGGAGATCCTCGACCGCTACGTGAAGGCGGGCTGCGACATCCTCTCGCCGGGCCCCACCTGCTCCTACATGCTCAAGCACGAGTGGAAGGACTACCTCGGCACCGAGGCCTCCGAGGCCGTCGCGAAGAGGAGCTACGACCTCATGGAGTACCTCTTCAACCTCCGGAAGCAGAAGCTGCTCAAGGAGGACTTCCAGGCCGAGGTCGGCGCCATCGGCTACCACCTCGCCTGCCACCTCAAGGTGCAGAAGATCGGCTTCCGCAGCCGCGACGTGATGAAGAAGCTCCCGGGGGCCGACGTCACGCTCGTCGACAAGTGCTCGTGCATGGACGGCACCTGGGGCATGAAGAAGGAGTACTACGAGCTCTCGAAGAAGGGCGCGAAGCCCCTGCTCGACGGGCTCACCGAGAAGAAGCCGGGCACGCTCACGTCCGACTGCCTCATCGCGAAGCTCCAGATCGAGGAGAACACCGGCCAGAAGGTGGTACACCCCATCGAGGTGCTCTGGAAGGCGTACGGCGGCACGGACACCACGCCCGTGCCGCCCGGCCCCGCCGTCGTGCCGCCCCCCGAGGAGGAGCCGTGAAGCCCTTGACCCGTGACGACATCCTGCCGATCCCCGCGTTCCTCGCGGCGCGCCCCGCGCTCGAGCGCGAGGTGATCCGCGCCAAGGAGGCCCGTCGCGTCGCGCTCGGGCCGAACCTGACCTTCCTCTTCGAGAACCGCGTCACGCTCCGGTGGCAGGTGCACGAGATGTGCCGGGTGGAGCACATCGAGAAGCCCGACGCGATCCAGCACGAGATCGACACCTACAACGGCCTCCTCCCGCGCCGCGACGAGCTCTCCGCCACGCTGCTCGTCGAGTACGCGGACATCGCCGAGCGCAACCGCATGCTCCTGGCGCTCCGTGGGCTCCACGACCACGTGCGCCTCGAGATCGACGGGTTGCCCGCCGCGCCCGCGGTCTTCGACGCCGACCAGTTCAACACCGAGCGCATCAGCTCCGTCCAGTTCGTGCGTTTCCCGCTCACGCCCGAGCAGGTGGACGCGCTCTGTGATCTGCGCCGGGCCGCCGCCTTCGTCGTGGACCACCCCGCATACACCGCCCGCGCCGCGCTCTCCGGGGCGGCGCGCGGCGCGCTCGTCGAGGACCTGCTGGAGACGCGGGCAGGGTGAGGGCCGCCCTGTGCGGGCTTGCACACCGTTGTGCGTGCTGGCACAATTCCGGATGAAGAAATGCCGGATTTCGCGGGCACGCCGCTTGCTGCACCGTCGGGGATGTTCCTCCTCTTCGTCGCGTGCGCGCCGCCCGCCGACGACTCCGAACCGACGCTCGACCTTCCTGAGCACAACGAGTGCCTCGCGCACGGAGAGGCCTACAGCGACGAGACCTGCCTCGCGGTGGTGGAGCAGGACGGGCGCTTCCCCGGTGTGAGCGAGAACAAGTCCGGGGCCGAGGCCCCCGCGGACGACCCGCGGCTCGCAGACCCCGAGCTCCAGTGGCTCACCGCCGAGATCGAGCGCTGCGCGTGCACGTGCTGCCACCGTGCCCGCTACGGCGGCCCCGGCGCGTACTTCTGGGACCTCGACTTCTCCCCGGTGTGGATCGACTCGGCCAGCCTCTGGTCCCTCTCCGTCCTGGGCGGCTACACGGAGGACGAGACGCAGACCCTGCCGACGGACGAGATCGAACGCGTGCGCGCGTACCTCGAGGTCGAGGCGGAGCGCCGGCGCGGGCTGGAGTAGGCGGGGCGGACGAGGTGCGGGAGCGTTAGACTCGCCCCCCATGAAGCCACCCCTCCACAAGGTCCTCGTCGCCAACCGCGGCGAGATCGCCGTCCGCGTCATCCGCGGCTGCCACGAGCTCGGCGTCCGCACCGTCGCCGTCTACTCCGAGGCCGATCGGAGCGCGCTCCACGTGCGCAACGCAGGGGAGGCCTACTGCGTCGGCCCCGCGCCCTCCTCCGAGAGCTACCTCCGCGGGGAGGTGATCATCGAGGTGGCGAAGAAGGCGGGCGCGACCGCGATCCACCCGGGCTACGGCTTCCTCTCGGAGAACGCCCGCTTCGCCCAGATGGTCACCGACGCGGGCCTGATCTGGATCGGCCCGCCCCCGAGCGCCATCGACGCGATGGGCAGCAAGACCGGCGCGCGGCAGCGCATGGTCGCGGCCGGCGTCCCCGTCGTGCCGGGGACCACGCACCCGATCGAGACCGAGGTGGAGGCCGCCCGGATCGCCGAGGAGATCGGCTACCCGGTCATGCTCAAGGCCGCCGGCGGCGGCGGCGGCAAGGGCATCCGCAAGGTCGAGCGGCGCGAGGACTTCGCGAGCGCCTGGCGCGCGGCGCGGTCCGAGGCGGCGCGGTCGTTCAAGGACGACGCGGTCTACCTGGAGAAGTTCGTCCAGGACCCGAAACACGTCGAGATCCAGGTGCTCGCCGACCAGTACGGCAACACCGTGCACCTCTTCGAGCGCGACTGCTCGGTGCAGCGCCGCAACCAGAAGGTGGTGGAGGAGACGCCCTGCCCGGTGCTCTCCGACGAGACACGCCTCGCGATGGCGAACGTCGCGGTCCAGGCGGCCAAGGCCGTCGGCTACGTCGGCGCCGGCACCTGCGAGTTCCTCTACTCCCAGGCCACCGGCGACTTCTACTTCCTCGAGATGAACACGCGGCTCCAGGTCGAGCACCCGATCACGGAGATGGTGACGGGCATCGACCTGGTGCGCGCGATGATCCGCATCGCGGGCGGGGAGCCGCTCTGGTTCCGCCAGGAGGACGTGAAGCAGGTCGGGCACGCGATCGAGTGCCGCGTGTACGCCGAGGACCCGGCGAACAACTTCGCGCCCGCGCCCGGGAAGATCTCCGGCCTGCGCGAGCCGGGCGGCCCCTGGGTGCGCGTCGATTCGGGCGTGTACGCCGGCTACGAGGTGCCGATCCACTACGACCCGATGGTCGCGAAGCTCATCTGCTGGGGCGCGGACCGCGAGGAGGCGATCTCCCGCTCCATCCGGGCGCTCCGCGAGTACCGGGTGCGGGGCATCCGCACCTCCATCCCGTTCTTCGAGGCGATCCTCCGGGACGAGGACTTCAAGCGCGGCGACTACTCCACCGGTTTCCTCTCGGCCGAGCGGATGAAGAAGCTCACCGACACGAGCCACAACGACCGCATCGCCACGATCGCCGCGGCGATCGCGAAGTACGAGGCCGACACGCGCCCCGCGCGGGTCCAGACCGCGGGGAAGGCGGAGAGCCCGTGGAAGACCGCCGGGCGGCCGAAGCGGAACGGTTTCCGGGTTCCGTAGCGGGGAGATTCGATCGCGCGGGCGCGCCGTGTGCATGGCAGGATGGGACTGTGCACCTTCCTCGCGCCTCGGAGCCTCCCGAATGCCTGTTCCCGCCCGCCTCGGCCTGCTGGCGCTGCTACTCACCGGCTGCCCGACCACCGATGGGACCGCCCCGCCGGAGGACACCGCCCCGGACGAGCCGGAGCTCCCCGTGTGCGTCGACGAGGGGCTGCCCCAGCTCGGCGCCTGTGTCGCGTGGGTCGGCGAGCCGACGATCGCGGAGGAAGGCTACCGCTCGACGCTCACCGCGGCGGGCGTGGTGACCGAGATCGGGAGCGGCGCGCCCCCGGTGGAGTGCGAGCCCCACGACGAGGGGGCCGCGGCGCTGGGCCCGTACGGCGCGGCCGAGGCCGCCGACACCCCCTGGTTCCGTCTCGAGGACGCCGCGGGCGTCGCCTACACGCTCGCGCTCGCCGTGCCGGGGTTCGTGCCGCCCGCGGTCGGGGAGGACGTGAGCCTCACCTACGACTGGCGAACGGGGTGGGACACGACGCACGGCTCGGCCGTGCTCTCGGACGCGGCCGGCGTCGTCGCGTCGCTCTCGACCGAGCTCCAGGTGGACGCGCTCGTGCTGCCGACGGGGTTCACCGCGAGCGTCGGCGAGGGCGTCTGCCAGGCCGAGACCGAGTGCAGCGAGTCCACCGACTGGCAGGTGGAGCTGTCCGACGGCACGACGACCGCCGCGCTCGCGCCCGGGGAGGAGGCCAGCGTGGGGGGCTACCGCCTGACCGCCGGGGAGCTCACCGAGATCACCTCCTGGAAGAGCTGCTCCGACGGGCCGTCGAGCATGTTCGAGCTCGCGGTGGCGCGGGAGTAGGCGAGGGGAGGGGGGGGCGTTGCGGGGGGGCTCGGCCCCCCCGCCCCAAGATCCGCCCGCCGAGATAGAGGGCGGGCCCATGAAGTACGAGATCACCATCGGCGAGACGACGCGGCTGGTCGACATCGAGGCCACCTCCGACGGCCGCTACCGCGTGTCCTGGGAGGGCGAGACCCACGAGGTCGACCTGCTCAAGCCGACGCCCGAGGCCTACCAGATGCTGATCGACGGCGAGAGCTGGGAGGCCGGCGCCGTCGCGACGGAGGGTGGCTACCTCGTCGACGTGATGGGGCTCTCCACCGAGGTGGGCGTCGTGGACCCGCGCCGCAAGGCCCTCCGCCTCGCCGCCGGCGCCGCGACCGGCATGATCGCGACGCAGATGCCGGGCCGCGTGGTGCGGCTGCTCGCGAAGCCGGGCGACGTCGTCAAGAAGGGCCAGCCCGTGCTGGTCGTCGAGGCGATGAAGATGGAGAACGAGATGAAGAGCCCGATCGACGGCACGGTCGCGGAGGTCCTCGTCTCCGAAGGCCAGGCCGTCGAAGCCGGGACGAAGCTCGTGCGCGTGGAGGGCTGATGGAAGAGCGCGAGAAGCCCGGCCAGTTCCCGTACACGCGGGGCGTGCACCCCACGATGTACCAGGGGCGCCTCTGGACGATGCGCCAGTACGCGGGCTTCGGGGACGCGAAGCGCTCCAACGAGCGCTACCGGTACCTCCTCGCGAAGGGCCAGACCGGGCTCTCCGTCGCCTTCGATCTGCCCACGCAGATGGGCTACGACTCCGACCACCCGATGGCCACCGGCGAGGTGGGCAAGGTCGGCGTCGCGATCGACCACATCGACGACATGCACGTGCTCTTCGACCAGATCCCCCTGGGCGAGGTGAGCACGAGCATGACGATCAACGCGACGGCGTCGACGCTGCTGGCGCTCTACGCGGGGGTCGCGCGGGCGCGGGGCATCCCCACGCAGAAGCTCACGGGCACGATCCAGAACGACGTGCTCAAGGAGTACATCGCCCGCGGCACGTACATCTACCCGCCGCGCGCGAGCATGCGGATCATCACCGACATCTTCGCGTGGTGCGGGGCGAACGCCCCGCGGTGGAACACGATCTCCATCAGCGGCTACCACATCCGCGAGGCGGGCTCGACCGCCGCGCAGGAGATCGCGTTCACGCTCGCGGACGGCGTGGCGTACGTCGAGGCGGCCGTCGCGGCGGGCCTCGCCGTCGACGACTTCGCGCCGCGGCTCTCGTTCTTCTTCAATGCCCACAACGACTTCCTGGAGGAGATCGGGAAGTTCCGGGCCGCGCGGCGCATGTGGGCGCACATCATGCGGGACCGCTTCGGGGCCAAGGACCCGAAGTCGCAGATGCTCCGCTTCCACACGCAGACCGCGGGCAGCACGCTCACCGCGCAGCAGATCGACAACAACGTCGTGCGCGTGACGCTCCAGGCGCTCGCCGCGGTCATGGGCGGCACGCAGTCGCTGCACACCAACTCGAAGGACGAGGCACTCGCGCTCCCGACCGAGGCCTCGGCGCGTCTCGCGCTGCGCACGCAGCAGGTCATCGCGTACGAGTCCGGCGTCGCGGGTCACCCCGATCCCTTCGGCGGCAGCCACGTCGTCGAGGACATCACCGACCGGCTGGAGGCCGAGGCGTCCGGGCTCATCCGCGAGATCGACGCGATGGGCGGCATGGTCGCGGCCATCGAGCGGGGCTTTCCCCAGCGCGAGATCCAGAACGCCGCGTACGCCGCCCAGCTCGCCGTGGACCGCAAGCAGCAGATCGTCGTCGGCGTGAACGACTTCGTCGAGCAGGAGCCGCCCCCCGACGGGATCCTGCGCGTCGACCCCGCGCTCGAGGTGGACCAGGTGGCCCGCACGCGCGCCTTCCGGGCCGCGCGCGACGCCGGCGCCGCGACGGGCGCGCTCGCCGCGCTCCAGGACGCCGCCGCCGGCAGCGAGAACGTCATGCCGCGCATCCTCGCGGCGGTGGAGGCCCGCGCGACCCTCGGCGAGATCGCCGACGCGCTCCGGGCCGTGTACGGCGAGTACCAGGAGTCGGTGGTCCTTTAGGAGCGTTCGGGACAATGCTCCCGTCGCGCGCTGGCGTCCGCTGGGCGCGGCCGCGCGTCTTCCTCGGTTACAGGTTTCAACCTGCGCCCTCGTCAGCCGCGCAGCCGCGCCTCAGCGATCGCTCAGCGCGCTCGGTCCGCATTTCCCCGAACGCTCCTAGGCGTCGGCACCCGGGAGGGATCGGACCTCCCGGGCACCCGAGCCGCCGACGGTCGACGGGGACCGGAGCGACTACTTCGTCCCGAGCGTCCCCGGCTCGCGCTTCTTGATGACACCGCACGCCTGCCGCGCGCCGGCGTCGCCCGCCGTCGCCGCGGTGAAGTCGGGCGCCTTCTCGTACACCACGACCGCGCGGTCGAGGATCGAGGCGGTGCCCTGCTCGAGCGTGTAGCCCTGGAGCGTGAGGTCCTTGTCGCCGCGGCCCTCCGGCCCCACGGTCACGAAGCCGAGGTAGCCAGGCGGCGGCCCCGCCAGCCCCTCGGTGCCGGGCGCGCCGGTGCCGGGCGTGCCGGGCCTGCCGGTGGTGCCGGTCTCGGGCGTGGTGCCCGGGGTCGCGGGCGCGCCGGCCGAGCCCGGGCGGGCCGAGCCGTGCTGCATCCCCGGCATCATGCCGGGGCCCATCCCGTGGGCGCCCGCCGCGCCGCCGGCGAAGTAGCCGCCCGCGGACGAGGCGTCCGGGGCCGAGCAGTCGCCGTTCTCGTGCAGGAACACGGCGTGGTTGCCCGGCGTGGCGTTCACGAGCCGGATCGACACCTCGATGGGCGCACCCGCCGCCCCCGGCTGCATCTGGCCCATGCCGCCCTGCATGCCCCCCTGCATGCCGCCCTGGCCCATGCCGCCCTGGCCCATCCGATCCTCGCCGAGCGCGGGCTGGTCGGTGGCGGGGGCGCCGGGCGCGCCGGTCCCCGGCATCCCCGGGGCCCCGGGCGTGGCTCCCGGCGTGGTGCCGGCGCCCGGCGTGGTGCCGGTGCCCGGCGTGGTGCCGGTGCCCGGCGTGCTCGCGCCGCCCTGCACGAACGTGATGATGCCGGTCATCCGGCTCCCCGAGCGCGCCTCGAGCGTGGCGACGGCCTCGATGGGCGCGGTCGCCTCGGTGGTCTCCTGCGCCACTCCGCCCGCCCCCGCGCCACGCGGGTGGACGTCCGTGGTCCCCGGGCCTCCGCTCGTGGAGCAGGCCAGGATCAAGGTGATCAGCATGTCGTGAACCCCCCCTTTGGTTCATACGTCGCGGCGGTGCGTGCCCCCGCACGCCGACGCCGCCCCGGAGGGCGGCCCGCGGACGTCGCGACTCCAGCGCCGGGGGTCGAACCCGGCCTCGGATGGAGCCACCGACAAGCTACACACCACCGCGCGGGGTCCGAGCCCGACGAGGGCGGCGGCGTGGTCGCCCGGATGTCCCGCGGGCCCCGCCGGCCGCGCGCACCGGGCAGCCGCGAGCGCGATCAGGTGCCGCCGAAGTGGACGCCGAGGCCCCCGCCGAGCAGGAAGACGGCCGGGCCGCCCTCGGTCTCCACCCGGCTCTCCCACTCCACGAAGTACCGCGGGGTCACGTACCAACGCAGCGTGCCGCCGCCCCCGACGGTGGGAAGCACGCGCGTCTCGCCGACGGCCGGATCCCGCACGCGCCCGCCCAGCGCGAGAAACAGCCCCGGCCGCCAGCGCTTTCCGTCGATGGCGAGCTCGAGCCGGCTCCCGAGGCCCCACACGTTCTCGCCGCTCGGCAGGTGCGTCCAGCCCACCCGGTCGAGCGACACGGACATGCCCCTGGTCACGAGCCACTCGACGTTGAGCCCGGCGGTGTGCGGGGCGCCCAGGAGGTCCGGCGACCAGAGCGCGGTCGTGGAGAGCGTCCACCCCCGCATCGGCCGGAACTCCTCGCGCTTCTGCGGCTGGTACGCCGCGTCCGCGATGGCCGCGCCGTAGATCATCGCGGCCGTGAGCCGCAACATGTCCGGCCCGGTGATGCTCCCGTCCCAGAACTGGTCGCTCGCGCCCGCGGCGAGCACGGAGCTGCCGAGGAACGCGGCGGTCCCGACGAAGAACGCGCCGCCCTTGAGCCACTGGCCGTTGTAGAACTGGCCGGCCCCCGGCAGCAGCACGCTGGCGCCGCCCGCGAGGAGCGGGGAGTGGCGCAGATCGGGGGCGTTGAGCGCCTGGGAGCCCCACGCGCGGCCGCCTTCGGCGCCGAGGCGCGCGAGCTCGCGGGCGTCCCGGGCGAAGCCCTCGCCCTTCGGCGAGCCGAGCTCCGCGTTCAGCGCGCCCCAGCGCGACACGATCACGCGCGCCCCCTCCGCGAGCCCGATCTCGGTCTCGCGCAGGTCCTTCCCCTGGGCGAGCCGGAAGCGGTACGTGCCCGGCGCGAGCGCGAGCGTGACCTCGCGGTCGGGCCGCTTCTGCACCTCCGCGACGGGCGTGCGGTCGGGCATCCGCAGCACCGTCACCTGGCCGGCGAGCTCGACCGGCAGCGTGGCGGTGGCGCGGCCCTGGTCCACGCGGGTGAGCGTGAGCGCGCCTTCCTGCTTGAGCCGGATGTCCCGGTTGGGGTGCTGCGCGCCGGCGGCGGTCCCGCCCGTGTGGTCGACCACGCGCTCGAAGGCGTAGGTGTAGGCCTCGTCGAGGCTGACGGCGCCGTCGCCCGTGTCGGCGGCGCCGCGCAGGCCGGAGATGAGGTAATGCGTGAAGAAGCTGCCCCGGAGCTTGTCGGACTCCTGCGCCGACTCCTCGGCGGAGGTGGCGGTGAGCCAGGCCTCGCCCTCGGCTGCGAGCCGGTCGTCGACCAGGAAGGGCTCGGAGAGCGCCGCGCCCTTGAGCCGCGTGATGGTGCCCGAGCGGCAGGCGTCGAGCAGCCCGAGCTTCACGTCGGACTCGAGCGCGCGGATGTCGCCCCGGAGCGTCTCGAAGGGGTAGAGGTCCGTGCCCATCCGGAGCCCGCGCGCGTCGGCGTGGCCGGAGTAGTAGAAGAGGAACAGGTCGTCGTCGAAGGCGCGGGACGTGGTGGCGTGGTCGTGCAGCGCCGCGCGCAGCTCCTCGGAGGTGGGGCCGTAGAGCACGGTGACGTGCGCCGCGTCGAAGCCGCCGAGCTCCACGAGCACGTTCGAGACGCGCTCGGCGTCGAGCTCGGCGTAGCGCAGCGGGTCGAGGTTCCCGCCACCGGTGTTGGCGCCCACGATGAGCGCGTGGCGCAGGACGCCGGCGGCCGCGAGCGAGGTCCACAGCGCGAACACGCCTACTCCTTGCGCAGCACCACCGACGCGATCTCCCCCCGTTCCATTCGGACGGGCTCGGCCGCGAGCGCCTGGAGGACCGTGTCGGGCGCGGGCCGCGTGTTCGTGAGGATGGCGAAGAACTCCTGCTCGCCCTTCGCGTCGTCGAGCGTGAGCGCGAAGGGGGCGGGCGCCACGCCGGGGCCCTGCGCCGCGAGCGTGCCGTACACCTCGACGGTGCCGCGCGCGTCGCGCCCGGCGAGCGTGACGAAGCGGTGGTGCCCGGGGTCGTACTTGAGCTGGACGCGGGTGCCGGGGCGGACGCGCTCGTCGGTGTAGACGGGGCGGGCGCTGTCGCCCGTCTGGATCCAGGCCTCGAGCACGGGCGTGCCGCCCTTCGCGCGGGCGTCGTCGTCGGGGGAGTGGTGGATCGCGGCGCCGCCCTTCGTGCGCTCGGTGAGGAGCGCGTGGGGTGCGTCCGCGGGCCCGACGGGCGCGAGGACGAGCGCCGCCGCGGCGGCCGCGGGCAGGAGGAAGAGCACGGCCCGCAGCCGGCCGATCCGCTCCCAGAAGGAGGGGCGCTCCAGGGCCGCGAGGGCCGCGGGCACGGGCGCCTGGACGAAGGCCGCGCGGGTCGCGTCCTGGTGGCCGAGGCGGCCCGCGCACAACGCGCAGGCGTCGAGGTGCGCGTCCAGCGGCGCGCGCTCGGCGGCGGCGAGCTCGCCGAGGCGGAGGCGGTGGAGCTGCAGCGTGGAGATGTGGGTCATGGGTCGATCTCCGCGAGCCAGGAGGGGGGATCGTCACGCAGCGCCGCGCGGAAGGTCGAGATGCGCTTGCGCACCGCGGCCCCGGTGATGCCGAGCAGCTCGCCCACCTCGTCGTGGGTCATCCCGTCGACGTAGTGGTAGATGACGCAGCTCTGCGTGCGCTCGTCCTGGTCGGCGAGCAGGCGCTCGACGAGATCGCGCACGGCGAGGGCGTCGAGCAGGCTGTCGGTCGTGCCGACGGGGGGGAGCTCCTCGACCGGATCCTCGGGGCGGCGTCGCCGGGAGCGGATGCGGTTGAGGCAGGTGGTGGTCGTGATGCGGAAGATCCAGGTGGACGGCGAGGCGTCGCCGCGGAAGCTGTCGCGGTGGCGGTGCAGCTTCAGGAACACCTCCTGGGTGGCGTCCTGGGCGTCGGCCTCGTTGCGCAGGAGCGTGCGGCAGCGGCCGATCACGAGGTCGCCGTAGCGGCGGTAGAGCGCGGTGATGTCCAGGGCCTCGACCACGCGGCTCGCCTCGGTGCGCGCACTATGCCGTGCGTCGGGCTCGAGCACGGCGGTGCCCCCCGGACCGGGCGAGCCGGCCAGGGGGCGGACCGCCGCGACGCCCGGACCGGACGAGCCGGCCAGGGCGGTCGCGGCGCCTGGATCAGGGGCAGTCGCCACTGTCCGAGCCGTCGCCCGACCCGTCGCCGGAGCCGTCGCCCGAGCCGTCGCCCGACCCGTCGCCGGAGCCGTCGCCGCCGGGCGCCACGATGGTGAGCGCGTCCGGGACGAAGGCGACGTCGCCGTCGGCGAGGTGGAGGAGGAGGTCGACGGTGCCGGGCGCCGCGTCCGCCGCGACGGAGATCGCGAGGAGCACCTCGTCGGCGCGCACGTCGGTGGCGGTCAGCGTGACGTCGCCGAAGGCCTCCACGTCGCTGATCGTGGCGAAGTCGAACTCGTCCGTCGTCGTGAGCGAGCCGATGAAGGTCGCGCCGACCTCGGCCTGCGCCGGGTCGAGGGTGAAGGCGACCTCCACCTCCACCACGTCGCCGGAGTCGTCGCCGGCGGTGTCGCCGGGGTCGTCGCCGGAGTCGCGGCCGCCGCGGCCCGGCTCGTCGTCCCAGCCGCAGTCCGGGCACTTCGTGTCGTAGATGATGCAGCCGCCGAGCAGGGCGAGCAGGGGAGCGAACAGGGCCAGACGCGCCATCGAGGTCTCCTTGGGGGGTGAGCCGGGAACGAGCACCGGGGGGTTCCGCAGCTGTAGACACCGAACGCCCCAGCCAGCGCTACCATTCGAGACAGCTTTTCGATGGCGCTGCGAGGCGCTGACAGCGCGTTATGTGGCCGGACTTTTCAAAGGAGGGCCGGTGCCGCCCACAGAGAAGGCATACAAGAACCTCAAGTTCCTCAACAGCCCGCACGCGCGGCACATCCGGATCCTCTGCGAGTACGAGGAGCCGCGCGGCCGCTTCCTCGAACAGCAGGTCCGCGACACCATCGTGATGTTCGGGTCCGCCCGCGTCCGCGATCCCGAGCATGCCAAGGCCGATCTCGCCCGCGCCCAGCGCGCGCTCGAGGCCGTCGTCGAAGACGAGCACCGCCCCCGCTTCCAGGCCGAGCTCGCCCAGGCCCAGCGCGTGGTGAAGCTCTCCCGCTACTACGCCGACACCCGCGAGCTCGCCGCGCGCCTCACCAGGTGGAGCCTCGAGCGCACCGGCGGGCGCCGCTACCTCGTCTGCTCCGGCGGCGGCCCCGGCATCATGGAGGCCGCGAACCGCGGCGCCGCCGACGTCGAGGGCGGCCGCAGCGTGGGCCTCGGCATCTCGCTCCCCTTCGAGGAGCAGGTGAACGACTACTGCACCCCGGAGCTCGCGTTCCAGTTCCACTACTTCTTCATGCGGAAGTACTGGTTCGCCTACCTCGCGAAGGCGATGGTCATCCTCCCCGGCGGGTTCGGCACCCTCGACGAGCTCTTCGAGATCCTGACGCTCCGGCAGACGGGCAAGATCAAGAAGAAGCTGCCCATGGTGTTGTTCGGCACGGAATACTGGGACGGCATCTTCAATCTCGACAAGATGGTCGAGTGGGGTACCATCGCCGAGCGCGATCTCCAGCTCGTCCACCGGACGGACTCGGTCGACGACGCCTTCGCGTTCCTCACGAGCGCGCTGGAATCCAACGAGCGCGAGGAGCCTTCGCGATGACGCCCTGGGGAATCCGCAAGCGAATCAAGAGCCTCGTCGGCGGCGGCGCGGGCGGCCCTTCCCCGGACGAGCAGCTCTCCCTCCGCATCGTGCTCCCCAACGGGAAGGAGCACGAGGTGAAGGCCGAGCCCCGCTACACGCTGGTCATGGCGTCGCAGACGCTCGAGACGCCCATCGCCACGGGCTGCCCGGACGGCGCGTGTGGCGGCTGCGCGGTCGAGGTGCTCGACGGCGCCGGGATCGCCCCGCCCACCGCGGCGGAGCAGGCGCTCCTGAACGAGAAGTGGAAGGACAAGCCGACCTACCGCCTCGCCTGCCACGCGCGCGTGGTCGGGAGCGGCGGGAAGATCAAGGCGCTCTCCGTCTGGTCGATGGACACGACGAGGGGCACGTAGCTCTTCTGGGCAGGGGGTTCTTGGGGCAGGGGGGCCTCCGGCCCCCCCGCAACGCCCCCCCTGTGACGATCGAGCCGACCCACCTCGCGGGTGTGCGCGTAGGGCGGGCCCCACCTGGAGTCGCGGGTCAGCGCTGACCCGCGCTGTTCCCGGCCGTCCGAGGGGGCTCCCGGCAGGGCAGCGCGAAGTGGAAGGTCGCGCCCTCGCCCACGCGCGCCTCGGCCCAGACGCGCCCGCCGTGGCGCTCCACGACGCGCTTGACGATGGCGAGGCCGACGCCCGTCCCCTCGAACTCCCGCGACGAGTGGAGCCGCTCGAACGTGCCGAACAGCTTGTCGGCCTTGGCCATGTCGAAGCCGACGCCGTTGTCGGCCACGCGGTACACGCACAGCTCGCCTTCCACGCGCCCGTCCATCTCGATGACCGCCTTGGGCTTCGGGGCCGTGAACTTCACGGCGTTGCAGACCAGGTTCACCAGCACCTGCCGGAGCAGCGCCTCGTCCGCGACGACCTCCGGGAGGTGGCCGAGGCGTAGCTCGATGTCCCGCCCGGGCGCGTCCGCGCGGGCCTCCGCGAACACCTCCCGCGCCAGGGCGGCCAGGTCGATCGGCGCGAGGTTCAGCTCGCCGCGCGTCACGCGGGAGAGCTTCAGGATGTCGTCGATGAGCTCGCTCATCCGGCGGGCGTTGCGGCGGATGACCTCCAGGGAGCGGCGCGCCTCCTCGCCGAGCTCCGCCTCGTGCAGGCGGAGGATCTCCGCGAAGCCGTCGATGGCCCGGAGCGGCGCACGCAGGTCGTGGGCGACGGAGTAGCTGAACGCCTCGAGCTCCCGGTGGGCGGCGGCGAGCTGCCGCCGGTCCTCCATGAACTGCTCGACGGCGCGCGCCATCTCGCCGATCTCGTCGTCCCCGCGCACGGGGATGCGCGGGGTCTCACCGGCGGCGGCGTCCCGCCGCAGGTAGCGGCTGACCTGGAGCAGCCGGGCGAGCACGCGCCGCCCGAGGAGGTACCGCGAGACCAGCCACGCGACCACGAGGCTCCCGAGGAGGAACGCCACCACCAAGCGCTCGCTGGCGATCGCGCCGCGGGCGAGCTCGTCCACCCGACGCCGGTGGGCCTCGGTGACCTCCGCCGCGACCTCCTGCGCCGCGGCGACCAGCGCGACGGACTGGCCGTCCAGCGACACGTAGAACCGATCGAGCATCCGCTGGCGCTCCAGGAGGCGGGCGCGCAGGGCGAACGGATCGTCGGACGCGAGGCGGCTCGCGTCGGCCCCGCGGAGGAACGCGCGCCGCATCGCCTCGATCTCCCCGGGGTCGTCGGTGTCCCGGAGGCGATGCAGGACCAGCAGGTTCGGGACGGAGGTCTCAGGCGCCCCGGTGTGGCGGGCCAGCGCCGCGGAGAAGGCGGCGTCGGCCGAGATCGCGCTCTCCCGCAGCCCCGCGAGCGTGTGCGTCGTGTTGCGGAACAGCTGGCCGGACTGGTGCAGGGTGAGCACGGAGATGTCGCCGCTCGCGACGGCCAGGTCCTGGACCAGCGTGTCGAGCTCCTGGAGGAGCGCGTTGATCTCCGCGTGGCTCGTGCGGACCTCCTCGATCGCCCCGGCGGAGAGCAGCTGCCGGGCCTCCCGCTCGATGAGCAGCGTCGTGGAGACCAGGAGCTGCGCGTCCTGGAGGGTCGTCACGCTCGTCTCCTCGAGGGACGCGGTGGTCCGCGCGGACACGTGCAGGGCGAAGACGGCGATGAGGTTGCCCGCCGTCACGAGGAGCGCGAGCGCGGACAGGGCCGCGGTGAACTGCCGGCGCAGCGAGCGCGGCCAGAGCGCCTGGCCCACACGCGACGTGGCGAGCCGTCTCATCGCTTCCAGATGCGGCGGTAGGCTTCGCGGTACCCGTTCGCCGGGTCGTACAGGAGGCGCTGGCCGCCGTCGAAGGCGACGTTTCCCCGCGTGACGAGGTGGACGGGGACGACGTACCCGCTGACCGGCTCGCCGGCGAGGAGGCGGTTGAGCTCGTCGACGAGCTGCCAGCCGTGCAGGGTCAGCGGCTCCGCGGCCGTCCCCGCCTGGAACAGCCCGGCCTGGATCCGCATGAACGCGGAGCTGCTCCCATCGCCCGCGGAGTAGAGCCGGACGCCGTCCTCGGGCACGCCCGCGAGGATCAGCTGGGGGACGGCGTAGTCGAAGTAGATGTCGTTGATCGCGAGCGCGTGCGTCCAACGCGCCCCGTGGCGGGCCAGGAGCTCCCGGGTGACGGCCGGGACCTGCTCCGGGCTGGTCGAGATCGGGACGTCGCGCACCTCCAGGAGCTCGCAGCGACCGCAGGCGCGCACCACCTCGGCCATGGCGCGGGACTTCGCCAGGGCGATCTCGAAGTTGTGGTCGGTGAAGATGACGACCCCGGCCCGGCCTTCGGCGGCGAGGACCGCGGCGCCGGCGGCGACCCGGGCCACCTCCAGCGGGTCGGTCGAGACGTTCACGGCGACCGGGCCGTCCGGCAGGGCCCCGGCCCGCGGACCGACGTGCCATCCGACGATCGGCACCCTGTGGCGCGCGAACGACCTGAGCAGCGGGGCCATCTCTCCAGCGTCCGACCCGACGAGGATGACGCCGTCCGGCTCAGCGGCGAGGGCCCCGGCGACCGCCTTCGCGCGGCCGGCGGGGGTGCCGCCCGCGTCGAAGATCTCGAGGGACCACCCCATGACCTCGGCGGCCTCCCGGATGCCGAGGGCGACGCCGAGGACGCCGCCGTTCCGCAGGTCCTCGCTGACGATCGCGACCGTCTTCCCGGGGCTGCCCGCGGGGCCCGAGCGCGGCCCGTCCCACGCGGGCGTGGGGGCGCTCGCGACGGCGAGGCGCTCCTCCAGGGCCTCGAGGTCGGGATCCGCCGGTGCGGCGCGATCGAGGCCCGACGCGGCGCCCGCGGCAGCGGAGAGGCACACGCCGAGGCCGATCCCGAGCCAGCGCCCTCTCCCCGTGGCGCAGACGCGCGATCTGCTCGTATCCGGGGCCACTTCGACACGTCGCTAGGCGCCCGGCGCGGGCAGTCAATCCGCGGAAGGCGAGCATCCTCTGCGTTGGAGGGTGTTCCTGCTGGGGGCGGGCTCCGCAACGAGCCTGTAAAGAAATCCCCCCGGACGACCCCACTGCTTCAGGGGTTCGTGACCTCGACGCGGTCCTTGCCGGTCAACGAGATCGTCGGGCCGCCCGTGCCCATCTGGCCGCTCACGAGGGCCGGCTCGTTGGTGCCCATCACCAGCGGCTGCACGGAGACCTCCGCACCCTTCGCGGTGAGCTTCCCGGCCTGCGCGGGGGGCAACACGACGGTCAGCTTGCCCGGCGACGTGGCGGTGGACGTGCTCGTGAGCACGCTCTCCTCGACCTCGATCTTCACGTCGCCGCCCAGGGCGGTGACGCTGAAGCCCGTGAGCGGCCCACCGACGTAGGCGCCGCCGGCCCCGGCGGACACCTTCACGTTCCCGGAGCAGCCCACCACCTGCACCCAGCCCGGGCCCGAGTGCCCGATGCTCACGCTCGAGGTCCCCTTGGGGATGTTCACGATGACGTCGACCTGCGCGCGCGCCACGCCCGAGGTGCGCGACGGCACGCGGGTCTTCACGCTCCCGCCCTTGCTGTCCCCGGACACGGACATGCCGATGCCCTTCCCGAAGGACTCCATCGGGCCCTCGGCGCTCCCGAACACGGTGTACTGGAGCCGCCCCGACATCGTGTCGACGTCCATGCAGCGCACCTGCAGGTTGCCCGAGGAGTGGCTGATCGCGACGGGCTTGCCCACCTGGTAGCCGGGGGCGTTGCCGCCGAGGCTGCCCTCGTAGGTGAGCGAGTCGTCCTGGGCGGAGGCCGGGAGGGGGAGGGCGAGCGCGGCGAGGAGGAGCGTCATCCGCGGAGTGTAACGGAGGAACCCGCGGTTCGAACGTACCGGGCGGTCACTTCTCGGCGGGCTTCACGTAGCCGAGCGCCTCGAGCTGGGCGCGGGTCTCCGCGTCGACGGTGATCGAGACGGCGTTCCGGGGCCCGGCGTAGCGGAGCGGGCCGTCCGCGGGCGCGTCGACCGTGCCGCGCGCGCGGGCGATCGGGGGCCCGGGATCGGCGGGCGCGGCGGCCTCGGCGGGGATCGCCCCGTCGGACGCGCCCTGGGGTTGCGCGACAGGGTCGTCGACGACGCCCGCGGCGGGCGCGGCGGGCGCGGCGGGCGCGGCGGCGGCCTCAGTGGCCCGCACGAGGCGGACCTGCGCGTCGGGCGGGTAGAGCCCGAAGACCGCGGGCCCGACGAGCTCCTTGGCGGGCGCGCCGCCGGGCGTCCAGACCCAGCCGTCGGTCGACACGGTGCCGGCGTCCGCCGTCCACGCGCCACCCAGGGCCTGGAAGAGCGCGGCCTCGAGCGCGGCGGCCGTGCCGTCGTCCGTGCGCACCGGCTGGCGCTCCGCCGGGTCGGCGGCGAGGTCGTAGAGCGCGCGCGTGCCCGCCGCGAGGTCGACGTCGAGGCGCGCGTCACCCCGGCGGATCGACACGCGCGCGGTGTCCCCCGGGCTCGTCTCGGCGTAGAACGGCCGGTCGGGGACGGGCCCCCGCAGGTCCACGCCCGGCCCGTGGGCCCAGGACAGGCCCGCCATCGCGGCGATGGTCGCGGCGAGGTCGACGGTGCCGACCTGCTCCGCGCGGACGGCGGGCGCCACGCCCGGCCCGGCCACGAGGAGCGGGATCGCGAGGGCCTCGGGGTGGAGCGTCTGGCCGTGGCCCCAGCTCCCGCGCTCGCCGAGCTCCTCGCCGTGATCGGAGGTCACGATCCAGTACGCGGCGCGGTCGGAGTCGTCCCAGGCGTCGACGAGGCGCCCGAGCTCGTGGTCGACCCACGCGAGGCTCTCGTCGTACTGCGCCACCTGGTGGGCCAGCCGCTCGTCCGTGAGCGGGCTCTTCTTGTAGTAGTGGTAGCTCCGGTAGCGGAGCTCCTCCGGGGTGCCGGGGGGGTCGAACTTCTCGTCCCAGGGCTCGGGTGGGAAGTAGGGGTAGTGCACGTCGTAGACGTGCACGAAGAGGAACACGGGCCGGCCGTCGCCGTGCGCCTTGGTCCACGCGAGCGCGTCGTCCACGAGGCGGTCGACGCGCACGTCGTGCGCGAGGTTCGTGCGGCGGCGGATGTCGTAGTCGGACCAGCTCTGAAAGCCGCGCGAGAAGCCGTAGCGGCCGTGCACGTAGTGCGTCGAGACGAAGCCGGCGGTGCCGTACCCGGCCTCGCGCAGGGCCTCCGTCACGACCGGCACCGACGGCGCCAGCGCGAGCGTGTCCTCGACGACCTGGTGGTCCGTGGGCCAGAGGCCCGTGAACATCGTCAGGTGCGAGGGGAGCGTCCACGGCGAGGCGGCCCGCGCGTCCGCGAAGCGGAGCCCCTCCGCGGCGAGCGCGTCGAGGTTCGGCGTGGTCTGCCGGGTGTAGCCGTAGCTCCCGACGTGGTCCGCGCGCAGCGAGTCGATGCTCACCAGCACGATGTCGGGGCGCGTCGCGTCCCCGGCGGGCAGGGGCGCGCAGCCCGCCGCGCTCGCCAGGGCGCCGATCAGCGAGGCGGACACGACGCGGGACGCCGAGCGGAGCCCGGAGGGCCCGCCGACACATCGCCGACGGGCCCCCACGGCCTACTCCGCCGCCGGGGCGGGGCCGCCCTCGGGTGCCGCTCCGCTCGTGGCCTCCGCGCCGCCCTCGCCGGCGCGCGCGCCGCGACCGCGACGCCGACGGCGCCGACGGCGCTTGGCCCCGGATCCGTCCGCGGCGGCGTCGGGGGCGGACTCGTCGTCGCCCTCCTCGTCCCCGTCCTCGTCGGACTCGGCGCGGGCGGCGGCGGGGATCACGTCGTCGGTCGGGCGCGGGGCCGGGGCCTCGATGCCGGGGCCTTCGGGCGAGGCCTCGTCGCGCGGCTTCTCGCCGCGGTCCTTCCGGCGCTCGCCGCGGTCCTTGCGGTCCTCGCCTTTGCGCTCGCGGTCCTTGCGCTCGCCCCGGTCGTCCCGGCTGCGCTCGCCTTCCTTGCGCTCGCCCCGGTCGTCCCGGCTGCGCTCGCCTTCCTTGCGCTCGCCACGGTCCTCGCGGCTGCGCTCGCCTTCCTT
>CAYWGD010000069.1:0-18947 GCA_964457335.1 uncultured Enterobacteriaceae bacterium | reverse complement strand
TGCGCTCGCCTTCCTTGCGCTCGCCACGGTCCTCGCGGCTGCGCTCGCCTTCCTTGCGCTCGCCCCGGTCGTCCCGGCTGCGCTCGCCCCGGTCGTCCCGGCTGCGCTCGCGCTCCTTGCGGTCGCCGCCCCGGTCGCCCCGGTCGCGATCCCGACCGCCGCGGTCGCGGTCCCGGCCGCGCTCGCGATCCCGCTCGCGCCCGCCCCGCTCCTCGCGGGCCTCCGCGCCGCCGCCCGTCGCCGGACCTTCCTCCGCCTCGGCGGTCGCGGTCTTGCGCGCGCGGTCCCACTGGAAGAAGCCGCGGAGCGCCACCGCCAGGATCTGGTCGGCGTCGGGCCGCTCCCGGATGGCCCGCACCACGTCGATGTAGGCCTCGTAGGCCATCGAGCCGCCGGCCTCCTTGAGCTGGCGCGCGATGCGGTCGGCCTGGAGCTTCTTGCTCTCCTCGGGGGTGGGGAGCTGCTTCACCTCGAAGGCGATCTTGTGCTGCCGCTCGAGCGTGAGCCGCGTGCTGAAGTCGCCGCCGCCGGCCAACGTGAACGCGACGCCGGTGTTGCCGATGCGCCCGGTCCGGCCGCAGCGGTGCAGGTACACCGCGGCGTCCTCGGGCAGCGCGTAGTTGATGACGTGCGAGAGGCCCGAGATGTCGATGCCGCGCGCCGCCACGTCCGTCGCCACGAGGAACTGCACGGCGCCGGCCTTGATCCGGGCCATGACCTTCTCGCGCTTCGCCTGCGGGAGCTCGCCGGAGATCATCTCCACGCCGAGGCCCTGCCGGTCGAGGAAGGTGTAGACGGTGTTCACGTCCTCGCGCGTGTTGCAGAAGATGAGCGCCGAGCTCGGGCGCTCGAGCTCGATGAGGTCGAGCAGCGCGCGCGCCTTGTGGTAGTCGGGGCTCGTCTCGTAGAGGATGTGGGCGATGGAGCCGACGTTGTCGCCGTCGACCGACAGGTAGATCTCCTCGGGCTCCTTCAGGTAGGCCCGGATGATCCCCTTGATGCCCTCGTTGATCGTCGCGCTGACGAGGATGTTCTGGCGCTCCTTGGGGGCGCGGTCGAGGATCTTGCGCACGTCCTCGAGAAAACCCATCGAGAGCATCTCGTCGGCCTCGTCGAGGACGGCGAACTGCAGGCCCGAGAGGTCGAGGTTGCCGCGCTTGACGTGGTCGAGCACGCGGCCGGGGGTGCCGACGACGATCTCGACGCCGTCCTTGAGCGCCTGCTCCTGCGGGCCGAAGCCCACGCCGCCGTAGATCGCGGCGATGCGGAGGTCCTTGAAGCGCGCGATGCCGGTGCACTCCTGCGCGATCTGGATGGCGAGCTCGCGCGTGGGGGCGAGCACGAGGGCCCGGACCTTGCGGTCGCCGGCCTGGATGCGCTCGACGACCGGCACGCAGAAGGCGCAGGTCTTGCCCGTGCCCGTCTTCGCGCGGACCAGCAGGTCCTTCCCGGCGAGGGCCGGGTCGATCATCATCGCCTGGACCGGCGTGGACATGGCGTACCCGAGGCTCTCGAGCCCCGCGAGCACCTCGGACGAGATGGGGAAGTCCGCGAACGCGCGATCGCTGACGTAGTCGGCGCCGCGCGGCGTGCGGGGGGTGACCGCCTCGGCGGCGGCGGGCTGGGGGGCGGGCTCCGCGGCGGCGGGCTCGGCGGTGGTCACGTCCGCCACGGGGGCGGCCTCGCCGGCGAGCGTCGGCTCGGCAGCGGCGGCGAGGACGGGCTCGGAGGCCTCGGTGGGGGAGCCCTCGATGGCGCCGTCCGTGGGCGCGGAAGCATCGGGGGTGGTGGGAACAGTCTCTTCGGGTGCTGACAACGTCTCTCCAAGGCGGCCGTGCGCGGCGTCGCGCTCGGCAAAGAGGACGCTTCTATCGCGGTGGACACGCATCGCCAACCGCCGCCGCTTGCGCGCGGGTGCGGCTGCAATAGGCTTCTGGGTTCGCGGGAAGCCCCATGGTCGAGATCGCGGAAGATCTGCTGGTTCGTGTTGGCGGAAGCCGGAACGTGCTGCTCACGGGTCCCGAGGGCCCCGACGGGGACAGCATCGGCGCGTGCCTCGCGCTCCAGCGGGTGCTCGCGGCCCGCCTCCCCGACGTGCGGGTGGACGTCGCGGGCGTGCCCGCGGCCCGCTACGCCTGGATGCCCGGCGCCGACGCGATGGTGCCCGACGCGCGGGTCGGCGCCTACGACGGCGTGGTGGTCCTCGACGGCGACCGCAAGCGGCTCTACCCCGAGGTCGCCCGGGCGTTCGCCGGGGCGCGCTGGACCGGGATCATCGACCACCACCGCTCCACCGAGCTCGACGGCTACGACGTGGCGTACCTGGACCCGGGGGCCGAGAGCACCTGCGGCATGGTGCACGGGCTCGCCCGGGCGTGGGGGGTGCCGCTCGACCGCGACCTCGCGACGCTCCTGTACGTGGGCCTCATCTTCGACACGGGCGGCTTCCGCTACTCCAACACCGCCCCGTCCACGCACCGGCTGGCCGCCGAGCTCCTCGAGACCGGCATCGACCACGCGCGCATCATGCTGAAGGTGCTGGTGGAGCGCCGCCCGGTCGCGCTGCGGCTCCTCGCGCGGCTGTTGGCGGACGCGACCTTCTCCCCGGACGGGCGGCTCGCGCTCACGGCCTGCACGCGCGCGATCTTCGACGAGGTCGGCGCCGCCGAGCCCGACCTCGAGGGCGTCGTGGACGTGCTCCAGCACACCGAGGGCGTGGACCTCGCGGTCGTCGTCGTGGAGCGGGGCCCCGAGCGCGTGAAGCTGTCGCTGCGCTCGAGCGGGCGGGTGGACGTGGCGAAGCTCGCGCGGTCGCTCGATCCCGGCGGCGGCGGGCACGCGAAGGCCGCCGGGGTGGTGCTCAGGGCCCCGGTGGACGCGGTGGTGGCGCGGCTCCGCGCGGAGCTGACGCCGCTCGTGGCCGCGTTGTAGGGGCACCGGAGCCGCGGACGCGCCTCGGAGGCACGACGTCGACGCACCGCGGAGCGGGTGCCCCGGAGAACTAGGTGAGACCGCCGTCCACCACGAACGTCTGGCCCGTGATGTAGCTGGCGCCCGGCCCGAGCAGGAAGCGGACGATCGGCGCGACCTCCTCGGGGCGGCCGAGGCGGCGGAGCGGCGCCATCTGCTTCACGCCGTCGAGGAGCTCCGTCGGGAGCGCGCGCGTCATGTCCGTGTCGATGAAGCCCGGCGCCACGCAGTTCACGCGGATGTTGCGGCGGCCGAGCTCCTTGGCGAGGGAGCGGCTCATCGCGATGATCCCCGCCTTGGCGGCCGAGTAGTTGGCCTGGCCGGCGTTCCCCGCGATGCCGCTGATGCTCGTGAGGTTCACGATGGCGCCCTTGCGACGGCTCAGCATGTGCTGCGCGGCCGCGCGGCAGGCGCGGAAGGTGGAGGTGAGGTTCGTGTCGATGACGTCGTTCCAGTCGGCGTCGCTCATGCGGAGGAGCAGCGTGTCGCGCGTGATGCCCGCGTTGTTGACGAGCAGCTCCACCCCGCCGGCGGCCTCCGCCTCGGCGATGAGCGCGTCGACGCCCGCCTGCGTGGACACGTCGGCCTGGACGGCCTTGCCGCGCCCGCCGAGCTCGGCGACGACGGCCTCGGCGGCCTCGGCGTTCTTGAGGTAGTTCACGACGACGAACGCGCCCGCGCGCCCGAGCTCGAGCGAGATCGCGCGGCCGATGCCGCGGCTCCCGCCCGTGACCACCGCAACCTTGCCGTCGAGCTCCATGGGGCCTCCGAGCCGCCCCTTCTACCTCGGGATCTGGACCGACGCGATGTCGCGGGCCCCGCCGAGCGCCATCACGAGGCGGTCCACGCCGATGGCGATCCCGGTGCACCGCGGCATCCGGCCGGATGCGTCGATGACGCCTTCGTCGACGGGGTGCGGGGCGCGGCCGAGCGCGGCGCGGCGCGCGGCGGAGCGGAGGAAGCGCGCGCGGAGCTCGCCGGGGTCGCGGAGCTCGGAGAAGCCGTTCCCGAGCTCGAGCCCGCCCAGGTAGACCTCGAGTCGCTCGGACACGTCGCCGCGGACCTCCGCGAGCGCGGCCTGGCGCGCCGGGTAGTCGAGGACGAACGTCGGCTCGGTGAGGGTCGGCTCGATGCGGTCGACCCAGGTGAAGTAGAAGTCGTCGTCCTCCGCGGGGACCTCCCCCCCGAAGAGCTCCGTCACCGTGCGGCGCCGCCACGTGGGCGCGGGCACGCCGAGCGCGTCCGCGGCCGAGGCGACGAGGCCCTCCACGACCGGCACGAGGTCGAGGTAGCCCGCGTTGCAGAAGTAGAGCTCGAGCATGGTGAACTCGCGCGCGTGGTGCACGCCCGCTTCCTCTTCGCGGAAGCACGACACGATGGCGTAGATGCGCGGGAGGCCCGCGGCGAGCACGCGCTTGAGCGCGAACTCCGGGCTCGTGTGGAGGAAGCCGCCGTCGGCCCGCACGGGCTCGAGCGTCTCCTCCAGCGCGGGGCCGTCCACGAGGATGGGGGGCTGCACCTCCAGGAATCCGTCCTCAAAGAGCCGCTGGCGGAGGGCGTGGAGCACGGCGGCGCGCTGGCGGAGGCGGTCGGGATCGATCGGGAGCATGGCGCACCGGGGCGGGCCCGGTCAGTCGGTCTGCACCAGGCGCGGGGGGAGGTCGGCGACGACGCCGTAATCCGGGCCGCCGCTCCCCGTGCCGACCTCGAACGTCGTCGACGTGTCGAGACGCAGGCGGAGGTTCTTGTTCGCGCCGGTCGGCACCACGTCGTAGATGGCGGCCCAGACGAAGCCCACGAGCGGCTCGTCCTGGTTGTACGCCCCGCCCGAGCCGGTGCAGTAGGACGGGCCGCCCTCGAACACGAGGATCGGCCCTTCGAGGGTGCGCCCGTAGCGCGACGCGGGCACGCCGCTGCCGCGCGCGCGGGGGGGCTGGACGCCCCAGAGGTCGCGCCTCCACGTCGTCGACGAGTCGGCGATGGCGGCGGCGATGGCCGAGAGCACGGAGCTCGTGGCACCGTTCTGGAGGCCGACCGGATCGCCGATCGTGGCCGGGGCGTCCCCCTGGCACTCGAGGATCTGCTCGCGGCTCCAGTTGGCGTCGGGGCTCCCGTTGGCGCGGCCCCAGCCCACGTTGTCGATGCCCGCGGGGGAGAGCTTGAGCGTGACGTCCTCGAGCCCGGGGACGGTGTAGCGGTCGACGAGGCAGCTCGCCATGGCGAGGGGGAGGTAGCAGTCGACCTCGCCCGCGCCGCCGCGGAGCGCGACGGCGCGCGCCATCGCGGAGACGGGCGTGGTGTCGATGCCGAGCCCCACCGGCGCCACGAACAGCCCGAGCGAAGGGATCCGGGCCCGGACCTGCACGGTGTCGACCAACGCAGGGTCGTCCGAGGGCGTGAACGCGTCGGCGTCGTCGTCCCAGGTGCCGAGGACGACGTCGCCGGAGGGGTCGTTGCCCTCGTTGGCGTCGAGCGCCAGCGCCTCGCCGGCCGCGGGGTTGGCCGCGGCGAGGGCCAGCGCGGTCGCGCGCGCGGCCGCCATCCCCGCCGTCGTGCCGTCGAGCCGCATGCTGCCGGCGTGCGCGGCCGCCTCGCTCGTGTGCTCGAGCTGGAGGTGCACGAGCCGCGCGTAGCCGAGATCGATGGTGACCGCGGCGAACGCGATCAGCGTCACGCACGACAGCGCGACGAGGATCACCGCGTTGCCACGGCGAGAACGCCGTGCGCGTCCAGCCGTCATTGAGCCCCCCGGGACGGGGAGTACCTACGGCCGGGCGGGCGGCTTTCAAGGGGGTGGCACCCGCCCGACCGGGCGCGCGACTACACGCCGATTCCCGGTTCTGCCGGCACAAAACGCGAACGGGGAGGCACCGTCGCCGGCGCCTCCCCGTCGAGCGAGCGAGGGTCGCTACTTCTGGATGCGCGACACGTAGGAGCCACCCTCGCGGGTGTCGACCTTGAGCCAGTCGCCCTCGTTCACGAAGATGGGCACGCCGATCTCGGCGCCGCAGTCGAGCTTGGCCGACTTGAGCACGTTGCCCGAGGTGTTGCCCTTGACCGCCGGCTCGGTCTGCACGACCTGGGCCTCGATGAAGTTGGGAAGCGTCATGTTCACGGCGCGGCCCTTGTAGAAGAGCACGGACACCTCGAGGTTCTCCTTGAGGAAGTTCGCGTCGTCCCCCAGGAGCTTGCGATCGAGCTCGACCTGCTCGAAGGTCTCGGTGTTCATGAACGTGTAGGTGTCACCCGTGGCGTAGAGGAACTGCATCGGCTGCTCCTCCACGTCCGGCACGCCCACGGTCTCACCGGTGCGGAAGGTGCGCTCGATCACCGACCCGGAGAGGATGCTCTTGAGCTTGGTGCGGGTGAACGCCGTTCCCTTGCCGGGCTTCACGAACTGGAAGTAGACGATGGTGTAGGGCTCGCCCTCCACCTCAACCTTCAGGCCGTTACGGAAGTCAGAGGTCTCATACGACATGGGGTGCGCTCCAGCGGGGGGGGGCGGTCAAACAGAGGCCGCCTTCTATCATTCGGAACGGAATTTGCCAGCCCAGGGGCCCTTCGTGGGGCGCCCCGAGGCGCTCGCCCGGTGGCCGTGGCTCGCCGAGCTGGACTGGGACGGCGTGACGGGCGCGTTTCCGGTGCGCATCCCGCGCGGGTACGTCGAAGGCGCCGTCGACCGCGACGACCCGCGGCTCCTCACCGTGCTCCCGGACGCGCGCGAGCAGGGGGCCGCTCCCGACGATCGTGCGGATCCCGTGGGAGACGCGGCGCGGAGCCCGGTCGCGTGGGGGGTCCGGAAGCACGCCGATCGGGTGCTCCTGCTCCTGACCAAGCGTTGCCACCTGTACTGCCGCTACTGCTTCCGCCGCAACCACCGCCCCGGCGACGCCGAGGACCCGACGCCGGAGGAGTGGTCGCGGCTTCTCGCCTGGGCCGCGTCGAGCGGCGCGCGGGAGGCGATCCTGTCGGGCGGCGACCCACTGGCGATCGGCGACGAGCGGCTTTTCGAGGCGATGGACGCGCTGCGGCCCGGCATCCCGGTGATCCGCGTGCACACGCGCGCGCCGATCACCTACCCGCGGCGGATCACCGGCGCGCTCGCCGAGGGCCTCGCCGCGCGCGGTCCCGTGTGGGTGCTCGTGCACGCCAACCACCCGCGCGAGCTGACGCCGGACGTGGAGGCCGCGCTCGGGCGCCTCGTGGACGCCGGGCTGCCGGTGCTCAACCAGGCGGTGCTGCTCGCCGGCGTGAACGACGACGTCGACGTGCTCACCGAGCTCTCCGAGCGGCTCGTGGCGCTGCGGGTGTTCCCCTACTACCTGCACCACCCCGACCACGCCGCGGGGAACGCGCACTTCCGCGTCGACCCGCGCCGGGGGGTGGAGCTCCACCGCGCGCTGCGGGCGCGGACGAGCGGGATCGGGCTCCCGGCCTACGTGATCGACCTGCCGGACGGGAGCGGGAAGATCCCCGTCGAGGAGTGGCTCGCGCGCGGGGGCGCGGGGCCCGAGTAGCGCGACGCGCGGCCAATCCGCGGGCCGTCGCAGGTGTACACTCCGCGGCATGCCCGTCCGCCAGGCCACCCGGCGCTACGCCGACCTCGCGACCTTCCTCTCCGAGTACCCCAACACGCTCGGCGTGGGCGCGCTCCTGCTCCCCGCGGACGCGGTGGGCGGGGAGCCGGCCCCCGAGATGAAGATCGACCTCGTGCTGCCCATCACGGGCCGCGTCGGCCCGCTCGTCGCGCAGGTGGTCACGACGCTCCCGGACGGCGCGGTTGCGCTCCGCGTGGTCGACACGCCGCCCGTCGTCGACGCCGGCATCCGGCAGGTGCTCGGGCTCGTGGAGGACGTGAAGACCTGGCTCGTGCGCACCCGGCAGCTCGTGCCGCCTGCCGTCGCGTCGGCCCCCCCGGAGGAGGTGACCCGCCTCCAGGGCCGGATCCGCGAGCTCGAGGCGCGCCTGGCGCTCGCCGGAAGCGCGCCGGCCGGCACGGTGAGCGACGCCGGCGCGCCGCGGGTGCGGGGCCTGCGCGTCCCCGACGTCGCGGACCGCCCGCCGACGCTCTCGGGGAGCCTCACGGACCGCTCGCTCCGGGACGCCTTCATGGCCATCGCCGTGGAGCGGCAGACGGGCCTGTTCACGCTCCGCCAGCCCGACGGGCGCGTGCGCTACGGCTTCTGGTCCAAGGGCGGGCCGGTCGGCTGGCGCACCGAGCCCGTCGAGGAGCAGGAGGTGCTCGGCGTGCTCCTGTTCCGCGCGGGGACGATCACGAAGGAGCAGCTGGCGACCTCGCTCGAGATCATGGAGCGGAGCGGCTGCCGCCAGGGCGAGGCCCTCATCGAGATGGGGCTCTGCACGTTCCCGCAGCTCGTGGTCATGCTGCAGAAGCAGGTGGACTTCATCTTCCAGCGCGTGCTCCGGGAGCACGAGGGCACCTGGACCTTCCACCACCTCGACGACCTCCCCGAGCGCTTCCTGGCGCCGCCCCTGCGCGTGGCGGCCATCCTGTACCGGGCGCTCCTCACACACGCGCGCGAGATGTCCGCGCAGGACCTCGCGGCGGCGCTGCGTCCCTGGCTCGACCACTACGTCACGGTCGCGCCCGGGGTGGCGAAGACGTTCGAGGACATGAAGCTCACCGCGGAGGAGAAGCAGTTCGTCGACATCATGCAGGTCAAGCCGTACCGGCTCCGCGAGCTCTCGGCGGTGTCGAGCTTGTCCCGCGCCCAGACCGCCGCGGCCGTGTGGAGCCTCCAGGACCTGAACCTCATCGAGCTCCGCGCCGAGCTGGAGGGGGAGCGGGAGCGCGAGCGGGAGCGCTTCGAGAAGAACCTCGCCGCGCGGCTCGAGGTGTGCAAGGCCAAGACGCTGTTCGAGCGGCTCGAGATCCACTGGATCTGCACCACGCCGGAGGTCGAGGCGGCCCACCGGCGGCTCAAGGCCGGCTGGCCGACCGATCAGCTGGTGGCGCGGCACGGCGAGCAGTACCGAGGCGCGATCGAGGAGATCCACGCCGCGCTCGACCACGCGCTGAAGACGCTCTCGAACGACAAGACGCGGCGCGAGTACCGCGGGAAGACGATCGAGCGGATGAAGATCGACCAGAGCGCCGAGATGCTCGCCCGGCAGGGCGACATGGCCATCATGAAGGCGTCCTGGCGCGACGCCACCAACTGCTTCTCGAAGGCGCTCGAGCTCTCGCCCAACAACAAGGACTTCAAGGACGGGCTCGCCCGCGCGAACGAGCTCCCCCACTGAACCGGGGGCCCCGCACGTCGGCGAGGCCCCGCCAGGCCGCTAGAGCGACTTGAGCGCCATGTACGGCGCCACGTGCTCGAGCGAGGGGTCGGAGAGGCGCGCCTGCCGCGCGGCGACCGTGGTGGTCGGCGGAACGATGACCTTCTCGCCCGGCTTCCAGTTGGCCGGGGTGGCGATGCCGTTGGCCGCGGCGGCCTGGAGGCTGTCCACGAGGCGGAGCACCTCGTCGATGTTCCGGCCGTTCGCGAGCGGGTAGTAGATCAGCGCGCGGACGGTGCGGCTCGGGTCGATGACGAACACCGCGCGGACCGTGACCGTGGAGCTCTCGCCGGGGTGGATCATGCCGTAGGCCTGCGCCACCTTGGTGTCGATGTCCGCGATCATGGGGAAGGGGACGTCGACCCCCATCTTTTCGCGGATGGACTCGAGCCACGCCAGGTGGGAGTGGATCGAGTCGATGGAGAGCCCGATGAGCTTCGTGTTGCGGGCCTCGAACTCGCCGGCGCGGCGGGAGAAGGACGCGAGCTCGGTGGTGCACACCGGCGTGAAGTCGGCGGGGTGCGAGAAGAACACCACCCACTTTCCGGCCTGCCACTCGGAGAAGGTGAGGGGGCCCTGGGTCGTCTGGGCGGTGAAGTCGGGGGCGGGATCGCCGATGCGGGGGATGCTGGACACGGGTACCTCCGGGGGGTGCGGACCGCTAACCAGCGTCCGCACCGCCCGGGGCGCTCCCGCCTATTTTTGTGGTTCGAAGGTGATCTCGCCGCCGGGCAGGAAGTAGGCGATCAACATCCGGCCGCCCGTGACCGTCGGGACGTGGCGGCTGTTCGGGGGGTAGACCAGCCAGCCCGGGGCGTGCCCGTCGAAGCGCGGCGCGCCGTCGAGCGCGAAGCACAGGTCGAACTCGCCGCGGGGGTGGGTGTGCGCGCCCGAGGCCGGGCCGTGCATCTCGACCACGTCGAGGCTGAAGCCCGCGAGCGCGGGGTCGGCGCGGGTGATGCGCCCGAAGCGGACGCCGCCGGCCTCCTTGGGGGTGGCCCAGCCCTCGGCGTGGGCGGCGCGGAGCGCGATCTCGAAGCCCGAAACGTCGAACCCGCGCAGCGCCTGGACGGCGTGCGCGGGTTCGGAGGCGTCGAGCTCGCGGAGGCGGGCCGCGACGTGCGCGGCCTGCGCGAGGAGCTCGTCCCGGGTCATGCGTGCGCGTGCTCCCCGTGGTGGCCGGCGTGCAGGTGCACGTCGTTCGGGTTCGGGTTCATGAACGGGTCGGAGACCGGGACCGGCGGGACCTTCGAGAGGAAGGTCGTCACCACCTTCACGAAGAGGCTCACGAAGCCCACGAACAAGCCCACCTCGACGATGCCGATGGGGAGGGAGTCCTCCTTCCAGACCTGCGGCATGACGAGCAGGAAGCGCTCGAGGAAGATGCCCGTGGCGATCACCATGCCGGCGGCCGCGAGGGACTTCGGGAGCTTCTTGATGCCGCGGGAGAGCAGCACGGAGAAGGGGATGAGGAAGCACATCGCCGCGACGAGCTTGGCGAGCGGGCTCCAGGTGTCCGTGTAGATGCGGAGCAGCAGGTACCCCGTCTCCTCCGGCATGTTCCCGTACCAGATCGGCAGGAGCTGGGCGAAGAAGGTGTACGCCCAGAAGATGCAGAGGGCGAGCATCATCTTGCCGAGGTCGTGGAAGTTGCTCTTGCCGGTGAGGTGGTCGATCTTGAGCCACGCCCCGCCGAAGGCGGCGAAGATCGCGATCCAGGAGTGCGCGACCCACACGCTCGAGACGGCCATCCACGCCGGGAACATGTTCGCGTACCAGTGGGGCGCGAGGCTCATGACGGAGTCGACCGCGAACACGGTGAAGATCAGCATGTACGCCAGGATCATCACCGGGCCGAGCTTGATGTTGCGCTGGTAGGCCTGCTCGACCTCCGCCTCGCGGCCGCGCCACCCGACGGTGATGCGGCTCCACCACGCGGGTGCGCGGCTCCCGAGCGCCTCGGCGGCCACGCCCAGGTCGGGGCGGATGCTGTTGCGCACGAAGATGAGGGAGAGGAGCACGAGGAAGCCGACGAGGACCACCTGGCGCATGACGAAGAAGCCCGGCTGGAGCCAGATCGCCTTGTGCCCGTGCATCTCCTCGTGGGTCCACTCGTAGATGTGCAGCCCACCCGCGAGCAGGAACACGATCCAGAGCACGTAGAGGATGGGCAGCATGGCCGCGAAGGACTCGGCGATGCGCTTGAAGGGGCGCTGCCAGCGGCCGAGCGTGACCGTCGAGATGACGGACACCATCACGCCGCCCATCGACACGCCGAAGAAGTACACGATGCAGGTCAGCAGCACGCCGAGCGTGCGGTCGGTCTGCGTCGCGAGCCCCAGGCCGAGCGCGCCCACGCCGACGGCGATGCCGGCCCAGGTCACACCCTTGATGGCGCCGGGGACCTCCCGCGGCGTGGACTGGATCGCCCCCTCGACGTCCGGCCCGGGGCCGACGACGGTGCGGGCGAACGCGATTTCGTCGAGATGCGTGCTCATCAGGGGGTCCCCCCGGTGGACTGCGGCGCGGGCGCGGCCGGCGCCGTGTAGGCGGCGCCGTCGAGCGTGCGGATGTAGGAGACGACGGACCAACGCTCCTGCTCGGTGAGGCTCGTGCCGTAGGCCGGCATGAGCGCGCCGCCGTTGCGGATGGTCGCGTAGATGTAGCCGTCGGACCGGACCGCCGAGACCGCGCCCGCGCCGCTGAGGAGCGGAGCCGGGATCGGGAAGCGGTTGAGGCCCTGCGCGGGGTTGTGGTTGGTGACCGGGCCGCCGCCCTTGCCGTCGACGCCGTGGCACGGCGCGCACGTCACCTGGAACATCCGCTTGCCCTCGGCGAGGTGCGCCTCGTCGGCGGGGAAGGGGTTCACCATCGCGTCGACCACCGCGGACTGCGCGCGGTCGACCGTGGCGACGGCGGCCACCTGGTAGGCCCCGGCGGGCTTGGGGCCCACCGGCTGGCGCTGCACCGAGGCGGCGGGCTGCGGGAGCATCTTCCACTCGTACGCCTTCAGGGTGTAGGCGTCGATCATGTCGATGTCCCAGGGGAACGCCCAGGCGCTGCCCGCGGCGAGGAGCCCCGCCGCGATGAACAGGCGCCGGCGAAGCGTGCGCGGATCAGCCATGGTGCGCTCCGTGGGCGTCGGACCCGCCCGTGACTTCGATGGCACCGGAGTGGTGCAGGATGGACTTCACCCGCGCGGCGTCGGCCGCGCCGAGGTTCTCGACGACGATCCCGAAGTGATCGTTGCTGAAGCGCGGATCCTCGGTCTCCTTCGGCAGGTCCCGCGCCGGGAGGCGCGTGAGCAGGAGCATGCCGGCGAAGGTGAAGAGCGACGCCCAGAGGATCGTGCCTTCGAAGGTGATGACGATGAAGGGCGGGACCGACACCAGCGGCTTTCCACCCGGCATGATCATCGGCCAGTTGGCCGACATCAGCGCGGTCATCGTGAAGGCCATCGTGCCGCCGAACATCCCGCCGAGCAGGGTGAACCAACGCACGGGGCTGGGCTCGCCCTCGTACATCAGCTCCTCCACCTCGTGGCGCGGGAAGGGGGTGATGACCTGCATGTTGGGGCGGAAGCCGGCCTGCTTGAGCTCGTGGATGCCGTTGACCAGGCAATCCAGGTGCTTGTAGACGGCCTTGATCGGCGCCACCGTCTCGGTGGCCTCGACGTGGGCGGAGAGGGCACTCATTTGGCGGCGACCTCCTCATCGGACTTGAGCGGCGGACGCAGGAGCTCCTTCACCTCGGCGATCGCCACGGAGGGCATGATCTTCACGAAGAGGAGGAACCAGGTGAAGAACCAGCCGAAGGACCCGAGCATGATGCCCCACTCGATGTAGGTGGGGACGTAGTAGACCCAGGCGGCCGGATCGAAGGAGTGCGCGAGCGAGCTGGCGATGATGTTGTACCGCTCGAACCACATCCCGACGTTGATCAGGACGCTGATGACGAACAACCAGAGGTAGTTCGTGCGCACCTTCTTGAAGTACCAGGGCAGCGGCGCGATGCAGTTGCAGAACACCATCGTCGCGAAGACCCACCAGTAGTTGCCCACCACGCGGTCGACGAAGGTGCCCCACTCGTACATGTTGTCCGAGTACCAGGCGATGAAGTACTCGGTGCCGTAGGCGTAGGTGAGGATGCCGCCCGTGAAGAGGCAGAGCTTCGCGAGGTGCTCGAAGTGCCACACGTGGATGTAGTCTTCGAGCTTGAAGACCTTCGTGAGCGGCAGCATCAGCGTGATGACCATCGCGCAGCCCGAGAAGATGGCGCCGGCGACGAAGTAGGGCGGGAAGATGGTCGAGTGCCAGCCGGGGGTCTGCGCCATGGCGAAGTCCCAGGACACGACCGAGTGCACCGAGAGCACCAGCGGCGTGGCGAGCGCGGCGAAGAAGCCGTACGCCGCCATGTAGTGGCGCCACTGGGTGTCGGTGCCGCGCCAGCCGAGGCACATCGCCGCGTAGAGCTTCTGCGTCCAGCCCTTCGTCTGGTCACGGACCGAGGCCATGTCCGGGATGAGGCCGATGAAGAAGAACACGGTCGACACGGTGAAGTAGGTCGAGACCGCGAACACGTCCCACATCAGCGGCGACTTGAAGTTGACCCAGAGCTGCCGCTGGTTGGGGTAGGGGAAGAGCCAGTAGGCGTACCAGGCGCGGCCGACGTGGATCGCCGGGAACAGCGCCGCGGTCATGACCGCGAAGATGGTCATCGCCTCGGCGGCCCGGTAGATGCCGGTGCGCCAGCGCGACCGCGTCAGGAAGAGCACCGCGGAGATGAGCGTGCCCGCGTGGCCGATACCGACCCAGAACACGAAGGTCGTGATGTACACGCCCCAGAAGACCGGGGGACGGTACCCGGCGACGCCGAGGCCGTGCACGAGCTGGACGGCCCAGCAGTACCCGCCCCAGGCGAGCGCCGCGAGCGCCAGCCCGAGCGCGCCGAGGTAGGCCGCGCTCGGGGTGAACAGCGGCGCCAGGACGTCGCGGTTGACCGAGCTGTAGGTAGGGGTCTTCATCATCCCTCCTTGTGGGCCGGCGCTTCGCCGCCGCCGTGTTCGCCGCCGTGCCCGCCGTCTCCGGCGGGGGCCGGCGCGCCGTGTCCGCCGCCGTGGGCCACCGCGCCGTCTTCGAAGCGCGCGCGGGCCAGGTACCGGATGCCGGGCTTGGTGTTGAGCTCGCCGAGCAGGGTGTAGGCCCGCGGGCTCTGCCACTTCTTGGCGACCGTGCTCTCGGCGTCCTTCGCGTTGCCGAAGGTGATCGCGCCGGTCGGGCACGCCGCCGCGCAGGCCGTGAGCTTGGTGAGCGCCGCGTCGGGCACGGTCTCGCCCACGTCGCGCCAGGTGTCCTTGGCCGCGCGGAGGCGCTGCACGCAGAACGTGCACTTCTCCATGACGCCCATCTCCCGCGAGCTCACGTCGGGGTTGAGCATCAGGTGCATGGACTCCGGCCACTGCCAGCTGTGGTAGTTGAACCGCCGCGCCGTGTAGGGGCAGTTGTTCGCGCAGTACCGGGTGCCGACGCACCGGTTGTAGATCATCGCGTTCAGCCCGTCGAGGTTGTGGTAGGTCGCGAGGACCGGGCACACACCTTCGCAGGGCGCATGGGCGCAGTGCTGGCAGAGCGACGGCATGTGCCGCACGTCCTGGTGCTCGCCCTCGCCCTCCCAGAACCGGTTCATGCGGATCCAGCTCATCATGCGGCCGCGCCGCACCTGGTCCGGACCGACGAACGGGATGTTGTTCTCGAGGTTGCAGGCGACGACACACGCGCCGCAGCCGGAGCATGCGTTCGTGTCGATCGACATCCCGAACCGGTAGGTCGGGTGCTGCGGCTCGGGGAACATGTCCGTGAGCCCGGTCTTCGTGAGGCGCTCGTCGACGGGCAGGTGGTGCACGTGCACGATGCTGCCGGCCGCGCCCTCGACGTTGGCGACGGCGTCGGCGACGCTCACCGTGTTCGCGATGGGGCGGCCGTCCTGGTCGAGGTTTCCGACCAGCGCGTACACGTCCGTCTCGCCCGCCGCGCGGCTGACCTTGGCGCGGACGCCGTGGTACACGAGCGCGCCGCTGAGCGCGTCCGCCGCGGAGGGCAGGAGCTTCATCGGGTTGGCGCCGCGGCCGGAGGCGTAGCGCCCCGCGTCCGTGTGGCCGTTCCCGAGGATCACCGCCACGAAGTTGTCGGTGACGCCGGGGGAGGCGAAGTAGCCGACCTCGATCGAGCCCTGCTCCGTCTCGACCCGGACCTTGTCCTTCTCGCCGAGGCCGAGCCGGTGCGCGAGCGCCGGGCTGATCTCCGCCCAGGTGGTCCAGTCGTAGCTCGTGACCGGGTCCGGGAGCTCCTGGGCCCAGGGGCGGTTCGCGTGCCGCCCGTCACCCAGGTGCGGGCTCGGGAACACGACGAGCGCGGGGTCGGTCCCGCCGACGAAGGCCGTGGTGGCGGGGAGCGTCGCGAGGACGACCGGAGCGCCGGTGGGCGCGACCGCCTGGAAGAAGCCGCCCCGCTGGAGCGACTCGATCCAGAACGTGCCGACGTTGGCGGCGCCGGAGAGCGGGAAGAGCTCGCTCTCCCAGCGACCCTTCACGTAGGCCGCGAAGTCCGCCGCGCCGAAGCCGAGGCGGGCCGGCGCGGTCGGGACGGGCATCGGCTCGGCCGGCGCGTCCGTCGCGGGGGCCTTGGTCCCCTCGGCGGGGGCGGCCGGGGTGGCCGGCGCCACGGGAGCGGCCGCGGCCGCCGCCGGGACGAGCGCCTTGCCGAGGGCGAGGAGCACGTCGCCCACGGACCGGGTGTCCTTCAGCGCGTTCATGACCGGCTGCTGCAGCGAGTGCACGCCCGCGACGATCTCCGAGTCGCCCCACTCCTCGAGGCCGCTGCCGGTGGTGAGCACCATCGACTTCGGGCGGAGCGAGTCGTTCGCCTCCGGGAGGAAGTGCACGAGCGTCCCGACCGCGTCGAGGGCCTCGCCCACCTTGTCGGCGGGGGGGAGGTTGTAGACCGGGTCGAGGTTGTCGACGAAGAGCACGCCGACGTTGCCGGCGCGGGCGTCGTCGAGGAGCGCCTTCACGTCGGCGTAGCTCGCCACCGCGCCGGGCCGGAGCTCGCGGCCGAACACCACGGAGCGACCGACGTTGCCGGCGAACTCGTTGATGAGGAGCGCCGCGACGGCGAGCGCCGTGCTGTCGACCGTGGCGTTGGCGTGGCCGCCGGGGAGCACCACGGAGGGCGCCTCCGTGATCCAGCCGGCGACCTGCTCGAGCTTCTCGGGGGAGAGCCCCGAGGCGCTCGCGGCGGCCGCCACGTCCACGCCGGCGACCAGCGCGCTGGCGGGGCCCGTGTACTTCACCTTGTCGTGCACGAGGCGGGCGATCGCGAACGCGACCTGCGCCTCGGTGCCCGGCGCCGGGGCCAGGAAGTTGTCCGCCTGCGTCGACGTCGCGCCGACGCGCGGCTCGATGGCCACGTACCGGGCCACGAAGCCGCCGTGCGCCGGGTCGCGCGCCGCCGACCAGCCGCGGCTCATGTGCAGCGTGTCGAGGGAGGTGGAGAGGAAGTCGTAGCCGAAGGACACGACCGTGTGCGCGTCCGCGAGCTCGAAGCTCGGGAGGGCGTCACGGCCGAAGACCGCGCGCGACGCCGCGAGGAGCGTCTCGACGCCGAGCGGCTCCCAGTGCAGGCGCCGCAGGCCGATGCCCGCGCCGAGCTCGTCGAGCAGGCGGGCGAGGCTGCCGGTGCGGTATTGGCCGAGCCAGACCACGCTCTTGCCCTCGGCCTTGGCCGCCGTGACGGCCGCGGTGACCTTGGCGAGCGCCGCGTCCCACGTGGTGGGCTGGCCGGCGTCCATCGCGCCCTCGAAGCGGTCCGGGCTGTAGGTCTCGAGCAGGACCATGTGGCCGCGCGCGCAGAGGGCGCCGCCCGACGGGTGGTCGGGGTTGCCCTGCACGTGCACCGCGCGGCCTTCCTTCACGCGCGCCACGAGGCCGCAGGCGGAGGCGCAGGCCGTGCAGGTGGTCGCGTAGTACGCGGCCGTGCCCGGCAGGACGTCGTCGTCCTGCTTCACGTAGGGGAGGACGTTCTCGGCGGGGACCTTCGGGTCCCACCGCACGCTGTCGCAGGCCACCGCCGTGGCGCTGCCCGCGATCGCGGCGTTCCGCAGGAAATCTCGACGGTTCATGGGGGCCGCTCCGTCTACTTGTGGCAGGTCCAGCAGTCCTTCAGCTCGGCGCGCCGAAGTTCCGCCTTGGTCCCGTAGTTCTGATCGATGCTGTCGTGCTGCGCATGGCAGTCCAGGCACCAGCCCATCTCGAGCGTGGAGACGCGCTGGGCGACGCCCATGTCCTGCACGAGGCCGTGGCACTCCTGGCACTGCACGCCGCCGAGCACGTGGCGCTTGTGGTTGAAGTACACGAAGTCGGGGAGGTCGTGCACCTTGACCCAGGGCACGGGCTCTTCCTTCGCGTAGTAGTCCTTCAGCTTGTCCAGCTCGGGCCGCCCGGTGGTGTCCACCAGGTTGTGGCAGCCCATGCAGAGCTGGGTCGGGGGGACGCCCGCGTGGATGCCCTTCCGCGCGCCCGTGTGGCAGTACTGGCAGTCCATGCCGAGCACCTTCACGTGGCGGTCGTGCGGGAAGGCGATCGGCTGCTGGATCACCTCTTCCGAGGTGGCGCCGACGGCCACGACGAGGTTCTGGTCGAAGAGCTCGGGCGGGGCGAGCTGCTTGGTGCCCCGGGTGAACGTCTCCTCGGCGTCGTTTTCGGCGACAGCCTCGGTGGCGCAGCCTGCGGTGCCGAACAGGGCTCCGCTGGCCGCCGCGAACACCAGGAGCGCTCCTGGCAACTGACGCATGCTTCCTCCGGCCGGGTGGGGTGGCGTGGAACGCTTTTCGAGATGGGGTGGGGGCTTTGGGGGCCGCACCCTAATGCAGCGTTCGGGTCGCTACAAGGGCTCTCTGGACACTCCAGCGGCCGTGCGCGGGAAAAGCCAGCGCCTGCCTCGTTCGTCCGGTGACGCTTCGTGACGTGAGCCCGGATACCGTGCGGCGGGACGAGCGCGCGGGGGTGGTCCGGCGGCTTCACCGGGGCGCCGGACGGGCGGATCCGCTCCGCACGCCCGGGTCGCGACCGCCGCAAAAACGGCGGAGGCCGCCGGGTTTACGGCGGCCTCCGGGGAGGGGCGCGGACGACCGCGCCCGCGCGTCGCTTAGGGCTTGCCCGCGAACTCGCTCTCGACGTACGCGAGGACTTCCCAGGCCTGGTCCTCGGTGAGGCCGAGCGGCGCCATGGCGGTGCCCTGGATGCCGTTGAGGAGGACCCAGTGCTTCACGCCGTCGGACGTGGAGTCCCAGCGCTCCTTCCAGTGGAAGTTCGAGGGCTTCTGGGGGAGGGCCTGCCCGGCGATGCCGTCGCCGTGCCCGGCGGCGCCGTGGCAGGTCACGCACTTGGCCTCGTACTGCGCCTTGCCGGCCGCGATCGCCGCGGCGTCGCCCTTCTTGGGGTTGGTCTTTGCGTCGGCGCCCGCGGCCTTCGCCTTGTCGTAGGCGGCCTTGGCGAACTCGTCGGGGGTGTAGGGGCCCGAGGCGACGGGCGGCGCGGCGGCCGGGGCCGGCGCGGGGGTCGGGGCCGCGGCCGGCGCGGGGGCCGGAGCGGGGGCGGCGGCCGGGGCGGCGGCCTCCTT
>CAYWGD010000068.1:0-39868 GCA_964457335.1 uncultured Enterobacteriaceae bacterium | reverse complement strand
GGCCCCTGACGAGCACCCCCCTGACCCTCGTACACCACTTGACGGGACACCACTCGTAGCTCCCCAGATGAGCCGCGAACTCCCTCGCTACGTCACGCCACGCGTGACGTAGCTCCCCAGATCCGCCGCGATCTCCCTCGCTACGTCACGCCGGGCCGCCCCGCGGCTCCCGCGGCTCCCGCGGCTCCCGCGGCTCCCGAGGCTCCCGCGGCTCCCGCGGCTCCCGCGACACCCGCGGCTCGCCCCCAGGGCACCCGAGCCGCCGACGCCCCCTGCGGCGGCACCCAGGCCTCCGCAGCGCGCAGCGGCTGCCCAGATCCCGCCCAGGATCGCGGTCAGCCCCGCAGGAACTCCACCCACCGGAGGCGCCCGTCGGCCTCGGTGTAGCGGACGAGCACCTCGCCGGCGGAGCGCTCGCCCGTGGCGCGGTGCACGCGCGACCACTGCTCGCGCTCGACCACGTGCGGGCCGAGCGCGAGCCGGGCGTCGACCGTGGCGGCGGGGGCGAAGTCGCGGAAGAGCGCGCCGTAGCGCTCCCGGAAGGCGGCCATCCCGACGATCGTGGGCGTGCCCGCGGCGTCGAGCACGACGACCTCGGGGTGGTAACACGCGCAGAAGGCGTCGAGATCGGCGGCGTTGTAGGCGGCGAGCTGCGCGGTGGCGAGCGCCTCGACGGGCGACGGGGACTCGGAGTGCACGGCGCGGCTCTACCCGGCGGTGGAGCCCACGGCTACGCCCGGGCGAAGCGGAGCACGACGGTGGGCCCGAGCTGGTCGCCCTCGGCCTCGACGCCCTCCTCGATGGGGCGGACGCGCCAGCGCGTGCCGCCGACGCGGGCGAGCCAGCCCTCGGCGCGGCCGAGGATCGGGCCGGCGGGGATGGCGAAGCCGCGCCGGCCGCGGGGGTGCACCGTGACGCCCTGGGGCTTCACGTCGCCGAGCTCGATGACGGCGGTGTCGCCGTCCATGCCGACGAGCTTCCAGCGGCCGAGGAGGGTGCCGCTCACGCCGAACTGGCGCGCCAGGGAGAGCGCGTCCTCGGTGGCGGGGCCGATGAAGGCGTCGGCCAGCGTGACCTCGCCCACGCCGTCCGGGCGCAGCTCGAGCTCGATGCCGCGGGCCGCGCCGAAGCGCTGGCCGGTGCGGCCGGAGCGCAGGACCCAGGCGCCCACGGGGCCGATCGGCTCGACGACCGCGGAGACGTGGCCGCCCTCGACCACCCCGACGAGCACGGTGGCGCGCTCCCCGGCGACGAGCCGCGCCGGCTCGGCCACGGCGCCTTCGACGCGCAGGCGCGCGCCCCCGGCCGCCGCGTCGACCCGGACCCGCCGGAACGACAGCGGGGCGGCGTCCCAGGCGCCGGGCGGCGCGGTCTCGCCGACCAGGAGGACCGGCGCGCCCACGACGGCGCCGCTCGCGTCGAACAACCAGCGCCCGAAGGCGAGCCAGCGCTCGGGCGTGACGGGGGCCCATGCGGGCTCGCCCTCGCGGCGCGACCATCGGACGTACCAGGCGCCCATCCGCCCGTCGCCCACGCCGGCCTCGGGCGCGGCGCACCACGCCGCGAGCTCGGACCAGAGCAGGCCCAGCTCGGGCGCGGCGCGGTCGGCGGCCTCCACGGCGCGGGCCTGCCGCCACCACGCGGGCGCGCCGGGCTCCTCGGGCAGCGCCAGGAGCGCCGCCCCCTCGAGGACGGCGCCGGCGGCGCGCCGCCAGCGGTCGAGCGTGACGTGGAGCGCCTCCTCGGACGCGGCGCCGCGCGACTCGTCGAGCGGATGGGGCCCGTCGAGCAGCGCGGGGTCGAGCGCGAGGCCGTCGGGCCGCGCGTCGACGAGCGGGCCGCCGGGGGCGCCGGACACCACCGGCGGGAGCGCGTCGGGACACGGCTCCAGCCTCGCCAGCGCGCGCGACACGATGGACGCGACCGGCCCGAGCAGGGCCAACCAGCGGGGATCGTCGGGCCAACGCAGGGTCAGGGGTCGCTCCGAGCGCGAAGACGGTAGTCACGCCCGGGCGCGGCGTCGACCGACGACGCGTCGGGACCCACGGAGACGCGGGCGGCAAAGCCGGTCGCGCCGATCCGGCCGGAGTGCGTCCCCGCGCCGATCGTGGCGCCAGCGATTCGTTGACACTCGGGCCCAACCGTCGGTAGGCTCCGGGCCCGGGACACATGCCCGTCCCTGTTTCCCCGAGGTCGCCCGATGTTCACGCCCTCCAAGAACCTGGCCAAGGTCGCGCTCGTCGGCTTCGCGCTCGGCCCGCTCCTCCAGCGGCCCGCGCGCGCCTACTACGGCGCCGCGGGCATCCTCATCCTGACGGGCGCCACGACCTCCGGCGCGGCGACGACGGCGGGCATCGTGGTGCTCATCCTCAAGGCCGCGGACGTGGTCGCCGCCAAGGAGCCGGCGCCGGGCTCGGTCGCGCGCACGCTCATCGACACCGCGCTCATCACGTCGCGCGGCGACCTCGCGCTGCAGCTGGAGCTCCTGTCGGAGAGCCCGAGCGCGTTCGCGCGCGCCTCCGACGAGCTCGCCGAGCGCAAGGGCCCGGCGGTCGACGCGCTGGTGCAGGCCACGGGCCTCCCCGTCGAGACGCTCGCGTCCCACTGGTACGCCGCCACGCGCGCGCACGGGCCGGTCACGGACGAGGCCGGCGCGCAGAAGGTCGTCGCGGGCTTCCTCGCCCGGATGGCGCCGGAGCTCGCCGTGGAGCGCGGGCAGGCCGCGGAGCTCGCCTGGAAGCTGGAGCGCGAGCGCACGGCCGTGGGCTTCCCCGCCGAGGCGCGCACGCACCTGTGGCTCGCGGAGTGGATGGGCGTGCCGGTCGACGCCGTCGCGAAGGCCGGCGAGGCCGCCGCCGCGGGGCTCGGGGCCGAGGGCGACGCCCGCGCCCGCATCTACGCGGAGCCCGAGCGCTACCTCGACGCGCTGGCCGTGGCGCTCGAGGCCACGCACAAGGCCGAGCTCGACCAGCGCACCGCCTCGCTCGTGGAGCAGGGCCAGCTCGCGCTCCCGCCGGAGGTATCCGGCGGGCTGGTGGCCGCGCAGACGCGATGACGGGCCTCTTCGCGGGGCTGCTGGCGCTCGGCGCGGCGTCCTCCGCGAGCCCGGGGCCGGTCACGGTCGCCGGCACGAGCTGGGAGTTGGCGGCGCCGACGACGTGGACGGCGGCGGACCGCGCGCGCCTGGACGGCGTCGCGGCGCGGCTGCCCGCGCGCTTGCGTGAGGCGCGCGTGACGCTCGCGCGCGGCGCGGCGCCCACGTTGCCGGCGGACCTGACCACGCCGCACACCGTCGTGCGGCCGGCCTTCGGCGCGCTGGTCGTGGGGGTGGAGGGGCTGGAGGACCGGGTCGCGGACGCCGCGGTCGCCGAGCGGCTCCTCGCGCGGCAGCTCGTCCACGCGCTCGCGCACCGCCTGGACGCCCGCGAGGGCTGGTCGCGATCCGCGGCGTGGCGCGACCTGTCGGGGTGGGGCCCGGTCGGCGGGCCGGCGGAGGAGGACACGCTGAGCTTCGCGACGCCACACGGGCGGGCGTCGGCGCGCGAGGACCTCGCGACGCTCGCGGAGCTGTACTTCGTGCCGGAGGCCCTCCCCGGCGAGACCCTGGCCGCGCCGCGGTGCCGCGTGCCGTCGAAGTGGCGCTTCCTCGAGGCGCGGGTGGGCCCGCCCGCCGCGGACGACACCCGCTGCGCCACGCTCGCCGAGGTCGGCCTCGACCCCGACGCCATCGAGGCGATCGAGGTCCTCTACGCCCGCGCGTCGGCGCGCAGCCCGGCGTCGCTGGTCGGGCACCTGCTCGTGGCGCTCGTGTACGCGCCGACAGCAACGACCCCGGGCCGCACCGACGTGTACGAGCTCGCCGCGACGACGGACGGCGCGGCGCGCAACACGCCCGGGTACGTGCTCCGGGGCCTGTTCGGCGGCTTCGGGTCGCGGGTGCAGCGCGAGCCCCTGCGCTTCGCGGTGCTGCGGTACGCCGGCGAGAACCGGGGCCTGCAACGCTTCCGGTTGCACCTCGACGCGGAGCAGGAGCGCGCGCTGCTCGCCCGGCTGGACGAGCTCCGCCAGGGCTGGAGCCGGCCCTACCTGTTCCTGGAGCGCAACTGCACGCACCTCCCGAAGGAGCTCCTGGAGGCGGCGCTCGGCGTGGACCTCGGCCTGCCGGCGATCTACGGCCCCGACGCGCTCCTCGGCGAGGTGGAGCGCCGGGGGATCCTGGAGCCGATGCCCGCCACGTCGCTGGAGGAGCACAGCGCGCAGGACCGCGCCGCGCTGGCCGCGCGCCTGCGGGACGACGCGGCCGCCGCGCTGATCGCGGCCCGGCCGGACCTCGCGCCGGGGCTCGCGGCGGCGTTCGCGGACACGCGCGCGCGGCGCGCGGAGGACCGGGCGCGCGGGTACGCGGCCCTGGGCGAGCTGGCCGCGGGCGCGCCCGCGGAGCTCGACGCGGCGCTGCTCCGGTACCTCGCGTGGTCCGACCAGGTCGAGAACCTGCGCTTCGTGCGCCTGGGGACCGGCATGCCGCCGGAGGGCGACCCCGCGGTGCGGGCGTTGTGGGCGGCGATGGCGGCGGCGCGGACCGGCGAGGAGGCGGAAGCCGCGCCCGAAGGCGCGGAGCCCGAGGGTGCGGATCCCGAGGGCGCGGGTCCCGAGGGCGCGGAGCCCGAGGGCGCGGAGCCCGAGGGCGCGGAGCCCGAGGGCGCGGAGCCCGAAAGCGCGCCCCCCCCGCGCGCGGGCGACCCGACGGGCGACGCCGCGCTGATGGGCCTCCTGGGGCAGACCGAGCGTCGCGGCACCACGCACACGCCGCTCCGGCGCCTCGCCGTGGGCTCCGTCGTGGACCACGCCGGCGGCGCGACCGTCCCCGGCCTCACGCTCGGCTCGCACCTGTACGGCTTCGAGATGGGCGAGGCCCGGCGCTACGCGGCGGCGACCGGGACCGCGGTCCACCTGCTCCCGTGGGAGCTCGGGATCAGCCTGGAGGCGGAGCCGGCCCTGGAGGCCCACGTCACGGCGCTCACGCTCCGCCGCATCGTCGGCGCCGAGGCCTTCGGCAACACGGGCTACTACGCCGACCTCGCCGACGTGAATCTGCGGTCTCGGGGCGGCTCTGTCGTCACCGGCCTGGACGCCGGCGTCGCGCTGGAGCTCTGGCAGCACGACGAGCACCGGCACCACGTCGCGCTGACCGGGGGCGTGGCGCTCGGCAGCGGCGACTACGGCGGGCGCGGGTGGCGCGGCGGGCTCGGCCTGCCCGTGCGGCTGTTCGCGCGCTTCGGGAGCGCCACGCAGGCGCTCACCGCGCTGGAGCTCGAAGCCACGTGGCAGCCGACGTGGACGGCGGACGACGCCTGGTCGGACGCCGACGCCCGGCTCGGTGGGCGCCTCCGGCTGGGCGAGGTCGCGGACGTGGACGTCGCCCTCGCCGCCGACTACCGCGTCGCGACCGAGCTCGGCGCCGAGCACCTCACGGGGGAGGCGTTCGCGACGGGGGCGTTCGCGGCGTCGTTGGCGCACGAAGGGCGGCTGGGGGTCTGGCTGGAGCCGCACTGACGGGAGCCGCCGACGCTCGCCCCCCGCGCCGACGTCGCCGCGGCGGCGCGCGCACCTGCGCGCGGCCGGCTGCCCAGAGGAGATGCAGGACCGCGCCCGGTCAGCCCCGGCGCGTCGCGAGCGCCTGCCGCTGGATCTCACCGAGGTGGCCGAGGAACGCGGGCTCCCACACCCGATCCTCGCGCAGCCGCTCGTACAGCTCCTCGAACGCGGCGACCCAGGCCGCGGGGAGCGCCGGGTCGGTGGCGGCGCCGTCCTGCGTGCGGAGCTCGGGCGCGACGGCGGCGACGGCGCGATCGACGTCCCGCGCCCCGGCCCCGAGCCACGCGAGCGCGTCGCCGACCACGCGGGCGGGCGCGGCGAGGGCGTCCTCGTAGGACAGAAACCGCGTGGGGTAGCCGCGGCGGAGCACGTCCTGGAGCGCCGCGACGTGCTCGAGGAACCAGCCGACGGCCACCTCCTCGGCGCTCGTCGCGGGCAGCGGCGCCTCGGCGGTGGCGCGCTCGAGCGCGTTGAGCCGGGCGACGCTCGCGGCCACGGCGCGCCAGTGGCGGACGGAGACGAGCACGTGGTCGAGGAAGGGCCGGTCGGTGCGTCGGACGCCGTGGAGGAACACCTTGGCGACCACGTCGCGCGTCTCGGCGGGGACGAGGCGGGCTCCGGTGCGCGGGTCGGGGTTCGTCGTGAAGTTGATGCCGTCGATCAGCGTGGACTCGTAGAAGCCGCGCGTGTTCGCCGCGCCGATGCGGTCGGCCCAGTCGCGGGGGAAGGCCTCGCCCACCACGGGGAAGCCGGCCGCGGCGAGCGCCTGCATCCACATGCTGGTCCCGCAGCGGCCGGTCCCGCTGACGAGGATCACCGCGCCTCCACGAACGCCCGCAGGCGCGCGCGCACGGGCGCCACGATCGGCTCGATGGCGTCGAGCTCCGCCGCGTTCCGGCGCCACTTGTCGGGCGACGGCGGGGAGAGCGTGTGCCGGGCGAGCGGGAGGCCACCCACGGCCGCGTCCCGCGCGAGCTCGGCCCAGCGGCAGACGCGCGCGACCTCGGCCTCCGGGTCCGCGACGAGGTCCGCGTAGCGGGTCACCGCGACGTGCTCGGGGGGGAGCGCGGCGAGGTCGTCGAGGAGGATGGTTGTCAGCGTCGCCCACTGGAAGGCCACGATCTCGGCGAGCGGGCGCCCGCGGAGCTCGCGCCAGCCCGGCACGAGCGCGAAGCTCCAGGGGGGCCCGTCCCAGCCGGGGAGGTCCGGGTAGGTGACGAAGCGGCCGGAGCGCCAGCCGTCGAGCAGGCTGCTGAGCACGTCGCGAGGCTCGCGGTGCACGAGCAGGAAGCGCGCGTCGGCGTGGAGCGCCGCGAGGAACGGCACGCGGAGCGCGTTCTTGGGCGTCTTCTCGACGAGGCGCAGGCCGGCGGCGCCGACGGGCGGCGGGGCCCCGTCCCGGTCGACGAGGCGCGCACGGAACGCGCCCAGGAGCGCGCGGCGCACGTCGTCGGTGCAGTCCGCGGCGACCAGGCGGTTCGAGTCGAAGCCCCGGTCGGCCGGCGCGAGGCCCGCGGGGGCCTCCAGGACGGCGTGGCTCTCGCCGTCGAGCGTCCAGACGGAGGCGGCGCGCGCGAGGGTCTCGAAGACGAGCGTCGACCCGGAGCGGGGCGGGCAGACCAGGTGGACCGGCCGATCGAAGGGCGGGACCGCGGCGGGAACGAGCGCGAGCTCGGGGTCGAGGGCGTCCTCCAGCACGCCACGCCGGAGCGCCGCCACGAGGTCGACGCGGTTGCTGAGCCGGAAGCGCCCGACGAAGCGCTCGAGCAGCGCGTCGGTGCGGGTCACGAGGTCGTGGAGGGCGCCGAGCCCCTCGGGCGTGTCGCCGCCCTCCGCGCGGGCCGCCGCCCAGTCCCACCGGAAGGCGTCGACGCAGGCGCGGAGGCGCGCCAGCTCCGGCGACGCCGCGTCGGCCGGGCGCGCGGCGGCGAGCACGACCTCCACGCGGTGGTCGATCTCGCGGGCCGCGAGCGCCGCCGTCGGGCGGCCGCCCTCGAAGCGGAGCGCGGCGGTCCCGTCGGCAGAGAGCGGGACGAGCGGGCCGGGCTCGGGCGCCTCGGACGGGGCGTCGGGCGTTGCGGAAGCGCGCGATCCAGTCAGGCGCGCGCCACGCGCGACGAGGCGCCAGAGCTCCGGGGAGCCCACGGTGTCGATCACGAGGTGGATCCGCGCGGCGTCCCCCCGGTTCTCGACGTTGTGGAGCCGCCACGTGTCGAAGATCCACGCCTCGCCCGCCCGCATGTGCACCGCCGCGAACCCGCAGCGGAACGTGACGGCCTCGTTCGTCACGACGGGCACGTGCACCCGCACGCGGTCGAACCAGTAGGGGTGCACGTCGACGTGCTCGCTCGTCTCCGCGCCCGGGTCGAGGCGCATGAGCCGCACCCGGCCGAGCGGCGCGCCGAAGCGCGCGAGGACCTGGCGCAGGTACGGGCTCGCGTGGAGGTGCGCGGTGGCCGCGAAGGGGCCGACGAAGTGGTCGTCGTGCGGATCGCCGCGGTGGGAGACCAGCGGCAGGGCCGCGTTCCCGGGGAAGCCCTGCGGGTGCGGCTGCCAGTCCGCGGCGGCGTACCGCGCGACCTCCTCGACCAGACGCGCGGCGTCGAACCGGAGCGGAAGGCGCACGAAGGGGTCGGGCAGGCGCATGGCAGCCGGAGCCTACCGCGGGAGCGGGCCCGGGACGGAGCGGGCGCCCGGGCCCGGGACGGAGCGGGCGCGCGGGCGGCGCGGAGGACGAGCGGCCCGGTCGCCCACCCGGCTCACCAGCCCCCGAGCTTCGCCCGCAGCGTGATCGCGGCGAGGTCGAGCTGCATGTCGGCCGAGAGCTCGGCCAGCTCGGCCCCGTCGCGCTGCTGGCGCGTCTGCCACAGGTCGAGGAAGGTGAGCGCGCCGAGCTCGTAGGAGGCCTCCGCCAGCGTCAGCGCGCGCTCGGCGAGCGCCCGCTCCTCGGCCGCCTGCACCCGGGCCTGCCGCGCGGCCTCGAGCTGCGCCCACAGGCTGCGCGCGTCGGCGGTCGCCTGCGCCCGCTCGCGCTCCTCGGCGAGCGAGGCCGCCTGCGCGTTCATCGCGGCCTCGCGCTGCTTCGCGATGCGGAAGCCGCCGTCGAAGAGCGCCCAGTCCGCCGTGATCGCGAGCTGCCAGTTCCAGTCGTGGCCCGAGAAGCCCGCGTTCTCGCTGAACGCCTCCGTGAAGCGGCCGTTGACGCTCGGGACCCAGCCGAGGTCCGTCGCGGTGCGCACCTGGCGCGCCGCCTTCGCCCGCTCCTCGGCCGCCGTCACGAGCGGCGCGTCGAGCACCTGCGTGGCGGCCGCCTCCGCGCCGTCCACGCCGGCCTGCGAGGGCACGGGCCGCTCCAGCGGCACGTCCGTCTCGACGCCGAGGAGCCGCGCGAGGTTCTCCTCGGCCTCGACGCGGCCGGCCTCCGCCTGGACCTTCTCGCGGCGCGCCCGCGCGAGCGCCACGCCGGCCTGCGCGGTGTCGATCGCGCGACCGGCGCCCACGCGCTCCCGCGTCTCCGCGAGCGCGAGGTACTTCTCCGCCCGCGCCACCCCGTCCGTCGCGAGGCGCACGCGCTCCCGCGCCACGAACGTGCCCCAATACGCCCGCGCCACGCCCACCCGCAGCTGGTCGAGCGAGGCGTCGGCCTGCGCCTCGGCGGCGCGCGCCTGCGCCTGCGCCGCGGACCACGCGGGGATCGCCGACCCCGAGAACAGCGGCTGGACCACCGTCAGCGACCCGCTCCAGAACGCCTTCTCGTTGACGACCACCGGGTCGCTCTCCGGGAAGAACTCCGCGAACTCCTCCGGGATCATCTCCGAGAAGTCGAGCGTCGTCTCGTACTGGTTGATGGTGTAGCCGGCGGAGAGCGACACCTTCGGCAACAGCGCCGCGGCCGCCTGCCCCCGGACGGTCGTGGCGGCCGCCGCCTGCCGCTCGATCAGCGCGGCGTCGGTGCCCTCGGTCTCGGCGAGGCGCCACGCCTCCTCCAGCGTGAGGGCGAAGGCCGCGGGGACGAGGAGAGGGAGCATCACGCCTCCTTCACTTCGGCCAGCACGACCACCGGCGCCGCCGACTCGGGCGGGCGCCGCCGGAAGAGGCGGCCGACGAAGCTCTGGATGTCGTCGAAGAAGCTGTAGAGGACCGGCGTGGCGAGCAGCGTGAGCAGGAGCGACAGCGTCTGCCCGCCGATCACGAGGCCCGCCGTGGCCTTCGAGAAGCCCGAGCCGATGCCTTTCGACAGGAGCAGCGGCATCATGCCCGCCACGAACGCCACCGTGGTCATCAGGATCGGCCGGAGCCGGTCCCGGTTGGACTGGAGGATGGCGTCGAGGCGCGGGAGCCCCTCGGCGCGGAGCTGGTTCGCGTGGTCCACCTGGAGGATGGAGTTCTTCTTCACGACGCCGAAGAGCACGAGGATGCCGAGCGCCGAGTAGAGGTTCAGCGTCTGCCCGAACACGAGCAGGGAGAACAACGCGAACGGCAACGTGAGCGGCAGCGACGCGAGGATCGTGACCGGGTGCAGCCAGCTCTCGAACTGCGCCGCGAGCACCAGGTACATGAACACGAAGGACAGCCCGATCGCGAAGAGGAAGCCCCGCGCCGTGCGTGCCAGCTCCTTGGAGCGGCCCGCGGGCGCCGCGGAGTAGGCGCTCGGCATGTCCATCGCCTCGATCTCGGCCTCCAGCGCGCCGAGCACGTCGCTCTCGCCGAAGCCGGCCTTCGCGTTGGCCGCGAGCGTGACCACGCGCTGCCGGTTGAGCCGCGAGATCGAGGCCGGCCCCGTGCTGTCCTCCATCGTCACCACGTCCGAGACCGGGATCTGCTGCCCGGTCGGGGCGCCGACCGTCAGGAGCGCGAGCGCCTCCGGCTCGGCGCGCCAGTCCTTGCGGGCGCGGAGCCGCACGTCGTACTGCTCGCCGCCCTCCTCGAAGGTCGACACCTTCTGCCCGCCCACGAGGAGCCGGAGCGACGTGGCCACGTCGGCCACGCTCACGCCGAACTCGGCCGCGCGCGCGCGGTCGACCTGCGCGACCACCTCCGGCTTGCCGAGGATGAGCGAGCTGTCGACGTCCGTGGCGGCCGGGAGCGCGCGGAGCACACCCTCGAGCCGCGCGGCGTAGGCAGAGAGCTGGTCGATGTCCGGTCCCGCCACCGTGTACTGCACGCCCTGCGTGCCCTGGCCGGTGCCCGAGAAGCGCGGCACCTCGCCGACGTTCACCCGGAGCTCCTTCGGGAGCGTGGGGAACACCTCCGTGCGGATCGTCTCCATCACGTCCTGCTGCGACATGGGCCGCAGCGCGGGGTCCACGAGCCGGACGTAGATGCCGGCCACGTTCGTCTGCCCCTGGTCGTTGCCGCCCACCGTCGTGAGCGTGTAGTCCACGCCGGGGAGCTGCTTCACCTGGCGGGCGAGCCGGCTCGCGATCACCTCCGTCGCGGCGAGGCTCGTCCCCTCCTCCGCGCGCATCGAGACCTCGAACTCCGCCTCGTCGTTGATGGGGAGGAACGACTTCGGCACGAGCTTGCCGAACACCGGGATGCCGGCGAGCGAGATGATCATGGCCAGCGCGACGACCCACCGGCGCCGCATGCAGAAGCGGAGCACCGCCATGTAGACCCGCTCGATCGGCCGGTAGAACCGGTCCGTCAGGCGGGAGAGCGCGCCGCCGTGCACGGACGAGCCGTCCCCGAAGATGCGCGCGGAGAGCGTGGGCGTCAGCACGAAGCTCACGACGAGCGACACCGCGATGGCGAAGCTCATCGTGAAGCCGAAGTTCACCAGGAAGCGGCCCGGGATGCCCCCGACGAAGCCGACGGGCGCGAACACCGCGATCAGCGAGAGCGTCGTGGCGAGGACGGCGAGGCTGATCTCCTTCGTCGCCGCGCTCGCGGCCTCCATCGGCGGCATGTTCTTCTCGGTGACGAACCGGAAGATGTTCTCCAGCACGACGATCGCGTCGTCGATGACGATGCCGACGGCGAGGGCCAGCGCGAGCAGCGTCATCGTGTTGAGCGTGAAGCCGGCGTAGGACATCACCGCGAAGGTCGCGACGATGGACGTCGGGATCGCGAGCGCGCTCACGATGGTGGCGCGGGCGTTCCCGAGGAAGAGGAGCACCACCAGCGCGGCGAGGATGCCGCCCTCGACGAGGTGGTTCGTCACGTTGTCGGCGGCGGTGCGGACCGTCTGCGACGTGTCCCGCACCACCTCGAGCGTGTAGCCGCGCGGGAGCTGGCCCCGCACCTCCTCGAGCCGGTCCAGCACGTTGTCGACGACCGCCACCGTGTTGGTGCCGGCCTGCTTGCGGACCGCGAGCACGACGGTCGGCACGCCGTCCCGGAGCGCGACGCTCTTCGCCTCGGCCGGGCCGTCCACCACGTCGGCCACGTCCCGGACGCGGATGACCGCCCCGCCGACGCCGGGCCGCACCACGATCTCGCCGAGCTCCTCGACCGTGGCCACGCGCCCCTGCACCCGCAGGTTCACCTGCCGCGGGCCGGTCTCGAGCGAGCCGCCCGGGATCTGCACGTTCTGGGTCTGGAGCGCCCGGGCGACCTCCGGCGCGCTCACGCCGAGGGCCCGCATCCGGAGCGGATCCAGCTCGATGGCGATCTCGCGCTTGCGCCCGCCCACGACCGAGATCGAGCCCACGCCCGGGGCCCCTTCGAGGCGCTTCCGGATGGTCGTGTCGGCCACCTCCGTCACGTCGACGATCGGGTCGGTCGACGCGAGCGACAGGTAGAGGATCGGGGCCGCGGAGGGGTCGAGGCGGCCCACCACCGGCGGCTCGACGCCCTCGGGCAGGTTGCGCAGGGCGAGGTCGACCTTGTCGCGAACCTCCTGCGCGCCGGCGTCCGCGTTGGTCTCCAGGTTGAACACCACCACGACGATCGAGACGCCCTCGGCCGAGGTCGACCGGATCTCGTCGACGCCCGCGATCGTGGAGAGCGACTCCTCGATCGGGTCGCTGATCTCCGTCTCCACCTCGCGCGGGCTCGCGCCGGGGAGCACCGTGGTGACCGTGACGACGGGGAACTCGATGTTCGGGAAGAAGTCCACCCCGAGGCGGAAGTACCCGGCGATCCCGAGCACGCAGAGCACCAGGATGACGACGCTCGCGAAGATCGGGCGCTTGATGAAGGTGTCGACGATGCCGCCCATGGCGCCTCCTACCGGGCCGCGAGGGCGGCGCCGTCGGCGAGGCCCTCGGGGATGGGGTTCACGACGGTCTCGCCTTCGGCGACGCCGACCTTGATCTCCACGTCGTCGGCGACGCGCTCGCCCAGCTCGACCACGCGCTCCTCGGCGACGCCGTTCGCCACGACGAACACGCGCGACACGTCCCCGCGCGTGCGCACCGCCGTGGCCGGGATCGTCACGCCTGGGGAGGTCCCGAGCTCCAGCCGGGCCAGCGCGAAGCTGTTCGGCCGCAGCTTGCCCTCCGGGTTCGCCACGCTGGCCTCGACCACCAGGTCCCGCGTGCGGTCGCGGAGCGCGGGGGAGATGCGGTCGACCTTCGCCTCGAACGCCATCCCCACCGGGTCGGTGACCTCGAAGCGGATGGGGGCACCGAGCCGCACCTGGCTGGCGGCCCGCTCGGGCACGGAGAGCTCGAGGCGGAGCGGGTCGACGGCGACGAGCTTCACCACCGCCCGGCCGGGCGTGACGTACTCGCCGGGGCTCACGAGCCGCTCGAGCACGACCCCGGCGAACGGCGCCCGCACCGTCGCCCGCGCGAGGTTCGTGTCGGCGAGGGCCTTGCGCGCGCGCGCGGCCTCGAGCTGCCGGCTGCCCTGCTCGCACTGGGTGAGGATGCGGTCGCGCTCCGCGGTCGAGAGCCCGCCCGCCTCGGCGAGGCTCGTGGCCCGCGCGCACTCGCTCTCGGCGAGCTTCACCTGCGCTTCCGCGCTCGCGACGGCCGCGGCGGCCTCCTTGGCCTGGAGCCCCGCCGTGGTCGTGTCGAGCTCGAGGAGCGGCGCGCCCGCGGCGACGAGGTCTCCGCGCTCGGCCCGCACCCGCTCGACGGCGCCCGCGGCCTCCGCGGCCACGTCGGCGTCGTCCACCGCCACGAGCGTGCCGGTGACCCGGAGGCCCCGCGGGACCTCGCGGCTCGTCGCCACGGCCGTGGAGACGGCGACGGGATCGGACTTCGCCTCGGCCGCGCCGGGCTGGGCGGCGGGCCCTCCGGCGCAGGCCAGGGCGAACAGCAGGGTGAGCAGGGAGACGGCGCGCATGGACACACCTCGAGCATTCCGGCGCGGAGCCGGCTTCGGGAGACGGAGCGGGGCGGAGGCGGGGCCGGCCTAGGGGCGGCGGGCCGCGCCCTCCAGGAAGAGCTGGACGATGGCGTCGGCCCGCGCGCCGGTGGGCGCCTCGAGGCCGAGGGTGAGGTCGACGTCGATGGTGTTGCGGACCGCGCCCATGAGCGCGCAGGTGGCGACGTGCACGTCGACCTCGGCGAGCTCGCCCGACGCGATCCCCTGCCGGATCAGGCCGCTCACGTGCCCGTGGAGCTCGCGGATCATCAGCGGCGTGGGCCGGGCGGGGACCGTGCACTTCACGGTGGGGACCTCGACCTGGGACAACATCCGGAGCATCGGCCAGTGCGCGTGCATGTGGCCCACGAGGAGGTGCACCATGCCGCGCAGGCGCTGCTCGAAGGGGCTGCCTTCGCTGTCCTCGAAGAAGCCGCGGACGAGCTCGATGAACTCCTCCCGGCCGCGGTCGAGCACCGCGGCCACGAGGCCCGCGCGGTCCCCGAACAGGTTGTAGACGGTGCCGACGGAGACGCCCGCCTCGGCCGCGATCACGTCGATACGCGCGTCGCCGACGCCTTCGCGCGCGAACACCCGCAGGGCGGCCTCGAGCACCTCGGCGCGCGCCTGTTCGCGGAAGCGCTGCCGGAGGCGCGGCTTGTCTGGTGAATCAGGATTCATGAGATGATGCGGGGCTCGTGAATATGCGTTCACGAGCCCAGGCGCAAGGGGGAAACGCGATCCGGCCGCATCCGCCCCTTGGGGCGCGGGTGTTTAGGTTCGGACGATGTCCCTCGATCCACTCGTTCTCCTCGTCGAGGACGCCGAAGAAGAGGTCGAGCTGGCGAAGCTGGCCCTGAGTCGGGCGGGTCCGCCTCATCGACTCCGGGTGTGCAGGGACGGCCAGGAGGCCGTCGACTACCTCGGGAGCGACGAGACGCACGGCGACGTACCGGCCGTGGTCCTCCTGGACCTGAAGCTCCCGCGGATGGACGGCAAGACCGTGCTCCGGGAGCTGCGCGGGAACCCGAACACCGCCCGCGTACCCGTGGTGGTGCTCAGCGGATCCCGGCTCGAGCAGGACCTCCTCGACGCCTACGTGCTCGGAGCGAACTCCTACGTGCAGAAGCCGGTCAGCTTCGCGACGTTCCAGTCCTACGTCGCCGTGCTCGTGCGCAACTGGCTCGTGCTCAACGTGCCGGCGCGCGCGGAGGCCGAGTTCATGTCGTGGCGGGACGCCGCCCCCCTGCCAGGCCCGGTCGTCTCGTCCGGCACGCCCCCCCCACGCCGCGGCTTCCCGGACGTCCCGACGCGCGGACGCCCCGCGGACGTGCTGATCATCGGCGGATCGTCCGTGGATCGCGACCGGACGATGGAGGCCCTCGGAGAGGTGCTGCAAAAGGAGACGATCGCCTGCGTCGAGACGTTCCAGCACGCGAAGGAGCTCTTGCACGGCGTGGGCGGCCCGCCGCCGCTGCTCGCGCCCGAGTTCCCCCGGCTCTTCTTCGTGGACCCGAGCCTCCCCGACGGAGACGGCCGGGACATCATCCAGGCGCTCCGCTACCGCGCCGATCACCACGCGATCATCGTGGTGTTCGGGCGGGACCTCGACCCCGCCCTCGTGAGCGAGTGCTACCGCCTCAAGGTGAACAGCGTGGTCAACAAGCCGGCCGACGACGCGACGTTCCGCGAAGCCGTCCGCCTGCTGGGCCACTACTGGATCCGGATGAGCGAGCGACCGCCCCCGCCGAGCCTGGCGTTCCAGGCCATCGCGCACCCGGGCTAGAGACGCAGCAGCGCCCGCGCCGCCGTGAGGTGACAGAGCGCCTCGACGAGGTCCTCCGCGGTCGGCTGTCCGTCGCCGCCCGCGAGCTCCGCGACGAGCTCGCCGACGGTGAAGATCCCGCCGCCGTTGACGCGCTCGATGAGCGGCAGGAACGCCGGGAGCGACTGGAGCAGGATCCCGCTCGCCGCGCACGCGAACCCGTCCTCGTCGACCTCGTCGTAGAGGATCGGCGCGATCGCCTCCAGGCGGTCCTCGGGGGTGAGCTCGGGCAGCGGCAGCCGCTCAGGGCCACGCTTGAAGCCCATCGCGGAGAGCCACTGGAGCGCGGCGGCCCGCCGGGCCTTCGCGAAGACGGGATCGGCGAGCACCCGTTCGAGCGCAGACTCGACCGCGGCGACGCCCGCGCGCGCGTCCGCGGGGCCCCGCACGACCGGGAACGTGGGGTCCTCGGTGTAGTAGGCGTCGCGGCCCGCCTCCTCGAAGCCCGCCTGCGCGATCCGGAGCGGCGCGCCCGCCTGGAGCATCGTGCTCGGCGCGCACGCGAGCGTGAGGGTCGTGACGAAGCCCTCGTCGGCGGCCTCGGGCACGTGCCACCACGAGGCGGGCCAGAACATCACGTCGCCGGGCCCGCCCTCGAGCACCACGGCGCGGTCGCGCCAGGCGTCGATGTCGAACTCGTCGAAGCTGAAGGCGTGGAGCGGCGCGTCGGGCGGCACGGCGCCGGCCTCGAGCAGGACCTCGTACGGCCACGCGAGGAAGCGCTTCCGCCCGCGGACGACGAACGTGAAGGTCTCGAGCCGGTCCTTGTGCACCCCGAAGAAGGAGCGCTGGTAGTTGCCGAGGAAGATCTCGGCGTGCGAGCCGCCCGGTGGCGTCCCGACGGCGGCGTGCAGGCCGCGCAGGAACGCGAGGGCGCGCCGCCAGAGCACGTCGTCGAGCGCGACCGAGTCGGCGATGACCATGCCCAGCTCGCGGCCACGCAGCCCCGCGAAAAGCCGCGCCTCGTAGCCGGCGAAGCCGCCGTCGTCGGGGCGGGCCGCGTGGCGGTCGTAGGAGAAGGCGGCGGGCTTGTCACCCACGTACACGCGGGGCTGGATGTCCGTCTCGCCGGCGTCGAGGCGCGCCGTCAGCCCGCACAGGGCGCGGAAGGCGTCTTCCTCGGTGGCGTAGGGGACGTCGAAGGGCTGGCGCCACACCCGCGGCGCGTTGCGCCACAGCGACGTGGCGACCTCCTCCCAGAAGGAGTCGGGGACGACGAAGGGATCGGGCACGGGCGCCTCCTCGAAAAATGGACGAGGCCGGCCCGCGTGAAGCGAGCCGGCCTCGGGGGGTTCAGCGCTGGCGGGCGCTGGCGGCGCCGGCGCGCACGGTCGACTTGATCTTCATGGGGTACTCCTTGGTTCGTCCGGCACGGAGCGTGTCGGACGCCCATCAGATACCCCCGGGGCTGAGCTTCGGCCATCGACAGATGGTTACGGCCGTTTTCTCCGGTCCGTTACACCCCGTAATTACGTAACATTACCGGGAACGCCCCAGTCCCGCCGACGCCTTGGCGCGGGCCAGGACCGGCTCGGCCACGGCGCGCGCCCGCTCGGCGCCCTCGTCCAACACCCGGCTCAAAAAGCCCTCTTCCTCGCGGAGCTCGGCGTAGCGCGTGCGGACCGGCGCGAGGCCGGCCTCCACCACGTCGACCAGGTCCTTCTTCAGGTAGCCGTACCCGCGGCCCTCGTACCGGGCGGCCACGGCGTCCGGCGTCTCTCCCGAGAGCGCGGCGTACATCGTCACGAGGTTCTTGACGCCCGGCGACGCCTCGGCCCAGCGGAGCTCCGGGTTGGTGTCGGTGACGGCGCGCATGATGGCCTTCTTGACCACGTTCGGCGGGTCGAGGAGCCCGATGGCGTGCCCCACCGCCTTCTCGCCGGTGCTCTTGCTCATCTTCGCCTCGGGGTCGTCCAGGCCCATGATCCGCGCGCCCGTGGGCGGGATCATCGGGTTCGGGAGCTTGAACGTCTCCCCGAAGAGCTCGTTGAAGCGCGCCGCCACGTCGCGGGCGAACTCGATGTGCTGCTTCTGGTCCGCGCCCACGGGCACGAGGTCCGCGTCGTAGAGCAGGATGTCCGCCGCCATCAGCGCCGGGTACATCAAGAGCCCCGCGCCCACCGACGACGCCGCGTCCGACTTGGTCTTGAATTGGGTCATCCGGTACAGCCAACCCAAGGGCGCCGTGCAGGTGAGGATCCAGGCGAGCTCGGCGTGCGCGGAGACCTCGGACTGCACGAAGATGGTCGACTTCGCCGGATCGATCCCGCTCGCGAGGTAGAGCGCCGCCACCTCGAGCGTCTTCTCGCGGAGCTCGGCCGCGCGCACGTTCTCGGGGATCGTGAGCGCGTGCATGTCCACGACGCAGAAGTAGTTGTCGTAGGTGTCCTGGAGCTTCGTCCACTGGGCGAGGGCGCCGAGATAGTTCCCGATGTGCAGGCGGCCGCTCGGCTGCACGCCCGCGCGCACCCGCTTCTTCCGCGCGCTCATGCCCCCCTCGCATGGGGGCGCGGATTATCAGGGGCGCCGGGCGGGCGGCCCTCCCGGGGATGCGCCGCGCGACCGCCCCTACTCCTCGAAGCCCGCCCCGACGCCCGCCGCGGCGAGGAACCGGGGCGCCGGCGCGTGCTCGGCGAGCCCGCGGGCCTCCTCGGGGCGCAGCCCCCCGAGGCGCCGCGCCACGGCCACCGTCCCCTCGTCGTAGACGTTCAGGTCGAACGCCTTCTCCAGCGTGGCGCGGTACGCCGCGGCGGCGCGCTCCTCCTGCGCGTACGCGAGGTCGCCGAGGCGCTGCTCGTAGAGCCAGCGCTGCTCCTCGGTGAGGTAGTCCGGCACGTACGAGGCCCGCAGCGTCGCGCCGAGGTTCTCGTAGGCGGCCCCGATCCGCGCGAGCGCGGCGATGCCCGCCTCCCCGGCGCCCGTCTCGATGACGTCGGTGTAGGTGGCCTCGATCGACCGCATGGCCTGCACCTTGTCGAGGAGCTGCCGTTCCAGGAGCGTGTCCGTCTGCTTCGGGGAGAGCGCGCGCCCCTCCGGCCCGGCGATCCGCATCGCCAGGAAGGCCTGGTACGCCGGCTCGGCGAGCGCGAGCCGCATCTTCGCGCCGTAGCCGCGCGCCGTGGGCGACACGTCGGCGCCCTCCGCGGCCTCGAGCCAGGCGAGGCTCTCGGTCCAGTGCCGCGTCGCGCGTCCGCCCTGGCCGAGGTCGTCGAGGAGCTCGCCGTAGGCGAGGCGCGCGAACATCACCTGCTCGACGTTGGCGCCCTCCGGCGGCGCGTCGAAGAAGGCGCGGTACAGCGCGGCGGCGTCGGCGGCGCGGCCGTTCTGGGCCAGGAGCGGCCCCACCTGAAGGGTGACACCCGGCGCGTCGGGGCGGTCCGGCCAGGTGGACACGTAGCGTTGCCAATCCGCCACGGCCTCCTGCCACTGCCCGAGCGTGGCGCGGAAGAGCCCGGCGGACCAGAGCGCCGCGGCGGCGTCGGGGTGGGCGGGGTCGGCCGCCGCGAAGCGCTCGTACCAGGTGGCGGCCTCGTCGAACGCGGCGAGGGACTCGTAGCCGAACCCGAGCGCCGCGTAGGCGGCGGTGCGGTACTTCGACGTGGGGTAGCCGGCCACCAGCGCCTCCCGTGCGGCGATCGCGCCGCGCAGATCGCGCCCGTCGAGCCAGGCCGCGGCGTTGTGGAGCGCGAGGTCGGCCACGGGCGACGACGGGAGCTCGCGGGCGTACGCCAACGCGCCCCCTGCGGCCGCGATGGTGTCCCCGTCCCGCGCGAAGCGCGCCTCGATCTGCTTGAAGCGCGCCTTCTCGTAGATGGCCCGCGCCGACGCGCGGAAAGCGTCGGAGCCGAGCTCCGGCGTCTCCGCCACCACCTTGGCCGTGGCGGCGAGCGCCTCCCAATCCTGCACGAGCGCGAGGCTGTCCAGGATGAGGTCGGCCGCCTGCTCGGCCTCCCGCGAGCGCGGCGCCTGCGCCATCACCACGCGGAATCGTTCGGACGCCTCCCGGAAGTGGTTCTTCTGGTAGAGGATCCAACCGGCGCGGTACGTCATGGCGAGCGTGCGGTCGCCGCCGTACGTCCGCAGGAAGGCGTCGATGGCGTCGATCTCGCGGCGCTCCCAGGCTCCGAGCGGCACGGGATCCGTCCCCGCGACCTCCGCGGCCTCGCCCCGCGCGAGCTCATGCGCCGCGAAGATGGCGGACTCGGCGCAGAAGCGGGCGTGCTCGCCGTCGGGGTCGGCCTGCACGACCGCGGTGTACTGGGCGTAGGCCTCCTCGAAGCGGCGGAGCTTGTAGAGAAGCTCGGCGTAGCCGTAGCGCAGGGTGTAGGCGTGCGGGCCGTCCGGGAAACGTGACAGGGACAGGGCGTAGGCGCGCTCCGCCAGGGGCAGCTGGGAAGGGACTCCCTTCGCACCCGCGTGGGCGGTGGTGGCGATCGTCCGGAGCAGCGCCTCCGCACGATCGTCGGCGTCGGCCGACACCTGCGGCCGCGTCGCGTTGGCCCGCGCCCACGCGCTCTCGTGCCCGTACCGCGCTCCCATCCGCTCGGCCTCCCCGAGCGCCTCCGCGAGCCGGCCGGCGCGCAGGTACACGCCCGCCACGCCGTCCGCCCAACGCGGTGCCCGCGGGTGCTCCGGGTTGGCCGCCCCGAGGGACCGCCACTTGGCGACAGCGAGCTCCGCCTTGCCCTGCGCGATCCAACGCTCAGCCAGCGACTCCTCGAGCCCGAGGAGCACGTCCGGCGGCACGTGCCGCGCGAGATCCGACGCGAGGTCCGTGCGCCCGGTCTCCGCGAAGAAGCGGACGTAGTCGCCGATCGCCTCGTCCCGGAGCGCCATCCGCGCGGGGTCCGCGGGCGCCTCGATCACCTCGCGGAGGTAGCCGAGCGCAACGTCGGGCTCGCCCAGGTTGTAGTGGCACCACGCGACCTTGTAGCGCGCGAACACGCTCTTCTCGTGCGTCCGGTACGTGGCCGCCCGCTGGTAGGCGGTGAGCGCCTTGTACACCTCGTCGCGCTCGAACCAATACTCGCCGACGAGCACGTAGGCATCGGCGACATGGCGGCTCTCGGGCCACGTCTTCACGAGCCGGGTGAGCAGCACGTTCGCCTCGTCGTCGCGGCCGACCTCCACCAACGTGCGCGCGTAGGCCCACGTCACCTCGTCCGCGCGGGCGTAGTCGGGGTAGCCCTCGAGCAGCTTGCCGTAGAGGACGAGGCTCCGCTCGAACCACGCGCGGCTCTCCGTCGGCGCCTCCGCGAGCAGCGCCTCGCAGTCCCCCCCGGCCGCGTAGCACTGGTCGATCCGGCCGGTGATCCCCTCCATCTCGCGCAGCTGCACCGCGCGGGCCTCCTCCCAGGTGAGCTCCGCGAGACGGAACAGGAGCTCCGAGCGTTGCTCGAGCAGCTCGGCGTTGGCGAGCAGATCCGTCAAGCGCGCGATCGCCGTGAGGCGCGCCGCTTCGGCGGCGGCGTCGAGCGCCACGGTCGGGGCGGGATCCGGCGCGGGCGCGCCGCGTCGGTCGGGGCGGGCACGATCGGCCGCGAAGGCCGGTTGGGACACGACGGGCAGGGACAGGCAGAGCGCGAGCAGGACGCTCGCGCGCGTTGGACGCACGGGTGACACACGGCCTCCTGGGGCCGTCCGGAGGGCGGTCCGGAGCGGGCAATTGGACCGTAGACGCGGCCCTCGCGGGGCGTCAACGAATTCTTGACAATCGTCGGCGCGGTGGGGTGGCGGTGCCCCAAATCGAGGCGACCTGGGGCAGACGCACCCCAGATCCGGGGCACGAGCGCCCCGATCCGTGCGCGCCCCCCGGCGCCGGGGCCCCCACCGGTCGTGCGCCCCCCCGAGGCGCCGGGGGTCGGGCCCCTCCGGGCTCGCGGCGGAGCCGCTCGGTCGGCGCGGCCCGGTCGCCCTCCCGGGCGCCCGTCCCGCGCCGGACCGGCCGCCCGAGGCGGCCGCCCGCCGGGCCCCTCGCGCGTTACACCGCCCGGCCGGGGCTCCCATGGCCAAGAAGGACGACGCGAAGCGGGCCGCGAAGAAGCACGCCAAGGAGAAGAAGCGCGAGAAGAAGAAGGCCGCCCGCGCCGCCGCGCTCGAGGACGTCCGCTCGCCGCTCGACCGGTGGAAGCCCGCGCGGGACGGCATCGAGGGGCTCGCCCGCCTGATGCGGGTCTCGCGGCACCGCGCCGCCGAGACGGCCGAGGACCTGGCGGCGGCGGGGCACGCGGGGGCCCACCAGACCTGGCACCCGTCGCGGGTGGCCGCGCTCTCGACCGAGTCGCTCGTCGACGAGCTGGCCCGCCGCGGCGTCCTCACCGACCCGGAGGGCTTCCGCGCGCTCGCCGCCGGCTACGAGAGCGCCCGGACGCTCGCCGAAGAGCGCTGGTTCCCGCTCCTGCCCGCCGACGCGACGGCCCACGACCGCGACCTGCTCAGCGAGGCCGCCGTCGTGTCGTGGGCGCGCTGGAGCCGCGACCGGCTCTCCGACGAGGGGATCGAGGGCCGCTACGACGACATCCTGGACGCGCTCGACGAGGGAGAGCCCACGCCCGCGCTGAACCTCTTCTTCGACCTCCTCGAGACGGTGGTCCGCCAGGGCGGCCCGGAGCGGATCGCCCGGGCCTTCGGCGGCCGCTTCGACCTGTTCGGCGAGCTGCAGGGCATCCTCGGCTATTTCGAAGAGGCGCCCCCCGACGCGGACCGGGCCATCGCCCGCCTGCGCGCGCTCCGGGAGCACACCGCGGACCGCAAGAGCCGCCAGGAGGGGACGCGCGCCCTCGCGCAACTCCTCGAGCTCGCCGCCCGGGCCGGCGAGGCGCTCGACGAGCTGGTCACGGAGGCCGCGGGCGAGGTCGCGGCGGGTGGCTCCGGGCTGCGGCTCCTCGGCGAGGCGACCGACCTCCTGCGGGCCCGCGCGGCCGCGCGCGAGCCGGCCGACCCCGTGCGCGAGGCGCGCGCCCTGGACGCGCTGCGGGCGCGGATCGAGGCCACCGACGGCATCGAGCGCGACGACTTCGAGTACGAGCTCGACATGCTCGTCCAGGCGTTGGAGGCTCGCGACGCGGGTGGCGGAGCGCCGGGCGCGCCCGACGAGGACGCGCCCGCCCCCCCGAGCGGCTAGATCGTGCGCATGGCCTCCGTCGTCGACCGCCTCGCCCTCGACCGCACCCGCCTCGCGAACGAGCGCACGCTCCTCGCCTACCTCCGGACCGCGCTCGGCCTCGCGGCCGCCGGCGCCACGCTGATGCGCTTCTTCCCGCACACGCCCCTCGATCGCATCGTCGGCGTGGCGCTCATGGCCTTCGGGCTCGCCCTCCTGATCGTCGGCGTGTGGCGCTTCACGTCGGAGCACCGCCGGTACAAGCGGCTCGAAGCGGAGATGCGGTAGCGCCGGGGGCCGTCAGTCCCGCTTCCACTCCCGCTCGTAGCGCACCTCGATCGAGGGGATCGGCAGCGCCTCCTCGGGCAGGAGCGCCCGCGCGAGCAGGTAGCCGGCCAGGTGCCCCGCGGTGTCGATCCAATTCGGGTGGCCCGGGTCGCGGTGGGCGAGGCAGATCTCGAAGTTGCCATCCGCGTCGGTCCGGATCTGCGTGTGGTTGCGCGACACGGTGCGCCGCGTGTAGTCGAGGCTCTCCATCCAGGCGTTGTAGAGCGTGAAGCTGTAGTACCGCGCCTTCGGGAGCCGCCCGCGCACGAACATCAGCTGGTCCTCGCCGAAGCGGTACCAGCACAACAGGTACTTGTTGTCCGGCGTGGGGAAGAACTGCTCGCCGTCGAGCGCCACGAAGCGGTTGAGCGCCGCCTGCGACGCGAACGTGTAGCCCTGCACCGTGCGCTCGAACACCGTCACGAGGTTGCGCCGCGCGCGCTCCAGGCCCTTCGCCAGCTCCGGCGCGGTGAGCGGCCCCGGCGGCGACGCGCCGAGGCGCTCGATGTGCAGCTCCACGGGCTCCTGCTTCGCCCGGTCGGTGTAGTACTGCCGCACCATCACGGCCGTCTCGTCGCCGTCGCCGCGGAGCCACACGTCGGGCTGCGGCTCGGTGGACACGTACACCTCGAACGTGCCGTCCGGGCGCACGAACGCGGTGTCGGACAGGCGGTTCCCGACCACGCCGCCGCGCTTGTAGAGCAGGATGCCCACGTAGGCCGTGCCCGGCGGCGCGGTGCCGAGGATGCGGTACACCCGCCCCGGGCCGAGCCGGATCGGCGCGCGGAGGTAGTCGGCGTCCGGGTTGTCCGCGAACATCTTCCGGGTGGGGCCCTCGGAGTGGTGGAAGTGCGGCGCCTCCACGTCGCCCTCCTCCACGAAGAGGTCCACGCTCGCGGAGACCATGCGCAGCAGGAACCGGCGCCCCTCGACCGCGTCGAGGTCCGCCGGCACCTTGATCTTCGCCTCGAGCTCGCGGGCCGTGTCGAAGAGCGCGTTCATCGCCGCGGTCACCTGGGTGATGGGCGGCGGCGCCAGCGCGCCCAGGTCGTAGCCGAGCTCGCGCGCGAGCGTGTGCGTCTCGGGGCTCACGCTCGCGGGGTCGAAGCCCTCGAGCCACTTGGTGGCCAACTCGGGTTGGATCTTTCCGCGCCCCGCCATGTTGGGATCGCCGACGGCCCGCGCGCCCGGCGGGCCCTCGCGCATCCGGTCGCCCTCGTAGGGGTCGAGCACCTTTTCGTCGAACGGCACGCCCAGCGTGGCGCACACCCGCTCCATGACGGGGCGCGCGTCGGTGACGAGGTCCTCGTAGCGGACGAGCGCCTTCCGCGCGGCCGGGACGTTCTCGAGGAAGCGCCGGAGGTTGTTGTTGGCGTGGTACCAGATGCTCCGCGCGTCGGGCGCGTACCCGGAGAGCATGACCTCCGCCATCGGCATGTTCTCCACCGAGCGCGTGACGCTCCCCGGGTGGCGGATGATCCAGATCCAGCGCGCGTCCGGGTACCACTGGTCGAGCCGGGTGAGCGCCTCGGGCGTCGCGACGAGGTGCGGGCACTTGTCGACGAGGATCCGGTCCCCGAGCCGATCGAACAGGTGCTGGTACACCTCCGGCACGGTCCGGTCCTCGAGCGAGGCCTCGCGCGTCTTGGCGGCCTCGACGTCGAGCCCCTCGAGCTCCATCAGCGCGCGCCGGAGCCCGCCCTTCTCCCAGAAGCGCTGGTCGAGCCGGGCCTTGCGCTCCTGCATCGTCGCGAACGGCGCGATCACCATCTCGGGCGGCGAGAACAGGCGCGGGTGGCCGGCGAGCATCACGCGGAGCAGCGTGGTGCCGCTGCGGGGGGCGCCGATGACGAACGCGACGGGCATGCGGATCTCCGGGGAGCGCCCAACGTAGCGCGGAGGCACGCGGGCGGGGCTCCGACGTCCCCCTACCACCGCGCCGGGCAGTGCCCTCCCCGCGCGAGCCAACCGTCCACGAACGTCGCCCGCTCCGCGAGGAAGTCCTTCAGGTGCGCCACGGACGCGGCGTGGTCGGCGGTGGTGAAGGGCTTGCGCGCGTCGTCGGCGACCGCGTCCTCGATCTGCGCACTCCAGGCGTCCACCTGGGCGGCCATGGTCTCCGGCACGTACGCCGCCCGCGCCAGCACGAGCTCCTCGACGAAGCGCTCGCACCACGCCGGGTCGGCGAGCACCGTCTGCACCAGCGCCTCCTTCCGCCAACCCGGGTGCTCGTAGGTGATGGGATCGGCGGTCGCCGAGTCGGGCCAGATGAGCTCGCCGCTCGTGTAGGCGGCGTCCCCGAAGCTGATGTCGAGGTCGTAGGGCAGGTACAGAAACCCGCGGGAGGGGTGATCGTAGAGGTAGTAGTTGATCTCCACGCCGGCCCAGTAGTTGTCCATGGCGGGGATCATCGCCTCGGCGGCCCACTCGGCCACCGCCTGGTCGAGGTCCATCAGCGCGGCGATCTCGTCGGCCGTGCGCGCGGCCTGGAGGGCCTGGAGGTCGGCGGTGTCGCCCACGTCCTCGTTCGTCTTCAGCTCGCTCCCGGCCTGGTAGAGGTTTCCGTCGGGCTCCTCGAAGTGCCGCTCCAGGTACTCGCGGTCGATGCGCTCGACGTTGGCGTACACGCCGTAGTAGTCGCCGTTCACGACGAGCCGGGCGTTGTTCACGCAGGAATAGGGCAGCCCGCGCGCCTCGAAGAGTTGGTTCGCGAGGCGCTCGTGGAGGAACGTCCGGTCGTACCAGGGCGCGTCGAACATCAGCTTCCGCTGCCCGTGGAAGCGCCCGTCGGGATCCTCCTCGTTGAAGGACACCACGAACTGGAGCTTGTCGCAGCTCCACGACCAGTTGCCCTTCAGCCGCGCCATCGCCTCGATGGTCTCGCCTTCGTACGTGAGCGTGACCGGGCGGTAGGTCTGCGCCCCGTTCGCGCAGTCCGACCGGACGCCGGACCACTCCTCGGGGCTGAACGAGAGCTCGAAGGTCGGCAGCTCGTCGGGGTCGTAGAGGTCGGAGCAGGCCTTGGGCCACGACTCGACCGTGTCGGTGTCCTCGCCCGAGTCGCTGGGGTCGCCGGAGTCGCCCCCGGAGTCGGCGCCCGAGTCCCCCGTGCCGTCGACGTGCTCCGTCCCGCTGTCGCGGGGCTCCCGGCCATCCCCGGGCTTGCCGGATCCCAGGTCGATCGAGCCCTCGACACACCCGACGAGGAGCAGGGTCAACATCGGAAGCGCCATCCAAACCCCGGGTCGTGGTCCCCTACCCGCGCGCGCGGCGCGCGTCCAACCGGCGCGCCCCCCGTTGGCATCCCGTGCCCCGGCGCGGGTGGTAGGCTGCTCCGCGTGTGGCTCCTCCTCGCGTGCACCGCGCCGTCTTCGCCCTCGCCCGGCGTGCTCGAGACCGTGCCCGGCGGCTCGGACACCGCCCCTCCGGCCGAGTCCGTCCCGGCGCAGGAGTGCCCGAGCCCCGCGGACCTCTACGATCCCGCCTGCGTCGTCCGCTACGACCTCGTCATCGACGCGGCGGCGTGGGAAACCATGCAGGCCGCCTACGACCGCGCCGTCGCCAACTGCGGGGACACCGCCGAGCTGCGCACGCGCTACCCGGCGACGCTCCGGTACGGCCCCGAGGTGCGGGACGTGGCGATCCGCCTCAAGGGAAACCCGTGCACCTTCCTCGCCGGCGGGAAGATGCAATTCCGCATCGACCTCAACGAGTACGCGCCCGGCACCACGTTCCACGACGTGACCTCGATCAACCTCGAGGCGTCCAACTACGACCCCACCGGGCAGAAGAACGGGCTCGCGCTGCAGGTGTTCCGCGACGCAGGGCTCGTGGCCGCCCGCGGCAACTTCGCCACCCTGTACGTGAACGACACCTTCTACGCGGTGTACGAGAACATCGAGCAGATCAACGGCCAGTTCCTCGACAACCGCTACGAGGACAGCTCGGGCAACCTGTACTTCTTCATCTGGAACGGCGCGTACGGGGACCTGCGGAGCAACGAGGGCACCGCCGACGTGTCACGTTGGACCGAGATGCAGGCCCTGGTGGACGCGACGCCGGCCACCGTGAGCCTGGAGGACTTCGAGGCGCGCTTCGGCGCGCTGTTCGACATCGACCAGCTCCTGCTCGCCATGGCCGCGGAGGCGGTGGTGCCGCAGGTGGACGGCGTGTGGGCCGGGTCGGCCAACTGCTACGTCTACGACAACCCGCTCGGGTGCGGCGGCGCCGGGTGCATGGAGTACCTGCCCTGGGACCTCGACTCCGCCTTCGTCGCGCCGCCCCTCGACCTCTGCCCGGCCTGCGGGAGCGAGCCCGAGACCGAGGAGGCCGACCCGTTCACGTTCATCAGCGGCCGCGGGCCCGCCGCGCGCTGGCGGGCGGTGGACCTCCTCCTGCAGATCCCCGACCGCCGGGCGCAATTCGTTGACGAGGTGGCCCGCGTCGTGGAGGAGGCCTACGACCCCGCCGTGCTCGCCGAGCGCCACGCGGCGCGCTTCGCGCAGCTCGACGAGTGGCAGCGGATGGACCCCAAGGTCGACCACGACCGCTTCGTCGCGTCGAACGAGGAGCTGGCGGCCTTCTTCGCAGACCGGCGGGCGTTCCTCGAGGGCTGGGTCGAAACACAGCGGTAGCGGCTACTTCCGCAGCTCCAGGGTGAGGGTGACCGTCGCCTCTCCGGAGGCCGGCTTCGGGAACAACATCCGCGCGAAGCGGCCCGCCGCGCACTGCGCGACGGTCGGCTCCGGGACCGTGGACGACACGATCTCCGGGGCCACGACCTTGCCCTCCCGGTCGATGGAGAAGCGGAGCACCACGTCGCCCACCAGCGCCGGATTGCGTGTCAACGTGCGTTGGTAGCAGTACAGCAGCTGGTTGTTGAACCGCCGCACCACCGCCTTCACCACCGACCCCTCCAGCCCCTTCACGTCGACCCCGGTCACCTGCACCGTCGCGCTCTCCATCGGGTCCGGCGGCGGCTGCGGGTCCCTCCACCCGAAGTCGGCGGCGCACGCGCGCTCCGTCAGCTCGCCCAGCCAGCCGATCTCCGTGTCCCCTTCCACCTCCGCGAGCCGGGCGCGGAACGTCGTGAGCGGCTCCCCGCACGCGAGCCCGCCGGTGGCGCGCGTGTAGGCCATGTCCGTCCAGGCCATCAACACCCGCGCCTTGTGGATGTCGGCGGGAGGCGCCTCCAACAGCTGGTCGATGGTGGATGTCCACGACTCCTCGCGGGCCTCCCCCGACAGCGGGTCCTTCCAACGGATGCGGAGTGTCACCGGGTCGCTCGGGACCACGCGCCCGTCGCGCACGGCGAGGTCCTGCAGGAAGAGTTGGCTCGTGCCGGACTGGTAGTCGACGGGCGTGATGTCCGCCTCGACCGTGCTGGACTCCTCGCCGTAGAAGCGCTCCTGGGCGAGCGAGTCGGGGAGATCGAGGGAGAAGCGCACGTCGTGGGCGAGCGTGCGCGTCATCGCGTCGAAGCCCTCGCCGAAGAAGCGGTCCACGACGCGCTCCGAGCCGAGGAACAGGTACGGGCCGTGGCCCGCCTCGGTGAGCTTGTCGAGCACCACGTCGGAGAACTCGCGGCCGACCCCGATGCCCGTCAGGCGGATGCCGCGCTCCTGGAAGGCGGTGCCCGCCTGCGCGAGGACGTTCGGGTCGAGCTCCCCCTCGTTCACGAGCGCGTCGGTCAGGAGCAGCACGCGCCGGTCGCGCCCCGGCTCCGCGCGCCCGTTCGCGATCCGGTAGCCCTCGGCGAGCCCGATCCCGAGGTCCGTCGCGCCGCGGGGCGCCAGCGCGGCGATGGCGCCGTCGAGCAGCTTCGGGTCGTCGCGCCCGACCACGAAGCCCTCGAGCGCGGTGCACACCTCGTGGTCGAAGAGCACGAGATCCAGTCGGTCGCCGCGGAGGAGCTGCGGCACCGCGAGCTGCAGCCCTCGCCGCACGTAGTCCATGCGCCCCTCCGCCTCCATCGACCCGGAGCGATCGAGCACGAGGCTGAGGTCGAGCGGGCGTCGCGCCACCTCGGCCCCCGTCACGGAGAGCGCCAGGGTCAGCTTCGCCTCGCGGTCGGCCAGCGCGCTCCCCTTCACCGAGAAGCTCCGGCCGGCGGGGATCTCGGCCGTGCCGAAGTGGAAGTAGTTGAGGAGCTCGTGGGGCCGCACCTGCTGCGGCCGGATGGACGCGCCGTTCTCCGCGGCCCAGAGCAGGCGCTGGGCCGACGCGAGGCTCATCGAGTCGTCGTTCGAGAGGTGGAGCTCGGCGCCCCAGGCGGGGCCGTCGGCCGGGGCCTCCGAGGACGCCACCGCCGCGTCCCGTCGGGCGCCCGCGGCTGGCGAGCCCCCGTCGGAGGCACCCCCGCCGAAGGAGCCCCCGCCGAAGGAGCCCCCGCCGCTCCCGTAGCCGCTCGCCGACCCGATGCCGTAGCCCTTCCCCCCGAGCCCCCCGAGCCCCGACGCGGTGCCGCCCCCACCCAGGCCGGACCCGCCCCCGCCGAAGCCGACCGCGCTCGGGGAGCCCCCGCCGATGATCCCGATCCCACCGGGCGAGATCCCGCCCGCGCGCCCCTCCTCCTCCACCGGCAGCGGCTCCAGGAACCCGAGCCCGCAGTCCTTCACGACGAGCGGCGTGGCCGGCAGCGGTACGGGCGGGGCCGGCGGGCCCACGTCCACCGTGGGGGCGGCAGGCACCGTGGGTGCCGCGGGCGCCGTGGAGCCGCCGCCGGTGGGCGGGGTCGAGCAGGCGAGCGCGAGGAGCAGGGTGAGCATCGCGGGCATCCTGCCACAGACCCCCGCGCGCGCCCCGGGTTCCTACTGGGAGAAGCCGACCTCGACCTCGTAGGTCACCGCGAAGCTGCCGTCGCTCTCCGTGTAGACCTCGCTGTAGTCCACGAACATCGCGTCGGGGTCGTACGGCGCGGCCATGTCGAACATCTGCCAGTCCGCGCGCGAGCCGAACTCGGTCTCCGCCGCGTCCGCGAACCACTCGTCCAGCACCATCCCGCCGTCGATGAACACGAAGCTCACGTAGGCCACCTCGTTCGCGCGGTCGTACCAGGGGAAGTAGGGCTCGAGCGCGGCGTGTTCGGACGTGCACGTCGACGTGCGGGTGTACGGCCCGTAGAAGCTGACGCGGCCGCCCGCGGCCTCGACCTGGTCGCCGGACCCCGTGTAGGTGAGCGCGCAGTCGGAGAAGCCGCCCGACGGGAAGGTCCACCGGACGACCATCTCGACCTCGTAGCTGGCGAGGTGGGCCATGTCGGCGTCGGTGTCCGTGTCGGTGTCCGTGTCGGTGTCCGTATCCGTGTCCGTGTCGGTGTCGGTGTCGGTGTCGGTGTCCGTGTCGGCGTCGCTGTCGGCATCGGTGTCGGCGTCGCCTTCTTCCGCGCAGTCCGGGCTCCCGGCGCAGCTCAGGTCGACGCAGTCGAAGTACCCGTTCTGATCGTTGTCGGCGCCGTCCGAGCACTCGCCGGCCTCGTCGCCCTCGACGTTCGTGGCGCAGCCGTGAGCGAGGGCGAGCAGGAGGAGGGTGAATCGGAGCATGCGACCTCCTCCGCGAGTCTACCGCACACGCGCCACGATCCGGTCGCGGTGAGGGCCCGACGTAAGCGCGGACCGCACGATCCCTACGCCGCCGCGGTCCCCAACGAAGCGGCGATCCGCTCGCTCTCGGTCCAGAGCCGCGCGGCGAGCCCGTCGTCGCGCCCGAGCGCGCTCGGCTTCGCGACGTTGCAGTCCGCGAGGTACTCGCCGCGGAGCTTCCCGGCGTCGGGGTGCACCGCCGCCCAGGTCTGCGTCGCGGCGCCCTGCGGGATCGTCTTCAGGAAGAGCGGCTTCCCGAGCGTGAACGCCAGCTGCTGCGACGCGGGCATGTACCGCGTCAGGTTCGTCGCGATGACGCCGGGGTGGACCGCGTTCGCGGTGCGGCCCGTGCCCTGCCAGCGGCGCGCGAGCTCCCGCGCGAACAGGAGGTTGGCGAGCTTCGATTGCCCGTACGCGCGCCAGGGCGCGTAGCCGCGCTCGCCCGAGAGGTTGTCGAGCTCGATCCCCACGCCCGGCGCGGCCTTGTGCGCGGCGCTGCTCAACATCACGACGCGCCCGTCGGCCGTCAGCTGGTCCACGAGCCCGGTCACGAGCAGGAAGTGCCCCACGTGGTTCGTGAAGAACTGGAGCTCGTAGCCGAGCTTCTGCTCGAGCTTCGGCAGCGCCATGATCCCGGCGTTGCAGATGATCCCGTCGAGCGGCGTGCCCATTGCCCGTACTGTCGCGACGCAGGCCCGCACGGACGCCGGCTCCGAGAGCTCGCACGCCACCGGGATCGTGGTCCCGCCGAAGCCCCGTAGGGCCTCCACGGCCTTGGCCTCCGTCCGCGCGGCCGCCAGCACCGTCGCCCCCCGCAGGAGCAGCACCCGCGCCGTCTCCTGCCCGATGCCGGAGTTCGACCCGGTCAAGAGGTAGCGCTTCCCGCGAAGGTCCAGCCCCGCGGTGACGTCCTCCGCCGTGGAGCCGTAGCCGAAGCCGCTCGGGCCCTTGCCGGCGATCAGTGCGTACAGGGACATGTCGTCTCCGAGAGGCGCCCTCCTACCGCAAAGGGGCGATCGGCGCCGCTTCCCCTCCCCGATCGCGCGCCGCGCGAGTAGAAGGCCCGGCATGTCGGACCGGACCCTCTCGGCGCTCGATTGGGACGTGGTGCTCGCCGCCCTGGCGCGCCACGCCCGCACCACCCGCGGCATGGCGCGCGCGTCGCAGCTCGCGCTCGCCGCGGGGGTGTCCGAGGTGCGCGAGCGCTACGCCGAGGTGGCCGAGGTGCTCGACGCCGAGGCCGAGGGCGACCGCGTCCCCGTCAGCGGCCTCGCCGACGTCACCGAGGAGGTCGCCCGCGCCGGCCGCGGCGTGACGCTCGACGTGGGTGAGCTCCGCTCGATCCTCTCCGCGCTCCGGGCCCTGCACGCCCTGCGCGGCTGGCTCGACGAGCACGGCGCCGACTGCCCGCGCCTCGCCGGCCTCGGCACCCCCGTCTTCGTCGACCCCGGCCTCCTCGAGGACCTCGGCTACGCCTTCGACGCCACCGGCCAGCTCTCCGAGTCGCGCTGGCCCGAGCTCGGCACGCTCCGCCGCCGCATCGACCAGCTCAAGGACCGCATCCGCGCGACGCTCGACGAGATCGTGCGCGGCGACGCGCCGTCCTCGGGCGTCGACTGGGGCGACGCGCTGCAGGACCGCTTCTTCACCGAGCGCGATGGGCGCTTCGTCGTCCCCATCAAGATGGGGGCGCGGCGGGGCCTCGGCATCGTGCACGGCACGTCGAACTCGGGCGAGACCGCCTGGGTCGAGCCGGCCGTCGTCGTCGAGCTCCACAACGAGCTCCGCACCACCGAGGCAGAGCTCGTCCGGCTGGAACGCCGCATCCTCGCCGAGCTCTCGCACGAGGTGGCGATCCGCCACGTGTCGCTCCTCGCGGCGATCGAGGCCGCCACGGAGATCGACCTCGCCTGCGCCCGCGCCGGGCTCGGCCGGGAGCTGCGCGGGACCCTCCCGACCGTCGGCACCGACGGCGTCATCAAGCTCTTCGCGTCGCGCCACCCCGTGCTCGTGCTCCGCGCCCTCTCGGAGGAGCGCGACGTGGTCCCCAACGACCTCGCGCTCACCTCCGACAAGCCGGGGCTCGTGCTCACCGGGCCGAACGCCGGCGGAAAGACCGTCGCGCTCAAGACGCTCGGGCTCGCCGCGCTGCTGGTCCGCGCCGCGATCCCGGTCCCCGCCGACGAGGGCAGCCGCGTCGACTTCTTCGACCCCGTGCTCGCCGACATCGGCGACGCGCAGTCCGTGTCCGGCGGCCTCTCCACCTTCTCCGCGCACGTCAGCGCGCTGAACGTGGCCATCGCCGGCTCGCGCCCGGGCGCGCTCGTCCTGCTCGACGAGGTCGCCGTCGGCACCGATCCCGCGCAAGGCGCCGCGCTCGCCCACGCCGTGCTGGAGGCGATCGTGGACGCCGGCGCGCGCGTGGCGGTCACGACGCACTACCCCGAGCTCAAGGCGCTCAGCGACCCGCGTTTCGTCGTCGCCGCCGCCCAGTACGCCGACGGCAAGCCCACCTACCGCCTGGAGCTCGGCGTCCCCGGCCCCTCCTACGCGCTCGCGATGGCGCGCCGCCTGGGCCTCCCCGAGCCCATCCTGGAGCGCGCCCACGCGCTGCTCGACGAGGGCGCGCGCGAGCTGGCCGAGCGGCTGGAGCGGCTCACCGAAGAGCGGGCGGCCACCCGGCGGCTCGCCGAGGCGCTCGAAGCCCGGGAGCGCGCGCTCCACGACCGCGAGCGCAAGATGCGCGAGGCCGAGGCCCGCATCGCCCGCGAGGCCGAGAAGCGCGTGGCCGCGGCGACCGAGAAGACCACCGCCCGCCTGCGCAAGCGCGAGGAGGAGGTCCGCGCGATGGTCGCCGCGCTCCAGGCCGGCGCCGATCTGAAGGCCGCGAACGCCACCCTCGCCGACATCCGCGCCGCCCTCGCCGAGGTGCGCGCCCCCGCCCTCCCCGAGCCCGACGCCGCGCCGCCCGTCGAGGTGGTCGTCGGCGACCGCATCCGCGTCCGCTCCCTCGGGCAGGTGGGCCGCGTCACGGCGCTCGGCGAGCAGGTCGAGGTCGAGATCGGCCGCCTCAAGATGCGCGTCGCCCGCGAGAACCTCGAGCACGTGGGCGCCAAGGCCCCGAAGACCGGCCCCGCCCCCGTGACCGGCAAGGTGCTCCCCGGGCGCGCCCCCCGTCGCGAGCCCGAGCCGGAGCCCACCTCCGAAGTCGCCACCGCGCGGGTCCGCACGACCGCGAACACCTGCGACCTGCGCGGCATGCGCGCCGACGAGGCCCTCGAGGTGGCGGAGCGCTTCCTCGACGGGCTCGCCCTCGCGCGCCTCTCGCCCGCGTTCCTGCTGCACGGGCACGGCAGCGGCGTGCTCAAGGCCGCCGTCCGGTCCTGGCTCCCGCGCTGCCGCTACGTCTCCGCGTGGCGCCCCGCGGACGCCGACGAGGGCGGGGACGCCTACACGGTGGTCGAGATCGCCTGAGGGGCCCGGGTGCGCCTGGGGCGGGGGGTGCCCCCCCGCAACGCCCCCCACCTCGTCGGGATGGCCGGCACAGACGCCGCTATGATCCGCCCGCCGGAGGCTCCGCTGTCGCGCTCCACGCTTCCTCCCGCCGCTGGTGCCGGCACGCAGGGCGCCACGGGCCCCGTCGCCGAGCGCGGCGAGGCCGATCCGCTCCTCGCGCACGCGCTCCGGGACCCGCTGAAGGACGGTCCTCCGGTGCAGCGCACCGTGGTCGAGACCAACGGCGGGACCTTCCGCGACCTCCACTACCGACCCACCGACAACGGGCTCGACATCCTCCTGAGCTTCGAGCCCAACGACGTCGTCGCCGGCCGGGCGAAGAAGATCGGGCTCGTGCAGTCCGTCCGCCGACTCGTGGGTGGGGAGAAGGAGCAGGAGCGCGGCGAGAAGCACGCGGAGCCCGGGGACGCGGACGTGTTGCCGGTCGTCGACGCGACCGGCGCCCACATCGACCAGCGGCCGGACACCCACAACAGCCCCGTGTACGAGGCCGCGGATCGGCGCACCTCGGCGTCCCTGGCCGACACCGAGGCGAACCCGCTGCCCGCGGGGCAGCTGGAGACGGGCCAGCTCTGGGAGCACACGTCCCCACGCCGCCCGGCGTGGTTGGCCGACACCCCCGGCGTCCGCCCCGCGACGATCGCGGCCGGGATCCCCGTGCGCGACACCCTCGAGACCGCGGCGATCGTGCTCGATCCCGCCCCCAACGTGTACCTGGGCTCCGTCGCGTGGGGATGGGAGGCCAAGGGCGGCGTCGTGACGGCCGCTCCCCCGCAGATCCGGCTCGCGAGCGCCGGCGCGCCGACCAGGGAGTTCATGGCGGCGGCGACCGCCTGGAACGCCAACGACACCTTCGCCACGCTGGTGGACCTCCCGACCGTCTCCGCGGAGCACCGCCGGACCGCCGTCGCGTCGCTCGACAAGAAGGAGGTGGGCGCGCGCATCGTGCAGGCGGAGGCGGAGCGGAAGAAGGTCGAGGCCACCGCCGAGGCGGCGAAGCGCACCGTCACGGAGCTGGAGGCGCAGCTCGTCGGGATCCGGGGCGCGATCGCGCGCCTCGCCCAAGCGCTCGAGCAGGAGGAGGGCGACGAGGAGGAGGACGACCAGGGCGACGAGGAGGAGGAGGCCGGCGACGGGTCCGACGACGAAGCGTCGGCGAGCACCGGCGGGGGCGACACGAAGGCCGAGGCGCGCGCGCCCGAGGAGGGCACGACGAGCGCCACGGCGAGCGGCCCGTCCGCGGCGGAGCTCCTCCTCGCGGACCTGGGGCTGGAAGACGCGCCCGCGCCCGAAACCACGACGGTTGCCACCAGCAGCGCGCCCCCGCCCACCGCGTCGGCCACCGTCGCCCCGCCGGAGAGCAAGCGTGACCAGCGGAGGGCGCTGGAGGCCGAGCTCCAGCAGCGTCTCGTCGACCGCGGCGCCGTGGCCGGCCGGCTGACGGTGGCGCGCCAACCGCTCCAGGAGCTCCACCAGCTCGTGCTCGAGCTGGAGCTCTTGCACGCGCGCGACGAGTCGCTCGGCAAGCACTGAGTCAGGCCCGCTCGAGCAACCTCCGCAACGCGCCCACCGCCTCGTGCTCCGGCGCGATCGCGAGCACCCGCCGCGCGACGGCGAGCGCCTCCTCCGTGCGCCCGGCCTGCAGGAGGCAGAGGAACATCCGGCAGAGGGTGAGCGGCTGCTCTCCGTGGAGCGCGGCGGAGCGCTCGAAGTAGCGGAGCGCGGCGTCGTGCTCCCCGAGCTCCGCGAGGAGCCCGCCGAGCTCGAACGCGAGGTCGTTGGGCTCGCCGAGGTGGAAGTAGTTGGCCCAGGCCGCGTCCACGAGCCGCACGAGGTCCTCGCGGTGGCGCGGCGCCGCCGTGGGCGCGAGCGCGCGGAGGGCCGGGACGCACGCCTGCAGCGCGCGCGCGTCGCCCCGCCCGAGCCGCAGCCACGCCAGGAGCGCGTCCAGCGTCGTCCCCTCCGCGGCCCCGTCGATCGCGCCCTTGAGCGAGAAGTAGTCGTCCGGCCCGAAGCCCTCGACCTCCTCCTCCCAGGCGCGCGCGGTCGCCGGGTGGGGGCCCGGCCCGCACACGCCCGCGACCACCGCGATGCTGCCGTGCTGGTGGGGCGGGACGAACGCCTGCCCGCCCGCGGCGCGGAACCACTCGACGATCCGGGGGTAGCTCACCGAGACCGACACGCTCCCGTGCACCGCGAAGGCGGTGGGCGCCGCCGCGCCGCCCGCGTCCCGCGTGTCGCCCTTGTCGCCCGAGAGCAGGAGGAAGCGGCCCCCGCGCGCCCGGAAGCTCCGGCACACCCGCAGGGCCGCGACCGGGAAGCGCAGCGAGGCCGCCGGCCCCTCGCGCCAGGCGTCGAGCAGCGCGTCGAGCTCGGGATCGCCGTAGGGGCGCGGGCCGGCCGGGACCAGCCGGTGGAGGAACCGCGCCCGCGCCAGGATCGCCGGGTCGGTCGGGTCCGGCTCGAACTGCGTCGAGCACAAGGCGACGTGCCCCTCGTAGAGCCGCCCTCCCTCCCGCGTGAACACGTCGTGCGGGATCGAGTCGAACACGTAGTTCGCGATGACGACCGCGACGTCGTCGACCTCCCGCCCCGAGACCCGCAACCGCAGGGGCGCGTCGGGCTCCGCCGTGTCGTAGCGCGCGAAATCGAGCACGCCGTCCCGCACGTACGCGGCGAGCTGCGGGTGCCGCTCCAACGCCCCGACCACGCTCTCCGCGAAGTCCGTGAGGACGTAGGTGATCCGCCGGGACCCGAGGAGCGGCAACAGCTGCCGCAGCAACAGGTACGCGAACCGGCCCGAGCCGCCCCCGATCTCGACCAGGTGCACGTGCTCGCGCGCCGGGTCGCCCGTGCCGCGATCCTGCAGGTACGCGGCCACCATCCGCGCGTAGGCCCGCGCGATGAAGGGGTTCGTCGTGACGTAGTGCGGCACGATGCCCCGGCTCCACGCCCCGACCCCGTGGCGCTCGAAGAACGCCCGCTGGAGCGACCACAACACCGACTCCGAGAGGCGACGCTCGGCCTCCAGCGGGTGCAGCGCGTCGGGAGGGATGCGCTAGCCGATGGGCCCGAGGCCCATCCGCTTGTGGTCCGCGAGCATGCAGCGGTCCTGGATCACGTCGATCCCCGCCGCCAGCAGTTGCTTCGCGAACGCGTCGTTGCGGATCCCGAGCTGGAGCCACACCAGCGCGGGCCGGGGGTTCATCGCGAGGATCTCGTCCAGGTGCGCGGGCAGCGCCTCGGGACGGCGGAACACGTCCACCACGTCGACCGGCACGCCGAGCTCCGTCAGCGACGCGCGCACCGGCTCGCCCCACAACGCCTGGCCCGCGAGCCCCGGGTTCACCGGCAGGATGCGCGCCCCCATGCGGTGCAGGTAGTTCGGCACGTAGTGGGCGGGCCGGTTCGGGTCGTCGTGCGCCCCGAGCACCGCCACCACGCGCGCCCGCTCCAGCACGGCGCGCACGTCCGCCTCCGCCATGATCTCCCGCCCCGCCGCCACCGTGGTCATCCTGGCCCCGCCACGTAGAGCTCCGTCCCGACCATGACCTCGGTGGAGCCGTTGATGATCTGGTCCGTGTAGAAGCTCTCGTCGGCGAACTCGTCCACGACCGACACCACCTGCGTCCAGGTCGCGTTCATCCAGACCATGCCGTCGCCGTCCGGGAGCCACATCTCGATGGTGAAACCCCCGAGGATCCCGTTCTGTTCGTCGGCCCAGCCCTCCTCGTAGATGACGCTGCGCGTCATCACGCACGCGCCGCGCTCGAGCTCGACCCACCGGTAGTGGCGCTCCATCGGGTACGGCAGCACCACGCCGAAGCCGCCGTTCTTGACGATGTCGTCGTCCGCGACGAGGTCCTCGTGGTCGGCCCAGGCCTGCTCGCTGCCGTTGGCGATCGAGCGCGTCCACGCCTCGTAGGAGCTGTCCGCGAAGCTCTGGTCCGGCTCGGGGACCACCGCCGCGTGTTGCTCGATGGCGCCTCGTACCCGGCGGATGACCATCGCGCCGGACATGTTCTGCAGCTCGAGGTTCTCGCTGAACGTGAGGTCGGCCACGAAGTCCGCGCTCGGCGTCTCGAGCGCGTAGCCCTCGTCGGGGTCCTCGATCTCGCCGTCGATCCAGGCGGCGAGCAGCTCGCCCTCCTCGACGGCCTCGGTGGTGCCGAAGTCGCGGAGGAGCATCCACGTCAGCTCCTCCATGTCGGGCGGGGCCTCCTCGGCGGGCTTCGAGCAGGCGAAAACGAGCAGGAGCAGCATGGCGGGGGACTGTAGCACGGCCGTCGCGAGGCGCGTGCGGGGTCCCCTCGGCGCCGGTTACCCCCCGGGGATGGCACGGGACCACGGGCACGGCGGCGGGCATCCCCCGACCGATCACGACCACGGCCACGGCCATGCCCGGCCCGGCGTGGAAGCCGACCACGACCACGGCGACGCCCGGCCCGGCGAGGACGCCGACTCCGCCCACGACCACGCCGCCCACGACCACGGTCACAGCCACGCCCACGTGCGCTCACCCGGGAACGAGCGTCGCATCGTCGCGATGCTCGTCCTCGTCGTGGGCTACATCTTCGTCGAGCTCGTCGGCGGGCTCGTGTCCGGCTCGCTCGCGCTGTTGGCCGACGCCGGCCACATGACCTCCGACGCGGCCGCGCTCGCCATCACGCTGTTCGCGCTCCGGATGGCACGGCGGCCGCCCACCTCCCGCCGCACCTACGGCTACCACCGCGCCGAGGTGCTCGCGGCCGTGGCCAACGGCGGCGCGCTCGTCGCCATCGCGCTCGGCATCCTCTACGAGGCCGTCACGCGGCTCCAGGCGCCCGCCCCCGTCGAAGGGCCCCTCATGATGGGCGTCGCCGCGGGCGGCCTCCTCGTGAACCTCGTCGGCCTCGCGGTCCTGCACGGCGGGCGCGACCAGGACATGAACCTGCGTGGCGCCTGGCTCCACGTGCTCTCCGACGCGCTGGGCTCCCTCGGCGCGCTCGTGGCGGGCGGGCTCGTCTGGGCGCGCGGCTGGACCTGGGCCGACCCCGTCGCCTCCGCCGCCATCGCGGTGCTCGTCCTGCGCGCCTCCTGGGCGCTGCTCGACGAGGCCGTCCACGTGCTCATGGAGGGCGCCCCCGGCCACATCGACGTGGACGCCGTCCGCGCCGCCATGACCGCCACCGCCGGCGTGCGCGACGTGCACGACCTCCACGTCTGGACCATCACGAGCGGCATGGTCGCCATGAGCGGGCACGTCGTCGTCGACGGCACCGTCGACTCCCCCGACCTGCTGCGCGCCCTCGCCGACGCCCTGCGCGCCCGCTTCGGGATCGCGCACACCACCATCCAGCTCGAGCCCCCCGGCTACGTCGAGGAAGAGCTCCACCCGTAGATCGTCGGCTGCGCGCGTCCCCGGCGAGTACGCCGGGGCCGGACCCTTCCGGGCTCGGGCCGAAGGCCCTCGGCTGGCGCGACGGTCCGCCTCCCGGCGGCCCCGTCGCGCCGAGCCGGCCGGCCGGGGGCCGGCCGCCCTCCAGGCTCCTCGCGCGGCGCCGCCCCGAGCTCCACGATCCGCGTGGGCACCTGCTCTGATCGGGTGTCATGATCGGGTGTCAGGAATTGCTGATTGATTCCTGGGAAGAAACCTCCTAGGGAGCGCACTCCCCCCTGCCCCCCACC
>CAYWGD010000067.1:0-40408 GCA_964457335.1 uncultured Enterobacteriaceae bacterium | reverse complement strand
GGGGGGGGGGGGGGGGGGGGGGGGGGGGGGGGGGGGGGGGGCCCCCCCCCCCCCCGCCCCAAGAACCCGAGGCCTTAGAGCCCGTTCCCCGCCTGCTCCATGAGCGCCGAGAGCCGCTTCGAGAAGCCCGCCGCGTCGTCCACCTGCCCCTCCGCGATCTTCGCGTAGTCGAGCAGGAGCCGCGCCAAAGGCTCGGCCGCGTCGGACTTGCCGTCGCGGTGGAGCGCCACGAGCTTCTTCACGAGCGCGTGCTCCGGGTTGATCTCGAGGATGCGCTGGGCCTTGGGCCCCTCCTGCCGCGCCGCGCGGAGGATGCGCTCGAGGTTGGCGCTCACGCCCCAGTCGGCGTCGACCAGCACGGCCGGGCTCTCGGTCAGGCGCTTGCTCGGGCGCACGCTCTGGACCGCGCCGGCGAGGAGCCCGCCGAGCCAGCTCGCGAAGGGCTCGGCCTGCTTGCGCGCCTCCTCGGCGATCGGATCCTCGTCCTTCTCCTCGATGTCGCCGCGCGCGACGCTCTTGAGCGGCGTGCCGTCGAACTCGGTGAGGTTCATGACGACCCACTCGTCGACCGGGTCGTTGAGCAGCAGGACCTCCCAGCCCTTCTTCTTGAAGCGCTCGAGCTGCGGCGAGAGCTTCATGCGCTCGAGATCCAGGCCGGTGAGGTACCAGATCGCGTCCTGGCCCTCCTTCAGGACCGCCTTGACCGCGGCGAGGTCCCGCCAGGGCTCCTCCTCGGTGGACGCCGTGGTGCGGAAGCGCAGGAGCGGCACGAGCGCGTCCTTGTTGTCGCTGTCCTCGGCGACGCCCTCCTTCAGGGTGGGCCCGAAGGCCTCCCAGAAGGTGCGGTACGTCTGCGGGTTCTCGCGGGAGAGCTCCTTGAGCCGCCGCAGCACGCGCTTCACGAGCTGCTTCTTGATGGCGTTGATGACGGGGGTGTTCTGGAGGATCTCGCGGCTCACGTTGAGCGAGACCTCGGGCGCGTCGACCACGCCGCGCACGAAGCGCAGGTAGCGGGGCAGGAACGCCTCCGCGTGGTCCAGCACGAGCACGCGCCGCTGGTAGAGCTTCAGCCCCCGCTTCACGTCCGGGTGGTCGAGGTCGAAGGGGCGCTTCTCGGGGAGGAAGAGCACCGACGAGAACTCGAGCGGCGCCTCGCTGCGGAAGTGCACCCAGGCGAGCGGGTCCTGCCAGTCGCCGCACACGTGCTTGTAGAAGCTCTTGTAGTCGTCCTCGGAGACCTCCTGCGGGCTCCGCGACCAGAGCGCCTGCGACTGGTTGACCTGCTCGTCGCCGATGCGGATCGGGTACTGCACGAAGTCCGAGTGCCGCGCGATCACCTCGCGGAGGCGCGCCTCGTCGAGGTAGTCGGTCGCGTCGGAGCGGAGGTGGAGGATCACGTCGGTGCCGCGGGTGGCGCGCGTGCCCTCCTCGACGCTGAAGGTGCCGGTGCCGTCGCTCACCCAGTGCACGGGCGCGGCGTCCGGCTCGCCGGACAGCGACTGCACCTCGACCTTGTGGGCGACCATGAAGCTCGCGTAGAAGCCGACGCCGAACTGCCCGATGAGGCCCTCGGCGCTGGTGCCGCGCTCCTTGAGCGCCTGGGCGAAGGCCTTCGTCCCGGAGCGGGCGATGGTGCCGAGGTGCTCGATCGCCTGCTCGCGCGTGAGCCCGATGCCGTTGTCGGAGAGCGTGATCGTGCCCTTCGCCTTGTCCACGGCGATCGTGATGCCGGGCTCGCCGTCGGGGGGGCGCAGGTCGTTGCGCTGCAGCCCGGCGAAGCGCGCGCGATCGAGCGCGTCGGACGCGTTGGACACGAGCTCGCGGAGGAAGATCTCGCGGTCGGAGTAGAGCGAGTGGACCACCAGCTCGAGAAGCTGCTGGACCTCGGCCTGGAAGGGGAGGGTGTCGGTCATGGGGTGGCTCCGTCGAAGCGGGGCCCCGAGATAGGAACGGGTGCCGACGGCGTCAAGCGCCTCGTTCGTCGGTTCGCCGCCACCTTCCCCCCGGGACGGGTGAATTCCGCCTCGATCGGATAGATGGGCGGGTCGCTCCGGGGAGCTCCGTGGACAAGATCGCGCGGCTGTTGGTGCCCATCCAGATCGAAGAGGAGATGCGCTCCTCCTATTTGGACTACTCGATGTCGGTCATCGTGGGCCGCGCCCTGCCCGACGTGCGGGACGGGCTCAAGCCGGTGCACCGGCGCGTGCTCTACGCGATGCTGCGCAACGGCCTCGTCCACAACCGCGCGTACCGCAAGTGCGCGAACGTCGTCGGCGAGGTGCTCGGCAAGTACCACCCGCACGGCGACGCCTCGGTGTACGACGCGCTCGTCCGCATGGCCCAGCCGTGGAACATGCGGTATCTCCTCGTCGACGGGCAGGGGAACTTCGGCAGCGTCGACGGCGACAACGCCGCCGCCTACCGGTACACCGAGTGCCGGATGACGAAGCTCGCCGAGGAGCTCCTCGCCGACATCGACAAGGAGACCGTCGACTTCGTCCCGAACTTCGACGGGCGGAACGAGGAGCCCGAGGTCCTCCCGGCGGCCTTCCCGAACCTGCTCGTGAACGGCTCGGAAGGCATCGCGGTCGGCATGGCGACGAAGGTGCCGCCGCACAACCTCACCGAGGTCGTCAACGGGCTGCTCGCGCTCATCGAGGACCCCTCGATCGAGATCGAGGAGCTCATGAAGTACATCCCCGCGCCGGACTTCCCCACCGCGGGGACGATCTACGGCCGCGAGGGCGTGCGCGAGCTCTACACGACCGGCCGCGGCCGCATCGTCGTGCGCGGGAAGGTCGAGAGCGAGGAGATCGACGGCCGCGAGGCCATCATCATCACCGAGCTCCCGTTCCAGGTGAACAAGGCGCGCCTCCAGGAGGAGATCGCCGACCTGGTCAAGGAGAAGCGCATCGAGGGCATCCACGCCATCCGCGACGAGTCGGACCGCGAGGGCATGCGCGTCGTGATCGAGCTCAAGCGCGACGCGGTGCGCGAGGTGGTCGTGAACCACCTCTACAAGCAGACCCAGCTCCAGGCGACCTTCGGCGGGATCTTCCTGGCGATCGTCCAGCAGCGCCCGCAGATCCTGACGCTCAAGGAGATGCTCCAGCACTACCTGGGGCACCGCCGCGAGGTCACGCTCCGGCGCACCCGCTACGAGCTCAGGAAGGCGCGCGAGCGGGCGCACATCCTCGAAGGCCTGCGCATCGCGCTCGACAACATCGACGCGGTGATCGCGCTCATCCGGGCCTCGCGCACGACCGACGAGGCGCGCGACGGGCTGATGACGCAGTTCGCGCTGTCCGAGATCCAGGCCCAGGCGATCCTCGACATGCGGCTGCAGCGCCTGGTCGGCCTGGAGCGCGAGAAGATCGAGGAGGAGTACAAGGAGCTCCAGAACCGCATCGCGTGGCTCCTGTCCGTCCTCGCCGACGAGTCCATCCTGCTCGGCGTCATCCGGGACGAGCTCACCGCCATCCGCGACCAGTACGGCGACGCCCGCCGCACGCAGATCGTGGCCGACTCGGCCGAGCTTTCCCTGCACGACCTGATCGCCGAGGAGGACCAGGTCGTCACGATGTCGCAGCGCAACTACGTCAAGCGCACGTCCATGAACGAGTTCCGCATGCAGAAGCGCGGCGGCATGGGCAAGACCGGCATGAACACCCGCGAGGAGGACGTGGTCAAGGACCTCTTCCTCGCCAACACACACGGCTACATCCTCGCGTTCACCAACACGGGCCGGATGTATTGGGTGCGGGTGTACGACCTGCCCGAGGCGGCGCCGAGCGCGCGCGGGAAGCCGATCAACAACTTCTGCCAGCTCGCGCCCGCGGAGACCGTCAACTGCGTCGTGTCCGTCAAGGACTTCTCCGAGCCGCTCGACCTCGTGTTCGTGAGCCGGCGCGGCTTCGTGAAGCGCACGCCGCTCTCCGCCTACCAGAACGTGCGCAGCGCGGGCCTCACCGCCGTCGATCTCGTCGAGGGCGACGAGCTCTTGACCGTGTGCCTCGCCGAGCGGGACGCCGAGCTCCTCCTCGCGTCCAAGCGCGGCCGCGCCCTGCGCTTCGCCGGGTCGAAGGTGCGCGAGATGGGCCGCGTGGCGCGCGGCGTGCGCGGCATCAAGCTCAAGAACGAGAACGACGCGGTGGTCGACCTCGCGGTGCTGCCCGCGGAGGGCGTCGCCTACCTCGTGACCGTGACGGCCAACGGGTACGGCAAGCGCACGCCGCTCGAGGAGTACCCGACCAAGGGCCGCGGCACCGGCGGCGTGCTCGACATCGCGGCGGACCAGCGCAACGGCGACGTGGTCGCCACGGTCGCGGTGGCCAGCGGCGACCAGCTCCTGCTCATCACCGACACCGGGCGCCTCATCCGCATGCGGGTGGACGACATCCGCGAGGTGGGCCGGCGCACGCGCGGCGTGCGGCTCATGCGCCTCGGGGAAGGCGAGCGGGTGGTCGCGGTGGAGCGCGTGCTCGAGAGCACGGCGGCCGCGGTCGGCGACGCGCTCGCGCCCGAGGAGTCGGCGCCGGTCGAGGCGGCGGACGAGCCGGTCGAGGTCGTGGACGAGGCCGACGACGAAGGCGACGAGGGCGAAGCGGACGAGTGATCGGCGTCGCGACGGGTAAGCGTCGCGCAACGGCCGAGGAAGCCCGCAACCGGACGGCTCCTGTATAGTCGTTTGTATGCCAACCACCGCCGCCGCCCGTCGCTACCTCCTCGGCGCCGTCGCCGCCCCCCTGGCCGTCGCCGCGCTCGCGGTGGCGGTGCTCGCGGGGCCCTGGACGCCGCTCGCGCTCGACGCGGCGAACGCCCGCTACACCGCGGGCGACGTGGCCGGCGCCGAGGCGGCCTACGCCGACCTCGTCGAGGGTTGGCGCACCCCGCACACCCGCGCCGAGGCCGCCACCCGCGCGGGCCTGCTCGCCCTGGCGCGCGGGGACACGACGGCCGCGGCGGCGCGGCTCCGCCGGGCGGTCGAGCTCGAGCCGGACGCGGCGCGGCGCGCCGAGGTGCGCGCGCAGCTCGCGGCGATCTACCGGGACCAGCTCGGCGACCCGGTGCGCGCCGCCGAGGAGTACGAGCGGGCCGCGACCGAGGCCGAGCGGGCCGGGCCGGCGATCCACGCCGCGCGCTGCTGGGAGCTCGCGGGGCAGCTCGACCGCGCGCTGGGCGCGTGGACCCGCGCCATCACCCTGCGCGCCGACGCGCGCGAGCGCGCCTTGGCGGACGTGGGGTTCGCGCGCGCCGAGGCGGCCTTCGACGCCGTGGTGGACGCCGCGCAGTGATAGACCGGGGCCCATGATCCTCTGGCTCCTCGCCTGCCTCCCCGAAGCCGTCGAGAAGGACCCGCCCGCCGACGACACGGACGTGCCCGCCGACGACACGGCCGGGGACGACCTCGCCGAGGACGACGCCCGGGTTCGCGCGCTCACCGGCCTCCCCGAGGGGGACTCGCCCTGCCAGGAGCCGCAGCTCGTGCGGGTGCTGGAGGCCGTCGACGGCGACACGTTCCATGCCCTCCCGGAAGGGGACGACTGGTACTTCCGCGTGCGTATGATCGGCGTGGACACTCCGGAGATCGCCCACGACGACCCCGCGGAGTGCTACGGGAACGAGGCATGGGACTACACCGTCGAGACGCTGGAAGGGAAGCTGGTCTGGCTGACCTTCGACGCGGAGTGCCTCGACGACTACGACCGGACGCTCGCCTACGTGTTCCGCGACAGCGACGAGGCGGGCTTCTTCAACCGCTCCCTCGTGCGGAACGGGTACGCGACGCCGCTCACGATCGAGCCGAACGACACCTACGCCGAGCTCTTCCAGGCCGACGCCCGCGACGCGCGGGACGAGGGCGCGGGCCTCTGGGCGGCCTGCGATCGTTGACGCGCCGTTGCTGTTGCGTTAACGCTGCCGGCCTCCGGGGGTGTCCCCCCTGGAAGCGTCTTTCCACGATCGCGCGCGTACGCGCCAAAACGGCGACCGGATGAGCGAAACCGGCGGCTGGACGCGGGCCTACCAGGCGATGGCCCTCGTGTCGGCGCTGCCGATCTCGACCATCGCGGGCGGCCTGTTGGGCGCGTGGCTCGATCGCCTGCTCGGCGGCGGATGGATCCTCACCGCCACCCTCGGGCTCCTCGGTTTCTTCGCCGGTATCCTGCAGCTCTTCCGAGGCCTCCAGCAAAAACCCGATGACGACTCCCGCGACCATCCTCCGTGACGCCGCAATCGCGGGGCTCGTGCTGAGCCTCGTCGCGTGCCTGCGGGGCATGGAGGTGGGCGGCGCGGTCGCGGCGGGCGCGCTCGGGAGCCTCGTGAACCTGTTCCTCCTCTGGCGCGCGGTGAGCGGCGCCGGGGTGGCGCCGGACGGCTTCGTGCTCGCCCGCATCGGCTTCAAGACCGTCGTGGGCGCGCTGATCCTCGTGGTGCTCATCGCGAACTTCCCGGTGGGCCCCGTCCTCCTCGGATTCTGCTCCGTGCTCTTCGGCCTGTCGGGACGCGCCTGCGCGCTCCTGTTCACCGAGACGCGGACCTCCACCCCGGAGCCCGGATGATCTCCCTGCTCGGCTTGTACGCCGCGGCGGCCACCGGCGCGCACGCGTCGTCCTTCTCGTGGTACCAGCTGGTCCCCGGCTTCGAGGACGGCGGCGCAGTCGCCACCAACCTCGGCCTGCACGAAGCCCACGGCGCCTGGGTGATCCTCACCTCCTGGGGCATCGTGGCGTTCCTGCTCGCGACGGCCTTCGTCGCGCGGATGCAGCTCCAGAAGGCCATCGCGAAGGGCGGCACCGCCGCCTACGTGCCGGACTCCACGCTCACGGTGCGCAACGCCTACGAGGTCGTCTGCGAGTGGCAGTACGAGCTCATCAAGGGGACGATGTCGGTGAAGGACGCCAAGGCGTTCTTCCCGCTCATCGCCACGCTCTTCTTCTACGTGCTCGTGAGCAACATCTCCGGCTTCGTGCCGGGGCACCTGCCGCCGACCGAGAACTTCTCCCAGAACCTCGCGCTCGCGCTCGCCGTGTTCGTCGTCTTCAACTACGCCGGCTTCAGCCGCAACGGCTTCGGGTACGTCAAGCACCTGATGGGGCCGATCGCGCTGCTCGCGCCCGCGTTCCTCGTGCTCGAGACGATCTCGCTCCTCGTCCGGCCGATCTCGCTCACGGTCCGCCTCGGGGTCAACATCGCGGTCGACCACCTGCTGCAGACCATCGCGCGCACCCTCGGGGACACGTTCCTCGGCGTGGTCGGCGCGGCCACGCTGCCGGTCCCGCTCTACTTCCTGGGTCTGCTGGTGTGCGTCGTGCAGGCCTTCGTCTTCGCGCTCCTCACCACCATCTACATCAGCCTGTCCGTCGCGCACGACGACGGGCATCACGACCCCGCCCACCACTGACCGTTACCGGAGGACCCATGAATACCAAGCTTCGTACTGCCGCTCGCGTCGCGGCCCTCTTCGTCGCCTCGACCGGCCTCGCGTTCGCGCAGGACGGCGGTGGCTCCTGGGGCTTCGGCGTCGGCGCCGGCCTCGCCATCGGCCTCGCCGCCCTCGGCGGTGGCCTCGGCCAGGGCCGCACCGCGACCGCCGCCCTCGAGGGCATGGCGCGCAACCCGCAGGCCGCGGGCCAGCTCCAGACCCCGATGCTCATCGCGCTGGTCTTCACCGAGACCCTCACGCTCTTCAGCCTCGTCGTCGCGCTCAAGCTCTCGGGCCTGATCTAGTCGACCCCGCCCTCCCCCGTGGAGGGTGACGCCCGCGGCATCCGCGCCCCTTCGGGGGCCCGGGTGCCGTCGGCGTTTTTGCCCGACGACGCGCCGGGGGGGCGTTGCGGGGGGGCCCGCCCCCCCGCCCCAAGACCCACCCCCTGACAGCCGAGGGAATCGGAACCCGCGCGATTGGTTAGTATGGCGAGTTCACCCCCCACGCGGAGGTCCCCATGCTCTCCCTGCTCCTCGTCGTGTCCCTCGCTGACGCCAAGCCCAAGAAGCAGAAGGGGCCCCCTCCGCCCCCGCCGGTGGGCTGGCACCGCGAGGAAGGGTGGAAGGGCGACTGCTACTTCCCGCCCGCCTACGACAGCCTCGGGGAGGGCGAGCGCAAGATCGCCCGCCAGCAGGCGCTCGAGGCCATGAAGACGCAGTGGCTCGGCACCCGCGAGGACGGCGTCACCTTCGACGCCAACCTCGTGGACGAGGTCGAGACCGTGCTCCTCGGTCGGCCCGCCAACATCGAGGCGGTGAGCCGCACCAACCTCGAGCAGTGCTCCGCCGTCATGAAGGGCGGCGACGCCGGCGGCTGGTTGTCCTACCTGTCCGGGCTCCCCGCCAAGCTCACCGCGGGCGAGTGCATGCAGCCGCTCACCTACACGGTGTTCGACTACCTCGACATCGGCCGCTCCTGGCAGCGCCCCATCGGGCTCTGCAAGGGCGACAAGGCGCGCATCATCGCCACGGTCAAGGACAAGTACCGCATCTCGGACGACGGCGGCTGGATCAACGTCGAAGGCAACGGCGAGAAGGCGATCGGCGCCGAGTACCCCTGCAACATCGAGGGGTGCAGCGTCGGCATGCTCGTCGGCAAGTTCGTGACCGACAGCGGCGTGGAGACCACGTTCCCGATCGGCGGCGAGTACACCTTCACCGCCCCCGAGCACGGCACCATCAGCATCTCCATCAACGACACGGTCTGGTACGACAACAAGTGGTTCAAGTCGGCCACGATCGAGGACCGCACGGCCATCACGATCGAGCCCGGCCAGTAGTGCGCTCCCGCCGCTGGATCTTCGCGCTCCTCCCCCTCGTCGTGCTCGTCCTCGGCGGGGAGGGCGCGCTCCGGGCGGCGGGCTGGCCCAAGAAGGACCCGAAGCGCGAGTTCACCCACGGCGAGGTCTACTGGGTCGAGCAGGGCTCGCTCCACCTCGAGGCCTTCCCGCACAAGGAGACCGGCGGCAGCTTCCGCGTCTCCACCGACGCGAACGGGCTGCGCGCGCCCCTCCACGCCGAAGAGAAGCCCGACGGCGCCTTCCGCGTGATGACGCTCGGCTGCAGCACCACCTTCGGTTGGGGCGTCGACGACGAGTTGACCTACCCCGCGCGCCTGGAGAAGATCCTCGGGGAAGCAGGGCATCCGGTCGAGGTCATCAACGGCGGCCAGCCGGGCCACACCTCCTTCCAGGGGCTCTGGCTCTGGGAGAAGGCGCTCCGGCGCTACCAGCCCGACCTCGTGGTCTTCGGCTACGTCGTGCAGGACGCGCGCAAGGTGGCGTACAGCGACCGCTCGCAGGCCACGCTCCAGCAGAACGCCGACTTCCTCAAGCAGAACCTGCTCTACCGCTCGCACCTCTACCTGGGGCTCTTGAGCCTCTGGCAGTCGCGCCAGCTCGAGCAGAAGGAGGCCGGCGGCGTGTACCGCGTGCCCCCCGAGGAGTACGTCGAGCACATCCGCGCCTTCCGCGCGCGCGCCGAGGAGGTCGGCGCGAAGCTCCTCCTCTTCGGCTTCCCGCTCGAGCGCGAGGGCTACACCGCCGAGCACCGCGGCATCCTGCGCGCCGCCGCCAGCGAGCTCGAGCTGCCGCACTACGACCCGCAGGCCGAGTTCGAGCGCCTCTCCGCCGGGGAGACGTTGTTCTTCCCGCAGGACCGCGGGCACGCCAACGCCGCCGGCCTCGACCGCATCGCGCAGGGCATGGCGCAGTTCCTCATCGCCCAGCGGCTCGTCCCCGGCGTCGGGACCGCGGGCTCCACGGCGCCGGACGCCGCCGCGGGTACCGCGACCCCCTGACGCGCGTTCGATCCCGTCGCGCGGGTCTGCTACCTTTGCCCGTCATGCGGAACAGCGCGCTCGTCCTGCTCACGCTCAACGAGATCGAGGGCCTCCGGGCCCTCTGGTCCCGCCTGCCGATCGACCAGTTCGCGGAGGTGTTCGCCGTCGACGGCGGGAGCACCGACGGCACGCTGGAATTCTTCGCGGAGCGCGGCATCCCCGCGGTCGTGCAGCCCATCCGCGGACGCGGCGTGGCCTTCCGCGTGGCGGCCGACGTCTCCCGCGCCGATCGCCTCGTGTTCTTCAGCCCCGACGGCAACGAGGACCCCGACGACATCGTGCGGCTCGACGACCTCCTGATGCAGGGCGCGGACCTCGCGATCGCGCGGCGCTTCGGCCCCGGCGCCGTCAACGAGGAGGACGCCGAGGTCCTCCGCCTGCGCGCGCGCGTGAACGACGCGCTCTCCCGCCTCGCGAACGGGCTCTTCGGCCGCGGCCAGCCGCGCGTGTACGACACGATCAACGGCTTCCGGGCGCTCCGGCGCGCCGCGCTGCTGGACCTCGCGACGACCGTGAAGCGCTTCCCGATCGAGTACCAGATCACGATCCGCGCGTTGTCCCGCGGCTGGCGCATCGCGGAGGTCCCCACCAAGGAGGGCGCCCGCATCGGCGGCGAGCGCAAGGCCGCGAGCTGGCCGGTGGGCGTGGACCACCTGAAGGTGCTCGCGACCGAGCTCCCGAACGCGCGGATCTTCTCGGCATGAACGCGGACCGCCGCGCGGCCCTCCGCCAGCTGGTGGAGGCCGAGATGGCCGGGTTCCCCGTCGAAGCGCACGACGCCGCGACCGGCCACCCCCTCTGCGTGGTCGGCTTCGGCGCGCCCGAAGTGATCGCCGCGACCGAGGTCCTGATCTCCACGCGGGTCACCATGGGCGCGGAGACGCGCGCCTTCGAGGCGCTCTGGGCCGCGCGCTGCGGCCGCAAGCACGGCGTGATGGTCAACAGCGGCTCCTCCGCGAACCTCCTGCTCCTTGCCGCGCTGGTCGAGACCGGCCGGCTCGCCCCCGGCGACGAGGTGCTCGTCCCCGCCGTCGGCTGGTCCACCACGCTGTTCCCCGTCGCGCAGGTCGGCCTCGTCCCCGTCATCGTCGACGTCGACCCGCGCACCCTGAACCTCGACCCCGCGAGCGCCGCCGCCGCGCGCAGCCCGAAGACCCGCGCGGTGATGGCCGTGCACCTCCTCGGGCAGCCCGCGGACCTCGGCTACGAAGACCTCCTCGTGATCGAGGACGCCTGCGGCGCCCACGGCGCGCGGATCGGCGGCCGCGAGGTCGGCGGCTTCGGCGTCGGCGCCACCTTCAGCTTCTTCTTCTCGCACCACCTCACCACGGTCGAAGGCGGCATGGTGGTGTGCGACGACGACGCCCTCGCCGACGCGCTCCGGTCGCTGCGCGCCCACGGCTGGGTCCGCGAGCGCTCCGACCGCCGGTCCATCGAGGCCGCGCACCCCGAGATCGACCCGCGCTTCCTCTTCGTCTCGCCCGGCTACAACCTGCGCCCCACCGAGATGGCCGCGGCCTTCGGGCGGGTGCAGGCCACCCGGCTCGACGCCTGGGTCGAGCGCCGCCGCGCGAACCACGCCGCCTGGTGCGCCCGGCTCGCCGGTCTCCCCGGCGTGACCGTGTTCCCCGAGGCGCCCGGCACCGCGCACGCCGGCTTCGCGTTCCCGATCCTCGTCGACTCCGACCGCGCCGGCTGCATGGCCGCGCTCGAGGCCCGCGGCATCGAGACGCGCCCCATCTCCGGCTCGAACCTCGCCCGCCAGCCCGCGTTCGCCCGCGTCCCCGCGCGCACGCCCGTCCCGCTCCCGGTCGCCGACGCGGTGCACACGCGCGGCTTCTTCGTCGGCAATTCCCACGCCTTCGGTCCCGCCCACGGCGAGCACCTCGCCGCCGCCCTCTCCTCGTGGAGGCCCTCCTGAGCCCTCGCATCGTCGTCACGGGAGGCGCCGGCTACGTCGGCTGCGTCCTCGTCCCGCACCTCCTCGCTGAGGGCTACCGCGTCCACGTGGTCGACAACCTCCGCTTCGGGGGCGAGGGCCTGCTCCCGAACTTCATCCATCCGAACTTCAGCTTCGCGGAGGCGGACGTCACCGACGCCGCGCGCGTCCGCAAGGAGCTCGCGGGCGCCGACGCCGTCGTGCACCTCGCCGCGCTCGTCGGCTACCCGATGTGCAAGAAGTTCCCCGACGAGGCCCGCCGCACCAACGTGGGCGGCACCGAGGTCGTGCTCGGCGAGATGCCGGCGGACGCGAAGCTCATCAACTTCTCGACCGGCAGCAACTACGGCGAGGTGGTGGGCGTCTGCGACGAGGACACGCCGCTCAACCCGCTCTCGCTCTACGGCGAGACCAAGACGAAGGCCGAGGAGATGTGCATGGCGCGCCCGAACAGCGTGGCGCTCCGCTTCGCCACCGCGTTCGGGCTCTCGCCGCGCATGCGCCTCGATCTCATGATCAACGACTTCACCTACCAGGCGTTGGTCAACCGCTACCTGCTCGTCTACGAGCGGCACTTCCGGCGCACGTTCATCCACGTGCGCGACATGGCGCGGGTCGTCCCGCACCTCCTCCGCAACTGGGACGCCGCGCGCGACCACCGCCTCAACGTCGGCCACGAGACGATGAACTTCACGAAGGAGGACATCGCGCGCCTCCTCCAGTCGAAGCTCGACTTCCACCTCTACTTCGCCGACGTCGGCAGCGACGAGGACAAGCGCGACTACGAGGTGAGCTACCGCCGCATCCGCGCGCTCGGCTTCTCGCTGGAGGTCGACATCCACCGCGGGCTCGGCGAGCTCCTCGCGGGCCTGCGGATGATCCGCATCCGGAATCCGTACAGCAATGTCTGAGCCTGGCTTTTCTTGGGGCGGGGGGCCTCACCGGCCCCCCGCAACGCCCCCGCACCTGCGCGGCCGTGAGGCCCCACCCGCATGAGCGGCGCGCTCGCCGACCTCTCTCGATCCCGCGTCCTCGTCACCGGCGCCCACGGCTTCTTCGGCCGCCACCTCGTGGACGCGCTCGCCGCGGCGGGCGCGGTCCCGCTCCCGGCCGGGCGCGCCGACGCCGATCTGCGGGACCCCGTCGCGGTGCGCGCGCTCTTCGACCGCCTCGGCCCCGACATGGTCGTGCACGCCGCGGTCACCGGCGGTGGCATCGGCTGGATGCGCGCCCACCCGGCGGACGCCTTCACCGACAACGTGCGGATGAGCACCGAGGTGCTCGACGCCGCCTGGCGCGCGCGTGTGCGCCGCTTCTGCGGCATCTCCTCGGCCTGCGCCTACGCCGTCGACGCCGCGCAGCCCATGCGCGAGGACGCGCTCTACGCCGGCGTCCCCGAGCCCACGAACGGCCCGTACGGCCACGCCAAGCGCGCGATGATGGTCCAGGGCGCCGCCTACGCCGAGCAGCACGGCTTCGACTGCGTGTTCGTGGTGCCCACGAACCTCTACGGCCCCGGCGAGTCCACGGACCTCGGGCGCGCGCACGTCGTGGGCGCGCTGCTCCACCGCTTCGAGGCGGCGCGCCGCGCGGGCGCGGACGAGGTCGTGTGCTGGGGCACCGGCCGCGCGACCCGCGACCTGCTCCACGCGCGCGACGCCGCGGCGGGGGTCGTGGCCCTGCTCGCCCGGGGCGGCGGCCCGGCGCCGGTCAACCTCGGCAGCGGCGAGGAGCGCACCATCGCGGCGATCGCCGCCGCGGTGGCGGACGCCGTGGGCTTCCGGGGTAGGATCGCGTGGGATCCGGCGCGGCCCGACGGCATGCCGCGGAAGGTGCTGGACATCTCCCGGGCGCGCGCGCTCCTCGGCTGGGCGCCCCGGACTCCGCTCGCCGAGGGTCTGAAGGAGATGGTCGCGTGGTTCCGTGGGTCCTCCTCCTCGCCGGGTGCCTCGAACGGGTGACGGGCGAGGCCGTCCCGCTCGATCCCCGCTTCTACGAGGGCCGCGACGACCACGGCGGCGCCGGCGTCCCCGGCGACGGCGCGGGCGGCCCCGGCGGCGGCACTCCAGGCGACGGCATGGGCGGGGATGGCGCGGGGGGCCCCGGCGGCCCCGCGCAGGGCGGCGAGGCGCCGTGGGCCGGCTACGACGGCGAGACGTGGACGCTCGCCGGCGTCGTCTCCGTCGACACCGACGTCGAGGTGCAGCTCGACCTGAACGAGGCCGACCCCGACGCGCCCGGTGGGCAGACGCGGGCGGGCGCGCTCCGGCTCCCCGGCGCCGGCCCCTTCGAGGTGAAGGTCCCGACCCGGGTCACCGAGGTGCGGCTGCAGGCCTTCCAGGACCTCGACGCGGACGGCCCCGACGAGGACGACCCCTTCGCCGAGGCCGCGGTCACCTGGGCCGGCGCCGACCCGCCCGCGATCACCCTCGCGCTCGCGAAGGGCGCCCGCGGCCGCGCCGGCGCGCCGGGCGGGGGTGGCGCGAGCGGCAGCCCCTCGCCGCCCCCGGACGGGCTCAGCTTCCCCGACGGGCCGATGGTCACGCTGTCGGGCACCGTCAGCGCGGCCCGCGACCTGCCCGTCGTGCTCGACTTCTTCCACGCCAACGGAGAAGGCGCGGGCGGCCGCTCCTACCTCGGAAAGCGCACGGTCCAGCCCGGCGCGTGGTCTCAGGCGTTCCCGGTGGGCTACGGGGGAGTGGAGGTCGAGGCCTACCAGGACCTCACGGGCGACTCGCGCACCGGGGACGATCCCGCCGGGCGGCTCGAACGGCCAATTTCGATCGGCGAAACCGACGTCGAAGGGATTTCGCTGACGATTCCTTGACGCATGCCCACGATGATCCGCGACTGGAGCGGATCCCCCACGGATCGGATCGAGCTGCGTCGTCGTCACCGTGTAAGTGCTCGAAAAGCACGCGGGAGCGCCCGCGTGGCCGGCACCCGGGGGGTCCCGTTGAGAAGCCGGGACGCATCGTGTATACCGGGCGGCACGCCTCTCGGGAGGAAGACCGATGTCCATCGCAGCTCTCCTGCTGCTCTCCGCCCTGCCCGTCCGCGCGGCCTCGCCGTCGGCCGCGGGCGACGTCACGCTGACGGAGTTCCAGGGCGACACCGACCGCGTCCCCCAGTACTACGGGGAGTGGTTCGAGCTCTACAACAACTCGGGCGCCACCCTCGACTTCTACGGGGTGACGATCACGAACGCCGCGGGCCAGACGATCACGATCGACCGGTCGATCAACATCGGCGTGGGCGACTACATCGTGCTCGGCGTCTCCGACAACACGACGTACGGCGACGCCGACTTCAACGGCAACGTCCCGGTCGACTTCGTCTACACCTTCGGGCCGAGCTCCGGGCAGTTCAACTTCGCCGCCGCGGACGACAAGTTCACGGTCGCCTACGCGGGCGTGACGCTCGACCAGGTGGACTGGACCTCGGCGTGGGGCGTGAGCCTCGACTACGCGCACGCGGTGAGCCTGAACGCCTACAACCTCGAGTGGGCGAACGACTACGCCACGAACTGGTGCTCCTCCGGTGACTTCATCACCGTGTCGGGCATGTACGGCTCGCCGGGCGCCGAGAACGACTACTGCGGCACCGCGGCGGGCGTCGACAACGACGGCGACGGCTACTCCGAGCGCGAGGGCGACTGCCGCGACGACGACGCCACGATCAACCCCGACGCGGTCGACGGCAACGACGGCACCCCCGAGTCCTCGGGCGGCGGCGGCAACGCCAACGACGACGCGGACTGCGACGGCGTGCGCGACAACGGCGTGCTCGACGACGACGGCGACGGCTACGCCGAGGTCGACGGCGACTGCGACGACGAGGACCGGGACGTGTTCCCCGGCGCCGAGGAGGTCGCGGACAACGCGGACAACGACTGCAACGACTGCATCGACGACCTCGACAACGACGGCGACGGCTACGGCTACTCGGAAGAGGACGCCTGCGGCGAGGACTGCTCGCCCTCGCTCGCGAGCAGCGACGATCCGGACCTCCCGCCGGACGCCGACGCCGGCGTGTACCCCGGCGCGATCGAGATCCCGTACGACGGCTACGACCAGGACTGCGACGGCTTCGACCTCTGCGACTACGACGAGGACGGCTACCTGTCCGACCAGTGCGCCTGCACCGAGGGTCGCTGCGACTGCGACGACAACAACCCCGCGATCCACCCGGGCGCGATCGAGATCACCGACGACCGCATCGACAACGACTGCGACGGCGACATCGACATCCCCGACCGCGACGGCGACGGGGTGACCGAGGAGGGCGGCGACTGCATGGACGTCGCCGAGCCGGCCGACCTCAAGGAGATCTCGGCCACGGTCAAGCCGGGCGCCGCCGAGGTGTGCGGCGATCTGCTCGACAACGACTGCGACGGTTTCTACGACAACCTGCCGAGCTGCTCGAACCCGGCGGCCTACGCGACGGTGCGTGGCGGCGGGCTCTGCGGCATCGCGCCGACCGCGGGGGGTCCCGCGGCGCTGGTGCTCGGCGCGCTGATGGGCCTGGCGGCGGTCTCCCGGCGCCGTGAGGGAGGGGCTCGATGATCACGACGCTTCTGGCCGCGGTCGCCATGACCGCTCCCGCCTTCGCGCAGGAGGAGTCGGCCACGCTCGACTCCAGCTTCGACTTCGAGCTCTTCCGCCCGCACGCCGACTTCTACGGCTTCGGCGCCACCCACGGCGCCGCCACGCTGGGCAACCTGCAGCTCGGCGTCGGCGCGTGGTTCAACTACAGCAACGACCCGGTCGTGCTCGTGAACGCCAACGGGGACCGCGTGTCCGCGAGCGGCTCCGCGAGCGGCGAGGAGACGGGCGACGGCGTGGTCGACACCCGCATCATGTCGAACTTCCAGATCGGCATGGGTTTCACGCGCTTCGCGAGCCTCACGGTGGATCTCCCGCTGGTGATGGCCCAGGAGAGCTGGAACCTCGCCACGCTCGACGACCCGACCGCCAGCATCGCCCCGGGCGGCGGCGGCGGGCTCGGCGACATCGTGGTCACGCCCAAGGTGGCCGTGCTCGATCGCGACCACATGCCCGTCGGGCTCGCCGTGGTCGTGCCCGTGGGCATCCCCTCGGGCGGCGCGGCCGACTTCCTCGGTGAAGGCGGCGTGACCGTCTCGCCGGCCGTCGCGTTCGAGTACAGCGACGCCCCGATCCACTCCCGCCAGTACAAGTGGCGCACCGCCGTCAACGGCGGCTACCGCCTCCGCAACTCGGCGCGCCTCCGCGACGTGCGGGTCGGCAACGCCTTCACGTGGGCGGCGGCCTTCGGCTACCACCCGATCGAGCAGCTCGAGGTCACCGCCGAAGTCCACGGCGAGACCTACGGCGCGCGCGCGTCCCAGAGCCCCGCGGAGGCCCTCATCGGCGCCAAGGCGCTGCTCGGCCGCTGGGTGGCCATCAACGTCGGCGGCGGCTCCGCGATCATCGGCGGCGTCGGCGCTCCCGACTACCGCGTGTTCGCGGGCGTCACCGTCGCGCCGTCCTTCGACCCGAACGCGCGGGACTCCGACAGCGACAAGATCCCCGACGGCAGCGACCGCTGCGCGAAGGATCCCGAGGACTACGACGAGTTCCAGGACGACGACGGCTGCCCCGAGCTCGACAACGACGCGGACGGGCGCGAGGACGGCGTCGACCAGTGCAAGAACGACCCCGAGGACGACGACGGCTACCTCGACAACGACGGCTGCCCCGACCCGGACAACGACAAGGACACCATCGTCGACACGCAGGATCGCTGCCCCGACCAGGCGGAGACGATCAACTCGTTCGACGACGAGGACGGCTGCCCCGACGACAAGCCCGTCGAGGACAGCGACGGCGACGGCTTCAAGGACGACGTCGACCGCTGCCCGTACGACCCCGAGGACATCAACCAGTTCGAGGACGAGGACGGCTGCCCCGACGATCGGCTCAAGAACGCCCGCGTGGTCGTCACGAAGGAGGCGATCAAGATCAAGGAGGTCATCTACTTCGACACGGGCAAGGCCACGATCCAGACGCGCAGCTACGACCTCCTCGACGAGATCGCGCGCGTCATCGGCGAGCACCCCGAGCTGAAGAAGATCCGGATCGAGGGCCACACCGACAGCGTCGGCAACGACCTCTCCAACCTGAAGCTGTCGCAGGCGCGGGCCGAGAGCGTGGCCGCCTACCTGAAGGGCAAGGGCGTCGACGGAAGCCGTCTCGACGCTGCCGGGTTCGGTGAGATGCGTCCGATCGCGACAAACGATACCGATGACGGGCGCAGCCAGAACCGCCGCGTCGAGTTCATCATCGTCGACCGCGACTAGACCACCGAGGACCCCCCATGCGCCTTCTGCCTCTCGTTCTTCTCGTCCCCACGCTCGCCTGGGCGGGTGCCCGCGGCTCGGCCTTCCAGAAGGAAACCAAGCTCGGCGCCAACTTCTGGGCGCCGTCCGCCGCCATCGACGGGAAGCTCGACACCGCGTGGATGGTGCCTGGCGAGAGCCCCAACCGGGGCGAGTGGATCGAGATCGACGTCCCCCGCGGGGAGGTCGACAAGATCTCGATCTTCCCGGGCTTCAACAAGAACGAGGAGACGTTCACCGACTACCCGCGCCTCAAGCAGGTGCGGGTGGACATCTTCGCGCTCGACGACGACCAGAACGCCAAGCAGGTCGGCTCGGCCACGCTCGAGCTGGCCGACAAGCGCGAGTGGCAGGTGCTCGATCTGCCCGACACCAAGATCGACGCGGGTCTCTTCGGGGGCCGCGTCCGCATCTCCGTCGTGGACATCTACGACGGCGCGGACTTCCCGAACCTCGGCGTCTCCGAAGTGCTCGTGCACATGAAGGAGTTCGACGCCAAGGCCAAGGTGACCGCCATCAACGAGGGGGATCCCTCGGGCGCGACGCCCGCCCTCGACGAGGACCTCAAGACCTTCGCGAAGTTCGCCGCTGGCGACGTGCTCACCCTCGAGAGCCAGAACTTCGGCGTCTCGAGCATCGGTTTTGCGCCGGTGAAGGACTACGCCCGTCCCAAGACGGTCGCGGTCACCTTCGGCGGCCAGACCATCACCACGGTGCTGCCGGAGAAGGCGACCGACGTCCAGTGGGCGCAGGTGCCGGGCTTCAACGGCTACACCGGCGGCGCGTTCGGCTCCATCGAGGTCAAGATCGTCGACGTGTACCCGGGCAAGAACCCCGAGGTCGGCGTCGCCGAGCTCAAGGCCCGCGCGACGAACTTCGAAGGCTAGCGGTATGCCGACATGGGCCCGCCGAGCCGGGCCCACGTCGGCAACCGCTGTGCATCCCGACATGCGGGAAGACCCGCACGTCGGGGATGCTCTCGACTGCCGACAGCCCGCAAGCGGGCCGTCGGCAGTCGGACCAGGGGCGAGCCCGCACGCGGGCCGTCGGCAGTCGTGCCAGGGGCGAGCCCGCAAGCGGGCCGTCGGCAGTCGGACCAGGGGCGAGCCCGCAAGCGGGCCGTCGGCAGTCGGACCAGGGGCGAGCCCGCAAGCGGGCCGTCGGCAGTCGGACCAGGGGCGAGCCCGCAAGCGGGCCGTCGGCAGTCGGACCAGGGGCGAGCCCGCAAGCGGGCCGTCGGCAGTCGGACCAGGGGCGAGGAGCGCAACGGTGGCGCTGCTCCGAAAGCCCCGTAAAAAGAGGAGAGGCCCGCCGAAGCGGGCCCCTCGAAGGGATCGTGGGCCTTGCGGCCCGCGAACTACTTGGCCTCGGGGGCCGGGGCCGCGCCGTCCGCCGCCGCGACCGCCTCGCCGCCGATCGTCACGTCGACGGTCGAGGTGAGGGCGCCGGAGGTGGCGGTGATGGTGGCGGTGCCGGCGGCGACGCCGGTCACGGTGCCGTCGGCCGCCACGGTGGCGACGGTGTCGGCGCTGGAGGTCCAGGACACGGTCTGGCCCGCGACCTCGGTCTCGCCGGCCTTCACGGTGGCCTTGAGCTGGGCGGACTGCCCGACCGGCCAGGGGGTGCCCGCGGTGTAGCCGGCGATCTCGACCTTGTCGGGGAGCGCGACGACGAACGTGTAGTTGGCCTTGACCTCGCCGACGGCGGCGGTGACGGTGGCCTCGCCGTTGCCGACGGGGGCGACCTGCTTGCCCTCGAGCTTGGCGACCGTGTCCGGCGTCACCGTCCAGGCGAGCTCGGGCTGCGGCTCGATGGCCTTGCCGTCCGCGTCGAGGACGGTGGCCTTGAGCACGTCGGCCTTGTCGAGGGTGTGGACCGTGACCTTCGCGTCACCGTCGAACTTGATGGAGGCGGGGGTCGGCGCGCAGCCGACGAGGAGAGCGAGAAGAGCAACCATGGTATTCCGTGACCTCGCGGGGAGTCTCACCCCGCATGGAGCGCAGGTTCGAGCGCCGCTCCTGGCGGTTCGGAAGGACGTTCTCCACGGAGCCATCCGAAGGCGGCGCACTCTACTTCGTCTGTAAATGTTTGCAAGGGGGTGGTGCGTAGATCTTTTCGCGCCCGCCACGGGGACGAGGGGCGCGGCGGGGTACACTACCGCGCTCCATCTCTTCCCCCTCGGACCCGCCTTTGGCCACGCCCGCGCAGGAACCCCAGCGGTTCGGCAAGTACCAGATCGTCGAGCGCATCGCCGCGGGCGGGATGGCGGAGATCTTCAAGGCGCGCCTGGACGGCATCGGCGGCTTCCACCGCACCTTCGCCATCAAGCGCATCCTGCCGCACCTGACCACGAACCCCGAGTTCGTGGACATGCTGGTCGACGAGGCGAAGATCGCCGGGCTCCTGTCCCACGCGAACATCGTCCAGATCCTCGATCTCGGCTCGATCGAGCAGCAGTACTACATCGCGATGGAGTACGTGAACGGGCGGGACCTGGGCCAGCTCCTCGCCCGCTGCGCCGAGAAGGGCATCACGCTGCCGGTGCCCCACGCGGTGTACCTGCTGCTCGAGATGCTCAAGGGGCTCGAGTACGCCCACAACCGCCAGGTGATGCGCGGCGGGCGCCCGGTGCCGCTCAACATCGTGCACCGCGACATCTCCCCCGCGAACGTGCTCGTGAGCTTCCAGGGCGAGGTGAAGCTGACCGACTTCGGCATCGCCAAGGCCTCGGTGAAGGCGCTGGAGACGATGTCCGGCGTGGTGAAGGGGCGCTTCGACTACATGAGCCCCGAGCAGGCGAGCGGCCACGACGTCGACCAGCGCTCGGACCTCTTCTCGGCCGGCGTGGTCCTCTACGAGGTGCTCGCGGGGCGCCACCCCTTCCGGCAGGCCGGCGAGCTCGCGACCGTGGAGGCTATCCGCCGCGGGGCCTACGAGCCGCCCAGCTACGTCAACCCCGACGTGCCCTACGCGCTCGACCTCGTGGTCGAGCAGGCGCTCAAGACGAACCCCGCCGAGCGCTTCCAGACCGCCACCGCGTTCAAGGACGCGCTCGACCGCTTCTTCCACGACGCGGGCTTCATCTTCTCGGCGTCGACGCTGGCGGCGTTCCTCAAGGGGCTCTTCCCCGAGAGCGAGGCGCGCCCGGCGGCGGCTCCGCTCGTCGCCGCGCCGCGGACGGCCGCGCCGCGGCCCGCGGACCCCGACGACGTCGTGCTCGAGGACGAGTCCTCGTCCGGGCGGCAGCGGCCCACGCTGGCCGAGCTGCTGCCGAGCCCCGACACCGCGCTCCAGGACGTGGCCGGCCTGCTGAAGAACCTGCCCGACGCCGGCCAGTCCGGGTCCTTCGGCCCGATCGCGGGGCTCGCCGACGAGTCCACGCTGATCCGGCCCGCGCCCGGGGTGGACCCCCGCGAGTGGTCCGAGGCGGCCACGGCGCTGCGCGCCGACCCCACGGCCGGGGCCACCGTGAACCTCGCGACGCGGCCCGACCCGGCCGACGCCGGCGCCACGGGGCCCATCCCCGCGGCCGGGACGGACCGCAACGGCCGCGCCGGCGCGCGCCCCTCGGACCAGCGCACCACCGACTCGGTGCGCCCCGGGACGCGCCCCGACGCCGTCGCAGGCGCGCGCCCCGCGGACCGGCAGGCCGACCTGGCCTCCCGCTTCCCGCCCCCCGCGGCCACGCCCCGCGGGAGCCCCTCCAGCGGCGCGCGCGGCGCGGCCCAGGGGGTCGACCGTCCCGCCGCCTCCGAGCGCCCCGCGGAGACCCGCAGCGGGCACCAGGAGCCACGCACGCGCACGATCGCGCGCACCCCCCTGCACGTGCACCTCCTCTACGTCGCCGGGGCGCTCCTCGCGGGCCTCGTGGGCCTCGGCCTCGGCGTGTTCCTGGGCTCCGCGGGCCGCGCGGCCGCGCCGGAGGAGCCCGTGGTGGTCAAGTTGGATCCCGTGGTCGAGATCCACTTCCCCGCGGGCGCGACGGTCACCCTGGACGGTCGCGCTCTGTCCGGAGCGTCCCCGGTCACCTCCACCCTGGCGCCCAACCGCGCTACGAGCGTTCGCATCTCCACCCCGGGCCACGCGCCCGCGGAGACGCAGCTCACCCTCGACTACAACCAGATGCGCGTCCTCGACTTCGCGACCGTGGATCTCAAGAAGAAGGACCCCTGAACGTGGATTCTCTCGCCCGGCGCCGCTCGCTGCCCCTGGCTGCCATCGCGGCGCTCCGCCCCAAGCAGTGGGCGAAGCAGGTGCTCCTCCTGCCCGCCATCATCTTCTCGGACGGCTTCCGGAACTCCGACGAGTGGATGCTCCTCGGGGTCGCCATCCTCTCCTTCAGCCTGCTGTCGAGCACCGGCTACATCTTCAACGACTGGCGGGACATCGAGGCCGACCGGAAGCACCCGAAGAAGCGCTTCCGGCCGCTCGCGAGCGGGGAGCTGCCCGAGCGCGCGGCCTGGGGGCTCATGGCGATCGCGTTCGCCGGCGCGCTCAGCCTCGCCTGGACGGTGAGCCCGAGCTTCTTCGTCGTCGCGCTGCTCTACTTCGCGACCACGCTGTCGTACTCGAGCTACTTCAAGCACTTCGTCATCCTCGACGTGATGTTCCTCGCTGCCTGCTACCTCTGGCGGGCGGTGGCGGGCGCCGTCGCGATCGACGTGGCGATCTCGCCGTGGCTGCTCCTCTGCACGGCGTTCCTCGCGCTCTTCCTCGGCTTCAACAAGCGCCGGGGGGAGATCCTGCTGCTCGACGGCGTGGGCGGCACCCGTAAGAGCCTCGACGAGTACAGCCCCGCGATGCTCTCCGAGTTCCAGGCGATCACGACGAGCGGCACGATCATCAGCTACGCGCTGTACACGGTGCTCGGCTCGCCGACGCCGTGGCTCCTCATCACCCTGCCGTTCGTGTTGTACGGGATCTTCCGGTACATCTACCTGCTCGACCAGAAGGGCGAGGGCGCGGCCCCCGACGAGACCCTCCTGCGGGACCGGCCGATCCTCCTCACCGGCGTGTTCTACCTGGTCACGGCGGTCACGATCCTGGTGGTCGTCCCGCACTGACCCGACGCGGCGTCACTCCGCGTCGGGCGCGTCCAGGATCAGCTCGCCGAGCGGCACGCCGTCGGGCGTGGGCGCGGACGAGAGCACGGTGGCAGGCTCCGCGGGGTCCGCGTCCGTGAGCGTCACGGCGAGCGGGTGTCGCTCCCGCGGGGGGATCGTGGCGCTCGGGAAGCACGTCTCCCACGCCGCGCCGAGCCATTCGCCCTTCACGGAGGCGCCGTCGGGGGGCGCGCCGCCGAGCGGGATGGCGCGGGTGACCGTGTCGAGCTGCACGGTGAGCAGGTCGTCGGGCCCGAGCGCGTCGTCCCGCACGCGCCCGCCGAGGCAGACGTGGTCGGCCGTCCACACCGCGGCCACGCTGAAGCTCGCGTCGCGCTCGCCCTGCCAGCCCTCGCCGCCCGCCTGGAGCTGCCAGGGCGCGTCGACGACGAGCGGGGCGGCGCCGGGCCAGTCGGAGAGGTCGCCGTCCGGCGTCACGTCGCGCGCCAGGGCATGCACCCGCGCGCGCCCGCGGAAGGTGCGGTGCACGACCGCGTCGGCCTCGCCTGTCCCGCCGCGCACCCAGTAGACGCCGAGCAGGCGGGCCACGCCGGTCGCGAGCACCACCCCGCCACCGTGCTCCTGCGGGAGGAACACGCGCAGCGTGCCGTGCTCGAGCGCGAGCCGGAAGCCCTTGCCGGGCCCCGGGTGCTCCAGCGGGAGCTCGGGCGGCTCGCCGAGGCCGCAGCGCCCGTCCTTCATGCTGCACGTCAGCGAGCCGTCCGGGCCCTCGACGAACACGTCGCGCTGGTGCACGGCGAGCACGTGCGGGGAGGGCCCCGCGGCGAAACGCACCCGCTCGCCCGACACCCGGTCGACGACCGCGAGGCCCTCGGCGGACCGCTCCAGGCTCCACACGCGGCGGCCGTCGTACACCTGCGCGCCCTCGGCCACGCGCACGTCGAGCTGGTCACGGCTGTTGCGCTTCAAGCCCAGGAGCAGCGAGAGCGGCTCCCCCTCGCGGGTCTCGACCAGCACGGAGAGCTCGCTCGGCAGCAGGGCGCGCCGCTCCGGGGCGATCCGATCGCAGCCCGAGGCGAGCAGGAGCGCGATCAGAGCGCCGCGCAGAGGGCCTCGGCGTCGGGGAGGTCGAAGATCGTGCGGCCGTAGCGCGCGTAGCGGACGCGGCCGTCGGCGCCGACCAGGAACTCGGCGAACAGCTGGTCGACGCCCCCCTCGGGGCGCGCCCGGCCGAGCTGCAGCGCGGCCGAGAGCGTCTGCAGCGTGGAGGGGCGCACGAGCGACACGATCGAGCGGGCGAGCCCCTTGTCCCGGCCCACGCCCCAGGCCTCGAAGCGCGCGCCGTCCGGCTCCACCACGACCGGGAAGAGCACGTGGTTCCGGGGCACGAGGTCGCGCGCCAGGGTGAGGTCGCAGCGGGTGAAGGCGACCATGGCGCCGCCGGCGGCCTCGATGCGCGGCAGGGCCTTGGTGGCCTCGACGATCGCGGCGCGCGCGAGGCTCCCCGAGAGCGAGCGCAGGAAGAGCACCGCGAGGGGCCGGCCGCCCGTCTTCACGGGGAGGCCGAACACCGGCTGCACGGTGAAGGCCGGGGCGAGGTCGCCGACGCTAAGCACGGGCGGCTCCCGGGGGCGCGCAGTCGGTCCCGTCGGTGATCATCCGCTCCATGCGCCGCTGGGCGTCGAGCCACGCCTCCTCGATGTCCGCGGGGACACCGGCGGCCTCGATCTCCATCCGCAGGAGCGCGAGCCGGCGACGGAACTGGCCGGCGTTGATGCGGAGCGCGCGGTGGAGCGCGGGGATGGGGCGCCCCGTGTAGGGCACGGGCGCGCCGAGGACGCCCGCGGCGTGCTCGTACTCGTGCAGCTTCACGCGCGCGCGGTCCTTCCCCTCGAAGAGGAAACCGATGATGCGGTCGTCGAACTGCCGGTCGACGAAGCGATCGACGATGGTGCGCACGACGGCCTCGCCGCCGGCACGCTCGAACGCGGTCATCCGGGCGCGGGGGCCGGGGCCGTGCCCGCGGCGGGCGCGCCCGGCACCGGGAGGGCCTGGCCGGGGGCGAGGCGCGCCGGCCCCTCCTCCTTCAGATCCGCGAGCCCCACCTTCACCGAGCTGACGAGCTTCTTCGTCTCCGGGTCCTCCTCGGACGCGGTGGCGCGCACGAGGTCCATGACCTGAACCACGCGGGCGTAGTTGGCCTTGGGGTGCGCGTCGATGAAGACCGTCTTCTTCTCCTTCGAGCGGAGGCGGAGCGCGATCTCCTTCATCAGCTCGTCGTCGGTGCCCTCCTTGAGGTTCAGGGAGAGACTCCCGTCCTCGTAGACGGCGACCATGAGCTGGTCGGGGGGCTCGTCCGGCGGCGGAGGCGGCACCTCCTCGTCCGGCGGCGGGAGGTTGTTCGCCAGCTTCTGCACGGTGATCGGGGTGAGCACCATGAAGATGATGAGGAGCACGAGGACGACGTCGATCAGCGGCGTGACGTTGATCTCGTCCATCCCCCCCTGCTGGCTCGTCGGGACCTTGATCGCCATCGGCTACTCCTTCAGCTTCTCGGCCGCGAGCAGCATGGTGTCGGTGCCCGGGAGCTCGTGGAGCTTGTCCATCACCTTGCGGACCTGCTCGTACTGGACGGACGAGTCGCCCTTGATGAGGAGCGGGCGGTTGTTCCGCGTCGTCTCCACCACGCGGTTGATGGTGTCGAGCGTGACCTGGTCGCGGTCCACGAACACCGCGCCGTCGTTGCGGACGCTGATGACCATGTGCTGCCCCATGTCCTTCTCCTCCTCCGCGGTCTTCACCTTGGGGAGCTTCACGTCGACGCCCGACGAGAGCATCGGCGTGACCACCATGAAGATGATGAGGAGCACCAGCACGACGTCGACGAGCGGCGTGACATTGATGTCCGCCATCGCCCCGCCCTTCTTGCCTCCGACCTTCGCGCCCATGGGCGTGCCTCCCTGACCCTGGGGCCTACTTGGCCGCCTGGCTCTCGGAGCGGCGGAGGGCGTCCTTCTCGGCCCAGTCGACGAGCTCGCCGATGGACGTGGTCATGTCCTTCGCGATGTCGTCGATGACGGCGTTGAAGTAGTTGTAGAGCCAGATCGCCGCGATCGCGACGGCGATGCCGAACGCGGTCGACACGAGCGCCTCGGCGATGCCGCCGGAGATGGCCGTGAGGTCCGCGCCGCCCTCGGCGCTCATCATCGAGAAGGCGTTGATGATGCCGAAGATGGTGCCGACGAGCCCGACGAACGGCGCCGTGGAGCCGGTGGTCGCGAGCACGTTCATGCCCTTGCGGAGGTTGGCGGCCTCGTTCAGCGCCACGCGCTCGAGCCCGCGCTTCATGGCCTCGATGCCGTGCTGGTCCGGCCGGGCCTTGTACTCCTTGAGCCCGGTCGAGATGACCACGCCGAGGTACGCGAGCTTGTAGGCCGGGTCCGCGACGACCTTGAGCGAGCCGTCCATGTCGCCCGTGGAGAGCGGCTTGGCGATCGCCTCGGCGAGCGCGCGGGACTGGCCGCGGGCGCGAATGAACGCGATGAGCCGCTCGATGCCGACGTAGGAGCTCCAGACGAGCATGATGAGGAGGAGGACGAAGATCGACTTCGCCGGTACGCCCATCACGGCCCAGAGATGCTGGGGGGAGAGATCCATCGCTGCGTCCTCCGGCCATGCCGGCCGCGCCGCCGGACGGCGGCTTGGGAAACCCGCCTAGTCGGCGGCCTTGAAGTTGATGGCGAGGTCGAAGCCGGCCTTCACGGCACGGCCCCCGTCCTTCACCGGGTAGAAGCGGTAGCGCATCGCCACGGTCTGCGCGGCCTGCCGGAAGATCTCCGAGCAGGTCTTGGGGATGACCTCGTAGGGGACGCCCTTCTCGTCGATGTTGATGCGGACGGTGCAGCGCTCGTCGGGGAGCTTGAGCGCCCGCGCCGCCTCGGGGTAGTCGCTCTCGCGCACGGTCGCCCGGACCTTCACCTCGGCCTCGGACCAGTGCACCACCTTGATGCCGGTCCCGCCGAGCTGGCCGCCGAGCACGCCGCCGATCTCGCCGCCCACCACGCCGCCGACGACGCCGCCCTCGACGCCGCCTTCGACACCGCCCTCTTCGCCCTCTTCCTCGGCCTCGACGACCTCGGGCTCGGGGGGCGTCTCTTCGAGGGGCACCACCTCCTGGGGGACCTCCTCGACGACCGGCTTGACCTCGTCGGGCTTCTTCTCGGTCTTCGTCTTCTTCTTGCCGCCCGGGGGAGGGGGGGGCGGGGGAGGCGGCGGGGGCGCGGACAGATCGACCGCGACCTCGAGCACCTCATCCGAGTTGGTGACCTCTTCGACCACCCGGGTACCGGCCCAGAACGCGCCGCCGATGAGCGAGCCGTTCAGGAGCATCGAGAGAAGGAACGCACCCGCCTGCCGCTTGGCCTGGCGCTGCTGGTTCCGTCCCACGCTGTCGAACATCCACGCTCTCCTGCGCCGAAGCCGCGGCAGTGTAACGCCTCGGTCGTCGGCCCCATGTCAACTCGAGGTTACGGTTTCGTGCCTTCCCCGGTTTCTCCCAAGGGAAGCTCGCGGATCCCGTCGGGGCCCGCGGAGAGGGCCACGATTCGCGCGTCCGCGGCGTCGAGGCGCTCGTGGCACTCGCGGACCAGCGCGACGCCCTCCTCGAAGAGGCGAAGCGCGTCTTCGAGCGCGAGATCCCCGCGCTCGAGCTTGGTCACCCGCGCCTCCAGCTCGCCCAGCGCGGCCTCGAAGCTGCGCTCGGTGGTCATCCGGCGCTCGCCTTCGGCTCGGCCGACCGCGCGCGCTCGATCTGCGCGAGCGCGTAGGAGAGCTTGAGCCCCGACGTGGTGTCGGTGGCCACGAGGACGGCGTTCCCCTCGCGGTTGAGCGCGACGCGCTCGGGCACCACGACGAGGTGCTTCCGCGACTGGTCCTTCGCGGACAGGTACACCATCTCGATCCAGGCCCCCTTGTTGATGGCGCTCTCCACGATGGCGCGCACCTCGGTCGGGGACGAGACACGTCCGGGCCCTTCCTGCTTCCGCCGCTGACGCGCGGCGCCCTGGGCGGCGTGGCTTCCTGGCACGGGGCGGAGGTCCTCCGGTTGAGTGTCCGCCGAGTGTGCACGCGCGAGGGGGTCATCGCGTTGCTCACGCGCCTCCGCGAGGAGGTGGTGCAGGCGCTCGCGGGCCTCCGCGGCGTCCTCGTCCGCCGGGTAGCGACGGAGCTCCTTCGCGGGGTTGAAGCCCGCGGAGACGAGCTCGGCGACGAGCTCGGGGATGCGCCGCCGGTCGATGGCGTAGAGCCCGGGCGCGAAGCGATGCAGGAGGTACGGCTTGAGCTGCCGCATGCTCTCCAGCTTCCGGACCACGCTGCGGTGCACGGTGAGCGCCACGATCTCGTGGAACTCGACGTCGCCCTCCTGCCCCATCCAGCTGCGGAGCGTCTGCTCGACGTTCTCGGGCAGCCCGATCTGGCTGTTCTCCCGCAAGAAGTCGAAGACCTCCTCGCGCCGCCACCCCTTGCGGAGGGCCTGCTCGATGGTGACCTCGGTGATCTTGTAGGTGTTCGCGCGGTCGCAGCCCGTGAGCTCCGCGAGCTCGCCCACCCGGAAGAGCAGGATCGGCGCGAGGCCGGCCGGGGCCATGATCTCGTAGGACGGCGTCAGGTAGAACTGGCTGAAGCCCTCGTCCTCCGGCGGGTCGAGGAGCTTCGCGGCGCGCGGGGAGAGCCGGTAGAACTTCTGCTGGCCCCAGAGCCCGAGCTCGAGCATGCCGCACGCGACGAGCGGGGTGAAGCTGTAGCCCTCGCGCTCCGCGCCCCGGGGCGAGTGGTAGAGCCCCTTGTGGTAGCGCTCGCGCCAGTCCTCGCCGCGCTTCCAGCGGCGGTAGAGCGCTTGGAGCGGGGCCTCGGCGATCCACTCGCCCTTGCCGGAGTGCACCGCCCACAAGACCCACTCCGCGAGGGAGAAGCGCTTGTCGAGCGCGCGGAACACGAGGTCGCGCTGGTCGTCCGGCTCGAGGTGCAGCCACTCCTCGACGACGTCCCGGTTGACCGCCACCCGGTCGCCCCGGAGCTCGATCATGCCGTGCATCATGAGGAAGTCGTAGTGGAGGTTGAACAGCTCGCTGTCCGGGCTCCACAGCTGCGCGAAGAAGCGGTCGAGCTCGTCCTTGTGCTGCTTGAACACCTCCTGGCGCTGGGTGAGCCGGGGCGGCTTCTGGTCCAGGTAGGTGGCGAGCGTGGCGAGCGAGAAGTCGAGCGGCGGGCAGAAGGGCCGCTGGTCGACGACGCGGATGTCGTCGTGCTGGAAGGTGGGGAGGGCGAGCTCGGGCTCGAGGTGCTCCACCAGCAGGTCCACGAGCGGCTCGGGGACCAGGTAGTAGTAGCCGTCCTCCACGGCGTCGGACGCGAAGACGAGCCCGCGGTCGGACACCATCTGCATCGTGCGCGCCCAGTCGCTCTCGCGACCGCCGAGCACGAGCACGAGCTCGCGGTGGAACTCCTCGGCGTGCGCGAGGCCGCCGCACTGCACGAGCGCGGCGAGGGCCTGGCGATCGCGCTGGTGCATCTGCGCGAGGAGCCCGCCGAGGCGGTTGCCCTGCGCGATGGCGCGCACCGTGAGCTGCGTCATCCGCTCGACGTCGCTCACCCGGGAGGGCTGTCCGCCCATCGCGCGGTAGAGCGCCCCGAGGAGCGGCTCCGGGAGCCGCGAGAAGTACTGGACGAGGTCGTCGAGCTCGCCGCGCGCGAGGCGGCGGCGCCGCACCACGCCCGCCGCGGGCTTCCACCGCTTGCGGTGCACGCGCGGACGCTGGGGGAGCTTCCCGGAGGAGGGGACCACCACGCCGGGCCCTTCGCCCTCGTCGCCCCGCACGAGGCGCCGGCCGCGCCGGGGGCGGCCGCCGTGGCCCTCCTCGTCCCGCTCGCGCTCCCGCTCGCGTTCCGGGCGCTCGCGGTGCGGCTCGCGCTCGGTCTCGCGCGCCTCCTGGGGGACGAAGCCTTCGGGCTGACCCTCGCCTCCGCCGCCGCGACGACGGCGACGACGCCTCCGCCTGCGTCCACCACCCTCGTCGGGCCCTCCGGCCAGCTCCGTCCGATCGTTCGACATCGATCAACTCCACCCGCGCTTACGACGCCGGGGTCTCCTGGATGTAGTAGCGGTACCCCTGCTCGGTCAGAAAGAGCTGGCGCTTCATGGCGAACTCCTGCTCTTTCGACTCCCGGGTCACGACGCTGTAGAAGAACGCCCCGTCCTTCTTGGGGCGCAAGATGCGGCCGAGGCGCTGGGCCTCCTCCTGCCGCGATCCGAAGCTGCCCGACACCTGGATGGCCACGTTGGCGTCGGGCAGATCGATGGAGAAGTTCGCGACCTTGCTCACGACGAGGAGCTTGATGCGCCCGTCGCGGAACTTCGCGAAGAGATCCTCCCGCTGGGGGCCCGGCGTCTCGCCGGTGATCAGCGGGGCCCGGAAGCGCCGGGCGATCTCCTTGAGCTGGTCGAGGTAGGTGCCGATGATCAGCACGTTGTCGGTCTTGTGCTTGTTCACGAGCGAATCGAGCACGCCGAGCTTCGCGGGGTTCGTGGCGGCGAGGCGGAACTTCTCGCCCTCCTGCGCCTTCTCGTAGCGCTGGGCCGCGCCGTTCACGAAGCCGACGCGCACCTCGTAGCACTTCGCCTCGGCGATGAAGCCCTTCTCCTCGAGCGTCTGCCAGGCCATGTCGAAGCGCTTCGGGCCGACGAGGCTGAACACGTCGCCCTCGCGGCCGTCCTCGCGCACCAGCGTCGCGGTGAGGCCGAGGCGGCGGCGGGCCTGGAGGTCGGCGGTGGCGCCGAACACCGGGGCGGGGAGGAGGTGCACCTCGTCGTAGACGATGAGGCCCCAGTTGTGGTCCTCGAACAGGTGGAGGTGCGCGAACTTCTCGGTCTTCGACGCCCGCCACGTGAGGATCTGGTAGGTCGCGACCGTGACCGGGCGGATCTCCTTGACCTCGCCGGTGTAGGCGCCCACCTGGTCGGGCCGGAGCTCCGTCTTGTCGAGGATCTCCCGCACCCACTGCTGCACCGCCGCGCCGTTCGTCGCGAGGATGAGCGTGTGCTGGTTCACCAGCGACATGGCCTTGATGGCCACGATCGTCTTGCCGGCGCCGCAGGGGAGCACGATCACGCCGTGCCCGCCGGAGGGCTTCCCGCCCTGGTGCCACTTCTCCGCGGACTGGACCTGGTAATCGCGGAGCGCGAAGGGCTGGCCGTTCCCGACCATCTTCTCGCGGACGCGGATCGTGAGCGGGTCGCCGTCGAGGAAGCCGGCGAGATCCTCGACCGGCCAGCCGGACTGCAACATCCGCTGCTTGAAGATGCCGCGGTGGCCGGCCTGGATCGCGAAGTAGCGCTTCCCGTCCTCGACGAGGAGCTCCTGGACCGACTTCTCCTGGCCGACGAGCTTCGCGACGTACGCCGTCGCGAACTCGAGCCGCAGGAGCTTCTCGGGGTGCTCGGGATGGGCGACGAGCCGCACCAGGCCGTAGCGCTCGATCGTCTCGCCGATCTGCGTCAGGACGTTGGGGGGCACGTCGAACTTGGAGAACTTCCGGAGGCCCTCGACGATCTCGTCGCGGCGCATCCCGCTCGAGGCGGCGTTCCAGAGGGAGAGCGGGTGGATCCGGTAGGTGTGGAGGTGCTCGGGGGACGTTTCCAGCTCCGCGAAGTGCGCCAGGAAGTCCCGGACCTCTTCGTAGCGGGGGTGTTTCGTCTCGAGCAGGACCTTGCCATCGCCCTGGACGATCAGGGGATTGTCAGGCCTGACGTGCATCAGTCATGTGGTCGCGTCCTCCCGGACGGCAGATCTCGGTCCGCATCGCGGTGGTCCCGCGGTCAGTACCGCGGCCTTCCGCGAAGGCACCACGGACGCAAAAAACGCGCGCGCGATGCCGAGCCAGCACCCGGCGGGCACGAACGCCGCCCCGGAGCCTTCTCACCAGGTCCCTCGGCCGGAGGAGTCCGCAACCAAGGGATCTGACGACTACCTTACGCGCTTTCGGCCGAATGTCAACCGAGACACGTCCGCGAACGCTCAACCGAGGAACGGATAGCGCCAGTCGACGGGCGGGACGAACGTCTCCTTGATCGTGCGCGGCGAGATCCAGCGCAGCAGGTTCTGCGGCGCGCCGGCCTTGTCGTTCGTGCCGCTCGCACGCCCGCCGCCGAAGGGCTGCTGGCCGACCACGGCGCCGGTGGGCTTGTCGTTGACGTAGAAGTTCCCGGCGGCATGGCGGAGGCCCGCGGCCGCCGTCTCGATCGCGTAGCGGTCGCGCGCGAACACCGCGCCGGTCAGGGCGTAGGGGCTCGTGCGGTCCACCGTGCGGAGGACCTCGGTCCACTCCGCCTCGGGGTAGACGAACGCGCTCACGATGGGGCCGAAGATCTCCTCCTCCATGAGCCGATGGTGGGGGTCGGCCACGCGCACGAAGGTGGGCTGCACGAACCAGCCGGAGCTCCCGTCCGCCTTGCCGCCGGCGACGATCTGCTCCTGGCGCGCGAGCGCGAGGTAGCCCTCGTGCTTCTGGAACGCGCGCTCGTCGATGACCGCGGCGACGAAGTTCGAGAGGTCGCGCACGTCGCCCTGCTTCATCTCGCCGAGCATCGCCGCGACGTGCTCGGAGACCTCGGGCCAGAGCCCGTCGGGCACGTAGACCCGGCTCGCCGCCGAGCACTTCTGCCCCTGGTACTCGTAGCCGCCGCGCACGATGGCCACGGCCAGCGCCCGCGGATCCGCCGAGGCGTGCGCGAGGATGAAGTCCTTCCCGCCCGTCTCCCCGACGATGCGCGGGTACTGGCGGTAGCGGCCGATGTTCTCGCCGATCGTCCGCCACATGTGCTGGAAGGTCCCGGTGGACCCGGTGAAGTGCACGCCGCCGAGCTCCGGCCGCGCGAGCACCGGGTTGCCGACGTCCGGGCCGTCCCCGTTCAGCATGTTGATCACGCCGTCGGGGAGGCCCGCGGCGCGCAGGAGCTGGAAGAGCTGCCAGACCGCCGCCGCCGAGGTGGTCGCGGGCTTCCACACGACCGTGTTCCCCACGAGCGCGGGGGCGGTCGGGAGGTTCAGCGCGATCGAGGTGAAGTTGAACGGCGTCACGGCGAACACGAAGCCGTCGAGGGGGCGGTGGTCCGTGCGGTTCCAGGTGCCCGGCGCGTCGACGGGCGGCTGCTCCGCGAGGATGTCGCGGTAGTAGGACACGTTGAAGCGCCAGAAGTCGATGAGCTCGCACGCGGCGTCGATCTCGGCCTGGTGCACCGTCTTGGCCTGCCCGAGCATCGTCGCGGCGTTCACGCGGTCGCGCCAGGGCCCGGCGAGGAGCTCGGACGCGCGCAGGAGCACGGCGGCGCGCTGCTCCCAGGGGAGCGCGGCCCAGGCGGGGCGGGCCTCCTCGGCGGCGCGCACGGCCCGGTCGATCTCGGCGGGCCCCGCGAGGTGCACGCGCGCGATCACGTTCGCGTGCGCGCAGGGCATCGTCACGTCGCGGGTGCGGCCCGTGTAGACGTCCATCCCGCCGATCACGCAGGGGATCTCGACCACCTCGGCGGCCTGCCGCGCGACCTCCCGCTCGAGGGAGGCGCGCTCGGCGGAGCCGGGGGCGTAGGAACGGACGGGCTCGTTGACGGGGCGGGGGGCGCGGGAGATGGACATCGGCGGCTTCTAACCGGATGGGCGCGTCCCCCGCCGCCTGAAGCGGCTTCGTGTGGTGGAGCCCGCGCGGGCGGCGGGGGTCGGTCGTCCGCCGGGGTCGGCCCGGAGGGCCTCCGTCGCCGCGCTGCGGGCGCGGCGACCGGCGCGGGCGGAGGAGCGGCGGGGGGCCTTCGGCCCGGAGGGGTGTCGCGCCCGCGCCGCCCTCTGGCCGACCTCGCGCGAAGACGCGAGCTCGGGCTCGGGCTCGGCCCGCGGCGAGCGCGCTACAATCGCGCCCCCATCGAGGTGCGGAGGTGGAGCTGGGATCCGAGGGCGCCGCGCTCCGGCTGCTGGTGGTCGAGGACGACCCCTCCATCGCCGCGGGGCTCGTCCGCGGGCTGCGGGACGCCGGGTTCGAGGTCGAGCTGGCGACCCGGGCCGGGCTCGCCGCGCACGCCGCCGCGCGGGAGCGCTTCGACCTCGTGGTGCTCGACCTGAACCTGCCGGACGGGAGCGGCTTCGACCTGCTCGACGCCTGGCGCGCCCGGCAGGCCGTGCCCGTCATCGTGCTCACCGCCCGCACCGAGCTCGCCGACCGCCTCCGCGCCTTCCAGCTCGGCGCCGTCGACTACCTGGCGAAGCCGTTCTGGATGGAGGAGCTGGTGGCCCGCATCCAGCTGCGCCTCCGGATCCCCGAGGAGCCGGAGCGGCGGCGGCTTGCCTGGGACGACGTCGTCGCGGACCTGGACGCCCGCGTCGTCCACGGCGCCGACGGCGCCGACCTGGGCCTCACCGCGCACGAGTTCAACGTGCTCGCGTACCTGCTCGAGCGCCGGGGGAGCGCGCTGACCCGGGCGCAGATCGCCGCCAACGCCCTCCCGCTCGACGGGGACCGCACGGACCGCACGGTGGACAGCCACATCTCGCACATCCGCCGCAAGCTCGGCCCCGCGGGGAGGCGCATCCGGACCGCCTGGGGCGTCGGCTACCGCTTCGACGAGGACCCGGCGTGACGCTCTGGCGGCGCATCGCCCCGACGATCCTCTGGGTGAGCCTGCTGAGCGCCTCGATGGGCATCGCGGCGACGTTCGCCGTCGTGGCGCACGTCGTGCCGGAGCGCATCGGGGGGCAGCTCCACGCGCTCGTGGCCTGGACGCGCGCGGAGGACTTCGCCGCGCGGTGCCGCGCCGCGCCCGACGGCTGGTCGGCCACGCTGCCGAGCGGGTCGGTCGTGCGGACGTTCGACCTCGCGCGGCTCCCCGCCTCGGAGGGGCCGGACGCCGCGCTCCTCGGGGTCGTCTCGGAGGACACGCCCGAGGCCGCCCGGGTCCTGTTCGCGCAACAGTTCGGCGCGGTGCATCTCGTGCGGCTCGCGCCGTCCGGCCCGTGCAGCCTCGTGGAGCTGCGCTGGAAGATCGAGCCGGAGACACGCGTGCGGCTCCTGCTCGGCGCCCTGGCGCTCGCGGCCGGGAGCGCGGTCCTCACCGCCGTCCTGAGCGCGGCGGTCGTCGTGCGGCCGCTGATCGCGCGCGCCCAACGCCTCGACGCGGCCGCGAAGCACGTCGGCGACGCCGGCTACCGGTCCGCCGCCGATCCGCTGCTCGACGAGCTCGGCGCGGTCTCGCGCGCGCTGGACGACGCGAACGCGCGCATCGTCACCACCACCACCCAGCTCGTCGAGCGGAACGACCGGCTGCAGCGCCACCTCGCCGACATCGCGCACGACCTGAAGACGCCGCTCTCCGCCGTGCAGCTCACGCTCGAGCACGCCGCGCGCACCATCATGAGCGACGACGCCAAGGAGATGGTGGCGCGCTGCCTCGACGACTGCGTGTACCTCGCGGCGATGATCGACAACCTCCGCGTGGGCACCCAGCTCCACGACGGGCTCGACCCGGCGGCCGGGGGAGCGCGCGCCGACGCGCGGGAGCTGCTCGGGCAGGTGGCCCGCCGCCTGGAGCCGCTCGCCCGGTACAAGGGCATCGAGCTCGCCGTGGGCTGCCCCGACGCGGAGGTGTGGTGCGCGTGCCGGCCGCTCGTGCTGGAGCGGGTCATCGACAACCTCGTCTACAACGCGGTGAGCCACGGGCGGCCCGGCGACCACGTCGCCGCGATCCTGGAGGTCGAGGGCGCGCGCTTCACGTTGACCGTGCTCGACGACGGCCCGGGCGTCGCACCGGAGGAGCTGGCCGCGCTGGCCGAGCGCACGTTCCGCGGTGCGGACGCGATGATCCGCGCCCCGCGGGGGACGGGCCTCGGGCTCGCGATCGTCGCCGAGGTGTGCCGCCGGCGCGGCTGGGAGCTCGTGTTCGGCCGGAACGAGCCGCGCGGGTTTCGCGTCGACATCCGCGGGCAGGTGACGGACCCGGGGGCGCGGGACGTGGCCGTCGCCTGAGCCCGCGTGAAGGCGCTCCACACTCCCTCCAAACTTGCCGCGTAGGAGGGGGGCCACCGGAGCTGTTGGCCCATGCACACGACCCTCCTCCTCCTCTTCGCCTGCGCCACCCCCTCGTCCTCCGAGGGCGGCGATCCCTGGCGGGACGAGGTCTCCGCGCGCATCCGAGACGGCGCGCTCGCCTTCTCGGCCGACGGAGACGCGTTCGGCGCGCGCACGAGCGGCATCACCGGGCGCTTCGATGGGGAGGGCGCCACGCTCTCGGTCGAGGGGGACGCGCTGCGCGTGCGCACGGCGGGCTGGGGGCGTCGCGGCGCGCTGGAGCCGGTGTCCCCCGTGTCACCGCGGCTCGGCGCCTGTGTCCCCGGGATGGAGGACCCCGGCGGCGCGTGCATCCAGCGGCTGGAGTACGCCGACGACGGCCTGACCGAGTGGTGGGCGGGCCGCGGGGACGGCTTCGAGCAGGGGTGGACGGTCGAGGTCGCGCCGGACGGCGATGGGCCGCTGGTCGTGGAGGTCGCGATCGACGGCGCCGACGTGACGGTGGGGGACGGGGAGGCCTGGGTCCACGGGGAGGGGGGTGAGAGCTGGATCGTGTCGGGCCTCGTCGCCTGGGACGCCGACGGCACGCCGCTCCCCGCGCGCTTCGACACCGCGCCGGGCGGGCTGCGCGTTCGCGTCGACGACGCCGGCGCGCGCTACCCGATCGAGATCGACCCGGTGTACACGACCGCGTCCGCGACGCTCACCTCCACCGCCGGGTGGGCGGGCTACTTCGGCCTGTCCGTGGACAGCGCGGGCGACGTCGACGGGGACGGCTACGACGACGTGATCGTGGGCGAGCCGAACGCGGGCTACGCCTACGTCTTCCACGGCTCGGCGAGCGGGCTCGAGACCACCGCCACGACGGCGCTCTCCATCGGGTCCAGCTCCTTCTCCTCCGGCTGGTCGGTCGCCGGCGCCGGCGACGTGGACGGGGACGGCTACGACGACATCGTCGTCGGCGCCCCGAGCACCACCAACGGCCACGCTTTCGTCTTCCACGGCTCCCCGAGCGGCGTGTCCGCGCTGCCGACCACGACCCTCTACGGGTCCGCCAGCGGCGACCGTTTCGGGGAGTCCGTGGCCGGCGCGGGCGACGTGGACGCCGACGGCTACGACGACGTGATCGTGGGCGCCCCCTACGCCGGCGGGCTCGACAAGGGCACCGTCTACGTCTTCCACGGCTCGCCGACCGGCCTCTCGACCAGCGCCACCACCTCGGTGAACGGCGCCTCGAGCCTCGCCTACCTGGGGATGTCGGTGTCCGGCGCGGGCGACGTGAACGGCGACGGCTACGACGACGTCGTCGTGGGCGCGCCCGGCTACGACACCTTCGCGGGCGTCGCGTGCGTGCACTACGGCTCGGCCAGCGGCGTCTCGAGCTCGGGCGCCACGACGCTGACCGAAACCACCACCGCCGGCGAATACTTCGGCTATGCCGTCGCGGGCGCCGGCGACCTGAACGGGGACGGCTACGCCGACGTCGTCGTGGGCGCGCCCTATGCCTCGTCCTCGACCGGGTTCGTGTCCGTGTACTCGGGCTCCGCCGGCGGGGTGACGACGTCGGGGGCCACCACGCTGACCGGCACGGAGGCGGACGGGAACTTCGGGTTCTCCGTGGCGGGCGCGGGCGACGTGGATGGGGACGGATTCGGCGACCTCGTGGTCGGCGCGAGCGCCAACTCCAGCGCAGGCACCGGGTGGGGCTACGTGTACCGTGGGTCGGCGAGCGGCCTGTCGACCACGGCCGTCGCCACCTTCGAGGGGGACGCCGCGGTCGACTTGCTGGGATTCTCGGTCGCGGGGGCCGGCGACGTCGACGCCGACGGGTTCGACGACGTGATCGTGGGAGCCCCGCTCGCCGACGCGTACGACGGGTACGCGCGCCTGTACCGCGGCTACGCCCCCGACGACGACGGGGACGGCTACGACCGGTCCGTCGACTGCGACGACGCGGACGCGACGATCAGCCCCGGCGCCACCGAGATCTGCGACGACGCCGACGTCGACGAGGACTGCGACGGGGCGAGCGACGACGACGACACCTCCGCGACGGGGCAGTCCACCTGGTACGGGGACGCCGACGGCGACGGCTACGGAGGGACCCGGTTCACGACCGCGGCCTGCGACGCCCCGTCGGGATACGCGTCCAACGCCGACGACTGCGACGACCTCGACGCGGCGATCAACCCCGGCGCCGCCGAGGTCTGCGACGCCGCGGACGCCGACGAGGACTGCGACGGCGCGACCGACGACGCCGATCCCTCCGCCACCGGCCAGTCCACGTTCTACGCCGACGCGGACGGCGACGGCCACGGCGGCCCGACGACCGCGGCGTCCTGCGACATGCCGAGCGGCTACCTCGCGGCCTCGACGGACTGCGACGACACCAACGCCGCAATCCACCCCGGGGCCGTCGAGGTCTGCGACGCGGGTGACACCGACGAGGACTGCGACGGCGCCGCGGACGACGCGGACACGTCGGCCACGGGACAGTCCACCTTCTACGCGGATGGTGACGGCGACGGCTACGGCGGCGCGAGCACCGGGGCGTACTGCGACCTCCCGGAGGGGTACACCCCGACCTCCACCGACTGCGACGACACCTCCGCGGCGATCAACCCTGGCGCGACCGAGGTCTGCGACGCGGCCGACACCGACGAGGACTGCGACGGCGCGGCCGACGACGCCGATCCCACCGCCACGGGCGGGTCCACCCTGTACGGCGACAGCGACGGGGACGGCTACGGCGGGACGCGCTTCACCATCGCGGCCTGCGACGAGGTCAGCGGCTACGTCGCCAACGCCTACGACTGCAACGACCTGTCCGCGGCGATCAACCCCGGCGCGGCCGAGGTCTGCGACGCGGCGGACACCGACGAGGACTGCGACGGCGCGGCGGACGACGCGGACGCGTCCGCCACGGGACAGTCCACCTTCTACGCGGACGCCGACGGGGACGGCTACGGCGGCGCGAGCGGCGCGGCCTGGTGTGACATCCCCGCCGGCTACGCCGCGGCCGGCGCCGACTGCGACGACGCCTCGGCGGACTTCAACCCCGGCGCGGTCGAGGCCGACTGCACGGATCCGAACGACTACAACTGCGACGGCTCGGTCGGCTACGTGGACGCTGACGCCGACGGGCACGCCGCCTGCGCGGAGTGTGACGACGCGGACGAGACGATCCACCCGGGCGCGGAGGAGGTGGTCGGCGACGGCGTCGACCAGGACTGCGACGGCGCGGAGGCCTGCTTCGCGGACGCCGACGAGGACGGCTACCGTGCCGAGGGCGACGCCCCGGTGGCGAGCGAGGACGCCGACTGCGACGACCCGGGCGAGGCCTCGGTGGACACGCCCTCTGGCGACTGCGACGACGGCGACGACGCCTTCCGCCCGGATGCCGAGGAGCCCGACTGCACCGACCCCAACGACTACAACTGCGACGGCTCCACCGGGTACGCGGACGACGACGAGGACGGCTTCGCGGCGTGCGCGGAGTGCGACGACCTCGACGCCGCGGTGAACCCCGACGCCGACGAGGTGTGCAACACGGTCGACGACGACTGCGACGGCACCGTGGACGTCGACGCGGTCGACGCCGACCCCTGGTACGCGGACGCCGACGGCGACGGGTACACCGACCCCGCCACCGAGACCTTCGCGTGCGAGACGCCCGAGGGCTACGCCGGCGCCTCCGAGGCGGACGACTGCGACGACGCCGACCCCGCCGCGTACCCGGGCGGCGACGAGATCCCCGACGACGGCATCGACCAGGACTGCGACGGCGCGGATCTCGCGGGGGCGGACACCGACGAGGGCGGCGCCGCCGACCCGGTCCTCCAGGCGGACGACACGGGCGGCTGTGGGTGCGCGACGGGAGCGTCCCCCGGGCCGGCAGCCCTCGTGGCGGCCCTGGGCCTGCTCGCCGTGCGGCGGCGGCGGAGCTGACGGCGCTCTGGGCGGGGCGCGCGCGCTGGGCGGACGTGGCGCGGTAGGCGCGACGGCGGCGACGGCGGCGGCGGGGGGGGCGTCGTCGGGGGGGCAGCCGGCCGCCCGAGCGCGGCCGCTGCGGAGACGGCGGTGCCGGAGCGAGCGTCGGGGGCTCGGGCTCGGACTCG
>CAYWGD010000066.1:0-42299 GCA_964457335.1 uncultured Enterobacteriaceae bacterium | reverse complement strand
GGGGGGGGGGGGGGGGGGGGGCGCCCCCCCCCCCCCCCCCGCAACGCCCCCCCTCCCGCTCTGGAGCCCCCGATGTACCAGGACACCCCCATCACGCAGGAGTCCCGCCTCTGGGCGTACGCGTCCTACGCATCCGTCTTCGTGGGCCTGCCGATCTTCCTCGTCCCGCTCGCGCAGCGGAACGACTCCTTCGCGCTCTTCCACGCGAAGCACGCGGCGATGGTCTTCCTCCTCTGGGTCGTGCTGCTCGGGATCTACGTGGTCTTCACGATGGTCACGTGCGGGGTCGGGGCGTTGTTGCCGTTCTTCATGTTGGCGTACGTGCCCGCGATCCACGGCTTCCTGATCGTCACGCGGGACGAGTGGAAGGAGCCCGTCGGGCTCCTCGGCGCGGCGGACCGGTTCCTGGCGAGCGTGCAGGTCGAGGAGAAGAAGTAGCCGTGGTCTTTGCGCTCCTCGTCGCCCTCGCGACGGGGCCGGCCGCGGCGGCGCCCGCATCCCTCCCGGCGGAGGCGGCCGCGCAGGTCGCCGGGCCCCTCTCCGACGGGGCCACGGCGCCGCCCGCGCTCGCGCAGGCGGTGCGCGACTACCGGGCGCTCAAGCCGATGACGGCGTCGATGGCGCTCGTCGGGCTCCTCGCGGACCCCGGGCTGGATCCCGCCACCGCCGACGCGGCGCGCTTCCTGCTCGCGCGCTGCCTCTACGACCTCCAGATGTACGTCGCGGCGGAGGCCCTGTTCCTGCGCGCCGTCGACCGCGGGCCCGAGGTCCCCTGGCTCGAGGCGGCGCTCCCGTTCCTCGCGCGCACGGGGCACTTCACGGGGGACTGGAGCCCGCTCCAGGCGCGGATCCGCGCGGTCCCCGCGGACCGGCTCCCCCGGGACGCGCGGCTCGCGTGGCTCCGCGGGCGCGCGCTCCTCGCGGACGGGGACGCCGACGGCGCGGCCGCCGCAGTCGCGGAGAGCCCGGCCCCGAGCACGTTCGCGCGGCCCGCGCGCTACCTCGCGGGGGTCGCGTCTGCGCGACAGGGGCGGCACGCGGAGGCGATCCGGGCCTTCGCGGACGTGCTCCGCGCGGTCGACGCCGAAGCGGGCGAGCGGATGGCGCGGTCGCGCGCCGCGGAGCTCGACGAGGCGCGGGACCGCGCGATCGTGGGCATCGCGAGCGTGTTCTACGCGGCCGGGCGCTACGAGGAGGCGCGCGCCTGGGCCGAGCGGGTGCGCTCGGGGCCCGCGTGGCCGGACGCGCAGCGGATCGCGGCCTGGGTCGACTTCCTGCTCGCGCCGAACGTGGTGACCGGGCCGGGCGAGCGCGAGCACGCGAACGACGGCCACGTGGAGCTGGAGCGGCGCGCGGCCGCCCTGGCGAAGCGCGGGGCGCCGCCGCTGGTGCGGTGGGAGCTCACCTGGCTCTCGACGCTGCCCGGGCTCGTCCCCTGCGGCCCGAGCGTCCCGGCGCTCACGCGCGCCGAGGCCCTCCGCGACGAGCTCGCCCGGGTGAAGGCCTCGCTCGCGGCCGCGCGCGCCGCCGCCGAGGCCGACGCGCCGGAGGCCGTCGCCGCCCGTGGGCTCGGGGCGTTGCCCGCAGAAGCGGCCGCCGAGCTCGCGGGCGACCCGATCCTCGCCGCACTCCGGAAGAAGCGCGCAATCGTCGCCTGGGAGCGCGCCCACATCGACGCGCAGAAGCCGTCCTGGCGCGAGCCCGTCGGCACCTTCGCCCACGGGCTCCTCGACGCGGAGGAAGCGCGCATCTCCCGCGTCGAGGGCGAGCGCATCGTGACGCGGCTCCGCGCGATGGAGACGGCGGTGGGCGAGCTGCACCTGCAGGCCGCCATCGGCGTGGACGAGGTCGTCGGGACTCTCTGCAACTTCTGATCGGCAGCCCGCGCCAAGGGGGGGGGCGTTGACCTACCGGCCCTCGCTCTCCCGCACCACCTCGTCCGCGAAGTCCAACATCAGCTCGTCGACCTCGACGCCGATGGCGTCGAGCGTGTCGCGGTTCAGCACGACGCGCAGCGAGCCGGGCGGGACGGGCTCGATCATCCCGGGCAGCTCGCCGCCCTCGAGGATGCGCGTCGCGAGCTCGCCGGCCTGCTGGCCCGCCATCTCGCGGTCGGGCGCGACGCAGAGGAGCGCGCCGGCGCGGACGAGGTTCTCGGTGCTCGCGAGCATGGGGAGGCGGCGCCGGAGCGTGTCGCCGCGGAGCCAGCGGAAGGTCTCGGGCGCCATCACCACGGGGTCGGGGAGGAGCCAGAGCGCGTCGACCTCGGGGGCCGTGCGCTGCCAGGCGTTGCGGGCGTCCTTCGCGTTGGTGACCCGCTGCACCTTCACCTCGAAGCCGAGCTTCTTGGCGGCCGTGAGCGCCTCCTGCACCTGGGGGTTCGTGTTGTTGGCGGAGAGCAGCACGCCGAGCCGCTTCACGCCGGGCGCGAAGAGCTGGAACTGGGAGAGCGTGGCCTCGGCGGGCACGTCCATCGACACGCCGGTCACCTGCGTGCCGGAGATGCCGTAGCGGCGCGGGTCGAGCACCATCGCGTACACGACGGGCACGCCCGGGAGGTCGTTCACCGCCACGTAGGCGGCCTTGGCGCCCACGGCGAAGACGAGCGGCGGCGGGTCGGCCAGGAGCTGCTTGACGACCGAGTCGGCGCGGGCGCGGTCCCCTTCGAGGTCGAACACGGTCACCGGGCGGCCGACCACCTCCCGGAAGCGCGCCACCGGCGCCTCGTAGGCCGCGATCGAGTCGGACACGAGCACCGCGATGTCGGAGCGGGCGAGCGCGGCGGCGACCAGGAACAGCGACAACATCGGCAAACGATACCAGAGGACGCGACCGGCGGATCCGGGCCCGGAAGCTCGCCGCGGCGGGGCGTAAGGAACCCGGACGCCCCGGCGTTGTCGGGTCACCTCGCCCGGAGTCCGCGTGGAACGCTGGCAGCTCGTCCTCCTCCTGTCCGCCGCCGCCGCCGTCGGCGCGCTCGTGGCCCCGTCCCTCTCCGCCCGGGTCGCGCCCGTCGAGCCGCCCCCGAAGCCCGAGCAGCTGATCCCCGAAGCCACGCAGGGCTCGTCGCTCCGGCTGGACGCCCGCCTGGACCGCTCGGCGGTGCTCGCCGGCGACGACGGGCTCCGCTACCTCGTCGTGAGCGTCACCGCGCCGGACTCGACCCAGGAGCGCGTGCCCGTCGACGTCACGCTGGTGATCGACACCTCGTGCTCGATGGGCCAGGAGGGCAAGATCGACCAGGCGCGCGCCGCGGCCGCCGAGCTCGTCGACGCGCTCCGCCCCGGCGACCGGTTCGCGCTCGTGGCCTTCGACGACCGGGCCCGGGTGCTCGCCGAGGGGGCGGCCTTCGACGGCGACGGCGGGCGCCTCCGGCGCATCGTACAGGGGCTGCGCGAGGACGGCGGGACCAACCTCTGGGACGGGCTGGAGGCCGGGCGGGCGCAGCTCGGCGGCGCGCACCCGGCGCGCAAGGTGCTCGTCGTCAGCGACGGGAACGCGAACGTGGGCGAGACCGAGCCCGCGGCCTTCGCGCGCCTGGCCCGCGGGTACGGGGCCGACGGCGCCAGCGTGTCGGCGATCGGGCTCGGCCGGGACTTCAACGAGACCCTCCTCGAAGGCATGGCCGACGCTGGAGGTGGGACCTACCGTTTCGTAGGGGAACCCGAGGAGCTGCCAGCCGTGATCGCCGCGGAGCTCGCGCGCACCACCGAGACGATCGCCCGGCGCGCCCGCGTCCGCGTGTCGGCCGCGCCGGGGGTGCAGCTCCGGCAGGTGTACGGCTGGGGCGCCACGTTGACGCCCGACGGCGCGGAGGTGGAGGTGGGGGACATGGCCGCGGGGCAGACGCGCAAGATCGTGGTCGCCGTGCGGATCCCCACCGACGAGCGGGGCGAGCGCCCGGTGGCGACCGCCGAGCTCGTGTACGCGGGCGTCGACGGCTCCGACGGACAGGCCCGCGCGCGCGTGCACGCCCTGGTGACCGCGTCCGCACAGGCCGTCGAGGCGTCCGTGGACGAGGCCGCCAGCGTGGCCGCAACCAGCGCCCGCGCCGGCGAGCTCACGCGCGCCTCCGCGGAGCTCTGGCGACGCGGCGAGACGGTCCAAGCCCTCCAGCTTGTGCAGTCCGCGTCGGAGGTGATCGCCGAGGCGCGCGCGACCCGCGACGCGCCCGAGCTCCGCGCCGCCGCGGCGCGGATGGTCGAGCTCCGGACCCTCGGCGACGCCGAGGGCAGCTCGTATGCGGCGAAGGCCGCGAGCGAGGCCGGCCGTGACCTCGCACGATGATGTCTCGCCGGGCGACCGGCTCTCCCCGGGGGATCGGATGCCGTCGACGATGTGGGCCCGCTACGAGCTCGCGCCCCGCGAAGGGACCCACCTGCTGCGTCGCCAGCTCGCCTGGACAGCCGCGCAGGCGGTGACCGCCGGGGGCCTCGCCCTCGTCGGGCTCGACCAGGACCCCGTGCTGGGGCTCGCGATCGCCACGGGGATGGGCGTCGTCGCCACCCGCCCGGCCCGCGTCTACCTCCTGCCGCTCGTGCTGGTGTTCGTGGTGGCGACCACGCTCGTGCTCGCCGGCATCGGCTTCCCGGGCGCGGTCGCGGCGGGCGCCGCCGCCGGCCTCGCCGCGAGCCGCGGAGACGGCGTGGCGCGGGTCGAGGGCATGCTCGCCGGCGTCGCGGGCGCGGGGATCGGGCTCTGGGCCGCGGATCGGCTCGGCCTCGTCGGGACGGGAGGGGTCGGGACCGCGCTCTGGGCGGGCACGATCGTGGGCCTCGCGTCCGCGCAGGCCCTGCTCCCCGGCGCGTTGCGGTGGACACTCCCCACGCGCATCCCCTCGCCCGGCCGCATCCAGGCCACGCTCGCATCGCCCTACCGCGCCGCGTGTATGCGGGCCTGGCAGCTCGACCAGAGCTTCGACGGGTCGGCGCCCGACCGCGTCACGCGGGCCGGCCTGGCCGAGGTGGCCGCCTGGGTGTACCGCCTCGCGCTCACGCTCCAGACCCTCGACGGCGACCTCGCGCGCATCGATCCCATCGCCATCGGCCACCGGCTGGACGCGCTGACCCAGGGCCCGCCGGACGAAGACCCGTTCATCCGGGACCGCCGCGTGGGCACCGCCGGCCACCTCGCGCGGCTGTTGGAGCACCGCGCCGCCCTGGCGCTCGAGCGGGCCCGCACGGAGAGCCTCCAGGACTACGCGCTCGCCTACCTGGAGGAGGCGCGGGCGGGACTGTCGCTCGCGCGCGTGCTGCCCGGCGAGCGGACGCCCGAGGCCCTCGGCGCCGTGCTGGAGAAGCTCCGCACGCACGCGGCCGAGAGCGGGGCGCGGCGGCAGACGGCGCGCGAGATCGGCATCGGGTAGCCCCGGCGCGCGGTCGCGTGGCCGAGCCCCTGCGAACCGGCTAAGCGCGCGGTCCGCCGCAAGGATCGATGCTCAAGCACTTCTGGGGCTCCCTCCTCGTCACCATCGTCGGGCTCCTGCTGGCCGCCTTCATCGGCTGGGAGCTCGACGGCACCGTCGGCACGATGCTCTCCACGGTGTTCATCGTGGCGGTGCTCGGCATCCTCGAGGTGTCGCTCTCCTTCGACAACGCCGTGGTGAACGCGACGGTGCTCCAGGAGATGGACGCCAGGTGGCGGCATCGCTTCCTCACCTGGGGCATCCTCATCGCCGTCTTCGGGATGCGCATCGTGTTCCCGGTGGTGATCGTGGCGATCATCGCGCAGGTCGGCCCGATCGCGGCGATGACGATGGCGGTCACCGACGCGGCCGAGTACTCCCGCGTCCTGACGAGCGCGCACATCTCCGTCTCGGCGTTCGGCGGCGCCTTCCTCGCCATGGTGGGCCTCAAGCACTTCTTCGACGCGGAGAAGGAGATCCACTGGATCGAGGTGATCGAGGCCCCGCTCACCAAGCTCGGGCGCATCGCGTCGGTCGAGCTCGGCGTGGTGATGGCGGTGCTCTACGCCGTGTCCACCCAGCTCGCGGAGCACGAGCAGCTCGAGTTCCTCATCGCGGGCCTCTTCGGGCTCCTCACCTACATCGCGGTGGACGGCATCGGCGCCGTCCTCGACATGCAGTCGGCGGCCTCGGGCGCGGCGACGCGGTCGGGCCTCGGCGCGTTCCTCTACCTCGAGGTCCTGGACGCGAGCTTCAGCTTCGACGGCGTCATCGGCGCGTTCGCGCTCTCCACGAACATCTTCGTGATCGCCATCGGCCTCGGCATCGGCGCGATGTTCGTGCGCTCGCTCACGATCATGCTGGTCGACCGCGGCACGCTCACCGCCTACCGCTACCTCGAGCACGGCGCGTTCTACGCCATCATCGCGCTCGGCGTCATCATGTTCTTCAAGACGTTCACGCACGTGCCCGAGGTCGTCACCGGGCTCATCGGCGCGGCGTTCATCGGGCTCTCGTTCTGGAGCTCGATCCGCTACAACCAGCTCGAGGCGAAGCGCGAGGCCGGCGGCGAGTAGGCGCGGGCCGCGCGGCCGGGGCGCCGCGACTACGCCGCTTCGGCGCGGGCCTTGAAGGCGTCGAGCGTGGCCGGCAGGTTGTGCTCGAGCAGCGTCTTCAGCACGCTCCCGGGCACGAACATGCCGATGTCGAGCTCGAGCGTGTAGGTCGCGCGCGTGCGCGCCCCGCCGTCGAGGGGCTCGAGCACCCAGCCGCCCGTGTTCGACTTGAACGCGCCCTCCACCAGCGTCCAGGAGAGCCGCGTGTCGCTCTCGCGCACGAGCTGGAGCGTGTACTCGACGCGCCGGATGATGCGGACCGCGAACTTCACGACCCAGCGGCCGGGCTCCGCGCGGAGCACGGTCGCCTCCTCCATGTCGGGCAGGAAGCGCGGGTAGCTCGCGAAGTCGCAGATGACGGCCATCAGCTTCTCCGCGGGCACGTCGATGACGACGGTCTTCTGGGCGACCGGCACGGCTACCTCCCCCGACGACGGCGACGGCGACGGTTCTGCGCCTCCGCGCCTCCGCCCGGCGGCGGCGCGTTGCCCCCCTCGGGGATGGTGTCCTCCCCGAAGCGGGCGCGCACGAGGTTGAGCAGCGCGCGGTTGGAGCGGCGCTTGAGCCCCGGGTCGACGTTCAGGAGCTTCACGGCCTCCTGGCGCGTGCGGAGGAGGAGATCCCGCTCCTGCACCGGGTCGGCCCAGGCGAAGTCGGGCGCCTCGGCCGCGCGCTCCCCGAGCGCCGCCTCGATGCCGCGGTGGCGCAGGTCGAGCTCCGCGATGCGGAAGCCGTCGGTCTCCTTGAGCAAGAGCTCGATGTTGTAGCGGGCCTCCGGGCGGGGGTCGTCCCCGACCACGAGCAGGCACTGGCCGCGCCGCCAGCCCTGGCCCACGTGCCCCCGCAGGCGATGCAGCCGCACGAGGTCGAACTGCTGGGCCTGCTCGACGATCATCACCGAGGCGTTGGGCACGACGGGGCCGTGCTCGACGTAGGTGGTGGCGAGGAGCACCTCGGCGCGGCGGTGCTGGAAGTCGTCGTAGGCGCGGAAGCGCTCCTCGCGCGACATGCCGCCGTTGAAGATGCCCACCCGGGCGCCCGGGAAGGTCTCGGAGGCGAGCACCTCGGAGAGCCGGCGGGCCTCCGACGGCGAGAGCAGATCCTGCCCCCGGATGACCGGGAACACGATCATCACCTGCTGCCCGGCCTCGACCGCCTCGCGGGCGACGCGGTAGGCGTCCTCGCGCTGCTGGGCGTCGTACGACGACGTGTCCACGCCGCGGTTCGTGCCGTTGCCGATGACCGTCATCGCGAGCTGGCCGTACAGGTTCAGCGAGAGCGCGCTCGGCACCGGCGTGGGCGTGAACACGAGCAGGTCGGGCCGCTGGCCCTGCACCTCGAAGGGCGCGATGTCGGCCGCGCCGTAGATGCCCTGCTCCTCGAACACGACCAGCCCGAGCTTGCGGAAGGTCGGCACGTCGCGGGCGAGCGCGTGCGTCGCGTAGATCACCAGGGCCTCACCCTTCTTGATCTGCTCGGCCTGCGCGCGGGTCGGCGCGCTCGTGAGGAGCATCGGCTCGAGGCCGACGGACTTGTAGAAGGCCTCGGCGAACAGGAACCGGTGCTCCGCGGAGAGCGCGTCGGGCGCGAGGAACAGCGCCTGGTGCTTGCCCTCGGCGACCGTGAGCATCGCGGCCTGCACGACCGCGTGCTTGCCGACGCCCACGTCCCCCTGGAGGAGCCGGGCCATCGGCTGGTTGCGCCGCAGGTCGCGCCGGATGTCGTCGAACGCGGCCTCCTGCTCGTCCGTGAAGGTCCAGCCCGCCATGCCGTGCGCCTGGGCGACGAGGCCGTGCGTGATGGGGTTCGACACGCCGCGCTCGCGGCGCTCGCGGGCGCGGAGCAGCGCGACGCCGAGCTGCACCTGCAGGAGCTCGTCGAAGCCGAGGCGGGAGCGACCCTTGCGGCTCGCGTTCGAGGGGAAGTGCACGTCGCGGAGCGCCTGCGCGAGCGGCACCAGGCGGTGGCGCTCGAGGATCTCGGGCGGGAGGTGGTCCTGCAGCGTGTCGGCGTGGCGGCGGAGCGCCGCGCGCATGCCCGCGCGCACCCGGGTGTCGTCCACGCCGGGGATCGCGTAGCGCGGGAACCAGTCGCCGCCGCGGCCGTCGATCCCGAGGGGCTCGCCCTCGTAGAGCACGGCCTGCTCCTCGTCGACCTCGAGGCGGCCGGCGAGGCCGATCTCGGCGCCCGCCTTGATGGCGCGCACCTCGCCGGGGACCTCCCCGATCCAGCGGCAGGCCACGTCGCCCTTGTCGTGCGCGACGAGCACCTCGTAGCGCCGCACGCCGGGCGTGAAGCGCGTGTACCGCGCCTTCACGGTGCCCCGGACGATGACCGGGCCCTCGGGCGTCACGCCGGGGATCCAACGCTCGCCCGCGCGCTCGTTCTGGACGGGCGGGCGCAGCAGCAGGTCGGCGACCGTCGACACGTCGGCCGCCGCGAGCGCGGTCAGCTCGGCCTCGTCGAACACGCCGAGCGCCTCCACGCCTTCGCCGGTGCCCTCGGGGTGTCCGAGCGGGAAGGTGCGCGGCTCGGGCGGCGGGGGCGGCGCCTTGGGCGCCTCGGGGACGACCTCGGCGGGCGCCACGGCCTCGGCGCGGGCCTCGCGCTCGGCGCGGCCTTCGCGCTCGCCACGGCCTTCGCGCTCGCCACGCGGCTCCCGCTCGCCGCGAGCCTCGCGTTCGCCCCGGCCCTCGCGCTCGCCGCGCTCCCGGCGGCCCTCGCGCTCCTCCTGGCGGCGACGCGGGTGCTCGCCCCGCTCCTCGCGCCCCTCCCGGGCCTCGCGGCGCTCGCGCCGCTGCTCGGGCGCGCGGGCCTCGGGGGCCCCCTCCTCGGCCGCCGGAGCGGGCGCGGGGGCGACAGCGGGCGTGACGGGAGGCGCGACCACCTTCGGCGGGAGATCCGAGATCACCCCCTCGGGCAGCAGCACCGCGCGGGGCGCGGGCGGCGGGACCTCGATCGCGCCGATGCGCGCGCGGAGCGCGTCCACCTGCTCGATGAGGCGCGCGAGCCGGGCCCGGCGGATCTCCTCGGGCTCGGCGTCGAAGCCCGTGATGACCTCGCGGATCGCCGCGAAGCCGGTCGAGAGCTCGTCCCCCTCGGGGACGGTGAGGGAGGCCCAGCGGCCGAGGGTCGCCTCGACGTAGCGGGCGCGGGCGACGTTGCCGTCCTTCGCCAACCAGCCAGCGGTGCGGCCCAGGACGGCCAGCGCCTCGTGTGCGGAGGCAGCGGTCATGGGAGAGGATCCTTAGCGGTAGTGGACCGCGTTGATCACCACCGTGCGCGTGCCCTTGGGGGTCTCGAAGCGCACCTCGTCCCCCACGGAGCGCCCGATGAGCGCGCGGCCGATGGGGGAGGAGTAGGAGATCATGCCGGCCTTCACGTCGGCTTCTTCGGTGCCGACCAGCTTGTACGTGATGGTGTCGCCCGTGTCCTGGTCTTCGAGCTCGATGGTCGTGCCGAAGATGACGCGGTTCGACGAGGGGACCTTGGTGATGTCGATGACCTCGGCCAGCGCGAGGCGGGACTCGATCTCGCGAATCCGCGCCTCGATCTGGCCCTGACGCTCCTTGGCGTCCTCGTACTCGGAGTTCTCGCTGATGTCGCCGTGTGCGCGGGCCTCTTCGATGTCGCGCACGACCTGGGGGCGGAGGACCTCACGGACGTGCTTGAACTCCGCGAGGAGCTTCTGGTAGCCGACCGGGGTCATCGGGACGCGTTCGTTCATCCCTGCACACTATCAACATTCCACGGGTCTCGGGAGCCCGACCAGCGCCGAACCGCCGCGTCGGTCACAAGACGGGCGCACTCTCCGGGAAACACGCCCGCACCACGCCGTTCAGGGCCACGCCGTCGAGCGCGTCGTTCCGTGCACGCGACCGGTGCGCCGCGGCGTCGACCGTCGCCCGCCCGTCGGGATCGACGAGCGTCCAACCGCCGGTCCGCTCGGGGAGCAGCTCCCGCGGGCCGGTGCAGAAGGCGCGCACGAGCGCGTCCAGGTCGCCGTCGAGCGCGGTCAGCGCCGCCGCGAAGGCGCTCTCGAGGCCCGTGGAGCCCGGCGTGGCGCGCTCGAACTCGAGGTCCTTCTCCTCCGGGGCCCGGGGCGCGTGGTCGGCCACGAGCAGGAGCGTCCCGTCGCGGACGGCCTCGAGGAGCGCCTCCCGGTCGGTGGCGCCCCGCAGGGGCGGGTGGAGCCGGAGCCGCGTGTCGTAGGGGCGCGCGAGGTGGACGGACTCGTCGAGCAGGAGGTTCCGCGCGGCCGTCGACGCCGTAACGGGGAGCCCCTCCCGCCGGGCGGCCCGCACCAGCGCGACGCCCCGGGCCGTCCCGAGGTGGGTCAGGTGCACCGCGGCGCCGGTGGCCCGCACCAGGGCCACGATGCGCGCCACCCCGATCTCCTCGGCGGCGGCGGGGTTGCCGCGCATGCCGAGCTCCGCCGCCACGCCGCTGTCGTGCACGACCCCGAGCAGGTCGAGGTCGGCGTCCGCGGGGCGGAGGAACACGCGCAGCCCGAAGCCGCGCGCGTACTCGAGCGCGTTCCGGAGCACGACCGTGTCCCGGATCGGCCGCCCGCCGTCGGAGAGCGCCGCGGCGCCGGCCGCCCCCATGAGCCCGATCTCCGCGAGCTCCTCGCCGGCGAGGCCCGCCGTGACGGCGCCCGCGTGCCAGAGCCGCACGCCGCCGGGACCGCCGCGGGGCGCGGCCGCCACGTGCTCGGGCGTGTCCACGATCGGGTCGACACAGGGCCCGGCGAGCAGGTCCCCGAAGCCGCCGGCGAGCGCGGCGCCCGCGAGCGAGCCGAGGTCCTCGCGCGCCGGGAAGCCGGGGAAGCCCGGGTCGCAGCAGAGGTCCACGAGGCTCGGGATGAGGACGAGGCCCGCGGCGTCCACCGCGCGGTCGTCCGGCCCCACGATCACGTCGCGCGGCGCGGCCTCGCCGTGCACGCGCACGCTACGCAGCCGCGGCATCGTCGCCTCCGAGGTCCGCGTGGCCGAGCAGGAGGAAGAGCAGCGCCATCCGCACCGCGATGCCGTTGGTCACCTGGTCGAGGATCACGCTGTTGGGCCCGTCCGCCACGTCCGCGCCGATCTCGACGCCGCGGTTGATCGGGCCCGGGTGCATGACGACGACCTCCGGCTTCGCGCGCCGCACACGGTCGAGATCGAGCCCGTAGAACGCCGCGTACTCCCGCGCGCTCGGCAGCACCGCCCGCCCGAGCCGCTCGCGCTGGATCCGGAGCATCATGATCACGTCCGCGTCCTTCACCACGTCGTCCACCGTGTGGCGGATCTCGACGGGGAACGCCGCCATCTCTCGGCGGCACATCGTGCCGGGCCCCGCGACGCACACCTTCGCGCCCATCGTCGTGAGCCCGTAGATGTTCGAGCGGGCCACGCGGGAGTGCTGCACGTCCCCCACGATCGCGACGCGGCGGCCTTCGAGCGGGCCGAGGCGGTCCTGGATGGTGAGCATGTCGAGCAGCGCCTGCGAGGGGTGCTCGTTGATGCCGTCGCCGGCGTTCACCACGGTCCACGGGAAGTTGCGCGCGAGCAGGTGCGGCGCGCCCGCGCAGGAGTGGCGCACGACCACCGCGTCGGGCTGCATCGCGAAGATCGTCCGCGCGGTGTCCATGAGCGTCTCGCCCTTGGCCGTGGACGACGTGCTCACCGAGAAGCCGAGGGTGTCCGCCGACAGCCGCTTGGCCGCGAGGTCGAACGAGGTCTTCGTGCGGGTGGAGTTCTCGAAGAACAACGTGACGACGGTGCGCCCGCGGAGCGTCGGCACCTTCTTCACCGTCCGCTTCGAGATCTCGCGCATCTGCTCGGCCGTCGCGAGGATCTTCGCGATCTCGGCGCGCTCCATCCCCCGCAGGCCCAGCAGATCCTTGCGCCTCATCGAACCGTGACCTCCCGCGCCGCCCAGTCCACGACCACCTTGTCCGTGAGCGCCGTCTGGATGGACACCCCCACGAAGTCCGGCGCGATCGGCAGCTCGCGGTGCCCGCGGTCCACCAGCACCGCCAGCCGGATGAACGCGGGCCGCCCGAAGTCCCACACCTCGCCCATCGCCGCGCGCACCGTGCGTCCGGTGAACAACACGTCGTCGACGAGCACGATGCCGCAGCCGCTCACCTCGAAGGGCACGTCCGTGTCGCCGAGGACGGGCTTCTCGAGGCCCGTGTAGAGGTCGTCCCGGTAGAGCGTGATGTCCACGTCCCCCCGGAGCGGGCGCCGCCCCGTGGCCGCCGCCACCCGGTCCGCGAGCGCGTCCGCGAGCGGCACGCCGCCGGTGCGGATCCCGACCAGCGCCCAGCGGGGCACCGGCTCCATCGCCGCGGCCACGTCCCGCGCCAGCGCCGCCACGGCCGCGTCGAGGCCCGCCGCGTCGAGCACGCGCGTCATTCGATCAGCCGCCCGTCCGTGCCCGCGGACTTCTTCACCTGGAACGACAGGCGCCGGGCCTGCTCCACGAGCGGCAGGTACACGTCGGCCGTCCACTGGCAGTCGACGACCTTCACGTTGCCCGCCTCCATGTAGAAGCGGCAGGCCTCGGGCGTGAGGTAGTCCGGGATCTCGCGCTTGCGGAGCTGGTCCGCGAGCTCGATCCGCCCGCGCGGCTCGTCGAACGCCGCCCAGGACAACACGGCGGTGCCCGCCACGTCGTTCATCTTGTAGGCGTCCACGTAGTAGGGTCCGAACAGCCACGCCCAGCCCAGCCCGGCGATCACGGCGACGACGAGGACGATGGTTGTGAAGCGCATGGCCGGGCATGCTAACGCAGCCCGGCGGCGTCGGGAACGGTCGTCGTCGGGCAGCCGCCCCGGGCGAGCCCGATCACTCCTCGGCGAGCGCGGCGCGGACGGCCTCGGCCTCGCGCGCGCAGAAGTCGCGGAGCGCGGCGTCGAGGCGCCGGTCGCGGAGCCAGTGCGCGGAGTGTGTGAGCCGCGGCGAAAACCCGCGGGCGCGCTTGTGCTCCCCGCCGTGACCCGGCTCGAACACGCGCACGCCGTTCGTGATGCACCAGTCGACCGCCGCGTAGATCGCGACCTCGAAGTGCAGGTACGGCACCTCGCGCGTCGTGCCCCAGTGCCGCCCGTAGAGCCGGTCGCCCTTGAAGACGTTCAGCGTGCCCGCGATGGGCGTGTCCCCGTCGTACGCGACGACCGTGTGCAGCCGGTGCCCCCACCGCTGGAACAGGAGCTCGAAGAACGCGGGCTCGAGGTAGCCCTCGCCGCCGGTGTGGCGCACGTGCGTGTCGCGGTAGAGCCCGTACATCCACGCGCCGAGCGCCGGGTCCGGGTCCGTCCCGGCCACGATCCGCACCCCGGCGACGCTCCTGCGCTCCTTCCGGATCTGCGTGCGCCGCTTCGTCGGGAGCGTGGCCAGGAAGTCGTCGAAGCTGCGGAAGCCCTGGTTCTCCCAGTGGTACTGCCACTGGATCCGGGGCATGCCGCCCGCCCGCTCGAGCGTCGGCAGCTCCGCCTCGCTCGGGAAGAGCACGTGGAGCCCGCAGGCCTCCTTCGCGAGCGCGCCCAGGCCCGCGAGGAGCGCGCCGCGGACGGCCTCGGCGTCCTCTCCGGGCGCGACGAGCAGTCGGTCGCCGCTCACCGGCGTGAACGGCACGCCGACCACCACCTTCGGGTAGTACGCGATGCCGCTCCGCTTCGCGAACGCCGCCCACTGCCAGTCGTACACGAACTCGCCGTAGGAGTGCCCCTTCAGGTAGGTCGGCGCGGCGCCGACGAGCCGCCCGTCGCGCCACGCGGTCACCGGGCAGGGGAGCCAGCCCGTCCCCTCGCCCACGCAGCCCGCGTCCTCCAGCGTCGCGAGGAAGGTGTGCTCCGAGAACGGGCTCCCCTCCCCCACGAGCGCGTCCCAGTCGGCGGCGGGCACGGAGGCGACCCCGGGCAGGACACGCACGTCGAGCCCCGTCACGTCGGCGCTCCCGCCGCTTCGCGGGCCTTGAGCGCCGCGAGGCGCGTCAACACGGCGTCGAGCTCCGCGGCCCGCTCGCCGTCGACCAGCGCGCGCAGGCGCGCGAACGCCGCCACCGCGCCGTCGAGATCACCCTTCCGGTTGGCGAGCAGGAGCCCGAGCTGCTTCAGGGCCTCCGGGTGGTCCGGCACGAGGCGGAGGGCGCGGCGGGCGGCCCGCTCGGCGCCGCGCACGTCCCCCGTCGCGAGCAAGAGGACCGCGCGGTTGACGGCGTGCTCCGCCCGGAGCGCCTCGGGCGTCACGGCGGCCTCGGCGTTGAGCGGCCCCATCGGGCCCCGGCACCCGGCAAGCCCCTCGCGGAGGCGCCGGAGGAGCGCGCGCGGCGAGCCGGGCCGGCAGTACACGAGCGGCGCCACGAACCCCCGGGTCAGGCGTCCGTAGAGGTGCGGGCGCGCCTCGGCGAGGTTGTCGCGGGCCCAGCGGCCCAGCGGCGCGGAGGCGTACACGCGGCCGCCAGCCGCGTAGGCGAGGCCGAGGCCGCCTGGCAGGGCCGCGTCGATCGCGCGGGCGGCGGCGAGCGCGCGGTCCACGGAGGCGTCGTCCTCCGCGGGGTGCGCGCCGAGCAGGACCGAGCCGCCGAGCAGGGGGTGCCCGCGCCGCACGTACAGCTCCACGAGCCGGTCGATGCTCGCGCGGTTCGCGGGCCCCGCGCCGGCGCGCAACATCGCGTCGTCCAGGTGCCCGAATTCCCACGAGAGCGTGGAGGGGTCGACCCCGTTCTCCACGAAGGCGTCGAGCAGCTCGTCGTCCACGGGGGCGGGCTGCAGGAAGCCCGTCACGTCCACGTCGAGCTTCGCGGCCGCGAGCGCGCGGAGCACGGCCGTGGCGTGCCGCGCGTCCGGCACGTTGAGCTCCGACGCCGCGAGCCAGATCCGCCGCACGCCCGCCCGCCGCAGGAGCCCGACCTCGTGGACGACCTGGTCCACCGGCCGCGGCCGCACGCGCCACCCGAGGAAGCTCGCCTCCACGCAGAAGTGGCAGCGCCGGTCGCACCCCGTCGAGATCGACACCGGCGCCCGCCCGTCGCGCGCGCGCGCCAGCACGAGCCACTCCGCGTCGCGCGGGGTCGGGCCGGGGACGTGCCGGAAAGCGTCGGCGTCGCCGCGGGCGCGGTCGTAATTCTCGGGCGGTTCTCCTTGGGGCGGGGGGCTCCCGCCCCCCGCAACGCCCCCCGGTCTCCCGCTCCGGCCGATCACCCGCGGATCGTCGGGCAGCGCCTCCGGGAACGGCGTCCCCTGCGCGAGCGCGCGCCCGAGGTGCCACACGAGGTCGTCCGCGGGGCCGGCGATCGCGTAGGGCACGCGCAAGTAGCGCATCACGCCCTCGGGCATCGTCGCGAGCGCGGCGCCGCCGAGCAGGACCGGGATGCCCCGCCGCTGGACCCGCCGGACCAGCCGCCGCACCGCGCCGAGGTACCAGGTGGTGTCGAGGTCCCCGGGGCCGTCCTCCGCGCGCACGATCAGCGCGTCGTCGACGTTGCGGACCGAGAAGCCGACGAGGCTGGGCGCGAACGCGTCGAGCGCCGCCTCGAGCGCCGCGCCCGGGCGGGGCGCGAGCCAGGGCGAGATCAACCGCACCTCGCAGCCCGCGATGCGCAGGGCGTGCGCGACGCGCTCGGCCCCGTAGGGGGCCACGGGCGTGGCCGTGATCGCGGGGTTCGCGTAGACGATCAGGACGCGCGGCACGGGCGTCCCTTAACGGCGTGGCGACGCGAGGAGCGCGGCCGCGAACGCCTCCGGGTGCTCCCACATGCAGAGATGCCCGCCTTCCACCCAGCGGATCTCGGCGCCCACGCCGCGCGCCACCGCGTTCGCGACGGGCGGCGGGTACCACCGGTCCGCGCGGCCCCACACGAGCCGCACCGGAACGTGCGCCGCGACCCGCCGCGCGAGCCCCGGCGGCGGGCGCATGGCCCGCGCGATCGCGCGCATCCGCGCGGCGAGGTCCGGCACCGGCGGGAACGCGGCGAGAACGTCCTCCGCGCGCGCCGGCGACACCGCCCCGGTGAGGAACTTCCGCCCCGCGTGCCGCTCGTAGAAGTACCGGTGGAGCGGCGCCCGCGCCGTCAGCCGCACCGCCGCCCAGTACGGCCCGAGCGCGGTCCCGGTGAGCACGAGCGACCGCACGCGCACCCGCACGGCGGCCATCGCGGCGATCACGCCGCCGAGGTCGTGGCCGACCAGCACCGTGTCGGCGTCGAGGTGCGGGACCACCTCGTCCACGAAGCCGTCCAGCGACCAGTCGTCCCGGGGCTCCGCGGTCGCCACGCCGCGCAGCGCGGGCGCGAGGACCGGCACGGGCAGCCGCGCCCACAAGGCGGGCGAGGTCGGGAGGCCGTGGAGGGCGACCGTGCGCATCGTTGCGGGAGGGGGGGCGTTGCGGGGGGCCCCCCCCCCCCCCCAACCACCCCCCCCCCCCCCCCGGGCCCCCGGCCGGGTCCCGGGGCTGGCCCGTGACCCCCCCCCCCCCCCGGGGGGGCGGGGCGGGGGGGCGGGGGGGGCCCCCGGGGCCTTGGGGGGGGGGGGGGGGGGGGTGGGGGGGGCCCCCCCCCCCGCCCCAAGAACCCTCACCCCATCCACGCGCCATTGTTCTGATCCAGGGCCTGCCCCGTGACCCCGACCGCGTCCTCGGAGAGCAGGAACGCGACCAGCCCCGCGATCTCCTGCGGCTTGCTCATCTTGCCGAGCGGCACGGCCTGCATCGCGATGCGGAAGGCCTCGTCGCGGGTGACGCCCATCGCGGCGGCCATGCCGTCGATGCCCTCCCAGGCCATGGCGGTGTCGACCCAGCCCGGGCAGATGGCGTTGACCTGCACGTTCCTGCCGGCGAGCTCGAGCGCGAAGGCCTTGACCATCCCGAGCAGCGCGGCCTTCGAGGCGCAGTAGCCCGTGTACCCGGGCACCCCGAAGCGGGCGAGGATCGACGCGATGACGACGAGGTCCCGGCGGGCCGGGCCGTCGGCGAGGCGCGCCTCGGCGGACCGGAGGCAGTTGTAGGTGCCGTAGACGTTGGTGCGGACGAGGAGATCGAAGCGATCCCCCTCCCCCGGCGCGTTGGGGCCGCCCACGCCGGCGGCGTGCACGAGCGCGTGGACGGGGCCGTGCGCGTCGACCGCGGCGGCGAAGGCGGCGTCCACGGCCGCGGCGTCGGTGGTGTCGGCGACGAAGGGGCGCGCCCGACCGCCGGCCTCGCGGATCCCGGCCTCGACCCGGGCGAGCTCGGCGTCCCGGCGCGCCACCAGCGACACGCGGGCGCCCTCGGCGGCGAGGCGGCGCGCGATGGCCTCGCCGATACCGGCGGAGGCGCCGGTGACCACGACGTGACGGTCCTTCTGACGGGGCAGGTACATGCGGTTCACCAGAGGCTGAGGAGGATCGCGGCGATGGACAGGTAGATGGTTACGCCGACGACGTCCATGCCGGTGGTGACGAAGGGGCCGGTCGCGATGGCAGGGTCCACGCCGAAGCGCCGGAACGTGAGCGGCACGAGCGTGCCCATCAGCGCCGCCGCCGTCGTGTTGCAGGAGAGCGCGATGCCGATGGCGAGGGCGGTGTGGAGGTCCTCGTAGCGGAGCCAGCTGTAGGTTCCGATCAGCAGCGAGAACACGAGCCCCAACAGAAGCCCGGTGATGGCCTCGCCCGCGACGCGCGCCGCGACGCCGCTGTCGAGCCGCCCGATCGCGATGTTGCGCACGGTGAGCGTGGCGCTCTGGATGCCGACGTTGCCCGACATGCCGATGAGCAGCGGGATGAAGGCCCCGAGGACCACCTCGCCCTTCAGCCGGCCGTCGAAGGCGCCCATGATCTCGGAGATCACGACGCCGCCGAAGAGCGCGACGAGCAGCCACGGCAGGCGCCGCGCCGCGGTCCCGACGCGGCTCGTGGACGCGCCGTCGGGGTTCTCCTCCCCGACGCCGGCCATGAGCAGCATGTCCTCGGCGGCCTCCTCGCGGATGACGTCGATGACGTCGTCGACCGTGACGATGCCGAGGAGCTTCCGGTGCTCGTCCACGACGGGGACCGCGAGCAGGTCGTAGCGGCCGGCGATGCGGGCCACCTCCTCCTGGTCGGTCTGCGCCTCCACCGCGATGACGTCGGTGGTCATGATGTCGGCGAGCCGCGTGGACGGCGGGTGCGTGAGCAGGTTGCGCAGCGAGGTGACGCCGACGAGCTGCCCGCTCTCGTTCTCGACGTACACGTAGTAGACGAGCTCGTGGTCGCTCGCCTCCTGCACGGCGGCGATCGCGTCGCGGCAGGTGGTGTCGTCCTTCAGCGTGAACGCGAGCGGCGACATGATGCCGCCGGCGGTGTCGGGCCGGTAGCCGAGCAGCTCCTCCATCTGCTCGCGCTCCTCGCCCCGGAGGCGGGTGAGCACGGCCTGCTGCTTCTCCTCGGGGAGGAGCTCGATGAGGTCGGTCTGGTCGTCGGCCTCCATCTCGCCGAAGAGCCGCACGAGGCGGTCGACGGGGAGGTCGTTCGTCAGCGCGAGGAAGTCCTCGTCGCCGACGCGCACGAGCACGTCCGCCGCGGTGGCGTCGGAGCGGATCTGGCCGAAGACGAGGCGCTGCTCGGGGCGCGCGAGGTGCCCCATCGTGGCCGCGAGGTCCTCGGCGCGGGTGGTGGCGACGACCTTGGAGAGCGCCTGCACCGCGCCGCGCCGGGCCAGCCGGCGGATCGCGTCGACCCGCTTGTTGAGGAGGGACTCGGACATGGGCTCATCGCTCGCGGTCGTCGACGAATACGAGCCGCCGGGGGCGCGACTGGGCCCCGAGCGGCTTGAGCGTACGCCCGTTGTAGACGAGGGAGACGCCGTCGAGGCGCGGCAGGTGCAGCGCGAGCTCGTCGTGCGCCTCGAAGCGCTGTTGCTGGCCGGCCGGGACCACGCCGGCGAACACGTCCCGCCCGTCCGCCACGACCGTCATCTTGATCGGCTCGGCGCTGGTGAGGAGCACGACCTGGTCGGGCGCGACGCCGAGCTGCGGCTCCCGGGCGTCGAGCGCGCGCCGCCCCACGAGGAAGGCCAGCGCGAGCGTGGCCACCACCGCCACGCCGAGCGCGACGAGGCGCGGGCGCGACGGGAGGACGGGGCTCGTGACGGTGGGGACCGTCGCGGTGGGCTCCGGCTCCGGCTCGTGGTGGGTGGGGAGCGGCGCGTCCGGGAGGTCGAGGAAGCGGCGGTACTGGCGGGTGTAGCCGCTCGCGAACGGCCCGCGGCCGAACACCCCGAGGTCGCCCTTCTCGAGCGCCTCGACGTAGCGCTGCGGGATGCGCGCCTGGCGGGCGACCTCCTCGACGGAGAGCCCGCGGCGCTCCCGTGCCTCCCGGAGCTCGCGCCCGACGGCCACGGTCACCGCCCCGCGGTGCGGAGGCAGGCCCTCGCTTCATCGGCGTAGATGGTGCCCGGTGAGGACGAGAGGATGCCGCGGAGCATCACCTCCCCCTCGTCGAGCCCCGTCTCCACCTGCAGGCAGCCCGTGCGCAGGCGCGCGCCCATCGCGTCGTCCGGGCAGGTCGTGAGCGCCTCGTCGTAGGCCTCGAGCGCGGCGAGCGGGTCCTTGCGGGCCTCCTGCACGAGCCCGAGGTTGTACCAGCCCCGGCACAGGGCCGGCGCGCGGCGGGTGGCCTCGCGCGCGTAGCGGAGCGCCTCCTCCGTGCGGCCCGCGCGGAGGTACGCGAACGCGAGGTTGCTCTGGATCATCGCGGTGTTGCGGTAGTCCAGGTCCTTCAGGGCGCGCTCGAAGGTGGTGATCGCCTCCTCGTTGCGCCCGAGGTCGACCAGCAAGGTGCCGTAGTTGTTGAGGATCTCGGCCTCGTCCGGGGCCATCTTCAGGGCGTGCCGGAACGCCTCTTCGGCCAGCTCGCGCTCCCCCTTCGCGATGTAGACCACGCCCAGCGTGTTCCAGGGCTTCCAGGCGCGCGGGTCGAGCTTCGCGGCCTCGCGCAAGAGCTCGATGGCCCCCTCGACGTTGCCCTCGCGGTAGTAGGCGACGCCGAGCTCCACGCGCGCCGCCGAGCGCTCGATGCGCTTCGGGCTGACGCAGGCGGTCAGGAGCAGGGCACCGACGAGGACGAACGCGCGCATGGGGACCTCAGACGGGGAAGTACTTCCCGATGAGCGGGGCCAGCGTCGTGCGCGTCTCGGCGGAGATCGCCGAGGGCGCGGTCATGATGGCGGTGGCGAGGGCGCTCGACATCGGCGAGGGGCCGCCGTGCGCGAGGATCCGGGGGATCGTGGCGGCGACGATGCGCTTGGCGAGCGCCGCGTTCGCGTTCACGAGCGCGACGACCTGCTCGACGGTCACCGCGTCGTGGTGCGGGTGCCAGCAGTCGTAGTCCGTGGCCATCGCGAGCGTGGCGTAGGAGATCTCCGCCTCGCGGGCGAGCTTCGCCTCGGGCATGTTGGTCATGCCGATGACGGAGGCGCCCCAGGAGCGGTGGAGGTTCGACTCGGCGCGCGTGGAGAAGGCCGGGCCCTCCATGCACACGTACGTGCCGCCGTCGTGGTGCTTCGCGCCCGTCTCCCGGCAGCTCTCGAGCAGGTACCCGCGGAGCACGTCGCACACCGGGTCCCCGAACGCGACGTGCGCGACGATGCCCTTCTCGAAGAAGGTCTTGTGGCGGGAGATCGTGCGGTCGATGAACTGGTCGACGAGCACGACCTCGCCCGGGGCGATCTCCTCGCGGAGCGAGCCGACGGCGCTGACGGAGACGATCCACTCCACGCCGGCCTGCTTCATCGCGAAGATGTTCGCGCGGTAGTTGACCTCGGTCGGGTTCAGCCGGTGGCCGCGGCCGTGGCGCGGGAGGAACACGAGCTCGGCCCCGCCGAGGCGCCCGTGGATGAGCGCGTCCGACGGCTCGCCGAACGGGGTCGTGACCCGCTCTTCCCGGACGGCCTCGAGGCCGTCCATCTGGTAGAGCCCGCTGCCGCCGATCACCCCGATGCGCATCCGATCTCTCCGTAGCGGCCGCGTCCTATCACGGGAGCGGGCGCTACCACCAGTAGGGCTCTGCGATCCATGCCGGGCTGCCCTCGAGGAACGCGGGGTCGCGGGACAGGGACGACAACACGAGCCCCACCGGCAGCTCCGTGGGAAAGACGGCGTCCCAGGTGGTCCCCTCGCGCAGCGTGAGCGTGACGCCGAGCGAGTCCGCGATCGCCTGGACGCCGGCCGGATCCGCGCCTTCCTCCAGCACGACCTCGGCGAGCCCGCCGCTGTAGTCCTCGGTCTGGACGAGCGTGGTGTAGCCGGCGTTGGCGCCGTTGTACCAGAACAGGAACAGGTAGCCGGCCACCCCCGAGAACGAGCCGGAGTCGAGCGTGCCCGTGGGGTTCAGCTCGGTGCAGTCCGCGTAGGCGCCGGTCGCGGTGTAGGTCGCGTCGCCGGAGAGCTGGATCCCCACCCACTCGCCGCCGGCCGCGGTGATCTGCTCGCCGCCCTGCGCCTCGCCGTCGACGAACAGGTCGATCCGGAGCGAGCACGTGGACCTGAGGATGCCCGGCGGGACCGCCGCGACCATCGCGAGGTAGGGGTCGCCGAGGTCCTCGGGCGGCGCCTCGCCGGTGTCGGCGGTGTCGGACGACGTGTCCGCCAGGCTCGGGAGGACCTCGTCGGCCGGGGGCTTGTTCGTACAGGCCAGGAGGAGAAGGAGCATGGCGGCATGCTACCGCCGATCCGCCCGGACGGGGGGCGGCTTCAGGCCGTGGGGGCCTCGACACGGTACCGGTTGAACCAGTCGACCGCGCTCGCCGGGTCGGCCTTCCCGAGCTGCCCGCACGCGGCGCTGATGTCGACGCCGCGCGTGGTCCGGACGGAGCACTGCATCCCGTGCTGCACGAGGTAGGTCTGGAAGGCCTTCACCCGCTCGTCCGACGGCCGCTTGATGCTCTCGCGGTCGGGGTTCTCGTTGTACGGGATCAGGTTCACCTTGGACTTGATGCCCCGCAGGAGCTTCACGAGGCGCGCCGCGTCGTCCATCCCGTCGTTGAAGCCCGCCATCATCACGTACTCGAACGTGATGCGCTTGTGGCTCATGATCGGGAGCTTGCGGCAGGTCTCGAGCAGCTCGGCCATCGAGTACTTGCGGGTGATCGGCATCACCTGCCGCCGCTGCTCCTCCGTGGAGGCGTTGAGGCTCACCGCGAGGTTGACCGGGAGCGCGTCCGTCAGCTTCTGCATCGCGGGCACGAGGCCCACCGTGGAGACGGTGATGCGGCGGTGGGAGAAGCCGAGGCCGTCCTCCGCGAGGTAGGTGCGGAGCGCGGCCACGAGGTTGTCGTAGTTGTGGAGGGGCTCGCCCATGCCCATCATCACGACGTTCGTGATGCGGGTGTCCGGCGCGAGGCCGCCGCGGATCTGGAGCGGCTGGTTGGCGATCTCCGAGGGGCGGAGGTGCCGCTTGAGCCCGAGATCCCCCGTGAGGCAGAAGGTGCACGCCATCGCGCAGCCGACCTGCGAGGACACGCAGAGCGTGAGCCGGTCGTCGTCGGGGATGAGCACGCTCTCGATCTTCTGCCCGTCCTCGGTGGTCCAGAGGAATTTCGTCGTTCCGTCCTTGCTCTCGAGCACGCCGGTGCACTCGAGCCAGGAGATGTAGAAGCGCTCGTCGAGCCCCACGCGTGCGGACTTCGCGATGTTCGTCATCTCGTCGAAGGAGCGGGCGCCGCGCTGCCAGAGCCACTTGTAGACCTGGAGCGCCCGGAACTTCTCCGATCCGAGGCCGGCCATCTCCTCCTCGAGCTCGGAGAGGGTCAGGCTCTTGATGTCGAGGCGCCCGTCGGCGCGCGCGTAGCGAGGCATGGCGCCCGCGATCTAACCCGACGGAATAGCTTTCGCGCCGAGGACGAAGAATGCTCCTGATCTACGGTGCCACGGGCTACACCGGCGAGCTGGTCGTCGAGGAGGCGCTCCGGCGCGGCCTCTCGCCGATCGTGGCGGGGCGCGACGCGGCCAAGGTCGCCGCGCTCGGGGCGCGCACGGGCCTGCGGACCCGGGTGTTCCCCGCGGACGCGCCCGATCTGTCCGACGTCACGGTGCTGCTCAACATCGCCGGGCCGTTCTCGCGCACGGCGAAGCCGCTCGTCGACGCCTGCCTGCGCGCCGGGGTGCACTACCTCGACGTGACGGGCGAGCTCGGCGTCTTCGAGGCGCTCGCCGCCCGGGACGCGGAGGCGAAGGCGGCGGGCGTGCTGCTCCTCCCCGGCGTGGGCTTCGACGTCGTGCCCACGGACTGCCTCGCGGCGTACCTGAAGAGCCGGCTGCCGACCGCCACCCACCTGCGACTCGCGCTGGGGCTCGGCGGCGGCCTCTCCCACGGCACGGCCACCACCGCCGCGGAGAACCTCCACGCGGGCGGGGCCGTCCGCAAGGACGGGCGCATCGAGCAGGTCGCGTCGGCCTACCGCACGCTCCCCGTCGACTTCGGGCGCGGTCCGAGGCCCACGGTGACCATCCCCTGGGGGGACGTGTCGACGGCCTACTACACCACCGGCATCCCCAACGTGGAGGTGTACGCCGCGTTCCCGCCCGCCGCGATCACCGCTATGAAGCTCGGCAACCTCGTTGCGCCGGTGCTGCGCGCGAAGGTGGTCAAGCAGGCGATCCAACGTTGGATCGACGCCCGGCCCGCCGGGCCGACCCCCGAGGAGCGGGCGCGGGGCTTCGCCGTCGTGTGGGGCGAGGTGAGCGACGCGGAGGGCCGCCGCGCCGCCGCGCGCATCTCCACCCCGGAGGGCTACACGCTCACGGCCATGACGGCGATCGAGGCGGCGGTGCGGGTCGAGGAGGGCATCCCCCACCGCGGCTTCGGCACGCCCGCCGGGGTGCTCGGGATGGACTTCATCCTCGCCTTCCCCGGCGTGAGCCGCGAGGACGTGGACGTCCACGCGCCACCCCAGCCCGCGTCCGCCTGACGCGGCGGGGGCGGTCCCGTCACCGCCCGAGCGCCTCCTCGACCTCCGCCCGCCGCGTGTCGGCGTGCGCGTAGAGCCCGTCGCGCCCGTCGAAGGCGTCGGCCCAGTCGTCCTCGCCGGTGAGGAAGGTGTAGCCCTCGACCTCGCCGTCCTCGCCGAAGAGCGCGGGCTCGATCAGCACGCGCAGCTCCTCGGCGCGGGCCTCGAACGTCCCGGTCGCGTAGGCCCCCTCGAGCGCGTCCGCGAGGTAGCCCTGGTAGGTGGCCGCGTAGGTCGGGTCGTCGAGCACGTGGCGGATCAGCGGCCACTCGTCGGTCACATCGGCCAGCAGCGGATCGTCGGAGCCGCGCTGGCCGTCCATGAGCGAGAGGTTGTGGTCCCAGGGGATCCACGCGAGGCGCCCCTCGTCGGCGGACAGGCCGTAGAGGTAGTAGTTGTGGGCCATCGCGCCGTAGGCGTCCCAGTTCTCGATGGCGCTGTTGACGGCGAGCCAGCGCAAAAAGCCGTCGACGTCGAGGGTCGCCTCGAGCCCGGCGCGCCACGCGGCCGCGTCGCCCCGGTCGGCCGCGACCGCCGCCAGGAGCCGCTCGATGTCGGTGTAGTCGGCAGCGTCCTCGTTGGACTTCTTCTCGAAGGTGTCGGCGTCGAAGCAGGTGAGGTCGGCGCAGTCGCCGTCGGGCTTGTAGAGGTTGCCGTCGTCCTCGCCCCAGACGCGGTCGGCGAAGGCGTCGGACGGGTCCTCGGCGGCGGTGTACAGGCCGAGGTACACGGGGCCCTCCCCCGCGTCGAGGTACACGCGCCAGAACGCGTTGCGCGCGGACGGGACGCCGCGATCCTCGAGGATCTCCGAGGCGAGCACGTCGCGGATCAGGGTGGCGTCGCCGCTCGCGTTGCCGAAGGAGAGCTCCGCGAAGCCGTGGAACCGCTGGTCGTCGAGCTCCGGCCGGCTGTCCTCGTAGTGGTCGAAGTCGAGGCGGAACGGGAGCTTCCCGACGCCGGCCGACCACGCCCCGAGGAGCGAGGAGTTCCCCTTGAAGCGCAGGCCGACGCCGCACCAGGTGGCGCCGCCCGCGCTGACGTTGGCCTCGACGTAGCTCGGGTCGCCGTCGGTGAGGTCGGTGGAGGGCCCCCCTCCTCCCTCCGGGGGCTCGCCCTCCGGGGGCGCGCCGCCGTCCGGGGGCTCCCCGCCGGGTCCGCCGCCACCGGCCCCGAAGGCCACCCCGGTGATGGCCTCGAGCTCCTCGTACATCGCGGTGTAGTCGTCGGCGGACACGCGCAGGTCGACGCGCTGGACGACGGCGCGGTCGAACACGCCTCCGTAGTCGGGCTCGGCGTCGTTCGAGTGGGTGGCGTCCGACCAGCCGGCCGGCCGGTCGCCCTCGACGAGGCACGCCGCGTCGTCCGCGAGGGGCGCCTCGGTGATCGTCTCGGTGCCGTCGGCGTCGGCGCAGGCGGCCAGGAGGAGGAGGAGCGGAGCGCGCATGGGTGGGGCCTCGGGTGACACCTCCCAGCAACGGGCGGGGGCGCCCGACCTGGACCGGAAATTCCGCCTGTGACGTTCCGTGACGCGGCGGTCCCCACCTTTTCCGCGGAGGTGCGCGGTGCTGGACGTGATCGTCGTCGGCGGAGGGCCCGCGGGGCTCTCGTGCGCGCTCCTCCTGGGCCGCTCCTGCCGGCGCGTGATCGTCGTGGACGCGGGGGCGCCGCGCAACGCGCGCGTCGAGGCGGTGAGCGGGTTCCTGACCCGCGACGGCACCGCGCCCGCCGAGCTCCGCGCGCTCGGGCGCCGCGAGGTGGAGGCCTACGGCGTCGCCGTGGTCGACGACGTGGTGACCGCGATCGCCCCCGGCAGCCGGTGGGAGGTGCGGACGCGCCACGCGCGCCACGAGGCCCGCGCGCTCGTCCTCGCCACGGGCATCCGCGACCGGCTTCCCACCATCCCCGGCGTGGAGCCCTTCTGGGGGCGCTCGGTGATCACCTGCCCCTACTGCGACGCCTGGGAGGTGCGTGGGCAGCCCGTCGCCGTGTACGGCGGCGACGAAGCCGCCGCGGAGGCCGCGCTCGGGCTGTTGTCCTGGAGCCGGGACGTGGCGCTGATCACCGACGGGCACCCCGCGCCGGGCGACGCGCGGCTCGTGCGGCACGGCGTGGACGTCCGCGTCTCCCCGGTCCTGCGGCTCGAAGGGGGCGCCGACCTCGAGGGGATCGTGTTCACGGACGGGAACCGGCGCCGCTGCAAGGCGCTCTTCGTGCACGCGGGGCAGCGGGTCGCGGAGCCGCTGATCGCGTCGCTCGGCTGCTGCCTCGACGCCGACGGCATCGTGCAGGTGGACGCGCACGGGCGCACGGGCGTGCCCCGGCTCTGGGCGTGCGGCGACGCCGCCTCGGGCACGCAGCTCGCCATCGTCGCGGCGGCCGAGGGGGCGCGCGTGGCCGTGTCGGTGCACCGGGAGCTCCGCGAGGAGGACTTCCCGTAGCGGGCGGATCGCCGGTCGCGACGCCCGGGACGCGCCGGAACGCGCACCGGCCGGGCAAGGTCGGGGAGGATCCGGTACATTGTCCCACGTGGCCGACCGCATCCTGCTGATCGAAGACGACCCGAGCATCCTCAAGGGCCTCGAGCTCAACCTCGGGCTCGAGGGCTTCCAGGTGAAGACGGCGATGGACGGGGCCTCCGGCCTCTCGGTCGCCCAGGACTGGAAGCCCGATCTCGTGGTGCTCGACATCATGCTCCCGAGCATGAGCGGGTACGAGGTGTGCCGCGAGCTCCGGCGCCGCGGCTCGAACGTCCCCATCCTGATCCTCTCCGCCAAGGGCACGGAGATGGACCGCGTGCACGGCCTCGACCTCGGGGCCGACGACTACGTGACGAAGCCCTTCGGCCTCCAGGAGCTCCTGTCGCGCGTCCGCGCGCTCCTGCGGCGCAGCAAGCCGCCGAGCCCCGCCAAGGTCCTCGTGTTCGGTGACGTCGAGGCCGACTTCGTGGCCGGCGAGGTCCGGCGCGCCGGGGCGCCGGTGGAGATGACGGTCCGGGAGCTGAAGCTCCTGCAGTACCTCGTCGGCCGCGAGGGCCGCGTCGTGACGCGGCAGATGATCCTCGACGCCGTCTGGGGCGAGAACTACTTCGGGACGGAGCGCACCGTGGACAACTTCATCACCCGGCTGCGCCAGAAGCTCGACAACCCGGACGACCCGGCGCACTTCCTGACCGTGCGCGGCATGGGCTACCGCTTCCGGGGGGACACGAAGTGACGCTCCTGGCGCTCTTCGCGTGCGCGTACCACGAGCCCGCGCGGGTCGCGCCCGACATGGCCCCGCCGCCGCCGCCGCCCCCGGAGGTCGAGGCCGCCCCGCCGCCACCGTCCGCCTGGCGTGCCGGCGTGTTCGCGGGGCCCCCGCTCCTCCGCTCGCCCGTCGAGAAGTGGAGCCAGATGTTGCCGGGGCCGATCACCGAGCCGGTGTCGAGCGACGGGCAGCGCGTCTACGCCGTCGCCGAGGGCCGCGTGTTCTGCTTCGACCTCGCCGGGAAGCTGCTCTGGAGCATCGGCACGCTCGCGTCGGGCGGCGTGGCGATGACCGACCAGGGGCCGGTGGTGGGCACCGACACGGGCAAGCTCGTGGTCCTCGACCCGACCAACGGCGCCACGCTGCGCTCGACCACCGGGGCGGGGCCGGTGCGGGGCGTGCCCGTGCAGCTCGCCACGTCCGTCGCGTGGGTGACCCAGCACGGCACCATCGCGTCGACCGCCGACTGGGGCGTCGAGATCGCGCTCTCCGCGGCCGGCGCCGCCGCGGGCGACGGCGACACGCTCTACGTCGCGACGCTCGAGGGCGCGCTCCTGGCGGCCGACCGGACCGGCGTGCGCTGGCAGGGCTCGCTGCCCGCGCCCGCGGTGGAGGGCCCCGCGCTCGACGCCGAGCACGTGTACGTGCCCGTGAGCGCCACCACCGGCCAGCCCGGGGGCGTCGTGGCGTTCGACCGCGCAGGCGCCGAGTCGTGGCGGCGCCAGACCGAGTTCCAGCCGGCGGGGCCCCTCGCGGTGGGCGACCACGTCTACGTGCCCGACAAGGACGGCCACGTCTACGCGCTCGACCGCGCCACGGGCGAGGTCGCGTGGGCCGCGGAGGGCTTCGGCGAGTTCGGCGCGCAGCCCCTCGTCGCGGGCGGCCAGGTCTATGCCGGAAACGGCGACGGCAACCTCTACCGCATCGACGCCTACGACGGCGGCGTCGTCTGGAAGGTGCCGCTCGGCGCGCCCGTCACCGGCGACCCGGTGCTCGTCGGCGGGCTCCTGGTGGTCGGCCTGGCAAACGGGCGGCTCGTGGCGCTCGCGGAGGACTGACCAGCGCGCCCTCTCGTGCCGTGCGCCCTCCGGATCAGGGCACCCGGTCGCGCGAAGACGCGCGCCCGGTGCGGAGGCCGCGGTGCCGGTGCGCGTCGGCGGCGGTTCCAGCGGCCGGCCCCCCGGGAGCCCAGGCGGCGCGTCGCGGCCCTTGACACCCGCGCCGCGCGCTGGAACCGTGCGTCGCGATGCGGCTCTCCCGTCCCCTCGCCGGCCTCCTCGTCGCGGGCGCGCTCCTGGCGCTGCTCGAGGGCGCCGCGCGCCTCGGCGAGCGCGTGGTGTACGGCGCGACGTGGTCGGACGGGCAGCCCCGCGGCCTCTACGTCCGGGACCCGGGCGGGCGGCTGCGCCTCGCGCCGGGCGCGCGCCTGCCGGGCGCCTGGTACGCGGTCTCCGTCAACACGCTCGGCTTCCGCGGCCCCGAGCTCGAGGACCCGAAGCCCCCGGGATCGCTCCGGATCTGGTGCGCCGGGGGCTCGACCACCTTCGACATCTACGCCCGCGACGACGCCTCCACCTGGCCGGCCCGCCTCCAGGCGCGGCTCGCGGCGGCGCTGACGGACCGGGTCGTGGAGGTGCTCAACGCGGGCGTCCCCGGCGAGGCCATGCCGGGGAGCGCCGACGATCTGCGCCGGCTCGGGCCGAGCGTGTCGCCCGATCTCGTGGTGGTCTACGCGGGCGCGAACGACCTGCGCTTCGCGCTCTCCGAGAGCGGGACCGGGCCGCCGGGCGGCGTCCCCCTCGCCTCCCGGCTGGGCCTCGCCTCCTTCCGCGTGTTGGAGCGCGTGGCGACATCCCGAGGCTACACGAGCGGGGCCCTGCCGAGCCGCGCCCTCACGGAGCGGGAGCGCGGTCGCCTCCGCACGAGCCTCGAGGGGCTCCTCGACACCGTCACGCGCATCGGCGCCACCCCGGTGCTCGCGACCCACGCGTTGCGCCCCGCGGCCGGCACGGCCGGCGAGGCCGCCCGGCGGGCCGCGGGGGAGATGGCGCCGCTGCTCGGGTTGGCGCCCGAGTCCACCATCGAGGCGTTCGAGGCCTGGAACGACGTGGTCCGCGACGTCGCGGCCGCGCGGGGGCTCCCGGTGATCGACGTGCGCGCCGCCGTGCCCGCGGACGATCGCTACTGGGGGGATGCCACCCACTTCGCGGCGCCCGGGTCCGAGCGCGCGGCGGAGGTGCTCGCGGCCGGGATCCTCCCGCTCGTCCAGGCGTCCGCCCCGCCGGCGCGGGTTGGCGTCTCGACGCCGACGGGACGATGATGACGGCCGTGCTCCTCCTCCTCGCCTGTGCCCCGGACGCCCATCCCCCGGACGCGTCCGACAGCGGGACGAGCGACACGGGCGCGGTGGTGTCGCCGCGGCCCACCTGGACCGCGGCGGACGTGGAGGCGGCGCTCGGGGAGGCGCTCGCGGCCGGGATCCCCGAGCCGTGGACCCCCTACCTCCGCTACGTGGACGCCTACGACCACGGCAACTCGGCCTGCCCCGGAGACGGCCACCAGCTGCTCGTCGACGACGCCCCCTGCGAGGCGAACGGCTACTCCTACTACGGCATCGCCGCGCTGCTCGAGGAGGAGGCCACGGGCGGCTTCGAGATGCACGTGGCCTCCTTCCGCATCCTCGAGCCGGACGGCGCGGTGTTCGAGGTGGGCGGCTACTTCGGCTACGAGCCGGCCGAGGCTGGCTGGTCCACGTGGCTGGACGGGAGCTTCGCGCACTCCACCGCGACGGGCTGGCTCGCCGCCGGGGCCTCGACCGGCCTCGCGATGGAGGGCACGACCGGCGACGCCACGCGGGTGGTGCTGCAGGGCGGCGCTCAGGTGGGGAGCTCGACGGTCTGGTTCGAGCAGGCGGCCACGGACGACGCCGCGTGCCTCGGCCTCCTCTCCGGGACCGTCCGCGTGCGCGACGACGCGGGCTTCTGGTACACCGTCGACTTCGGCGCGGCCTGCGCGAGCTGCGGCGCGGCGTCCGTGGACGGCGCGGCGCTCGGCGAGGTGTGTTTCGACGCCACGACTGCGATGCGCGCGCTGCTGGACGCGGCGCCGTGATCCTCCTCCTCGCGTGCGCGCCTCCCGCGCCGGCTCCGGTCGCCGCCGCGCCCGACCCCTACGCCGGGCTCGTCGCCCTGGACCCGCCGCGCCTCGCGCGGCGCCTGTCCCTCGATCTGCGCGGCGCCCTCCCCGAGCCCGAGGCGCTCGAGGATGTGGAGGCCGACCCCGCGCGGCTCGCCGCGTACCGTGACGCCTGGATGGGCGACCCCCTCTTCGAGGAGCGCCTCGTCCAGCTCCTCGCGGAGCGCTGGCACACGCGCGTCGAGACGATGCCGCTCGGCGTGGAGGACTTCGGCCTGCCGGCCGAGGCGTCCTGGGCGTTCGACCGCGCGGTGGCCGAGGAGCCGCTCCGCCTCGTGGCGCGCATCGTCGTGACCGATCGCCCGTTCGAGGAGGTGGTGACCGCCGACTGGACGATGGCCGACGAGCGCCTCGGCGCCATCTGGCCGGTCGACTACCCGGAGGGTGCGACGGGCTGGCAGGAGGTGCGGTGGACCGACGGCCGCCCCGCCGCGGGCGTGCTCGTGAGCAACGGGCTCTGGTGGCGGTACGTGACCGCGCCGTTCAACTTCAACCGGGGCCGCGCCGCCGCGATCAGCCGCATCCTCCTGTGCGAGGACTACCTGCTCCGCCCGGTCACCTTCTCCGCGGGCCCCTCGCTCTTGGACACGGAGGGCACCGCGCTCGCCACCCGCGAGGAGCCCACGTGCGTCGCGTGCCACGCCTCGCTCGACCCCATCGCGGCCGCGCTGTTCGGCTTCTGGCCCTTCGACATGTACGACCCGCTCGAGCTCTCGAACTACCACCCCGAGCGCGAGCCGCTCGCCGAGGAGTCCCTCGGCGTGGAGCCCGCGTGGTTCGGCGAGCCGGTGCACGGCCTGGGCGGGATGGGCGCGGCGCTCGCCCGCGACCCCCGCTTCGCGGCGTGCGCGGCGCAGACGGCCGCCGAGCTCCTCTGGCGCCGCGACGCGACGATCGACGACTTCGACACGCTGCAGTCGGTGCGGAGCGCGTACGCGGCGGAGGGCTCGAGCTTCCGGGCCGCCGTCCGCGCGGTGACCGACACCGCGGCCTACCGCGCGGGCGGCTTCGACGCGGACGCGGGCGCCGTCGTGGACCGGGAGGTGGTCGTCCGGGCGCTGAGCCCGGATCAGCTCGCCCGGGTGGTGGAGGACCTGACGGGGTTCGCGTGGACGGCGAACGACTACCCGCAGCTGGACAACGACGTGTACGGCTACCGCGTCATGGCGGGGGGCGTGGACGGCCTGACCGCGCTCCGCCCCATGCGCGAGCCCACGTTCACCTGGGTGATGGTCACCCAGCGCCTCGCCGAGGGCGGCGCGGCGAGCGCCACCGCGCGGCTGGGCGAGCTCTCCTGGCTCCCCGGGGTGGACCTCGCGACGCGACCCGACGATCCCGCCTTCGCCGCCGCGCTCTCCACCGCGCACTGGCAGCTCCTCGGCGCGCGCGCCGACGCGGAGTGGCTCGACGGCCTCGCGGCGCTCTGGACGGACGTGGAGGCGGAGTCCGGCGCCGAGGCCGCCTGGCAGGCGGTCCTCTCCGCGATCCTCCGCGACCCCCTCTTCGTGACGAGGTGAGGATGCTCGCCCGCCGCCACCTCCTCCAGCTCGGGCTCGCCGGGTTGCTGCTCCCCCGCCCCGCCCGCGCCGCCGGGAGCACGCGGCGCTTCCTCTTCGTCTACGCCTCCGGCGGGTGGGACACGACGGTGGCGCTCTCGCCGATGTTCCACAACCCCGCGATCGACTCCCCGGAGCGCAGCGAGGAGGCCGAGGTCGAGGGCATCGTGTTCGCCGACGGCGAGGACCGTCCGTCCGTGCGCGCGTTCTTCGAGGCGTGGGGCGCGCGGACGGCGCTCTTGCACGGCTTCGAGGTGCGCTCGATCGCGCACGACAAGGCGCGCCAGCTGCTCCTCACCGGCGTGGGGACCGGCGGGGAGGACTGGGGCACGGTGATCGCGTCGGGCGGCGGCGCGCTCGCGATGCCGTTCCTCGTCGCGAGCGGGCCCACGTACACCACCCGGCTCGGCCGCTACGTCGTGCGGCTGGGGGGCGCCGACCAGTTCGCCGGGCTCCTCGACGGGACGGCGCTCCCGGACGGAGGGCTCCCACGCGCCGCCGGCGATCGCGTCGACGCCTGGCTCGCGGCGCGCGCCGCCGCGCTGGGGGCGGCCCGGCGCACGTCGGGGGGGTTCGACCTCGCCTACGCGGAGAACCTCGCGCGGGTAGGGGCGGTGCGCGCGCGGGCGGACGAGCTCGCGTTCGGCGGCTCGGGCGGCGTGGCGGACCAGGCGGAGACCATCCTCACCGCGTTCGAGCTCGGGATGACGCGCACCGCCATCCTCCAGCACGACGGCTACAACGGCGTGGGCTGGGACTCCCACGGGGACAACGCGGTGCAGTCCCCGTGCTTCGAGCTCCTCTTCGCCGATCTCCTCGACATCCTGGACGCTCTCGCCACGCGCCCCGCGCCGGAGGGCGGGGTGCTCCTCGACGACACCACCGTGGTCGTCCTCTCGGAGATGGGCCGCCACCCGAAGCTCAACGGTTTCGCCGGGAAGGACCACTGGACGTACACCTCCGCCCTGTTCATCGGGGCGGGGGTGCGCGGCGGGCAGACCCTCGGTGGCTACGACGAGAGCTTCCTCGGGCGGCCCGTCGACCTCGCGAGCGGCGCGCCCACGGACGCCGGCACCCCGCTCACCAGCGGGAACGTCGGCGCGACCGTCCTCGCGCTCGCCGACGTCGACCCCGGGGCGTGGACGGACGGGGCGCCGATCGCGGCCGTCCTGGAGTAGCGCGCGGCGAGCCCTCGGTCGGGCCCGCGCTCCGAGCGGCACCCGCGGGTCGGCGGTTAAGCGCCGCGCCATGCGCCTCTCCCTCGGCCAAGGTCCCCTCCCCCGGCTCCTCGCGCCCGGCGTCCCCGACTGGATCGGGGCCGACGGCACGCGCGTCGGTTGGACGCTGCGCGACCGCCTGTTCCTGCTCCGCGACGATCACGTCGACGTGGTCGAGCTCCCCGACCTGTGCGAGGACGTGTGCGCCGGGCCCCGGCGGTGGACCCTGGCGCTGTCGGCCGGCTTCGTGCGCGTCGACCCGGTGACCGCGCGCGTCGAGGAGCTCCTCCTCGACGACGAGGCCGAGCCGGTCGCGACGCGGCCCGGCCAGGAGCTCGGCCTGTTCGTGGAGGTGCCGGAGCACCGGCTCCTGCGGCTGACCGACGGGCGCGCGCTGCCGCTGCCGGACGGGGCGCTCCGCACGCGGTGGATCCGCCCCTGGGCCACCGGCGTGGGCGCGTGCTGGGTCGACCTCGACGTGATCTTCCGCCTCGGCGCCCGCGTGTCGGCGATCGGGCGCGCGAGCGGCACCGAGGGGATCGCGTGTGGCCCCGAGGGCGCCGTGCTCGTGCGCGGGAGCGGCGACACCTGGGTCGCGGCGCCGCGCGGGCTCGCGATGAAGGTCGGGCGCCCGGTCGACGCCGAGTCGGCGCGCTTTTCGCCCGACGGCACGACGGTGCTCGCCGCGTCGGCCGAGGGCGTCGTGTGGATCGAGCTCGAGACGGGCAAGGTCCGCCGGACGTGGGACGGCTCGCTCGCGCCCGTGGGCTTCGCCCCGGGGCCCGTGCTCTGGGACCTCGATCGGGGCGTGCTCGTGGACGAGGCCGGCACCGTCCGCCTCGACGGCTTCGCCGGGGCGGCGCCGGCCGCGGCGGGCACGGTGCTCGCGGGGCCGGGCGGCGCCGTCTGGGACCTCGGCGCCGGCGCGCGTGTGCGCGGCGACCTCCGGGGCGGCGTGTGCGCGACCGACGGCGCGCGCACCGTGCACGTGGACGACCAGCAGGTGCGCGTGATCGGGGGCGCGACCTTCGAGCACGGGCTCTGCGGCGAGGAGGACGCGGTCGACGCCGCCCGCCTCGACGGGGACACGCTCGTCGTGGCCACGCTCGACGGCGAGGTCGGCCGCTTCGGGCTCGACGGCGCCGCGCGCGGCCGGTCCCACCAGCGCGCGGCGTGGAAGCCCGCGCCGATGCCCTGCCCCGAGGGGGTCACCATCCTGGGCGACGACGACGAGAGCGCCGTCCAGGTAGGCGACCAGGTCTGGCCCGTGCCCGCGGACGGCGCGGCCCGCGTCGGCGACGCGGTGTGGGCCTGGGCGCGCGAGGGCGCGTTGTTCGCGCTGCCGGGGTGATCCGCGCGCCCCGGCGCGTCAGTTGACGGTCTCGTCCACCACGGGCTCGGGCGGGATGGGCGTGAGCTCGGCGCGGAGCCCCTCGAAGCGGGCGCGCTGGAACCAGCCGCCCAGGCCGCCGGGGCGGCTGCGGCCGTCGATGGCGCGCAACACCTCGTCCTCGTCGGTCGGGATCAGGCGCCCGGAGACCTCGACGGGCCGCCAGGAGGCCCACCAGCGGCCGTCCGCCCACTCGACGAACACGCCCGCGAGCGGACGCGGCTCCGTGCCCTTCTGGCGCTGCGTGAAGCGCCCCAGCACCGCCACGGCCTCGACGCCGGGCTGGCCGGCCAGCGAGGCCAGCACCCGGTGGCGATCCTTGGCCGCGGCGAGCAGCGGGCCCGCGTACACGATCCGCACGTCCTCGCCGAGCAGCAGCACGGCGGGCGGCAGCGGCCCCCGCCCCGCGGCCTTCAGCACGCGCTCCAAGAGGCCCTTGCCGAACGTGTCATCGTCCGCCGCCGAGAATTCCGGATCGCGGCGCGCGATCATGACACGAACCCGAATGCCAGACATCCCATCCATCTAACACGACGTTCACACGGGACGGCCCACCCGCAAGGCCCCCGATCGGGCGGGCGCCCGCGCGTCGGCGCTCCGGCTGCACACGCGCGTGCTCAGCAGCTCCCGTCGTGGTCGGGGTCGCTGCACCCCTCGCCCACGAGCTGCCGCTCGAGCAACGCGCCTTCGAGGCCGGACTCGACCACGAGCGTGCCGTGGAACGTGCCCGCCGACACCGGGGCGAACCGCACGGTGACGGGGAGGTCCTCGCCCGGCATCATGTTCTTGGGGAACGGCAGGTCGTCGTTGGTGAAGAACACGTTCGCCGTGCTGCTCTCCACCCACACGTCGGCCACGTAGACCGGCGCGTCCCCCGCGGAGACGATCAGCACCTCCTCCGCCTGCGACCGGCCCGACGGGCTCGCGCGGTCGAAGCGGATCTGGCCCTGGGGCTCCACGGCCACGAGCGCGTCGCCCTCGCCGCTCCCCGCGATCACGAGCCCGAAGTCGCCGCAGCCGGCGCAGAGCAGCAGGGTGGGGAGAGCGCGTCGCATCGAAGGGGGCTCCACCGTCCAGTATAGCAAGGGCGGTGCCACGCGGAAGTACGCGGAACGACTCGACGCGGTGGGGATCGTGGGTCGTTCTGCGTGGGACGTCGGGGCGCCTCTGCCCCACCCGCGCGCGCAACCTCCGGCGGCCACCCTGGGTTAGCCTGGAGCGATGTCCAGCCCGCGGTCCGCCCTCTTCGACTCCCCCTCGGACGACGTGATCGCGTCCGCGCTCGTCGCGCGCGCCCGGCGGCGGCTCGCCCCGGTGCCCGACGCGGCGGTGGCCGACCTCCTCGCCGACACCGTGTTCCACGAGCGGAAGCGGCTCGAGTCCGACGGCGGCGACGAGGTGTACGTGGCCGCCGTCGAGGCCGCCGCGAACACGCTGCGCGACATGCGCCGCGCCGACATGGACGCCGCGCTCGACGCGCTCGTGGAGATCTACGGCCGCGAGATCCACAACCCCTTCTCGCCGCGCACCTACCGCTTCGCCACCCGCATCATGCCCGGCGCGCTCACGCGGCTGTTGTCGGCCTCGCGGGGGCGCGACCTCGTGTTCGGGGAGTTCGACCCGGCGTCGCGCATCAACCTCGCCGGGCCCATCGACCAGATCCGGCGGCTCTCCGAGCGCGCCACGCTGATCCTCGCGCCCACCCACGTCTCCAACCTCGACAGCCCGCTCCTCGGGTACTCGCTCTACGCCGCCGGCCTGCCGCCGTTCGCGTACGGCGCGGGGCTCAACCTGTTCTCCAACCCGGTGATGGCGTTCTTCATGCAACGCCTGGGCGCCTACACGGTCGACCGGCGCAAGCGGAACCGCCTCTACAAGGACACGCTCAAGGACTACTCGATCGAGATCCTGCGCCGCGGGTGTCACTCGTTGTTCTTCCCGGGTGGCACCCGGTCGCGCTCCGGGCGGCTCGAGCGGCACCTCAAGAAGGGCCTCTTGGGCACGGGCCTCGCGGCCTGGCAGGAGAACCTCGCGGAGGGTCGTCGGGACCCGGACGTGTTCGTCGTGCCCTGCACGCTCTCCATCGGCCTCGTTCTGGAGGCGGAGACGCTCATCGCCGACTCCCTCGCGGAGGAGGGCAAGCAGCGGTACATCATCATGGACGACGAGTTCAGCGACTCACGCACCGTCGCGTCGTTCGTCCGCCGGATCATGCGGTTGGACGCCGCGGTCCACGTCGTGTTCGGGCAGCCGATGGACATCGCGGGCAACCCGGTGGACGCCGACGGGCGTTCGTTGGATCCCCACGGCCAGCCCGTGGATCGGAAGGGCTACGTGTGCGACCGGGAGGGGCGCGTCGTCGCGGACGAGCAGCGCGACCACGTCTACACGGAGCGCGTCGCGGAGCGGCTCTCGGAGGCGTACCACCGGGACTTCGTGGTCCAGCCGACCCACCTCGCGGCGTGGGCGGCCTGGGAGGCGCTGCGGGCGCGCCACCAGGGCCTCGACACGTGGCGCCTCGTGCGGCTGCACCCCGGCGCGCGCATCGTCGATCGCGGGGCGGTGCTCGCCAACATCGAGCGCGCGGGGCGCGCGGTCTCCCACCTCAAGCGCGTGGGCCCCACGACCGCGGAGGGCGTGTTGGAGGAGGCGCTCGTGCGCTTCGGGAGCTTCCACAAGAAGCGCGCCATCGAGGCCGTCAACGGGACGATCAAGATGGACGGCGAGCTCGTGTTGTACTACCGCAACCGGCTGGATTGGATCCGGGCGTGACCGTCCTCCCACCGACGGCCCCCACACGTGCGCGGTCGGCGTCCGCCGACGTGCCCGCGTGCGCCCGAGGCGGTAGATCGCCCGGATGGGCCCGCGCCCTTCCCCCAACCCGGTGAGCGCGTCATGAAGGTGGGCATCGTCGGCTCCGGCGACACGGTGGACGCGCTCGCGCGGCTCGCGCGGGTCGCGGGCAACGAGGTGATCGTGGGTGGCCGCGCCCCCGAGGGGTTCGCGGAGCGCGCGGATCTCGACGGTCTCGCCCGGGACGTCGACCTGCTCCTGCTCGCGATGCCGCCGGACCGCTTCCGCGAGGGCGTGCGCGCGCTCGCGCCGGGCCCCGCCGCGCGCGTGGTGGTCGCGACGCGCGGGCTCGAGCCCGAGACCGGCCGGCGCCTCTCCGAGATCCTGACCGAGGAGAGCGCGTGCCTGCGCGTTGGCGCGCTCGCCGGCCCGATCCTGCCGGGCGAGGTGCGGCGGCAGAGCCCCTGCGCCGCCGTGGTCGCCTCCCCCTTCGTCGAGGTGGTGCGCCTCGCGCGGACCGCGCTCCACTCCCCCGCGTGCCGCATCTACGGCAGCGAGGATCTGCCCGGCGTCGAGCTCGCGGGCGCGCTGGTCGAGGTGCTCGGCATGGCGCTGGGCGTCGCGCGCGGGCTCGGCCTCGGCGTGGGCGTCCAGGCCCTGCTCGTGAGCCGGGGCGTGGCCGAAGGCGCCCGGCTCTCCGCCAAGGGCGGCGGCGATCCCCGGACGTTCGCGGGCCTCGCCGGCGTCGGCGAGCTCGTGGCGGCCTCGGCGCTGCCCGACCACCCGGCCCACGTGCGCGGCCTCGCCCTCGCGCGCGGCGAGCCCGATCCCGCCGCCGCCGCGCTCTGCGCCGCGCTGCTCGGTCGGGAGCCCGATCTCCCCATCACCGCCGGCATCGGCGCGCTCGCGAGCGGCCGCGCAAAGGCCCGCGAGGTGCTCGCGGCGCTCATGACGCGCGGGCACCGCGAGGAGTTCGACGCGTGATCGGCGTCTACGACTCCGGCTACGGCGGCCTCACCGTGCTCCGCGCGCTCCGCGCCGCGCTCCCCGGCGAGGACTTCGTGTACCTCGGCGACTCCGGTCGCGCGCCCTACGGCGGCCGCGACGCCGACACGATCCTCGACTTCGCGGAGCAGTGCGTCGAGCGGCTCTTCGAAGAGGGCTGCCCGCTCGTCGTGGTCGCGTGCCACACGGTCTCCTGCGTGGGCCTGCGGCACCTGCAGCGGCGCTACGTCTCCCCCGGCCCGGCGGCCGTCCCCGACGCGCTCCCCGGCGGCGCCCGCCCCGACCGCCGCATCCTCGGCGTCACGATCCCCGCCGCGGAGGCCGCCGTCGCGCGCAGCCGCGGCCACATCGGCGTGCTCGGCACGGCCCGCACGGTGTCCTCGGGCACGTTCGCGACCGAGATCGCCAAGCTCGGCCCGCAGCGCGTCACCCAGCGCGCGGCGCCGCTCCTCGCCCCGATCGTCGAGGAGGGCTGGGCCGACACCGACATCGCCCGCCTCGCGGTGCGCCGCTACGTCGACACCCTCGGGGACGTCGACACCGTCGTGCTCGGCTGCACGCACTACCCGCTCCTGCGCGCGGCGTTCGAGGAGGCGCTCGGGCCGGACGTGACGCTGCTCGACCCCGCGCCGTTCGTCGCCGAGCGGCTGGTGGACTGGCTGGAGCGGCACCCCGGGTTCGCGACCCCGCGGCACCCCGGGTTCGCGACGCCGGACCCGGGGCGCACGGGCCGCCCGCCCGGCGCACGCTCCCAAGCCCCCCCGCCCCAAGAAGAGGGCGCCGGCACCCTCCGCGTGCTCTGCACCGGCGACCCCGACAACTTCCGCGCGCACGGCGAGCGCTTCCTCGGGGAGGCGCTCCCCTACGTGCAACACGTGGCCGAACAGGACGGGCGGCTCGCGCACAAGGACTCCGTCGAGGTGCGGGTCGGGCAGATCGTGCGCTGACGACGGAAGCCGAGCAGGCGCCCGGAACCTGCGCTATCGTGCGCCCATGCCGCTCGACGCCCTGCCTGCCGAAATGCCCGTCGCCCTGTGCGCCACCTTCGACTGGAGCCAGCTCCGCCCCGCCGAGAAGGCCCTGGCGACCCGGGAGGTCCGCGACCGCGTGGAGCGCGGCGAGCGCCCCGAGAAGCTCGTCCCGCTCGCGTGCAGCCGCGGCAAGTTCAAGATGGGGCGCTTCGTGGACGAGGACGGAAACGTCTACCGCCTCCGCGACGTGACCTACGTGCTGGGCGAGGTGCCGGAGACGCAGCCCGACCTCCGCGCGTACCGGCGCGCGCGCGCCTGGGAGGTCGGCACCGTCGTGGTCGCGGTCGCCGCGAGCCCCGCGCTGCTCAGCACGTCGATCTTCTCGGCCTCGTTGTACGCGGGCCTGGGCGTCGCCGCGACGAACGCCAACGGCACCGCCAAGGCGGCCCTCGCGCGCGCGGTGACGACCTACAACGCCACCACCTTCTGGCACGCGACCGAGGAGACCTACGCGGCCGTCCACGCCGTCCCCACCAGCGTCGCGCGCGCCACCGAGCTCGTGCACGCCGCGCGCGGATGCACCGTGGACCGCGCGGACGCGCGCTTCCTCGCCGACGCCGAGCTCGTGTGGGGCTACGCGAAGCAGGGCTACGACGCCGGCGCGCTCGTGCACGCCGCGGAGGCCGCCCCCGCCGACACCGGCTGCGACCTCGCCGCGGCGCTCCCCGCCGGCCTCGCCGTCCTCGCCCAGCCGAAGGCCGTCGCCGAGGTCGAGTAGCACGCCGCGCCGCGATACCCTCGCGCCGTGCCCCCGCGCTCCCCCCACGACTTCCGGCAGGTCAGCCAGTCCCCCACGTTGCCCGGCGCCGGTGTCACCGGGCCGCGCCCCTTCGACGTGGCCGACCTCTACGCCGGGCCCGCGACGCGCGCCGACGCCGTCCCCACGAGCGCCGCGCTCGACGAGAAGCTGCGGCAGGCCTACTTCTGGATCGTCAACCACGCGATCATCACCCCCTACTACGACCTCGAGTTCAACGACGCGCCGCCGCCCACCTACACGTTTGCGGGCGCGGGCACCGAGGTCCGGCTCCCGACGGCGCAGTCCTACTCGTCGTTCGTGCTCCTGCCGCTGCTCACCTTCGCGAGCCGCAAGCGCTGCCTGTTCATCGGCGGGCCGGGCCGCGGGAAGACCGCCAGCGCGGTGCTCATGGGGCTCCTCGCCGGCTACCCGCTGCAGGAGCTGCGCCGGGCGATCCAGCACGGCCAGCCGCAGATGACCGTGGCCGACCTCCTCGGGAACCCGCTCCCGAAGGACCTGATGGCGGCCGGGCGCTCCGAGGACATCCGCATCGCGTGGCGCAAGTGGCTCTCGATGCGCGTCAAGATCGTGGATGAGTACAACCGCATCCCGACGCGCACCCAGTCCGCGCTGCTGACGCTGCTCGCCGACGGCTACGCCGAGATCCTCGACCAGACGATGGAGAGCCCCGAGAGCGCCTGGTTCCTCACCGCGAACGACGACATGGGCGGCGGCACCTACCAGGTCATCGAGGCGCTCAAGGACCGCATCGACATCGTCGTGAAGGCGCTCGACTTCAACCCGCGCTTCCTCGGGGAGCTGCTCACGCGCGTGGAGGAGCGGGTCAGGCCCGAGGAGATCGTGCCGCCCGAGATCGTCTTCTCGCCGGCCGAGCTCGACGAGGTGTACCGGCAGACGCTGAAGGTGCCGCTCCCCCGGCCCGTGCGCCGCCGCATCGAGTTCTTCGCCGCGCAGTTCGACTTCTGCGACCTCGCCGCCCGCGACCTCGAGTACAAGACGAAGGACACGATCCGCCTCGCCGGGCGCACGCTGAGCATCGTGTGCGCGGGCGACTGCGGCCGCGACAAGGTGAAGGCGCTCTGCTCGCAGACCGAGAACGGGCTCTCCGTGCGCGGGCTCATGACGCTCCTCGGCTTCGCCAAGACGATGGCGTGGTTCCGTGGCGAGCCCGAGGTGACGCTCCAGGACGTGCGGCAGGTCGTGCCGTGGATCCTCCACGAGAAGCTGACGCAGAACCCGTCCTCGCCGTTCTTCGACCAGTCGGGCAACAACGTGCTGCGTTTCGACCGCATCGCGTGGCTCCGGCAGGCCTTCGACCTCGCGTGCGCGGAGTACGACCGCCTCGACCTCGATCGCGCCGACCCGCTCGAAGCGGTCGACGCCGCGTTCGACGCCGGGCTCGACGGGGTGTCCGAGGCCGAGGTGAAGAAGCGGCTCGGGGCGGTCGAGGCCCGGCTCGCCGAGCTCGCGAAGAGCACGAAGCTGCTCGCGCACGTCCAGAAGGACGTGCTGAAGCTCAAGTACTACCACCAGCGTTATTCCAACTACTTGCGCTGGTTGGTCTGGACGTCTGGATGAGCGATCGGGATCTTGGGGGGGGGGGGGGGGGGGGGGGGGGGGGGGGGGGGGGGGGGGGGGGGGG
>CAYWGD010000065.1:18001-42484 GCA_964457335.1 uncultured Enterobacteriaceae bacterium | reverse complement strand
GGGCGGCACCGGCGGCGGCGGCCTCCGCGGGGCTCCTCCCACCGGCGCCGTCTGCCGCGGGGGCGTCGAAGCCCGGGACGTCGCCCGTGGCCTCGACGGGCGTGTCCAGGGGGAGGCCCACCGCGCTCGCGAGCGCGATCCGCGCCGCGGCGCGCTGCCCGTCCGCGGCGACACGCCCACCGTCCGCCTCCGCGAGCGCCGCCCGCGCCTCGGCGACCTCCGCGGTCGTGGCGCTGCCCACGCGCGCGTGGACCTCGACCGCGGCGAGGTGCGCGGCCACCGCGGCGTGGGTCGCCTCGGCGAGCGCCACGGCCTCCTCGGCGGCGTCCAGCGCGAGCCAGCGCTCGGTGACCACGAGCCGGAGGTCCTGGACGGCGCCGTCGCGCTGGGCCGCGCGCGCCGTCACCGTCGCCCGGTCCGCGCGCCACGCCGCGATCGCCCCGCCCCCGAGGACGGGCTGCTCGATCGTCACCCGGAACGACCACCGATCCTCGACGGCCTCCCCGAGCTCGATGGGGTCGACCTCGACGCCGGGGATGTCCAGCGCGAGCTCCAACGTGGCGGGCTCGACGTAGCTCTGGCGGGTGTACCCCGCCGTGAGCTCCGCGCGGGGGCCGAGTCGCCCGGCGGCCGCGGCGGACCGGCGGCGCGCGGCGGCGAGCTCGGCGTCCTCGACCGCGATGGCGGGGCTTCGGCCCTCCGCGAGCCCGAGCGCCTCCGCGAGGGTCAGCGCCGCCCCCTCCGGTCCGTTTCCGGCGTAAGCACTTGCTAGCCAGAGCGACCACACGGCCGCGACGAGAGCGGTCATCGCCTACCTCCCCACCAGCCGGAGGACGGCGGACCACGCGCGGTCCACCGTGGCCGTGCCCGCGGTGAGCTCGCCGAACTTCACGAGCGCGATGAGCGAGCCGAGGATCATCACGCCGACCTCGCGCACCGGCAGGCCCTTCGGGACGCGGCCCTGCGCGGCCGCCTCCTCGAGGCAGGCCACGACGAAGTCGAGGGACCGGTCCTTCCAGCGTCGCACCTGCTCGGCCCCGCGCGGGCCGGCCGCGTGGGGGAGCTCCTCGGAGAAGGCGAGGCGCGCGATCACCGGGCTCGCCCCGACGAGCGCCGCGCGGAAGCGGAAGAAGCGCTCCAGCCGCACGAGCGGGTCGGGGTCCTCGGGCGGGAAGCCCTCGAAGAGGCGCTCCTCGACGCGGTCCAGCGCCGCGAGCACGATTTCTTCCTTGCTCGCGAAGTGCCGGAAGAGCGTGCCGTCGGTGATGCCGACCTCGGCGGCGATGGCCTGCGTGGTGAACCGGCCGAGCCCGTGCTCGGCGATGACCTTCAGCGCGGCGTCGGCGATCTGCCGACGGCGCTCCTCGGTGGGCTGGCGGGCGGTCATGGGGACGCCTCCTGGGCGTGGGCGGTGGGGGCGGGCCGGCGCGTGAGCACGCCGTCCTCCATCTCGTGGATCGTATCGAACACGTCGAGGGTGCGATGGTCGTGCGTCACGACCACGACCGCCGCGCCCTGCTCGTGGGCGATGCGCTTGAAGAGCTCCATCACGTCGCGGCCGCGGTGGCTGTCGAGCGCGGCGGTGGGCTCGTCTGCGAGGATCAGCGGCGGGCGGTTGGCGAGGGCCCGCGCGATGGCCACGCGCTGCTGCTGGCCGCCCGAGAGCTGCTCGGGGTGGTGGTCCGCGCGCTCGGCGAGGCCGAGGTACGCGAGCAGCTCCCGCGCCCGCGCGTCGGCCTCCCTCCCCACCTGTCCGTCGAGCTGCAGCGCGAGCAGGACGTTCTCGCGGGCGGTCAAGAACGGGATCAGGTTCGCCTTCTGGAACACGAAGCCGATGGACGAGCGTCGCACGGCCGCGAGGTCGACGAGCGCGGCGCCATCGGCGACGACCGGCCGGTCGGCGAGCCAGATGCGGCCCTTGTCGGGGAGGTTCAGGAGCCCGAGCGCGGTGAGCAGCGTGGACTTCCCGGAGCCGCTCGGCCCGAGGAGCGCCGCGACCTCGCCGCGCCCCGTGGTGATCGACACGTCGCGGAGGGCGACGAGCTCGTTCTCACCGGTGCCGTAGACCTTCCGGAGCGCTTCGGCGCGGATGACGGTGTCGGCCATGATTCAGCTCGCCAGTACGAGGGTGGGCGGGACGCGGAGCGCGCGCACGATGCCCGCGACGCTCGCCACCACGCTGATGAGGACCACCAGCGCCGCGAGGCCGGCGAGCTCGGTGGGCGTGACGACCACGCGGCGCGGGAAGTGCTGGAAGGCCACGCTGCCGATGGCGACGGCCATGCCGTAGCCGATCGCCCCGAGCAGGAGCGCCTGCTGGAGGATCATCCCCACGATGACGCGGGTGCGGCCGCCGAGGAGCTTCAGGAGCGCGATCTCGTGGCTCTTGGCCACGGTCATGTTGTAGAGGATCAGCGCGACGATGATCGCGGACACGACCGAGAGCAGCACCCGGAAGAGGCCGATCTGCTTGCGCGCCTTGTCGATGACGCCGTGCAGCAGGAGCTGGCGCTGCTCCTCGCCGGTCCACACGGTCACGTCCGACCAGCCGGAGAGGCGGGCCTGCACGTCCTCGGGGCGCACGCCCGGGAGCAGCTTCACGACCACCGCGCTCGGGAGCACCTCGCCGCGCGCGCCGCCGGCGAGGCGGAGGGACTCGGGCGCCATCCACCCGAGGATCGCGTCGGCGTCGCGGTCGGTGACGAACGCGAGCGCGTCGCCGCCCGAGGACACGAAGCCCGCCGTGACGCCGACCACCTCGTAGACGTCGTCCCCGAGGGGCACCCGGTCGCCCAGGTGCAGCCCGAGCGTGCGGTCGACGATGAGCTCGCGGTGGGCCTCGCCGAGCGGACGGCCGGCGACCAGCGGGAAGCCCTGCCCGCGGTCCTGCGGCCAGGACAGGCCCACGAGCCCGATGCGCACGGGGTTCGCGACGCCGCCGCGCTGGATGGTCGCGTAGGTGAAGGTCTCCGCGGAGGCGACCCCGTCGAGCACGCGCAGGCGATCCTCCAGGCTGCGCGGGACGGTGGAGCGCTCCGCGAACGGGCCGCGCGTGTCGCGCTGCACCACCCACAGGTCCGCGCCCATCGCGTCGACGAGCAGCGTCGCGTCCGCGACCATGCCCCGGTAGATTCCGCCCATCGCGAGCACGATGGCGAAGAGGAGCCCGAGCCCGAGCCCCGTGAGCACGAAGCGCACGCCCTGCCGGCGGATGTCCTTCCAGGCGAGGTTCACGGCTCCTCCACCGCGCGCACGCGCTTCCCGACGGGCGCGCCGGGCGCCAGGACCACGTCCTCCGGGGCGAGCCCGCTCACGACCTCGACCCGGTCGCGCCCCGCGAGGCCGAGCGTGACCTCGCGCGACGCGACCACGCCGTCCTCGACCACCGCGCAGGCGCCCTCGCACCAGCCCCGCGGCACGCTCGTGACGCCCTCGCGGCGCCCCACCTCGATCCAGGCGTCCACGCGCTGTCCGACCGCGAAGTTGGTCGGGAGCTCGAGCACGGTCACGTCCACGAGGAGCTCGTGGGTCTGCCGGTCGACCTCGCGGCCGATGCGCTCCACCGTGCCGGGGAAGCTGCGATCCCCCTCGGAGCGGAACACCAGCCGCGCCGGCTGGCCGACGGCGAGGCGCCCGAGCGCGGTCTCGTCGACCCAGGCGCGCACGCGCATCGCCTCGGTCGACACGATGGTGAACGCGGGGGTGCCCGGGGTGACGAGCTGCCCGGCCTCCACGTCCCGGGCGACGACCAGCCCCGACAGCGGGCTCGTGAGCCGGCCGTCGGCCAGCTGGGCCGCGCGCACCGCCGTGGACCGGGACGCCACCTCGCGGCCCTGCTCGGCCTGCGCGACGGCGGCCTCGAGCGCCCGGACCTCGGCCTCGGCGCCCGTCGCGCGCTCGATCGCGGCCTCGTGCTCGGCGGCGTGGATGGCGCCCGCGGCGGCGAGGGTGTCCGCGCGGGCGCGGTCCGCCTGGGCGCGGGTCAGCGCCGTCCGGGCGCGCTCCAGCTCGGCGCGGGCCCGGGCGACCCCGGCGGCCGCGGCCTCCTCGGATGCGCGGGACACCGCGAGCTCGCGCGCGGCGTCCGAGGCGTCGAGGGTCCCGAGCGCGTCCCCCTCGCGCACCATCGCGCCTTCGTCGACGAGCAGCGACGTGATGCGCCCCGACGCCTCGAAGGACACCTGGACCTCCCGCGCGCTCTCGAGCACGCCGACGCCGAGGACCTCGGCGACCACGTCGGCGCGCTCGACGCGCTCGGCGCGGGCCTCGACGGGCCAGGCGCGCGCCCCCGCGACGGCGACGGCGATGCCGAGCGGGAGGAGGGTGTAGGGGAGGAGCCGGAGGAGGGACCTGGACATCGTGCTTCCGTGCTGCTCTCTTGATGTAAGTAAGTACTTGCTTGGCGTCAAGGCGGTCGGGTGGCGAGCGGTCGCCGGACGGCGTATCGGAGGCCATGCGCCTGCTTTTCCTGCTGTCCCTCGTCGCCTGCTCGGAGCCGACCGGCCCCGCGCCCGCCGCGCCCGCGCCGCTGGCCCAGCCCGCCGCCCCGGCGCCGACAGCCCAGCCCGCCGCCCCGGCGCCGACACCCCAGCCCGCCGCGGCCTCGGCTCCCGGAGGCCCCGAGGCCGCCGCGCTCGCGCGGGCCGACGCCGCCGCGATGCGGCTCGCGAGCACGCTCAAGGCGCGCGTCGTGGAGGAGATGGGGAAGGGCGGGCCCGTGGCGGCCGTGAAGGTGTGCAACGCCGAGGCGCCCGCGCTCGCAGCCCAGATCCAGGCCGAGACCGGCGTGACGCTCGGCCGGAGCTCGCTGCGGCTCCGCAACCCCGCGAACGGCGGGCCCGACTGGGTGCGGGCGTGGCTCGACCAGCAGGGCGAGCGCCCGGCGGCCGGCGTCGCGCCCGTCTCGACCGTGGCGGATGGGAAGGCCCGGGTGATCAAGCCCATCGCCGTGGAGGCGCCCTGCCTCGCCTGCCACGGCGCGCCCGAGGCCCTCGCGCCCGACGTGCGGACGGAGCTCGCCCAGCGCTACCCCGCCGACACCGCCACCGGCTACGCGCTCGGGGACCTGCGCGGGGCGCTCTGGGCCGAGGTGGCCGTCCAGCCCTGACGCTCCGGGCTCATACCCCGAGGAGGCCCGCCCGACGCACCTTCGCGAAGGTCCCGCGGAAGCGCTCCCAGTCGCCGGGGAAGGCCGCCCGGGCGTCCCGCCACGCGAGCGCCGGCTTCCCGGGCGCGGCCGCGTCGAGCACCTCGGCGAGCCACCCGAGCGACGCCTCGCGGCCCTTCACGCGCACGGTGTCGTCGGGGGTGTGCAGGACGAGCGCGCCGTCGTCGTCGAGGACCTCGCCGCCGAGCCACACGAGGCGGTGGGCGGGCTCGGGCTCGCCGGGATCGGCCCCCGGGAGCGCGCGGGCGATCCGGTCCGGCGGCTCGCGGGTGGGGGACACCGCGCCGTCGAACCACGCGTGCGCGGGGCGGTCCAGCTCGCGGCCGCGCATCCACGCGGCGAGCGCGCGGGGGAGCACGTCGTCGAAGCGGTCGTGGTCGGCGCCCTGCGGATCGAGGTGGGGGAGGTCGTTCGTGGCGAAGAGCTCGGGCGCGAGCACTGGCACGGCGACGCCGAAACGCGCGGGGTCGCGCGCGATGCCGGAGTGGCGGGTCAGCACGAAGCGGTGCCAGAAGGCCGAGGACACGACGCCCGCGGCGAACAGCTGCCGCACGATCTCCAGGCTGTCGACGGTCTCTTCCTCGGTCTGCGTGGGGAAGCCGTACATCAGGTAGGCGTGCACGAGGATGCCGGCGCCGCGGAAGGCCGCGGACGCGCGCGCGACCTGCTCGATGGTGACGCCCTTCTCCATGCGGGCGAGGAGCCGGTCGGAGGCCACCTCGAGCCCGCCGGTGACCGCCACCATGCCCGCCGCCGCGAGGAGCCGGCACAAGTCGGGGGTGAAGGCCGCCTCGAAGCGGATGTTGCCCCAGAACGTGACAGGGAGCCGCCGCGCCAGGATCTCGAGCGCGAGATCGCGCAAAACGCGCGGGGGCGCGGCCTCGTCCACGAGGTGGAAGCCGGACTGCCCGGTGTCGCGGACCACCTCCTCCATCACGTCGGCGAGGCGCTCGGCGCGCGCGGGCACGTAGCGGGCGATGTAGTCGAGCTGGATGTCGCAGAACGAGCACTTGCGCCAGTAGCAGCCGTGCGCGAGCGTGATCTTGTTCCAACGCCCGTCGGACCAGAGCCGGTGCGCGGGGTTGAGGCTGTCGACCAGCTGGGGGTAGCAATCGAGGCGAAGATCGCCGTACCAGGCCGCGAAGCTCGCGGGCACGTCGGGGGGGCGTTGCGGGGGGGCCTGCCCCCCCGCCCCAAGAGAAACCGAGCCGACCAACCCGTTCCGCGTCCGTGTGCGGTGACGCCGATCCGGGCCGCCCGCGCGCCAGTCGAGCAGCGCGAGGAGCGGGCCTTCGCCGTCGTCGTAGCAGAGCGCGTCGACACAATCCCAGAGGCGCGGCTCGGTGGTGTCACGGAGCTCGGTGTTGACGTAGCCGCCGCCCATCACGACGTAGGCGCCCCGCGCGCGCAGGCGGCGCCCGATGCGCAGCGCGCCGTAGAGGTTGCCGGGGAAGGGGACGGTCAGCCCGACGACGTCGGCGTCGATCGTGTCCGCGAGCTCGTCGAGCCAGGTGTCGAGCAGCGTGGTGCGATCCAAGCGAGACGCCAACCCGTCGAAGGAGGTCGGGCCGACCGCGAGGTGGTGCTGGTAGCGGATGAGCGAGAAGCCGTCGTCGACGCAGGCGGTGACGAGGTCGGCGAGGTCCGCGAGGTAGAGCGTGGCGAGGTGGCGCGCGGCGTCGTCGACGGCGAGGGGGCCGAAACCGTCGAGGTCCGCGGCGGCGAGGCGGGGGCCGCGCGGGAGGAAGGGGGTGTCGAGCAAGCGCGGGCCGAGCGTGCGGTCCTTGCCCTGCAGGAAGCGCACGACGGGCTCGACGGCGGCGACGTGGGCGTGCCGGAGCGCGAGCGCGCGCCAGGCGGGCTCGGGGAGATCGTCCAGCGTGTCGAGGTGGTCGAAGAGCGCGGTCAGGCCGGCGCGCGAGTAGAGGCGCAGGATCCACTCGATGCCGAGGTCGCGCTGGGTGCAGGCGACGCCGCGGTCGCGCAGGGCGCGGGCGAGGTAGGCGGTGGACGGGTAGGGCGCGTTGAGCTGGGTCAGCGGGGGGAGGACCAGCGCGACGCGCGGAGTGGCGGACATGGGAACCGTTACCGCGGCCCGCTACGCGAGCGCCCAGGAAGATTGCAGGAAGTTGAGACGATAGCCGTCGGGGTCGGTCACGATGACCTCGCGCGTGTGCCACGGTTGGTCGATCGGGCCCTCCACCCGGGCGCCGGCGTCGCGCGCGCGCGCGGCCACGAGGTCCACGGCGTCGGTGTGGAAGCAGACCAGCACGCCCACGCCACGCGCGCCCTCGAGCGTGCGGCCCGGCGGCGTGGCCACGAGCCAGAGGTCCGCGCCCGGCGCGAAGCGCAGCTGCGTGAACACCGCCTCGCGCTGGACGAGCGCAAAACCGAGCGCCTGGTAGAAGCGCACGGAGCGGTCCGTGTCCGCGACGAGGAGCTTGGCGAACGCGGGGGCGTTCATCGCGTGACGCGCTCCAGGAGGCCGCGGAGGTCGGTGCTGAAGCCCGCGCGCGGCGTCGTGAGCACGGCGGCGTGTTCGGCCTCGTGGGTGGCGAGCGGCGCGTCGCGCTCCACGAGGTGCACGGCGCAGCCCAGCGCGGAGGGGAGCGCGAGGTCGAGCTCCCAGATGTCGCCGCAGAAGATCGTGGTGGCGGGCCCGTCCGCGTCCTGGCCCCACACCTCCGCGAGCGCGTCGAAGAAGGCGCCGCGCCGGAGCCAGGTGGGCCGGGAGAAGCCGAGGCCGCCCACCACGTCGGGGAGGGCCTCGAACGCGGCGCGCGCGGGCGTCTCGCGGGTGGCCGGGCGGACGCCGAACTTGCGCGCGTTGCCGATGACGCGGATCGCGCCACGGAGCGGGTCGGCGCCGAGCAGCTCGTCGAGGCGCGCCTCGATCTTGCCCGTGGAGGCGTTGGAGATGATCGCGATGGTGGCGCCCGTGGCGTGCAGCGCGGCGAGCACGTCGCGCGCCTCGGGCCGGAAGGGGGCCGGGTGCCGCACGTAGAGGGCCGCGTAGAGCTCGTTGGAGAGCGGGGCGAGGTCGGTGCGATCGATGGAGGCGAGCACGCGCGACGCGACGACGGACGCGAGGATGTACGGATCGGCTGCGGCGGGGCAGGCCTCGTAGCCCTCGAGCATCCACGCGAGGTGGGGCGAGCCGGCGCGGACGGCCTCGAGCGTGCGGTCCCACAGCGCGGCGTGCTGTTCGCCCACGCGCGCGAGGAACGCGGCGCGGTAGTCGGCGAGGAAGGCGTCGGTGACGAGGTGGGGAGCGGTGAGGGTGCCGTCGAAGTCGAGGAGAACGTACCGGTAGCGCATCCGCGCCGACTATCCGGCCGCTCCCGGGGTGGCGGGTGCCCGGACGAATTCTGTCCGGCCCCCTCCGGAGCGGGTGTGTCCCGCGCGCGTCCGCGTTAGCCGGGCCGTCATGATCGCCTTCCTCCTCCTGTCCCTCCTCGCCTGCAACAAGGGCGAGGCCGAGAAGCCCAAGACCGAGGCCCCCGTGGCGGAGGCCGCCCCCGGCGACATCCCCGCGCCGGCCGACGTGGCCGCGCCCCCCGCGGACGCGACGAAGACGGCGACCGGCCTCTACTACAAGGTGCTCACCCCGGGCACGGGCACGGAGAAGCCGCTCGAGGCCGACTCCGTCGAGGTCAAGTACACGGGCTGGACCACCGACGGGAAGATGTTCGACTCGTCGGAGAAGCGGAAGCGCCCCGCCAAGTTCAAGCTCAAGGGCGTCATCCCGGGCTGGACCGAGGGCCTGCAGCTCATGACCGTCGGCCAGAAGAACCGCTTCTGGATCCCGGTCGAGCTCGCGTACAACAACAAGCCGGGCAAGCCCGCGGGCATGCTCGTGTTCGACGTCGAGCTGACCAACATCATCCCGGCGCCGAAGCCCATCCCGGCCCCGGAGGACGTGGCGGCCGCGCCGGCCGACGCCAAGAAGACCAAGTCGGGCCTCGCCTACAAGGTCCTCACCCCGGGCACGGGCAAGGAGCACCCCACGGCCGACTCGGTGGTCGAGGTGGACTACACGGGCTGGACCAAGTCGGGCGAGATGTTCGACTCCTCGGTCACGCGCGGCAAGACCGCGTCGTTCCCGCTCAAGCGCGTGATCCCGGGCTGGACCGAGGGGCTCCAGCTCATGGTGGTCGGCGAGAAGACCCGCTTCTGGATCCCGTCGGCGCTCGCCTACGGCGACACCCCGGCCCGCCCGGGCGCACCCGCCGGCGACCTCGTGTTCGACGTCGAGCTCAAGGCGATCAAGGAGGCCCCGCCCGCGGGTCCCGCCGGCAAGACGCCGACCGCGCGTCCGGGCGGCCCTGGCAACCTGAAGGCCGTCCCCGCGATCAAGGGCGCCCCGGGCGCCACGCGGGCGCAGCCGGGCTCCAAGGACGCGAAGAAGGAGTAGGAGCGTCCGGGAAGAGGCTCCCGTCGCGCGCTGGCGCCCGCTGGACTCGGCCGCGCGCCTTCCTCGGTCACAGGTTTCAACCTGCGCCCTCGTCAGCCGCGCAGCCGCGCCTCAGCGGTCGCCGATCACGCTCGGTCCGCGTTTCCCCGAACGCTCCTGGGGCGCGCCTCGCCCGCGGCGCGCTTGCGGGCGCGTCGCGGACGGGTGACACCCGCGGATGGAGCGCGGCCCACCGAGACCCACCGTCGAGCGCGAGGGGATCGTGGTCGGGCGGCACGACTACGGGGATGCCGACCGCATCGTCCGGCTCCTGACGCCGGGCGAGGGGCGCGTCGGGCTCCTGGCGCGCGGGGCGCGGTCGGAGCGCAGCCGGTGGGCGGTGCTCGACCTGGGCGCGCGCGTGCGGGTGCGGTCGCGGCCCGGGCGCGGCGACCTCGAGCCCGTCGCGGAGGTCGAGGTGCTCGACGCGCGCGTGCGGCTCCGGGGCGCGCTGGGACCGCTGGCGCTCGCCGCGTACGCTTGCGAGCTCTGCGGGGCGCTGGCGCGGGAGGGGCAGGGCGAGCCGCGGCTCTTCGGGCTCCTGGAGACGGCGCTGCTCCTGCTCGACGCGACCGACGCGGATCCCGGCGCGGCGTTCCGCGCGGCGCTGGAGGCGAAGGCGCTGACGTTCGCGGGCGTGGCGCCGGTGCTCGATCGCTGCGTCGGCTGCGGCGACCCCGTGGAGGAGACGATGATCTTCGCGCCGGGCGCCGGCGGGCTGGTGCACCGGCGGTGCGCGCCGGCGGAGGGGACGATGCGGGCGGTGCCGGCCTCGTTCGCGGCGGCGCTGGAGGCGGCGCGGCGGGCCCCGCTGCGGGACGTGCTCGACGCGCCGCTGCCGCCCGGCCCCGTCGACCTGCTCCACGACGCGATCGCGGCCCACCTCGGGCGCGCGCTGGCCTCGCGCGTGGTGCTGGATGCGCTGAGCTGAGGTCCCGCGTCCCACCCTGATCCGGCCCGACCCGTGCGCGGCCCCCGGGCGCGGACGCGACGCCGGGCTACATTGGGGGCGTGCTGCTCGCCGCGCTCCTCGTCTCGCTGCTCCCCGGGTGCGGGTACGAGCGCGGGGTCCGCGAGGCCCCGGAGGAGGTCGAGTACGGCGGCTGGGTGTACCTCGGGCCGCCGTCGTCGGAGGTCGTGCTCGCCGACGGCCCGCTGACCTTCTCCTTCGCGGAGGCCGAGCCCGTCGTCGCCGAGCAGCCCTACGACGGCTACCCCGGCTACTGGCTCGCCACGCTCCCGCCCGGCGAGCCCTTCCAGCTCCGCCTGGAGGGGGAGGGGGCCTACCCGACGGTGTGGGCGGGCGACACGCCGGGCGCGAACGGGAGCTGGCTCGCGGGCGCGCTGTTCGCCGGCGAGAAGGCCTACATCGACGAGCTGATCGCCGGGCTGGACCTCCCGCTCGCGCGCCCGGGGGCCCTGGCCGACGGCGCCATCCACCTGTGGGGCCTCCCGAACGACGGGACCGCCTGGGACTGCGCCGCCGTGCGCGTCCAGGACACCCAGCCGGTCTGCTTCGTGTTCGACGACGAGGGGGTCATGTCGCGCGTCGAGTCCGGCCCCTTCGACTGGTTCTTCGCGTTCGACCTCGCGCCCGGCGACGTCGTGCTGGACGACGGGACCGGCCCCATCGAGACGTGGACCGCCGAGCCGGGCGACCTCGTCATGGCCTTCTGGCTGGAGCACGGATGATCCTCCTGTTGATCGGGTGCTCCTCGCTCCCCGAGACGGTGACCATGAGCGGCACGGTCTGGAACGCGCCGTACGGCGACGGCACCGTCGTCCCGGGCGCCCAGGTCGAGGTGCTCGACGAGACGCAGGCGGTGTTCGACACGCAGACCGCCGGGGACGACGGCGCGTTCACCGCCGAGGTGCCGGCCGGCGTGCCGTTCTTCGTCACCGTGACGGCCGACGGGCACCGCCCCACCGCGTTCTCCGGGACGGCGGGCATCTCCGACTTCACGGCGCCGGAGGGCTACCCCTGGGTGGCCCCGGACGCCTACGTGGACGCGCTGCGGACCGAGTTCTCCGCGTGCCCGACGGTCGGGGACGCAGGTGGCGTCGTCGCGGGCGAGATCGTCGGGGACGTGACCGGCTACCCGGTGCTGGAGACCGGGAGCGCCAAGCTCTACGGACCCGACGACGTCGAGCTCACCGCCTGCTACCTCGACGCGGACGGCGCCTCGCTCGCGGACGGGACGGAGGTCGGCGCCACCGGGCGCTTCGTGATCTTCGGCGTCCCGGCGGGCGAGGTCGTCGTCGACGTGCGCTACTCCACCGGCACCGGCGAGGACCCGGTCGAGCTCTACCGCTTCGTGGCGCCGGAGGACGGCTTCGTCCCGGTGTTCCCGGCGATCCTCGACGTGCTCTGAGGCAGAGGGGCTCGGTCGGGCGCGCGAGGCCCACGGGGCCGATATTCGCGTGCAACGCTTGATCTGATCGGCGGAGTGAACTACGGTCGCGGGCGACGCGAGGCCCGGCCGTCGTGCGGGTCGCGCGCTGCACCGAATCAACGTCCGTCTCCATCCCCCTCCCGGAGGAAGCCCCATGGGCCAGCTCATCACCAAGCCCGACGCCAACCCGATCGTGTTCGGCCTCGCGAACCTGTTCCTCTTCGGCGCCGTCGGGTACTTCCTGATGGGCCAGAAGAAGAAGGCGATGATCTCCGCGGCCATCTGCCTCGTCCCGGGCATCCTCACCTGCGGCCTCCTCTTCTTCCCGTTCGGGCTCTTCGCCTGGGTTGCGGCGTACGACGCCTACCTCCTCGGCCAGAAGCTCCAGAGCGGGCAGTCGATCGGCGAGAACGAGAACGGCCTCGACTTCCTGAACGCGATCTTCAAGGACTAGGCTCGTCCCCTTGGCGGCCATCGCCGAGAGCGACGACCTCTACGCCTGGCTGATCCGCGGGTTCGTCGAGTCGGGCCTCCCCGACCACACGCGCGGCAGCCGGGAGTGGATCGCCACGGGCGCCCTGAACCTGGAGAACTTCTTCCAGGATCAGGGGGCCGGCGGCATCTTGCTCGAGTTCCGGGGGCAGGCGGGCGAGAGCCCCGTCCCCGAGGACGACTACACCTACCAGGTGGTCGTGACCCGCGGCCCCGAGGGCGCGCAGGTCGTCGTGCGCTCGGAGGACACGCTCTTCCACCACGCCTTCCCGGCCACGCCGCCGGACGCGCTCGCCGCGCACATCCTCGGCGAGGTGCGCGGGCACAACGAGCGCTTCACCCAGTGGCGGGGCCAGGGCGGCGCCACCACGGTCGCGCAGCGGCGCGGCATCCCCTCGGCGCGCGGCGTGACGCCCGACCGGGCGCTGCTGCAGGTGCTGGAGACCCTGCGCCGGACCAACCGGAGCATCGCCGAGGGGCCGGCCAACAAGTGGTGGATCCAGGCGAAGTCGGCCACCCCGCTCAAGATCGAGGCCGGGCTCGGGCTCGAGCCGGTGTACGCCACGCGGAAGGCGATGGTGACGCTCTCCGCGGAGGACCTGGAGCACGCGGACCGCCTCCGCACCGCCGGCACCGTGCTGCTCGTCTCGGGCGGCTTCTCGCTCCTGTTCCTCTTCGCGGGCACGCTGCTCTCGGGGTGGAACCTCTACGTGGGCGGCTTCCGCTGGCTCGCGGCGCAGGGGTGGATGACCGTGGCCAGCGTCGCGGGGAGCTCGGTGTTCGCGGGGGTGCACCTCGTGGGCGGCTTGCGCCTCCGGGCGCTCAAGTCGCGGCGCCTCGTCGGGGTGCTCGCCATCCTGGGGATGCTGCCCTGCCTCGCCCCCTGCTGTGGTGTCGGGTTCCCGGCGGGCGCGTGGGTGCTCTATCTCCTCAGGGATGAGCGTAGCAACAAGGTTTTCAACGGGTAGACCGTCGGAGACGCCGGGTTGACGGAGGGGGGCGGCGGCGGTAGATGGTCGGCCCCGTCGAGGTTCCGCCCGTGACCTTCCAGGATCTCATCCTGACGTTGCAGCAGTACTGGGGTCGCCAGGGTTGCGCGATCCTCCAGCCCATGGACGCGCCGATGGGCGCGGGCACGTTCCACCCGTCGACGTTCCTCCGGGCCCTCGGTCCGCGGCCCTGGCGCGCGGCGTACGTCCAGCCCTGCCGACGCCCGACCGACGCGCGGTACGGCGAGAACCCGAACCGCTTCGGCCACTACTACCAGTTCCAGGTGGTGATGAAGCCGGCCCCGGCCGACATCCAGAAGCTCTACCTGGGGAGCCTCGCGGCCATCGGCCTGAAGCTCACCGATCACGACGTCCGCTTCGTCGAGGACGACTGGGAGTCCCCGACGCTCGGCGCGTGGGGCCTCGGCTGGGAGGTGTGGCTCGACGGGCAGGAGGTCACCCAGTTCACCTACTTCCAGCAGGTGGGCGGCCTGGACCTCGAGCCCATCACGGTCGAGATCACCTACGGCCTCGAGCGGCTCGCGACGTACCTGCAGAAGGTCGACCACGTGTTCGACCTGGAGTGGGTGAACGGCATCACCTACGGGGACGTGTACCAGCGCAACGAGGTCGAGCAGTCGAGGTTCAACTTCGAGGCCGCCGACGTCGAGCTGCTCCTCGCCACGTTCGACCGCGCGCGCGGGGAGTGCGAGCGGCTCGTGGGGATGGGCCTCCCGCTCCCCGCGTACGACCACGTGCTGACCTGCTCCCACACCTTCAACCTCCTGCAGGCCCGCGGCGCGATCAGCGTCGCGGAGCGCGCCCAGTACATCAAGCGCGTGCGCGACCTCGCCTGCCTCGTCGCCCGGAGCTACGCCGGTGTCTGAGCTCTTCGTCGAGATTGGCACCGAGGAGCTGCCGGCCCACGCGGTCGGCCCCGCGGTCGAGGCCCTGGCCGCCGGGCTCGTGAAGCTCCTCGGCCCCATCCGCCACGGCGCGGTGCGCACCTTCGGGACCCCCCGCCGCCTCGCGGTGGCGATCTCGGAGGTCGATGCCGCCCGGCCCGCGGTCGATCGCGTGGTGACGGGGCCGCCCGTCGCGCAGGCCTTCCCGGGCGGGCAGCCCGGCCCCGTCGCCGAGGCCTTCGCCAAGGCCCGCGGCGTGGCGGTGGAGCAGCTCCTCCAGGTCGACACGCCCAAGGGCAAGGTCATCGCGGTCCGGCGCGTCGAGGGCGGCGAGCCCACGGCCGAGGTCGTCGCGAAGGGCCTCGAGGACGTGGTCCTCTCCATCCCCTTCAAGAAGTCGATGAAGTGGGAGTCGAGCGGCCGGAAGTTCGCGCGGCCCGTCCACTCCGTCTGTGCGATCCACGCGGGGCAGGTGATCGAGGCCTCGGTGTTCGGCGTCTTCACCAGCGCGAGCTCGCACGGGCACTGGCTCTGGTCGCCCGAGCCGTTCGTGGTGACGAGCGCGGACCAGTGGCTGGCCGAGCTCCGCGAGCGCTGGGTGCTCCCGGATGTCGGGGAGCGCCGGGAGCGCGTCCTGGAGCAGCTCGCGGCGCTGGCCGTGGCGCGTGGGGCCGACGTGAGCTTCGACCCGGAGCTCGTGGACGAGGTCGTGCAGCTCGTGGAGTGGCCGCGCACGATCGTGAGCCACTTCGCCGAGAGCCTGCTCGAGCTGCCGCCGCGCCTCCTCGTCGAGTCGATGAAGAAGAACCAGCGGTACTTCCCGCTGACGCGCGACGGGGTGCTCACCAACGAGTTCCTCGTGGTCACCAACAACCCGTTCGGGGACGACGACCTCATCGCGGACGGGAACGCCCGCGTGCTCGCCGCGCGCTTCTACGACGCGCGCTTCTTCTACGCGGAGGACCGCAAGAAGACGCTGGCCGAGCACGGCGAGAAGCTCCGCGGGATGATGTGGATCCGCGGGCTGGGGACCATGGCCGAGCGGCAGGCGGCCCTCGCGGACGCGGCGGCGGGCCTCGCGCGCCTCCTCGACGTGAACGAGGCGCACGCGCGGGCCGCCGGCGCCCTCTCCAAGAGCGACCTCACCACGCAGATGGTCGGCGAGTTCCCCGAGCTCCAGGGGCACGTCGGGCGGCTGCTCGCCTCGATCGAGGGCGCGCCCAACGACGTGGCGCTCGCGATCGAGGAGCAGTACCTCCCGCGCTTCGCGGGGGACGCGCTCCCCACGACGGGTCCCGGCCGCGCGCTCGCGCTCGCCGAGCGGCTCACGCTCCTGGCCCGTGCGTTCGCGGGCGGGCACGCGCCGAAGGGGAGCGCCGACCCGCTCGGCCTCCGTCGCGCGGCCAACGGCGTCGTCGCGATCGTGCTCGACATCGGCTGGCGCGGCGCGCTCGGCGATCTCTTCGGCGCCGCCGGCGTGAGCGGGGGCGACGAGCTCTACGAGTTCGTGCTGGCCCGCCTCCGCGCCACGCTCCAGGAGGACGCGCCGGTCGACGTCGTGGACGCGGTGCTCGCCGCCCCGCGCGGCCAGATCCCCGCCAACGCGGACCTCGCCTTCGCCGCCCGCCGCGTGCGTGGCATCGCCGCGCTCGTGCGCGAGGGCAAGTTCGGCCCCATCCGGGCCGCCTTCCGGCGCGCCGCCGGCCTCGTGAAGGAGCACCGCTCCACCGAGTACGACGTGGCGCTCCTCGGCGGGCCCGCGGGCGTCGCGCTCCACGAGGCCCTCCAGGGCCTGCCGCACGCCACCGACGTGGGGCCCGCGCTCGAGGCCCTCGCGGCGCTGCGGCCCGCGCTGGACCGGTACTTCGACGGGGACGACGGAGTGCTCGTCATGTGCGACGACCTCGCCGCCCGCAACAGCCGCCTCGGCCTGCTCCGCTCGATCGTCGAGCGCTTCGCGGGCCTCGCCGACTTCACACGCCTCTCGGGAGATTGAAAGCATGCGCTGGGTCTACGCGTTCGGGGACGGTCAGGCCGACGGCGACGGCACGATGAAGGCGCTGCTCGGCGGCAAGGGCGCCGGGCTCGCCGAGATGACGCGGCTCGGCCTCCCGGTGCCCCCGGGCTTCACCATCACGACCGCGGCCTGCAACCACTGGATGCAGAGCGGCGAGACCTACCCCGAGGGGCTCTGGGACGAGGTCCGGGCCGCGCTCGCGCAGGTCGAGCAGCGCATCGGCAAGCGCTTCGGCGACCCGGCGAACCCGCTGCTCTTCTCGGTCCGCTCCGGCGCCCCCGCGTCGATGCCCGGCATGATGGACACCGTCCTGAACCTCGGGCTCAACGACGCGACCGTGGCCGGCCTCGCCGAGCGCACGGGCAAGCCGCACTTCGCCTACGACTCCTACCGCCGCTTCATCACGATGTTCGGCGACGTGGTGCTCGGCATCCACTACACCCGCTTCGCGCGCGTGGTGGACGAGGTGCGCGGCAAGCGCGAGGTGACGGCGCTCTCGGTCGACGAGCTCAAGAACCTCGTGGAGCGGCTCAAGGGCGTCGTGGCGGAGTCCTCGGGCGCGTTCCCGCAGGATCCCCAGGACCAGCTCCGGCTCGCGGTCGAGGCCGTCTTCCGCTCCTTCAACAGCCAGCGCGCCCGCTTCTACCGCAAGACCCACGGCATCCCGGACGACTGCGGCACCGCGGTCAACGTGCAGACGATGGTCTTCGGCAACATGGGCGACACGAGCGCCACGGGCGTGGCGTTCACGCGCAACCCGAAGTCCGGCCTGCACGTGTTCTTCGGCGAGTGGCTCCCCAACGCGCAGGGCGAGGACGTGGTCGCGGGCACGCACACCCCGAACCCGATCAACCGCGGCGGCGGCCAGGAGGGGCTGACCCTCGAAGAGGCGATGCCGAAGGTCTACGCCGAGCTCCACGCGCTGCAGGCCAAGCTCGAGCAGCACTTCCGCGACATGCAGGACATCGAGTTCACCATCGAGGAGGGGAAGCTCTTCCTGCTCCAGACGCGCAACGGGAAGCGCACGCCCGCGGCGGCGGTGCAGATCGTGGTGGACCTCGTGCACGAGGGCGTCATCACGCAGGACGAGGCCCTCAAGCGCGTGAAGGCGGCCGACCTCGAGATGGTGCTCCGCCCCGTCCTCGACCCCGACGCCAAGCGCAAGGTCATCGCCAAGGGGCTCGACGCCTCGCCGGGCGCGGCCTCGGGCAAGGTGGTGTTCCACTCCGAGGAGGCCCAGGAGCTCGCCGAGAAGGGCGAGAACGTGGTCCTCGTGCGGCTCGAGACCTCGCCCGAGGACATCCAGGGGATGACCGTCGCGCGGGGCATCCTGACGAGCCGCGGCGGCCAGACCAGCCACGCCGCGGTCGTCGCGCGCGGCATGGGCAAGCCCTGCGTCGTCGGCTGCACCGACATCCTCGTCGACTACGGCCGCCAGCTCTTCTACGCCGGCGACACCGTCGTGCGCCGCGGCGACTGGATCACCATCGACGGCGGCACCGGCGAGGTGTTCGAGGGCGAGATCCCGACGCTCGCCCCGCCGACCGACTCCGGCGCGATGGGCGAGCTTCTCTCCTGGGCGGACGAGCGCGCCCGGCTGAAGGTGCGGGCGAACGCCGACACCGGCTCCGACGCGGCGAACGCGCGCAGCCTCGGCGCCACGGGCATCGGCCTCTGCCGCACCGAGCACATGTTCTTCGAGCCGACCGCGCTCCGCGCGATGCGGCAGATGATCCTCGCGGACGACGAGAAGTCGCGCCAGCGCGCGCTCAACCTCGTCCTCCCCATCCAGCGGAACGACTTCGTCGACATCTTCCGCGCGATGGACGGGCTGCCCGTCACCATCCGGCTGCTCGACCCGCCGCTGCACGAGTTCCTCCCGAGCCGCCCGGAGGAGATCGCCACGGTCGCCAAGGATCTCGGCGTCCGCTCCGACGCGCTGACGGAGCGGCTGAAGCAGCTCCACGAGTCGAACCCGATGATGGGCCACCGCGGCTGTCGCATCGGCATCACGACGCCCGAGATCTACAACACGCAGGTGCGGGCGATCTTCGAGGCGGCCGTGCAGGTGACGCGCGAGGGCAAGGTCGTCATCCCCGAGGTGATGATCCCGCTCGTCAGCATGCCGGTCGAGCTCGAGCGCTGCCGCCGCCAGGTCGAGGAGACCGCGGAGCAGGTCCTCTCCGAGAACCACATCCGCATCGACTACGCCGTCGGCACGATGATCGAGCTCCCGCGCGCCGCCGTGCTCGCGGACAAGATCTCCAAGTTCGCGGACTTCTTCAGCTTCGGCACGAACGACCTCACCCAGATGACGTACGGGTTCTCCCGGGACGACATGGGCAAGTTCTTCACCGAGTACCTCCAGCGCGGGCTGCTGAAGGACTCGCCGCTCGCGGTCTTCGACGTGGAGGGCGTGGGCGAGATCGTGAAGATGGCCGCCGAGAAGGGGCGCGCCGCCAAGCCGCGCATCAAGCTCGGCGTGTGCGGCGAGCACGGCGGCGACCCCACGGGTGTCGCTTTCTTCCACAAGATCGGGCTCGACTATGTCTCGTGCAGCCCGTTCAGGGTACCTGTGGCGCGGCTCGCCGCGGCGCACGCGGCACTCGGGGTCCTTTGACGAAGCTTCGTCCCGTCGCAACGTTGCTCCTCGCAGGCGCGGGGCTGGCCGGGTGCGTCCAGGACGCCCCGCTGCCCGACCCCGGCGCGTGCGCCGAACCGCCCGAGGGCGTCTACGAGTACGGCCAGATCGGCATCGGCACCTGCCTCGCCGCGCCGGCCGACCTCCAGTTCCTCGAAGGCGGGCGTGTCCTCGCCGTGAGCAACGCGAACGCCTGGAAGGACTTCACGGGCGGCTCCGCGCTCTTCCTCGACCTCGACACGGTCGACTGGACCGCGGGCCGCAACGTCATCGCCCCCGCCGAGGGTGGGGAGGGGGTCGCCGCCAAGGCGCTCGGTCTGCCCTCCTTCAGCGGCGACATGGCGCTCGCCGCGCCGCGCGACCTGCTGATCGTCGCCAACCGGCTCTCCGAGGACGCGCGCACCCGCGAGAACGAGGACGCGGTCTGGTTCCTCGACGTGTCGGACCCGCTCGATCCCGGCTACGCCGAGGTCGCGCCGGACGGCCCGCTGCTCGACGTGGGCTGGGATCCGGTCGGCGTGCACTACGCCCCCTCGACCGATCTCGCCTGGATCGTGAACCGCACCGCGCACGACCTCGCGATGGTCGACCTCTCGGCCGATCCGGTCGAGCTGGTCCCGCCGGGCGGCCCGTCCCGGCTCGACGCCTCCGCGTACGTCGACGCCGACGCGAGCGGCAGCGAGGGCGGCTTCGTCACGCTCGCCGTCACGACCGAAGAGGAGCTCGACATCCCCGCGCGCGCGTGGGAGCTGCAGTGGGGCGTCGGCACCGTGCGGCTGTGGGCGTCGAGCCCCGCCGGCGCCTTCCGCGTCACCGGGAACGGCGAGGCGACCTGGGACCGCAGCAACGTGTTCGCGGACCTCGACGTCGAGGACTCCGACGGCGCGGTGCTCGCCGTCAACGACCCGCACTACTTCACCGACGTGAGCGACGGCACGTCCTTTGCCCGCATCGTGTTCGAGGACCAGGGCGTCCTCCGCGGGGCCTACACGCAGGGCGGGCTCGAGGAGTGGGCCTTCGAGAGCGACGCGCTCCTCCAGGCCTCGTCCTCCTGGGACGCCGCGATCGGCGGGCCCGCGATGGTGCTCTCCGGCTCCACCTGGTACCTCTTCTACGACGGGAACGACGGCGCGGAGAGCGCCATCGGCCTCGCGACGAGCGGCGACGGCGTCACCTTCCGGCGTGTCGGCAGCGAGCCGATCCTCGCGGTGGACGGCTCCTCCGTCACCGACCCGTTCGTCCTCTGGGACGAGCAGGCCGACCGCTGGCGCATGTACTACACGCTCGACGGCGCCTGGATCGGCGAGGCCCTCAGCGAGGACCTCGAGTCCTGGACGCTGGCCGGCTCCTGGGCCCCCGAAGGCGGCGCCTCAGCGCCCGCGGTCGGGTACTACAACGGCGCCTTCCACCTCTTCTACACCGCCGGGGACGGCACGATCGGCGAGGCCGTCTCGACGGACGGCTCGGCCTGGCAGGCCCTCGGGCAGGTGCCCGAGCTCGACGCGGACGTGATCACCGCCGGCGGCGTGGCGCTCCAGGTCGTGCCCGAGGAGGCCTACCGCCTCGAGGACCAGGGCGGCACCGTGCTCCCCGCCACGCTCGCCCCCGGCGAGTCGATGGACAGCGGGTACGGCTGGGAGGTCCGCGTGGCCGTCGGCCAGGTCGCCGACCCCGAGGTGGTCGACGCCGCGTCGATCGAGCTCGGCAGCATCGCGGGCGACCTCGCGTTCCTGACCTACGAGACCGAGCTCGGCGTGCGCAGCATCGGGAGCGGCTTGGTCGAGGGCGGGGAGATCCTGCTCGGCTCCGCGCCCGTCCTCGAAGCCGGCGCGGGCGGCCGGCACGACGCGGACGGCGTCTACAGCCCCGCCGTCGCCGAGATCGACGGCGAGTACGTCATGTACTACGCCGCCATCGCGGGCGACGTCGTGACGGTCGGCCGCGCGACGAGCGCCGACGGCTCCAGCTGGGACGCGGACGACGCGCCGGTCCTGGAGGCGTCGGCCGACTGGGAGAGCGTCGCGATGGAGCCCGGCAGCGTGCAGGTGCTCGACGACGGCACGATCCGTCTCTGGTACACGGCGTTCGACGGGGCGCGGTACCGCATCGGCCTCGCGGAGTCGACCGACGGCGTCGCGTTCGAGCGCGTCGCCGGCACGCAGTACGACTGGGTGTTCGACGCGGGCGCGCCCGGCGAGTGGTACGACACCGGCGTGCGGCACCCCTACGTGGTGCGCGACGGTGACGTCGACCGCATGTGGTTCGCCGGCGACTCCGGCGAGGCCTGGCAGATCGGCTACGCCGAGCGCGAAGGCGACGCGGCGGAGTGGGAGACCGCGACCGACGCCGAGGGCACCGAGCGGCCCGTGCTCGCCGCCGCGCTCGGCGGCTTCGGGATCGACGGGGTCACGCGCCCCGTGGTCGTGCCCGGCGAGGAGTGGACCGTCTGGTACACCGGCCTCGACGAGGGGTCCGCCGGCGCCCAGGGCCGCGTCGGCCGCGCGATCGGCGCGGAGGTCGACCGCCTCCACCGGGACCTGCGCATGCCCACGCTGGCGGACACGTGGTCCTTCACGTTCGTCCCCGAGCGCGAGGGCGACACGCTCGCGCTCGACGTGTCGGTCGACGGCAACTCGCTCTACGGCCGCGGCTGCTCCGCGCTCGCGGAGGACGAGGATCGCGGCTTCCTCTACGTCGGCTGCAAGCTCGTCCCGTACGTGTACGTGGTCGACATCCGCGACGACAGCACGGAGGACTTCGAGGACCTCAACTACCTCGACGTCGAGGGCGCCATCCTCGTCGAGACGAGCACCGGCACCGACTCCGGCATGCGCGCGCTCCTGGTCGACCGCGAGCGCGGCTGGCTCTGGGGCGTGAGCGACGAGCCGGAGGGCATCTACGCCATCAACCTCGCGGCCCTCGAGGACGACGCCGACTCCGAGCTCATCCGCGAGGAGGTGCTCGCCATCCTCCCGCTGCCGCGCGCGCTGGAGCGCGACGAGGGCGTGTCCACCCAGTCCACGGTCGGGCCGGCCCAGCTGGCCATGCACCCGGACGGGCACCACCTCTTCGTCACCAACTTCAACGCGAACAGCGTGTCGGTGTACGACCTCTCGGTGGGCCCCACCGGCACGCTCGTCGCCGAGCGCGACGAGATCGGGGAGAACCCCTTCGCCATCGTCATCTCCGACGACGGCACGCTCGCCGCCGTCGCGAACTACGCGGGCGAGGTGGAGGGGGCGCGCACGTCGTCGACCATCGCGCTCCTCGATGCCGACCCCGAGAGCCCCACCTTCCTGCAGGTCAAGACCTGGCTGGTGAACCAGTGAGCCGCCCGATCTCGACCCTCGCGCTCCTCGTGCTGGCCGGCTGCGCCGAGGACCAGGACCTCATCCCGCTGCACTTCACCGGCCCGGTCGCGGCCGCGGTGCTCCCGGCGGACGCCGGCCCGTGGGAGGCCCCCGCGGGGTTCGTGGCGAACAGCCGCGACGGCACGATCGTCCCGGTCGACCTCAAGATGGGCCGCCTGCTCAACGACGACCCGACCGCGTCGTTCCTCCGCGCGGCCGCGCTCACGACGGGGCACGAGCGCATCCTGTCCGACGTGGCCGTCGTCGCCGGCGACAACGTCGTCACCGTCTGGGCGATCGACCAGGCCTTCGAGCAGCTCCTCCAGGTGCCCTACGTCACCGCGGTCGAGGACGGTTGGCCCGTGGAGGTCGAGCCGACCGCCACCGAGCCCACCTTCGTGGACGCCGACGCCAGCGGGGACGCCCCCACGCTCTCCGACCTCACCGTGCGCGCGGGCTTCACGACGACCGAGGACTGGAGCATCGAGTACGACGGCTCGCGCTGGTGGGCCAAGGGCAGCCGCAGCGGCATCCAGGTCAAGGAGCCGGTCCCCGGCCGCGCCTACCAGACCGACGACGGCGAGCTCTCCTTCACCCTGGAAGGGGAGGCGACCGAGGGCGACCGCTTCGAGGTCCGCACCGACACCGGCGTGCTCGAGTACACCTTCGACGGCGCGCGCCCGACGGCGCTGCTCGCGCACGAGGGCCGCGTCTACGTCTCCCTCGCGTCCGAGCAGATCGTCGTCTACGACGGGCTCACCGGCGAATACCTCGGCCAGGTCGGCTTCGGCGCGGGCACCCAGCCCGGCCGGATGACCGTCGACCCCGAGGGCCGCCTCTACGTCGCGGACGCGCTTCACCCCCAGGTGTGGCTCGTGCGCTTCGACCAGGAGCTCGATCCCGCCCTGGTCTCCGTCGAGACCATCCCCGTCGCCGCGCCCGCGATCGACCTCGCGTGGCAGGGCGGCGTGGATCGCTGGGGCGAGCCCTTCGACCGCCTGCTGGTCGCCCCCGTCGGGCTCCAGCGCGTCGACGTGTACGACACCGCGACGGGCAGCTGGGTCGATCCCAACCCGTTCACCCAGTCGATCGAGGGCGTGTTCCTCGGCTCCCCGATCGTCGGGCTCGCCGCGAGCGTGGGCGACACGTTCCTCCCGCACGAGACGGCGTGGGAGGGCAACGCGCGCGTGCCCACCTTGGTCGCGTCCACCGCCGACGGCTTCGCCTACGTCCTCGAGGCGTCGAACGGCTGCGCCGTCTTCGACGACCTCGGCCCCTACGGCGAGCCCACCGACAGCACCGCCGGCTACATCTACCTCGACGACCAGGGCGAGGCCTCGGGCTCGACCTTCGCCATCGACGCCGACTCCGGCTGGCAGGTGGTCGGCTCGACGTGCGGCGGGGTGACGCGGTCGGAGACGTGGACCGTCATCTACGACAGCGCCACGCTCTCCTGGGAGGTCGAAGGCTCGCTCTCCGGCGTGCAGGAGGCCCGCGCCGTCGAAGGCGAGCGCTACCTCTCCGACACCGGCGCCATCTCCTTCCTCATCCGCTCCGGCACGCTGCCGGCCACGCAGGGCGACCGCTTCGTCTTCGTGATGGACGACGGCCTGCAGGTCTTCCGCGGCAGCGACGAGGACGAGGACGGCCAGATCACCCCCGCCTGGGAGTCCCCCGGCCGCCCCGTCGCCTTCGAGACGCTCTCGGGCCCCTCGGGCGGCGGCTGGGACGACGTGGACATCAAGCAGTACGCGCTGCTCCCCGTCACGAACACGGACATCGCGGCGCGCCTGCACCTCGACACCGGGAAGACCGAGGTGCTCTGGGAGTAGGGCTGGGCAGCCGCTTCGCGCTGCGGAGGCGGGGTGCCCCGGAGGGACGTCGGCGGTCCGGGTGCCCGGGACCGCTCCCTACGGCCCACACGCCGCGTCGGCCGCGCAGTCCGGATCGTCGCAGTCGGTGAGCCCGTCGCCGTCCTCGTCCACGCCGTCGAGGCAGAAGGTCTCGGAGCCGCCGGAGCCGCCGCTGCCGCCGGAGCAGGAGGGGTCGGCGGAGCAGTCGGGGTCGTCGCAGTCG
>CAYWGD010000065.1:0-17901 GCA_964457335.1 uncultured Enterobacteriaceae bacterium | reverse complement strand
CAGTCGGGGTCGTCGCAGTCGACGAGCCCGTCGCCGTCGTCGTCCGCGCCGTCGATACACGCCAGCTCGCTTCCGCTCCCGCCCCCGCCGGAGCAGGAGGGGTCGGCCGCGCAGTCGGGGTCGTCGCAGTCGACGAGGCCGTCGCCGTCGTCGTCCACGCCGTCGAGGCAGGCGAGCTCGGCGCCGCCGCCGCCGCCGCCACAGGAGGGGTCGTCCGCGCAGTCGGGGTCGTCGCAGTCGGTGAGGCCGTCGCCGTCGTCGTCGACGGTGTCGACGCAGTAGGCCTCGCCGCCGTCGCACGCGGGGTCGGCGGCGCAGTCGGGGTCGTCGCAGTCGGTGAGGCCGTCGCCGTCGTCGTCCGCGCCGTTGTTGCAGAGGGCCTCGGCCCCGCCGGTGCAGGCGGCGTCCGCGGCGCAGTCGGGGTCGTCGCAGTCGACGAGGGTGTCGCCGTCGTCGTCCACGCCGTCGAGGCAGGCGGTCTCCTCGGTGGGGGGCTCGGTGCAGGGCGCGACGTCGGCGCAGTCGGGGTCGTCGCAGTCGGTGAGGCCGTCGCCGTCCTCGTCCGCGCCGTCGCCGCAGGCGGTCTCGATGGAGGCGTCGCAGTCCGGGTGGTCCGCGCAGTCGGCGTCCCCGCAGTCGGTCGTGTTGTCGCCGTCGTTGTCGACCGCGTCGGCGCAGTCGGTCTCCGGGCCGGCGGCGGCGCAGGCGGCGTCGGCCACGCAGTCGGTGTCGTCGCAGTCGGTGGTGCCGTCGCCGTCGTCGTCGGCGGCGTTGGTGCAGTCCTCGGCCGCGGGCACGTCGCCGGTGTCCTTGTCGTCGGCGGGGCCGGTGCAGGAGGCCAGGAGCGCGAAGAGCGCGAGGAGCGGGAGGCGACGGAGGAGCATGGGACCTCGAAGGGCGAGGGGACGGTAGCGCCCGCGCCGCGCCGACGTCAACGACGTGGGCATGCGCGCGAGATGCGCGCACGTGCGCGCGCAGGCGGTGTCGTCCCGTAAGGCATTGATTTCACTTGTCGCGGGTCCTGGCACGGCCCGTGCTCCTGGCGGACGCGACCCCGAGGCCTGCCATGAACTGCGAACCCACCCTCGCCACCGACCGCTCGCTGGTCGACCCCTCCGACGGCATCGCGCTCGGCGCGATGAACGAGGTCGAGGGGGACGCGCTCCTCGCGGCGTGGGAGGCCACGCTGGCGCTCCAGACGCGGCTCTTCGGCCCGCTCGAGGTCGAGTGGCTGCGCGCGCACGGTTTCGGCGGGCGCGTGCTGGAGATCGGCTGCGCCGCGGGCGTCTTCGGCTCCTTCCTCGCCCGATCCTTCCCGACGACGCGGCTCTTCGGCGTGGAGGCCAACCCCTCCTTCGTGGCGACGGCCCGCGACCTGCCCCCGAACTACTCCGTCGACGCCTGCGTGCTGGGCCAGGACGCGCTCCCGGCGAGCGTCGCCGGTCGCGTCGACCAGGCGTTCCTGCGCTACGTCCTGCAGCACAGCTCCCACCCCGAGCGCGTGCTCGCGGCGGCCTACGACGCGCTGCCCGCCGACGGGCGGGTGTTCATCGTGGAGGAGGACGACGCCTTCTTCACCGCGCAGGCGCCGTGCCCGGCCTTCGAGGGGGCGGCCGACGCGTGGCGGCGGGTGTGTCGCGCGACCGGCACGGACGCGGGGATCGGCCGCAAGCTCCCGGCGCTGCTCCGGCAGGCGGGCTTCGAGATCGAGCGCTTCGAGATCGTCCTGCGCACCTCGACCACGCTCGGGGCCGACTTCTTCCGCTTCTTCGCGAGCGTCGTGGAGATCTTCCACCTCACCCGGCCGGACGTGGTCCCGGCGGGCGAGGCGCTCGCGCTCCAGGCGGGGCTGGCCCGGCTCGCGGCCGCCCCCTTCGACGCGCCGGTCGCGACGTATCCGCACGTGCTCGTGGTCGCGCGGAAGGGCGGCCCGGTGAACTGAGGACGCGGCGCGGGGCGCTGCGTCCCGCACGCCACCTCACGCCACCCCTACACCACCTCGCGCACCGCCGCGCGCTGCTCCCGCAGCTGCCGGGCGCCGTCCGGGTTGCCGAGCGCCTCCTCGACGACGGCGGCGTGGTCGAGCGTCCGGACGAGGCCGTGCAGGTCCTGCACGCGGACCTGCAGCCGGAGCGCCTCGCCGTAGCTGGTCCGCGCGTCGGCGAGCCGGCCCGCCGCGGCGGCCACGTCGCCGAGGAGCCGCACGCAGGCGGCGTGGGCGGGCGCCTCGCCGAGCGTCGCGTAGAGGCTCGCCGCCTGCTTCGCCGCCGTCGCCGCGCCCTCGTGGTCGCCCCGGCGCAGGAGCAGGTCGGCGCGCCGCCGGGTGACGTTCGCGCGCAGGAGCGGCTGGTCGGCCGCGAGCGCCCCGAGGCCGTCGAGCACGCGGCCCGCCCGCGCGAACTCCCCGCGCGCGAGCGCGAGCGACGCCTCGCCCACCCGGAGGTTGGCGCGCTCGAGCGGCGCGGCGCCGCCCGGGTCGACGGTGGCGGAGACCTGCTCCTGCAGGGTGCCCGCGCTCACCCACTCGCCGGCCCCGACGGCGAGGTCGGCGGCCCCGCGGAGCGTGGCGGCGACGCCGATGGTGTCGTCCTCCCCGCGGTAGAGCTGCCGCGCGTGGCGGTAGTGCGCCTCGGCGTGCACGATCTCGCCGCGCGCCGCGAGGCGGTCCGCGGCCCGGCGGTGCACGGTGGCCGCGCGTTGCGGGTCGCGCGCGCGGCGGTAGAGCGCGCTCGCGTCCGCCCAGCGCCCGAGGGCGTCGTCGACCTCGCCGGCGGCGACGAGCGCGTCCCCGTCGGCCCAGAGCAGTGTCGCGAGCTGGGCGGGCGGGCCCCCCGTGCGGAGCCGGTCCGCGAGGAGCGCCCGCGCGACCTGCACCTGGCCCGCGGCCGTCGCGAGCCGCGCCGCTGCGGCGAGGCAGCGCACGGCGTCCTCGGCGGAGGCGGTCGTGCCCGCGAGCTGCCGGAGCAGCAGGAGGTCGCGGGGATCGGGCACCACCGGCGGGTGGGCGCCGCGGGCGAGCGCGAGGAGGCCCTCGACCGCCGGGAGCGCACGCGCCGCGGCCTCGGCCGGGGCGAGGCGCGGCAGGCGGGCGGCGATCCCGCGGCGGAGCACGACGCGGTCGGCGCTGTCGGGCACCGCCGCCACCGCGGGGAGCGGTGCGCCGAGGCCGCCGAAGCCCACGGGGAAGGCGGCGAGCAGCTCGGCGCCCGGCCCGAGCCGCCCGAGCGCGTCCGGCACGGGCACGCCGAACGCCGCGGCGAGCCGGGCGAGCAGCGGGCTCCCGTCGAGGCCGGCCGGGTCGTGGTTGGGCGCGATGGTGGCGAGGACGTCGTCGGGGAGCGGCTCCACGACGAGCGCGTCGGCGAGGACGGCCTCCTCGGCCACCACGAGGAGCCGCGCGTCCGCGGAGGCCGCGACGGCGCGCTGCGCGGGCTCGAGCACGGCCTCGCTCCCCACGTCGTCCACGAGCACGTCCACGGGGCCGGCGGCGCGGACGGCCTCGAGCAGGGCCGCCTCGTCGCCGACCGGCCGCACGCCCAGGGCCTCGCCGAGCGCGCGGACCGCGTCCGCGGCGTCCTCGCAGCCCAGGAGCGACACCGCGACGAGCCCGCGGCCGGACTCCGCGACCACGGCGCCCGCCGCGGCGGTCTTCCCCACGCCGGGGAGGCCCACCAGCACGAGCATCCCATCGCGCGCGAGCCGCTCCCGCGCCTCCGCGATCAGGGCGGCGCGGCCCGGGAGCTCGGGGCGCAGCGGGAGCCAGGGGGGGATCATCGGTGCCGACGATACCTCGTCCTCCACGCGCTCGGGGGAAGAGGAAGGGCCCGAACCACGAGAGGGGTTCGCCGCCGAGGACGCGCCCGGCGGCGCGTCCGAACGGCGAACCTATGGACGACGAGGCGGCGCCGGGGCCCCGAGCGCGCCCCGCGGGCGCGCTTGGGGTTAAGCGCCGCGGGGGGCGTTGCGGGGGGCCGGGCCCCCCGCCCCAAGAAACAAGGAGCACACATCATGAGCATCTCCCGCATCGGCGTCGTCGGCGCCGGCCAGATGGGCAACGGCATCGCGCAGGTGGCGGCGGCCGCCGGCTACGCCGTGACCTGCACGGACATCAACGACGCGGCGCTCGCGCGCGGTCGGAAGACGATCGCCGACTCGCTCGGCCGGCTCGTGAAGAAGGAGAAGCTCTCCGCGGCCGAGGCCGACGCGATCCAGGCGCGCATCACGTGGAGCACCGACCTCGGCGCGCACGCCGACGCGGACCTGGTCGTCGAGGCCGCCACCGAGAACGTTCAGCTCAAGTTCAAGATCTTCGAGGAGCTCTCGAAGGTCGCGAAGCCGGGCGCCATCCTCGCGAGCAACACCTCGTCGATCAGCATCACCGCGATCGCCGCGCACACGGACCGCCCCGACCGCGTCATCGGCATGCACTTCATGAACCCGGTGCCGCTGATGGCGCTCGTGGAGATCATCCGCGGCCTCGCGACGACCGACGAGGTGTACGACACCGTGAAGGCCGCCGCCGAGAAGATGGGCAAGACGACGGTGCTCGGCCGCGACATGCCGGGCTTCATCGTGAACCGCGTGCTCATGCCCTACATCAACGAGGCGGTCTACGCGCTCTACGAGGGCATCGGCAGCGTCGAGGACATCGACACCGCCATGAAGCTCGGCACCAACGTGCCGATGGGCCCGCTCACGCTGGCCGACTTCATCGGGCTGGACACCTGCCTCGCCATCCTCGAGGTGCTCCAGGACGGCATGGGCGACTCGAAGTACCGCCCGTGCCCGCTCCTGCGGAAGTACGTCGAGGCGGGCTGGGTCGGCCGGAAGGCGGGCCGCGGCTTCTACAACTACGCCCAGCAGGCCAAGTGATGGACGCCGCCCCGAGCCCCGTCCGCGTCGAGCGGATCGAGCACGTCGCGGTCATCACGATCGACCGGCCGAAGGCGCTCAACGCGCTCAACCCCGAGACGCTCCAGGCGCTCGACGCCGCCCTCGACCAGGTCGGGGACGCGCGCGCCGTCGTGCTCACCGGGGGAGGGGAGAAGGCGTTCGTCGCCGGCGCCGACATCTCCGCGATGGCGAAGCTCACGCCGGTCGAGGCCGCGCACTTCGCCGGGCTCGGCCAGAAGGTCTTCGACAAGCTCGAGGCGCTGCCGATGCCGGTCATCGCGGCGGTCAACGGGTTCGCGCTCGGCGGCGGCTGCGAGCTCGCGCTCGCGTGCGACCTCGTGCTCGCGGCCCCGAACGCCGTGTTCGGGCAGCCCGAGGTGAAGCTCGGCGTCATCCCGGGCTTCGGCGGCACGCAGCGCCTCGTGCGGCGCGTCGGCTCGATGCGCGCGCGGGAGCTCTGCTTCACCGCCCGCAACGTGAAGGCCGAGGAGGCCGTGCAGATCGGCCTCGCGCTCCGCGTGGTCACCGACGGCACCGTGAAGGACGCGGCGATCGCGATGGCCAACCAGGTCGCGGCCATGGGCCCGGTCGCGGTGCGGCTCTGCAAGCGCGCGATCCTCGACGGGGACGGCGCGGACCTGCGGGTCGGCCTCGCCGGCGAGCGTACGCTCTTCGGCCTCTGCTTCGCCACGGACGACCAGAAGGAGGGCATGGCCGCCTTCCTGGAGAAGCGGCCGGCGGCCTTCTCGGGCCGCTGATTGCTGCTGCTGCTCCTCGCCTGCGCCTCGCCCACCACGGGCGAGCGTTACGCCGCCGCGACCGCCGCCCCGGACTTCGAGGCGGGGTGGACCGCGTGCGGCGGCATCGAGGACGCGGACCTGCGGGCGGACTGCCGCCAGAACGTGGCGGTCCGCTTCGCGAAGTTCGACCACTGCGACCAGCTCCCCGAGGGCGTGTGGCGCCAGGAGTGCTGGTTCGCGGCGGCCGAGCACCTCGCGCGCCAGAAGGACCGCGTGGGCGCGATCGAGGTGTGCGCCAAGACGGGGTTCACGCGCAACTGCGAGGCGCACGTGCTCGACGGGCTGGCGATGGACGTGCACACCCTCCCGGTGACCGAGGCGGCGGCCGCCCTCGCGCCGCTCGTGCCGAGCCTGGACATCGGGCACGTGGCGCACGAGTTCTGGTACTCGTACTTCCGCATCCGCATCGAGCGCGGGCTGCCGATCGACCCGGCGGGCTGCGACCCGGAGCTGTGCGCGGGCGGCGCGCGGCGCGCCATCCAGCGGGTGGTCGAGGCGGACCGCAGGCCCGATCCCGAGCGCCCGATCCCCGACTACCCGTGGGCCACCTCGGAGTGGGCGAAGCAGGTGGTCGAGACCGCGTGGACGCGGCCGACCGAGCGCCCGCCTCGTCGGCCGCGTCCCGTGCCTCCGCCCGTTGAATCCGGGCACGATCCGGAATAGAACGCGGCCCCCACAGGGAGCGTCACCATGTTCGAGCTGCCGGACGACATCAAGGAGATCCAGGGCCTCGCGCGCGACTTCGCGCGCAACGAGATCCTCCCCGGGGCCGCCGAGCGCGACCGCACCCACAGCTTCCCGAAGGAGCAGGTCGCGAAGCTCGCCGAGATGGGCTTCCTCGGCATGTTCGTGCCCGAGCAGTACGGCGGCGCGGGGCTCTCCACGCTCGCCTACGTCGTGGCGCTCGAGGAGATCTGCTACGCGGACGCCTCGGTCGGCGTGACCATGTCGGTCAACAACTCGCTCGTCTGCTGGCCGATCCTCGCGTTCGGCACCGAGGCCCAGAAGCAGAAGTACCTGCCGGACCTCGCGAGCGGCAAGAAGCTCGGCTGCTACGCGCTCACCGAGCCCGACGCGGGCAGCGACGCCGGCGCCCAGCGCACGAAGGCCACCCCGGTCGAGGGCGGCTACTCGCTCACCGGCAACAAGATCTGGATCACCAACGCCCCCTACGCCGACGTGGCGGTCGCCTACGCGAACCTCGCCCCCGAGGAGCGGCACCGCGGCGTGTGCGCGTTCATCGTCGAGGCGGGCTGGCCCGGCTTCAAGGTCGGCAAGCCCGAGGACAAGCTCGGCATCACGTCCTCCGCCACCTCGGAGCTCTCCTTCGAGGACATGCGGGTGCCGGCCGAGAACCTCCTCGGCAAGGAGCGCGAGGGCTTCAAGATCGCGATGGCCACGCTCGACGGCGGGCGCATCGGCATCGCCGCCCAGGCGCTCGGCATCGCCCAGCGCGCGTTCGACCTCGCGGTCGCCCACGCGAAGTCCCGCATCGCGTTCGGCAAGCCCATCGGGTCGAACCAGGCGATCCAGTGGATGATCGCGGACATGGCCACGCGCATCGAGTCGGCGCGGCTCCTCACCTGGCGCGCGGCCATCTTCAAGGACGGCAACGACAAGGCCAAGGCGGGCCACTACTGCTCCATGGCCAAGCTCGCCGCCTCGGAGACCGCCAACTTCTGCGCCGACAAGGCCCTGCAGATCCACGGCGGCTACGGCTACTCGAAGGAGTACGAGGTCGAGCGCCTGTACCGCGACGCGCGCATCACCACGCTCTACGAGGGCACGAGCGAGATCCAGCGCATCGTGATCTCCCGGGCGTACCTCGGATGAGCACGTCCGGTGCGGGCGAGCGCATCCGCGTGCTCGTGGCCAAGCCCGGGCTCGACGGGCACGACCGGGGGGCCAAGGTGGTGGCGCGCGGCCTGCGCGACGCCGGCTTCGAGGTCATCTACACGGGCCTGCACCGCACGCCCGCGCAGATCGTGCGCGCGGCCATCGACGAGGACGTGCACGTGGTCGGGCTCTCGGTGCTCTCCGGGGCCCACGACGCGCTGCTCCCTGCGGTGGTGAAGGGCCTGCGCGAGCAGGGCCGCGAGGACGTGCTCGTGATCGCGGGCGGCATCATCCCGGCCGCGGACGCCGCACGTCTCGCGGAAGAGGGGATCGCGGCGGTGTTTCCCCCGGGCACGGCCATCGAAAGCATCGTGGCGTTCGTGCGCGCGAACGTGAAGCCGCGCTGGTGACAGATGCGTGCCGTTGATCCCCCTTGGGGGATCCCGTATGGTTCGCGCTGGGAGGGGCGGATGGCCGGCTCGGACGACAGCAGCGAGTTCCTGCTGCCCGCGCTGATCACGCGCACCTCCTCGGAGCTCCTGGGGAAGCGCCCGCTCCCGCGCGTGCTGCGCGAGCGTCCGGTGCTGTTCGTGCTCGGCCCGCGCGGCTGCGGCAAGAGCACCGTCGCGCGCCGGGTGCTCCAGGAGGTCCCGGGCTTCGTCGAGGCCGCCTTCCGGCCCGCGGTCGTGCAGGCCGCCCGGAGCTCCTGGGCGAAGAACCTGCGCGAGGCGCCGGGGCTCCTGTTCGACGACGTGGACTTCCTCCACAACCGCTACGGCGCGCAGGAGCTCCTGGGCGCGCTGATCCGCGAGCGCGCGCTCGCGGGCCGACGCACCGTGCTCTGCCAGGGCGGGCCCGACACGTCGGTGTGCCTGCTCTACCCGACGATCCCGCCGGCGCTGCGCGCCACGGTGCTGCTGCGCTTCCCGGTGGGGCGCGGGCGGCGGCGGCATGTCGCCACCCGCTGCCTCGTGCGGGACCTGCCGTACGCCCAGGCGCGCGAGGCGGTCATCATGGAGCCCTGGACCTACGACGCGGTCGAGAAGTTCCTGGACGGGCTGGAGGCGGCGCCGCGGGCGTAGTCTCGTGTGTACCGGCTCCGCGCGTGTCCGTGCCGCGCGTCAGTCCGGCGCGACGTAGCCGAGCGCCTCCAGGGCCTGCATCTGCGCGGAGGCCGGCGCGGACAACGCCTCGCCGACGAGCTCGTCGGTGGTGGGCACGTCGAGCAGGGTCCCGAGCGCGGTCTCGAGCTGCACCTGTGCGACGCTCACGAGGCCCGCCGCCAGCGGCGCCTCCGCGTCGCCGACGCGCACGGTGCCGGCGGGGCAGGGGCCGTCACACGAGACCCAGACGCGCCGGCCGGACGCGCGGGGGCCGGGTACGAAGCGCACGGAGGTGCGGTCCTCCGAGAGGCGCACGGCGCCGACCTCGTCGAGGGTCACGAGCGGACGCTCGCCCCACTCGAGGTTGGAGCGGGTGCTGCGCTCGGCCTCCGGGTCGACGATGCCGGCGTCAGCGATCGGCGCGGCGAAGCGGAGCTCCACGGGCCGCCGGGGCCCCTCGAAGCGGAGGCGCCAGCCGGGCCGGACGGCCCACCCCGACGCCTCGGCCATCGCGGCGCGCAGCGCGTCCAGGCGCTCGGCGGGGGCGGTCGCGGCGAGGTCGTTCGCCTCGCGCGGGTCGGCGGCGAGGTCGTAGAGCTCCTCGTCGCCCGACCCGGTGTGGAGGATGTACTTCCAGCCCCCGTGCACCACCGCCCAGCGCTCCTTGGCGAACATCAGGTGCCCGATGAAGAGCGGGCGCGCGCGCAATTGCTCGGTCAGTGCGGGGCGCTCGGCGGCCCGCGCGGGGTCGACGAACGCGGCGAGGGAGCGGCCGTCCGTGGGCACCTCTCGCGCCCCCACGAGGTCGAGCACGGTGGGGACGATGTCGGCGAGGCCGACCGGCGCGTCGATGCGGGGCTTCCCGGACTGCCCGCCGGGGGCGCGGATCCAGAGCGCGGCGCGCACGAGCTCGTCGTAGAGCGAGTGGTTGTGCTCGTAGGCGCCGTGGTCCCAGAACTCCTCGCCGTGGTCGGAGTGCACGACGCTCACGGTGCGCCCGGGGAGCGCCTCGATCCGCGCGAGGAAGCGCGAGAGGATCGCGCTCGTGTAGGCCACCTCGCCGTCGTACGCCGCGCGGATCCAGCGCTTCTGCGCGTCCCCGAACGACGGCTTCTCCATGAGCCGGTAGATGTGCCAGCGGTCGAAGATCTCCGGCACGTCCGGCGGCCGCGCGCCCTCCTGGAAGCGCGCGCCGTAGGGCGCGGGCGCGTTGTAGAAGGTGTGCGGGTCCATCAGGTGCAGGAAGAGGAACGTGTCCTCCTCCGCGTGCGCCTCCTGCCACGCGAGCGCGCGCTCGACCTGCACCTCGGCGGCGGCCCCGTTCTCGTACTGCCAGTGCTCGAAGCCGTCGTTGAAGCCGAAGCGCGGCACGAGGTGCACGTTCGCGACGACGCCGCCCGTGCGGAAGCCCTCGCGGGACAGCGCCTCGGCGATCGTGGGGGCGGCCGCGGCCGCCAGGGGCTCGCGCCCGGTCAGCGCGGTGCGGAACGACGGCCGCGTGCGCGGGGCGGGCGCCCAGGCGTGCGTGAACACGACCGACTGGTCCGCCCAGGCGTCGAGCTCCGGCGAGGTGGGCCGCGCCTGGCCGTAGGCGCCGAGCGCGTCCTGGCGCAGCGTGTCGATGCCGACGACCACGACGTGCCGCGGCGCCTTCCCCGTCTTCGCGGCGATGGTCGGGCTCGTGACCACCACGTTCGCGTGGTTCGACGCGGGCGCGCGGAACACGAGCTCCACGCGCTTGCCGGCCCACTTGGCGAGCGCGTGGCGCTCGTCCACCGGGGCGGCGCCGGCCGCGGCCACGCGCGTCGTGAGCGCGTCCCCGTCGAGCAGGCACTCCACCGAGGCGTCGCCGCCGCCCTCGCCGGGCAGGAGCGCGGGCGCGCGGGCCACGCCGAAGTCGAGCGTGGCGTCCGCGGGCACGTCGACCGGGAACGTGATCTCCGCGCCGGGCGGGAGCTGGATGCCCGGGCGGGTGACGCCTTCGACCGTGACCTCGGTGCGCACGAAGGCGGCGGGGTCGCCCGTGCCCGACCAGGTGCGCGCGGCCACGGCGGCCGCGAGCTCGGGCACCTCCATCCGGGGCGCGTCCCGCCAGCGCCCGGGGCTCTCGAGCCCGAGCACCTGGATCGTCCCGTGGTCCACGAACCAGCCGCCGCCGCGCAGGTCCTCGGGGTCGTTGACGAAGGGCACCTCGACCGCGCCCCGGTAGAGCTTCGCGCCGAGCGGCGCGTAGTTCGGCCGCGGCATGTCGGTCAGGAAGGGGAGGGGGTGCGAGAACACGCGCAGGCGCCCGTGCGTGCGCGGCTCCTGCTTCCACTCGCCGGCGAGCGCGAACCGGCCGGTGGGCGCCTCGGCGGAGGACGGCGGCGGGAGCGTGATCCGCGCGGTGCCGAGCGCGTCGAGGCCCCGCCACGCGAGCGTCCCGGCGGGCTCGGCGAGGCCGAGCGCGTCCAGGTCCGCCGGGGTGGGCACGGTCGGGGCGGACGGATCGCCGCCGCCCGAGCAGGAGATCGTGAGGACGAGCGCCGCCACGCGCCAGATGCCGGACCGCACGTGTCGCGCGCCTCCGGGCCGCTCCTAACCGGCGGGGCAGCGCGCGCGCGAGCCGTCGCGCCGCGCGGCCGCCGGATACGTGGGTTGTCCGCCCCGGAGCCGCTCGTGAACGCCCCCGATCCGCACCTCCCCGTCACCCTCGCGACCTACGTCTTCCTCGTCCGCAGCGCGGGCCACCCGGTGCACGATCCGGCCGTGGAGGCCGCCTGCGCCGCCTTCGGCGCCCAGGACCGGGCGCCCGAGGAGCTCGGCGCCGCGCTCGTCGACGCGGTGCGCGCGCGGCTCGGCGGCGACACCGTGGCGGACCTCGTCAAGGCGCTCGGCGCCTTGTTCGGCGACGTGCCCGCCCGCTCCGACCTGGGCGCCGCCCCCGACCGCGAAGCCCGCGCCGCCGCCATCCGTCGCGCCCACTTCGGCAACCACCTGCCCTGGCTCGCCCTCATCGCCGACCGCATGGGCGACGGCACCGTCGGCACCCGCTGGGTGCTCGTCGAGTCCTTCGACGCCGTCGCCAAGGTCATGGACCCCAACCCCTGGGACGAGAAGGACGAGGAGCGCGAGCTCCCCATCGAGGACTTCCTGGTCCGCTGGGAGCTCGCGGGCTGCCCGAGCGTGCGCGTCGGCTGACGCGGCCGGGCGTGCCCCCCGCGCGAAGACGCGCGGGGGTCGGTCCCCTGCAGGCTCGCGGCCGAGGGCCGCTCGGTCCGGCGCGCGGACGCGCCGGACCGGCCGCGCGGGGCGCGGCCGCCTTGCGGGCACCTCACGCGTGGTGCGGATCGAGTGGAACCCCGCGCCAGACCGCGCGAGGAGCCGGGAGGGCGGCCGGCTCCGCCGGCCGGCTCGGCGGGCGGGCGCGGCGCGCGGGCTCGGCGCGGCCCCGGGCCTTCTGCGCGGGCGAGGTTCCGTCCGAAGTCGGAGGGTGTCCGCCCATCCCCCGACCTTGGACGGAATTTCCGTCCGAAGTCAGAGGGTGTCCGCTCATCCCCCGACCTTGGACGGTATTTCCGTCCAAAGTCGGAGGATGTTCGCTCATCCCCCGACCTTGGACGGAATTTCCGTCCGAAGTATTTCCGTCCGAAGTCGTGGGATGTTTGCTCATCTGCCGACCTTGGACGGCCGCCGCAATGCGGCCGCAGCCCCGCCGCCCTCGCCGCGCCGTCCACCCCCCGGCCGCGGGGGGTCGGCCTCCGGCCCAGTCGCGCCCGAGGCCATTCGCGGAGCGCCGCCGCCAGCGACGGAGGCAAACGCTGAGAGACGGTTGTTCACCTGGCGGATGGATCGATCCCCGCGCCACGCCGCGCGAGGAGCCCGGAGGGCGGCCGGCCCCCGGCCGGCCGGCTCGGCGCGGCCCGGGGCCTTCCGCGTGCGCGCGGCGGAGCGACCGGGGCCGCGCCAGCCGAGCGCGTACGCGCGAGCCCGGAGGGGTCCGGCCCCCGCCGCTTCGGCGGGGGACGCGCCCGCGCGGTTCAAGGCCCGACGAACACGTACACCGCGCCGCCGCCCGCGGCCCCGAGGTCCGCGCCCTGGGCGCCGAGCGCGAGGTCGGAGAAGCCGTCGGCGTTGGCGTCGAGGCCGCCGGCGAGCTCGTCGCCGAGCCAATCCCCCGCCACGTCCCCGGTGATGCGCAGGCTGGGGCCGGCCGCCCAGCTGGCGTGCTCGCGGCCGAGGTAGAGCGAGGCGGCGCCGGCCTCCGCGGCGCTCGCGGAGCTGCGCGGGCCGCCGACCAGGAGGTCGGAGAGGCCGTCGCCGTCGAAGTCCCCGGCGCGGGTGATCGCGCTGCCGAACTGCTCGCCGGCGCCCGCGCCGGTCAGCGTGACGTCGGCGGCGTCGGCGTCGAGCTCCCCGCCGCGGCCGGCCCCGCCGAAGAAGAGCCGGGCCGCGCCGGCGTCGGTGCCCGCGTCGTCGGCGAGGTAGGCGCCGAACACGAGGTCCTCGAGACCGTCGCCGTCCACGTCGCCGGCGCCCGCCACGTCGTAGCCGAAGCGCCCGCCCGTCGCGAGCCCGCGCACCACGAGCCACGCCGCGTCCTCGTAGGTCGCGGTCCCGCCGAGCGCGTCGCCCGACACGGCGGCGGCCGCGCCCGCGTCGAGGGCGTTGGTGTCGTCCGCGGCGATGCCCACGAGGAGCTCGCCGTAGCCGTCGCCGTCGGCGTCGCCCGCCACGCCGAGCGCCCAGCCGAGCTCGGTGTTCATCAGCGCGCCGGTCACGAGCGCGTCCGCGTCCGACAAGACCAGCGCGCCCTCGGGCCGCGCCCCGCCGAGCCAGACCGCGGCCACGCCGGCGCGGGTCCCGCCGATGTCGTTGTAGGGGCCGGTCGCCACCACGTCGCCGAGCCCGTCGCCGTCGAGGTCGCCGCCGGCCACGCGCGCGCCGAGCCAGTCGCCGGCGGCCCCGATCAGGCGCGCCGGCGCGTCGGCCTCGATGTCCCCGCCCGCCGTCCAGGGGTCGCCCCCGTAGAGCAGGTACACCGCGCCGGCGGCGGCGCCGCCCTCGTCGTGCCAGGGCGCGGCGCCCACGAGGTCGCCGAGGCCGTCGCCGTCGAGGTCCCCGACGCCCGCCGCCCCGCGCGCGGCCCCGAGGTTGTCGTCGGCGGCGTGCCCGATCCACCAGGCGTCCGCGTCGGCGTCGAGGCGCTCGCCGCCGGTCAGCGAGGCCCCGCCGAACAGGTAGAGCGCGCCGCGGCTGCTCCCGGCCCCCTTCGGCGCCGACACGAGGAGCTCGCCGAGGCCGTCGCCGTCGAGGTCGCCGACCACGTCGACCGCCTTGCCGAACGCGCCGGACGCCGAGGTGCCCGCGATGACGAGCCAGGCGTCGGAAGCCGCGCGCTCGCCGGTCGTGGCCGCGCCGAGCGCGAGCGACGCCGCGCCGGGCGCACCGGCGTCGTAGCCGTCCCAGGGGGTCGCGGTGCACGTAAGCTCGTCGCCCGCCGCCAGCGCCGAGGTGTCGAGCGTCTCGCCGCTGCCGACGTCGGCGCCGTTCACCGTCCAGGCCCAGGCATAAGAGATCGGATCACCCTCGAGGTCGGTCGCCGCCGCTGTGACGACGCACGCGGCCGGCGTGCCCGGCACGACGAGCGCGCGCGCGAACGCGACCGCGGGCGCACCCGGCGGCGCGTTCCCGATCAGCACGGCGTCGGACCCCCAGGTGGACGCGCCCTCGATCACCGCGCACTGTACGGCGCTCCCGCGCACCACCCGCGCGCCGTCGAGCGTCCCGGCATCCACGCCCGCGTCGGCGCCGTCGATCGTCCAGGCGTACGAGACGGGGAGGGGAGCGCCGTCGTCCCCGAGGACCGGGTCGTGCACGCAAGTGAGCGTGTCGCCGGTGATCGGCGCCGCGGGCTCGATGGTGACGGTGGGGCCGATCGGGGCGGCGGAGTCGTCGGTATCGGAGGGGGCGGTGTCCCAGCCGAGGGGCTCCCAGCGGGCGCCGCACGCGCTCGTCAGGAGGAGGGGCACAAGATGTGTCGGTCGCAAGCGGCGCTCCTCGGGGCGGCAGCCCGTTGCGGCGGCAACGTAGCACGCCCTCCGACGCGCCCGCGCCCTCCGGGTGGGTGCCCAGCGCCCGCCGGACCGCCCCGGACGGCCCACCGGTGCGCCGCCGGTTAGATCGCCCCGATGCTCGCCTGGACCTCGGCCGGGGCGGTGGCCCGGCCGCGCACCGTGCAGCTCCGCCTGCACCGCGCCTACCCGGACCGCGTCCCCGCGGGCGCGCCCGTGCCCACCCGCTCGATGTCGACGGCCGAGGTCGCCGACAACCTGCGCTGGTTCACCGCCGCGAGCACGCGGGGCCTGCCGTGCGACGCCGTCGTCCTCTCCGGCCAGGGCGTGCCCGCGCGCCCCGATCTGCCCGAGCTCGTCGCCCTCGCGCGCTCGCTCGGCGTCACCCGCGTGACCCTCCACGTGGGCCTCGAGGACCTCGCCGGGCCGGTGGTCGCGGGCGTCGACCGCCAGGTGCTCCCCGTGCGGCTCGGCCCCGGCGGCGCCGACCCCGCCGCGTTGGCGGCCGCCTTCGAGGCCGCGCGCGCCGCGGGCGTCGCCGTCGACGCGAACGTCCCGCTCCCCGCCGAGGCGCTGCCGCTCGTCTCCGACGCCGTCGCCATCGCGCTCCGGGGGGCCGCGTCCGTCACGTTCACCTACCCGTTCCCCACGGGCGGGGCCGAGGCGCCGCCCCCGGTCGCCGAGGCCGTCGCGGCGCTCCGAGCGGCCGTGCCGCGCGTGGAGGCCGCCGGGATCCCGGTGGGCATCAAGGGCCTCCCGGCGTGCTGGCTCGGCCCGCTCGCGCGGCACCTGCGCCGCAGCGCGAACCGCTGGTACGTCGACGCCGACCACCAGAAGGAAGGCGCGCTCCTCTTCTTCCCCGGGGTGGTCGCCTTCGCGAAGGCCGACCCCTGTCGCTTCTGCGCCGCCGACGCCGCCTGCGACGGCTTCTTCCCCGCCTGGGAGGGCCGCGCGGGCAACCCGCCGCTCCGGGCCGTGGAGTGAGCCCGGAGACGGCGCCGGGGCCCAGCCTCGTCATCCGCCGGGGCGCGCTCGGCGACTTCATCCTCACGCTCCCGGTCATCCGTGCGCTCACGACGCTCGGTCCCGTCTACGTCGGCACGAGGCCGCGCTACGCGCCGCTCCTCCCCGAGGGCGCGATCTACCAGGGCGGCGACTGGCCCTTCGAGGGGGGGCCGCCTCCCGTGCCGTTCCTGCGGGCGTTCGCGTTCAGCCCGCTCACGTTCCGCGCGCTCTGCGAGACCGACATCCCGGTCGTCCGGGGGGCCGACCCCCGCCCCGCGCCCGGCCCCCACGCCGTCGATCACTTCGGAAGCGTGCTCCTCGGGCTCGGCCCCGCCGAGGCGGCCTTCGACCGCCGGCCCCGCGTCGCCGTCGCGCCGGACCCGACCGCGCGCGGCCACGTCGTGATCGCGCCGGGCTCGGGCGGCCGGGAGAAACGCTGGCCGCTCGATCGTTGGCGGGCGGTGGCGGACGCGCTCGCCGCGATCGGGGTCCCCGTCCTGTGGGTGCGCGGCCCCGACGAGCACGACGAGCCCGGCTGGCCCGACGCGCTCTGCCCCGATCTGCCGGCCCTCGCCGCGCTGGCGGCAGGCTGCGCGGCGTGGCTCGGTCCCGACGCCGGGCCGTCGCACCTCGCCGCGGCGGTTCGGGAAGATCCGGCTTCCGTCGGGGTCGTATTCGGGCCGACCGACCCGACGTCGTGGGCGCCGGTCGGCGCCACGGTGCTCCCCTGGGACATCGCGGTGCCGACGCTCACCGCTCACGTGCGCCGGGTTTTACGAAACCCGGACGCGACCGCGCCCTGACCCCCGTTCGGGATCGCGATACGTCCGAGCCCCCCTTCGGAGCCGGCCCCATGAGCATCTTCGAGCAGCTCTCGTCCTACGATCACGAGCAGATCGTCTTCTGTCGCAACGACGACGTCGGCCTGCGCGCGATCATCGCGATCCACAACACCACGCTCGGGCCCGCGCTCGGCGGTTGCCGCCTGTACGACTACGCGTCCGAAGCCGACGCGGTGCGCGACGTGCTCCGGCTCTCCCGCGGCATGACCTACAAGGCCGCGGTCGCCGGCCTCGATCTCGGCGGCGGCAAGGCCGTCATCATCGGCGACCCGTCGATGAAGTCCGAGGCCATGTTCCGCGCCTTCGGCCGGCACGTCCAGTCGCTCGGCGGGCGCTACATCACCGCCGAGGACATGAACACGTCCGTCGAGGACATGGACAACATCAACCGGGAGACGAAGCACGTCACCGGCGCCGGCGCCGCGCACGGCGGCTCGGGCGATCCCTCGCCGGTCACGGCCTGGGGCGTCTACCACGGCATCCGCGCCTGCCTCGAGGTCATCTACGGCTCCCCGGACGTTGCGGGCCGCACCGTCGCCATCCAGGGCGTCGGGAACGTCGGCTACTACCTCGCGAAGTACCTGCACGAGGGCGGCGCGTCGCTGCTCTACTCCGACATCTCCCAGAAGCGGCTCTCGCGCTGCATCGAGGAGTTCGGCGGCAGCGTGCTCGAGGGCGACGACTTCTACCGCGCCAACTGCGACGTGCTCGCGCCGTGCGCCATCGGCGGCATCATCAACACGCGCACCATCCCGATGGTGAAGGCGCCGATCATCGCGGGCGGCGCCAACAACCAGCTCGACGACGAGACGCGGGACGGCGAGGCGCTGTCCGAGCGCGGCATCACCTACGCGCCCGACTACGTCATCAACGCGGGCGGCCTCATCAACGTGTACAGCGAGCTGAAGGGCTACGGCCGGGAGAAGGCGATGGCCGACTCGGCGAGCATCTTCAACACGCTGAAGCGGATCATCAACAAGGCGAAGTCGGAGGGGACGACGACGGCTCGCGCTGCGAACAAGGTGGCGGAGGAGCGGATCGAGTCGGTGGGGCGCCTCAAGCGCATGTACGTGTGACAACCGACAGAGGCCCGCGGTCTCGTCCCGCACGCGCGGGACGAGGCCCCCGGCCACCGTCGGCGGTCCCGGTGCTTCCCGACATTGCGCCCGGCGTCGGGCCTGCGGCCCTCGCCGGGCGCAACGTCGGGGAAGCTCTCGACTGCCGCCATCGCGCTCGTGCGCGCGTTGCGCGCACATCGCGCGACGGCGGCAGTCGCACCGGGGGGAGCTCGTGCGCGCGGTGCGTCGCGACGGAGCTCGTGCGCGCGGTGCGCGCACATCGCGACGGGGCTCGTGCGCGCGGTGCGCGC
>CAYWGD010000064.1:0-43202 GCA_964457335.1 uncultured Enterobacteriaceae bacterium | reverse complement strand
GTGTGGGTCCACCCCAACAACTCGGTTGACTGGCCCGACGTCTACTGCTGTTGGGGTGGTGGGGGGGGGGGGGCGCCCCCCCCCGCAACGCCCCCCCACGCCCCGTGCTTCCTGGCGCGCGTGAAAGCGCGGCGTAAGAATGTAAGTGTCGCGTAAGATTACTCAGACACAGCCTCGAAGGCTTGGTTTTGGTTGGGTTGTCGCAAGGCGCGTTTGCTCAGCGAAATTTCCGTTACGGGCCGTAATGGTGCCGGCCTGGGTTGTCACTTAGTGTCCCGTCGCCACCGGAGGGCACCCATGTCACGTATTCTCCTCGCGACGACAATCGGCCTTTGTCTCACCGTTCCGTCCATCGCGGACGCCGCGGAGTGCAGCTGGTACAGCGGGACTCCCAACCCCGCGGCCCGCATCATCTCGGTGGACAGCGGCGGCGGCGCCACGTTCAGCGCGACGGCCACCTTCTGCGGCGGCTCGGCCGGCTACACGAGCGACTTCTACCTCGTGAGCCCGGACTACCAGTACCTCGGGACCGGCAACGTCACCGCCGTGGGCACCGAGTACGACCTCGGCGTGTTCGCCGAGGGCGACGAGCTCATCTTCTCCATCTACGTCCGCAACACCGGGCTCACCTACTACACCGGCCCCGGCTCGCGGAACCCCGACGGGCAGGTGCACGCCGCGGTGAGCGACCTCGGCGACGGCACGTTCCACATCGGCTTCGAGGACCTCTTCGGCGGCGGCGACCGGGACTACGACGACATCAACCTCATCATCGAGGCCGACATCCAGATCGTCACCGACGACGGGACGGACACCGACGGCGACGGCATCGACGACTACGACGACAACTGCATCGAGATCGCCAACACCGATCAGACCGACAGCGACGGCGACGGCATCGGCGACGCGTGCGACGAGTGCCCGACGGACTACACCAACACCTGCAACGTCTGCTCCGACGGCGACGGCGACGCGGTGTGCGACGAGGACGACAACTGCGTGGTGACCGCCAACTCCGACCAGGCGGACACGGACGGCGACGGCAGCGGCGACGCCTGCGACACCTGCCCGGCCGACGCCACGGGTGACAGCGACTCCGACGGGCTCTGCGACAGCGACGACAACTGCGACGCAGACCCCGAGAACGACGCCGACTCCGACGGCATCTGCGGCGACCTCGACGAGTGCCCGTACGACGCCGAGAACGACTTCGACGGTGACACCATCTGCGGCGACGTGGACGACTGCCCCTACGACGCCGAGAACGACGCCGACGCCGACACCATCTGCGGCGACGAGGACATCTGCCCCTACGACCCCGAGAACGACGCCGACGCCGACACGATCTGCGGTGACGTGGACGACTGCCCGAACGACCCGGAGAACGACGCCGACGCCGACGACCTCTGCGGCGACGTCGACGACTGCCCGTACGACGCGGAGAACGACATCGACGGCGACGAGGTCTGCGGCGACGTGGACAACTGCGCCGACGTGGCCAACGACGACCAGCTCGACAGCGACGGCGACGGCGCGGGCGACGCCTGCGACGTTTGCGACTTCGACGTGGAGGACGACGCCGACGACGACGGCGTGTGCGGCGACGCCGACGCCTGCCCCGACACCGTCCTGCCGGACGAGGTCCCGACCGTCGGCCTCGGCACCAACCGCTGGGCCGACGTGGACGGCGACGGCGTGTTCGACACGGTGCTCCCGAACGGCCGCGGCCCCAACCGCAGCTACACCATCGCGGACACGGCCGGCTGCTCCTGCGCCCAGATCATCGACGAGCTCGACCTCGGCGCCGGCCACTCCAAGTTCGGCTGCTCCATCAGCGCGATGGACGACTGGACCGCCCTGGTGGAGTGACGTGACACGGGCGCCTCCTCCAGGAGGCGCCCGCGCGCTCCCCATGACACCCGCAGGACGCGCGTGTCACCCCGGGGAGCGCCTCGCGGCCGCGCGGAAGCGCGGCCGCTCCCGCTCAGGGGGTGGTCCGCCTCTCAGGGGTGGTCGCCCCGGCGCCGAGCCGCGCCACCAGGCCCTCGACGAGGAGGTCCACGACGGCCTCGTAGCGGTCCTCACCCACGAGCGCCCGCTGCTGCGCGATGGCGAGCGCGGCCGCGCCGAGCCCGGCGAACGCCACGGGATCCACCTCGCCGACGAGCCCGTCCGCCCGGAGGCGCGCGAGCAGCCCGGCGAAGAACGCGTCGTCGTCGGCGCGCGCGGCCTCGAAGTGCCCCTCCGGGAGCGCGCGGACGAGCCACGCGAGCTCCTCCGGGTCGCCGAGCACCCGAAGCAGGGGGTGGGACGTGCCCGCGTCGAAGAGGAGCCGTAGGACGGCGTGGAGCCGGCGGGCCGGCGGGGTGTCGGCCGCGCGCGCGAGCAGGGCGGCGCGGAGCTCGCGCTCGGCCTCGAGGAGGAGCTCGATCACGAGCGATTCCTTCGACGGGAAGAACAGGTAGAAGGCGCCCTTGGAGATCCCGGCGGAGGCGCAGATGCGCTCGACCGGCACCCGGCGGAGGCCCCCCGCCGCCATGGCGGCGCGGCCGGCGTCGAGGAGGAGGCGGCGGATGCGCGTCCGCTCGGCGTCGGTGAAGGCCCGTGGCACGGCTCCTCCTACCCCACGGGGTCCGCGAGCGGCACGAGCGGCCGGTCGAGCGCCTCGTCGAGGAGCGCGCGCGCGTCGAGGGTGACGCCGAGGCGGGCGAGCAGCGTGTGCACGCCCATCCCGACGCGCATCAGCCACACCCAGGCCGGCGGGAAGCTCGTGTGACGTTGGTTGGGCGCACCCGGGCCGCTGAACCGCGCGCCCGCGCGCGCCCACTCGACGGTGAACACGAAGCGCTCCGCCGTGTAGGGGGCCCACATCCACCGGAACATCTCCCAGGCGGCGTCGTGGTCGAAGCGGGCCGGGTCGGGCACGAGCCCCGCGCCCGCGAGCGCGTCCGGGAACGCCGCGCGGCGGCCCGTGGACACCACGCGGAGCAGGCGCCGCGTGGGCTCGACCTCCGCGGGGGTGAAGCGCCGGACGCAGCCCCAGTCCAGCACCGTCACGTGCTCCCCGAAGAGGAAGTTCCCGGGGTGGGGGTCGGCGTGGAGGAAGCCGTGGGCGAGCAGCGACGCCCACGTGAAGCCGAGGAGCGCGCGGCCGGCCTGCGTCCGTGAGGCCTCGTCCGCCGCGCGCAGCCCCTCGAAGCGGGCGCCGTCCACCCAGGCGGTGGTGAGCACGCCCTCGGACGAGCGCTCGGCGAGGACGGCGGGCACGCGGACGGCCCCCTCCCCGAGGTGGGTCGTCATCGCGGCGAGCCACGCCGCCTCGCGGCGGAAGTCGCACTCCTCGAGGAGCCGCGCGCGGAGCTCGGCGGCGAGCGCGCGGCCGTCGACCGCCGACGCGAGGGAGGCGAGCGCGGCGATCCGGTCGAGGCTGCGCGCGTCCCCGGCCAGGGTCTCGCGCACGCCCGGGTAGCGGACCTTCACCGCCACGGGGCGCCCCCCGACACGCGCCCGGTGCACCTGCCCGATGGACGCGGCCGCGATCGGCGCGTCGTCGAAGTCGTCGAAGAGCGTCGGCACGGGCGCGCCCAGCTCGGCCGCGATCACCTCCCGGACACGCGCCGCGTCGAGCGGCGTGGCGCCGCGCTGCAGGCCGGCCATCACCTCGGCCGTCCCGTCCGGGAGGCCGACCTCCAGGGTGGAGAGGATCTGGCCCACCTTCATCGAGAGGCCCTTGAGCCGGTCGAGCTCGTGGACGAGGGCCTCGCCGAGGGCGCGGTCGTCGGCGTCGGAGGCGCGCACGACGCGCGCGGCGGCGGCGCGGCCGAGCGAGGCGGCGACACGGCCGGCAGCCGCGGCACGGGGGATCCAGCCGGAGGGGAGCTCGTTCATGGTGGGGCGCCTTCCATGTCAGTGACCATATGTTCTGTTTCGGTCATACGCAAGAGGAAGCGACAGGCCGCGACAGCCGTGAACCCGTGACGGATTTTCCGTGACGGCCCAGGATCACGGGCGGGCGGCTCGGGAAACGCCCCTTGCCCCGTGCGGCCGGGTCGGCACGCGGCTTGCTGTGGTGCGTCCCATGCACGCCTTCGCCCCGTGAACGCTCCGCTCGCCGCCGCCGATCCCGGGCCGGATCACCGCCCGCGCCGGACCGGCCCCGAGCTCGCGGGGCTCGTGCTCGGGCCGCTCCTGTTCGCGCTCCTGGCCTTCGGGCCGACCCTCCCGGAGCTCGCGGGCGCCCCCCAGCGCGCGCTCGGCATCCTCGCGCTCTGCGCGACGTGGTGGCTCACGACGCCGGTGGCGCTCCCCGTCACCTCCCTGCTCGGCCTCGCGCTCCTGCCGATCCTCGGCGTGCTCGACAAGACGCGCTCGATGGAGCTCTTCGGCAACCAGTCCGTCTTCTTCGTCGTGGCCGCCTTCATCGTGGCCGCGGTCGCGGTCCGGACGGGGCTCTCCACGCGCGTGGCGCTCTGGGCGCTCCACAAGGCCGGCCGCTCCGAGGACCGGCTCGCCGCCGGCACGCTCCTCGTCGCGGCCGGGCTCACCGTCGTGATCATCAGCCACGCGGTCGCCGCGCTGCTCCTGCCCATCGTCATCGAGGTGATCCGGGCGTCGAACCTGGGCCCGGGCTCGCGCTTCGCCCGCCGGCTCCTGCTCTCGATGGCGTGGGGCACGATCTGCGGCTCGAACTTCACGATGCTCTCGTCGGCGCGCGCGTCGCTCGCCACGGGCATGTACTCGGCGTGGGTCGAGAAGCACGGCGGAGGCGCCGCGATCGGCTTCCTGGAGTTCTCCGCGGCCACGCTCGTGCCCGCGCTCGCGAGCCTCGTGCTCGCCTACGCCGCGCTCCGGTGGTTCCACCCGCCCGAGGGCGTGCCGCTCGAGGCGGCGAAGCAACGCCTCGGGGAGCGCGCCGCCGCGCTCGGCCGCGTGTCCCGCGACGAGCGCGTCACGTCGCTGGTCATCGGGGGGATGGTCGTGGCGCTCGTCCTCTACGGCAAGGACGTGGGGCTCGGCACGATCGCGCTCGCGGCCGCCGCCGCGCTCTTCGTGAGCCGCGCGGCGTCCTGGGAGGACGCCGAGAACCGCGTGAACTGGGGCGTCGCGCTCCTGTACGGCGGGGCCATCGCCGTCGCCGCGGCCATCGAGGAGACGCGCGCGCTCGAGGTGCTCGTGGGCTACCTGCCGGTCCACTCCATCCCGGTGTGGGGGCTCGTCGGGCTCTGCGCCGCGCTCACGGTGCTCATCACGGCGTTCGTCAGCAACGCCGCCGCCATCGCGCTCCTGCTCCCCCTCTGCCTCACGGTGGCGGACCAGGTGGGCATCAACGCGCGCGCCATGGCCATCCTGCTGCCGGTCGCGGCCGGCCTCGACTTCTCCCTGCCGGTGAGCACCCCGGCGATGGCCATGGTCTTCGGCACGGGGTACCTCCGAACCCAGGACTCGGTGATCCCGGGGGTGCTGGTCTCGATCGTCGGGACCGCGCTCACCGTGGCCATCACCGCGCTCCTGTGGCCCCTCCTCGGACTCCCCGTGACGAATGGCTGAACCCTACCGGATCCTCGTGGTCATGAGCACCACCCGCTGGAGTCGGCGGCTGGGCGAGGTGGCGCTGCGCGAGGTCCGCGGGGCCGAGGCGCTCGGGCGCCCCGCGGAGCTCGAGGTGCTCTACGTCGTCGAGCAGCAGGAGATCGACCGCACCGCGCGCAGGGCCGGCGACTCGGGGTTCCTCGGCCCGGACACCCAGGAGGCGCTCGTCCGCACGCTGGTCGAGGAGCACGAGCGCGTCGCGGCGCGCCGCCGGGAGCGGGTGCGGAAGGCCGTCGAGGCGCTCGCCGCGGAGACGAGCTGGCGGCAGGTCACGGGCGACTACGAGGAGGAGGTGCGCCGCGCCGTGGCCGGCGAGCACTTCGACGTGGTCATCCTCGTGCAGACGAAGCTCTCCTTCCTGGAGCGGCTGTTCCACGGCTCCGAGGACGAGCGGGTGGCCCGGTGGGTGCGGGACGAGAGCGGCGCGCGCGTGCTCGTCGAGGAGGGCGTCTGACGCCGCTGGGGGCCGCGCGCCTCGAACGGGACGTGTGGCGCGAGGTGTCGCGGCACGCGGACATCCAGGAGTCCGTCGAGTGCCTCCGCGCCATCGTCGCGCGCGAGCTCCCCGTCTCCGCGGTGCGCGTGTACCGCTTCGATCCCGCCCGCGCGGAGCTCCGCGCCGTGGCCGACGCGGGCGTCGAGGCGCCCCACCGCGTGGGCCTCCCCTCCCCCCGCGCCGCCGACCTCCGGGCCTGGGCGGCGCGGCGCGCGCCCGTCGCGTGGCACGACCGCGCCGAGAGCAGCCTCGCGCGGCTCCTCCTCCCCGAGGGCCTGACGGGGCCGGCCGCCGCCGTGCCGCTGCTCGACCGGGAGGCGCTCCTGGGCGTGCTGGTGCTGATCGGCCCGCTCGCCGACGCGCTCGACCACGTGGCCGCGCTCGCCGACCCCTTCGCCGTCGCCCTGATCAACGACGCGCGCCTCTCCGACCTCGCGCGCCTGCGCGAGGCCGCCGAGGCCGACCGCCGCGCGCTCCTCGACAAGCTCGGCCGCCAGGAGGTGAGCGACGCCGTGGTGGGCGAGGAGGCCGGGCTCCGCGAGGTCATGGAGCGCGTGGGGCAGGTGGCGCCGACGGACGCGCCGGTCCTCATCCTGGGCGAGACGGGCGCGGGCAAGGAGGTCGTCGCGCGCGCCATCCACACGCGCTCGCGGCGCGCGCGGGGGCCGTTCTTGCGGGTCAACTGCGGCGCCATCCCCCACGAGCTCGTGGACAGCGAGCTCTTCGGCCACGAGAAGGGCAGCTTCACCGGGGCCATCGCGCAGCGGAAGGGCTGGTTCGAGCGCGCCGACGGCGGCACGCTGTTCCTCGACGAGGTGGCCGAGCTCCCGCCCGCGGCGCAGGTGCGGCTGTTGCGCGTGCTCCAGGACGGGAGCTTCGAGCGCGTCGGCGGCCACGCGAGCCACACCGTCGACGTGCGCATCGTCGCCGCCACGCACCGCGACATGGCGGCGATGGTGCGCGACGGCGGCTTCCGCCAGGACCTCTGGTACCGCGTGAGCGTGTTCCCCATCGTGCTCCCCGCGCTCCGCGCCCGCCGCGGCGACATCGGCCCGCTCGCCCGGCACTTCGCGGCCCGCGCCGGGGAGCGCCTGTTCGGGCGCCCGCTCGTGCCCTCACCCGCGGAGATCGCGCTGCTCGAGGGCTACGACTGGCCCGGCAACGTGCGCGAGCTCGCCGCGGTGATCGAGCGCGCCGCGATCCTCGGCGGCGGGCAGCACCTGGAGCTCACCACCGCGCTCGGCGTGTTGCCGCCCCAGCGGCCGAGCCGGGTGGCCGCGGCCCCCGCCGACGACCGGGAGGGCATCGAGGCCGCCCTCACGCGCTCCCGCGGTCGCATCGAGGGCCCCTTCGGCGCCGCCCACGCGCTCGGCGTGAACCCCCACACGCTGCGGTCCCGCATGCGCAAGCTCGGGATCGACTGGTCGCGCTTCCGGCCCTGACGCCACCTCCGCGACGGGCTACCGTGCGGCGATGTTCCTCCTCTGTGCGCTCCTGGCCCGGGCCGGCGAGCTCCCGGCCGATGCCACCGGCCGCTTCGTGGCCACCCAGTCCCCCGCCGAGGTCGCGGGTCTGCTCGCCGACGCGGTGACCCGCTCCGCGGAGAGCGTCCCCTGGGCCTTCCGGGGCTTCGCCCGCTCCTCGCTCGAGGAGCAGGTGATGTCCTGCCCCGCCTACACGGTGGAGCTCACCGCCACGACCTTCTCGGTGCAGTGCGACGGCCGGAAGCAGCACACCTGGACCCTCGGCATCACGGCGCCCTTCACAACGGACAAGGGCGAGACGGTGCAGATGTCCGTGCGCCAGGCGGGGCGCTCCGTGCACCTCTCCTTCGCGGGCGAGCGCGGCGGCAAGACGTTCACCTACACCTTCCCGGAGGCCGGCGGCCTCGTGGTGCACCAGGAGGTCACGAGCAAGTACCTCGAGGTGCCGATGGCCTGGACGCTCACCTTCGACAAGGTGTAGTCAGCGCGCGAGCCGCCGCGCGGCCTCGGCGCCGTTGCGGAAGACGTAGGCGCCGTCGATGGAGTCGGGGACCGGCGGAGTGGGCGCGTCCGGCGGGAGCGCGCGCAGCTCGGTGACGACGCGGCGGGCCTCGGCGGCGGCGGCGATCCAGTCCGCGAGGTGCACGCGCAACACGACGACCTGGATGGTGAGCAGGGCGGCGAGCCCGGCGTGGCGCCATCGCCCGAGCGCGGCGGCGGCGTCCACGAGCGCCACGATCGCGAAGGCGCTGGCGGTGTAGACGAGGCGCTGCCCCTCGCCGGTGACGAAGTCGACGCGCAGGCCGAGCACGGGCAGCAGCAGGAGCGCGGCGGCGGTCCAGAGCGCGCGCACGCGCGGGCGCGCGGCCGGAGGCGCCACCCGGACGGTGGCGGCGATGGCGGCGAGCGCGACCCCGGAGGCGGCGACCCAGCCGGGCCAGCCGGGCGGCTCGCGGTCGGGGTTGGGAAGAAGCAGCGTCCAGAGGAGCGAGGTGAGGTCGAGGAGCAGGACGGGCGCGCCGGGGAGGTGCACCGCGGCGCCGTAGCCGCCGATCCAGACGCCGAGCCACACCGCGCGCGCGACCCAGGCGCCGAGCACGACGGCGCCCCACGACGCGGCGCGTGCGCCCCCGCCGGGTGGGGCGTGGCCGGCGAGCGCGAGGCAGGCGAGCGGCAGGGCGACCGCGCTCTCCTTCGCGCCGAGCGCCACGAGCAGCGCCGCGGTGCCGACGACGTAGCCGGCCCCCGAGCGCGCCAGGAACCCGAGCACGGCGAGGAGCGCGAAGAAGGTGGCGACGAGGTCCGTGCGGCCGGAGATCCACGCGACGCTCTCGACGTGGGTGCCCCAGAGCGCGAACAGGAGCCCGGCCCAGGCGGGCGCGCGCACGCCGAGCCGCGCCGCGACGAGCGCGACCAGCGCGGCGTTGGCGGCGTGCCACACGAGGTTCGCGAAGTGCCAGCCGCGCCAGCCGTCCCCCCACACGACCGCGTCGACCCACGAGACTGCGGACACCACGGGCCGGAAGAAGGTGGTCGGCGGGAACGTCCACATGCCGAGCGGGCCGCCGCGGAGGACGGCCTCGAAGAGCTCCCAGTCGTCCGAGAGCGCCCCGAGCCGGAGCGCCGGCGCCCACACCACCACGAACAGGAGGCCCGCGACGGCGCCGAGGAGGTTCCCGCGGAGCCGCGCGCGGGGATCACCCGCGGGGCGCCCGCCACGCGGGCCACGGTCGGGGGACTCGCCGGGGAGCATCACCCCCGCGAGTGTACGCGGTGCGCCCGGGCGGCGCGTCGGCTACGGCGGCACCGTGCTCGCGCTCCTCGCCCTCGCCGCCTGCGACCCCGCGCCCGCGCCGACGCCGGGCGCGAACGTGCTCCTGGTCACCCTCGACACGGTGCGCGCCGACGCGCTCGGCGCCTACGGGAGCGCCACGCCCACGCCGCACCTCGACCGGCTGGCGCGCGAGGGCGCCCGCTTCGACGCGGCCTGGACGGTCACGCCGCTGACCATCCCGGCCCACGCCTCGATCCTGACGGGGCTCTGGCCCGTGCGCCACGGCGTGCGCGACAACGGCGAGCTCCACCTGGGCGACGAGGCCGTCACCCTCGCGGAGGCGCTGAAGGGTGCGGGGTACGTCACGATGGCGTCCGTGGGCGCGGAGGTGACGTCGCACCACTGGGGCTTCGCGCAGGGCTTCGACGCCTTCTTCGACGAGATGGGGGCGCCGGGGACGGGCTCGCGGAAGTGGAAGGTGGAGCGGCGCGCGGACGCGGTGGTGCGGGACGCGGCGGCGTGGCTGCGGCCGCGCTCCGCGCCGGAGGCGGAGGCGCCGTGGTTCGCGTGGGTGCACCTCTACGACGCGCACGACCCCTACCGGCCGCCCGAGCCCTACGCGACCACCTACGCGGAGACGCCCTACGGGGGCGAGGTCGCGTGGGTGGACGCCCAGGTCGGGGCGCTGCTCGAGGCGCTGGGGCCGGCGCTCGAGGAGACCTGGGTGTTCGTGGTGAGCGACCACGGCGAGTCGCTCGGCGAGCACGGCGAGGGCACGCACGGCGTGCTCCTGTACGAGGGGGCGACGCGGGTGCCGTTCCTGGTGCGGCCGCCCCGAGGCGGCGACGGCGTGGTCGTGGACGCGCCGGTGAGCCTCGTGGACGTGGTGCCCACCGTGCTCGGCGCCGTGGGCGTGCCCGCGCCGTCGGGGCTCGACGGGCGCGACCTGCTGCCGCTCCTCGGGGGGGCGCCCGCGGGGGACGACCGCGCCGTGTACGCGGAGAGCCTGTACGCCTGGCGGCACTTCGGGTGGGCGCCGCAGTACGCGCTGATGACCCCCGGCCACACGCTCCTCGACTCGACCACGCCGGAGCTCTACGCGCGGGCCGACCGGGGGCAGGCGACCGACCTCGCCGGGTCCGACCCCGCGCTGCTCGCCTCGCTCCGGTCCCGCCTGGACGCGCTCCGCGCCGAGATGGCCGCGGCGCCCGCGCTCCCCGCCACGCGCGGGGCCGACCCGCGCCGGACCGCGATGCTCGAGGCCCTCGGCTACCTCGCGGGGGAGTCGGCGGCGGGCCGCGACGCCGCCGGCGCGCCCCTCGCGGGGCTCCCCGACCCCGTGGACCGGCTGCCGGTGCTCGCGCAGGTGGAGAAGGCGCGCACCGCCTACCGCGCGGGCGACATGGCCATGGCGCGTGCCACCGCCGAGGCGGCCGTGGCCGCGGACCCCGGGCTCGTGGAGACGCAGCTCCTGCTCGCGACCGTGCTCTGGCGCACCGGCGACGCCGAGGCCGCCCTGGACGTGGTCACGAAGACCGACGCGGAGCGCCCGAGCGCGCAGACGCGGCACCTGGTGGGCCTCCTCCAGCTGCAGCTCGGCCGCACGGAGGAGGGCGCCCGCCTGCTCGGCGACGCGGTGGCCCGCGACCCCTACAACGTCCCCGCCACGGAGACCTGGCTGCAGACGCTGCTCGTGCTCGAGGACCTCCCCGCGCTCGCCGCGGCCGCCACCAAGGCGCGCGTCGACCTGCCGGCGTCGCCCGTGGTGGCCGGGCTCCTGGGCGTGTCGAAGGCGCTCGGCGGCGACGCGGCCGGCGCGAAGCCGCTCCTGGAGGAGGCCATCCGCGCGCGGCCGGACCAGCCCTTCGTGCACCACGGCCTCGGGATCGCGCTGCGCGCCCTCGGGGACGCCCCCGGGGCGCGCGCCGCCTTCGAGGAGGAGATCCGCCGCTACCCGCCCGCGCGCCCGTCACGCGCGGCGCTCGCGGAGCTCGGCGAGTAGCCTACGGCGTCTCCTCCACCATTCCCCGCACCTGCCCCGGCCAGCTCGCGAGCAGCTGGAGCGTGGCGTTCATCTCCTCGTCGTGGCGCGCCATGTCGAACTCCTTCTTGGGGTCGACCTCGATGGCGGGCCGGAGCCAGGCCTCCACGCCGAGCGCCTCGTCGGTGAGCCCGAGCGCGTCGGCGCGGTTCGCCGCCTCGACGAGCGCCGCCTCGTAGCGCGCCCGGCACCCGGCGTTGGACAGGCAGAAGATCGCGAGCCGCCCGCCGCCCGACCAGGGGTCGTACAACACGCGGTCGAAGGCCTCGTCGGCGCCCCAGGGCAAGAGCTCGAACCGGTCACTCACCGGGTCGTGGTACAGGCGGTAGTTGTTCGCGTTGCGATATCCGTCCCAATGCAACGCCACGCTCTCGACCGCGAGGTGGGTGATCACCTCGTCGAGGTTCACGAGCGCCTCCAGGTTCGCGATGCCGGCGTCGTCGGGCGGCGCGTCCAGCGCGGCGACCAGGGCCGAGAGATCGCTCCGATCGTCGGGGTCGGGCCCCTGGTCGTACTCGAAGCGCCACACGTCGCCCTGCACGAGGTCCACGCCCGCGCTCCCCTCGTACAACGCCCCGGTGGGGTCCTCGTACCAACGTGACAGGAACGCCTCGTCGGCCGATTCGACCAGGAGCGACAGGCCGTGGTCCACGCCGTTGACACGCAGGTGCACCCACGCGACGCGCGGCGCGGGCACGCCGCTCTCACGGTACAGCATGTACGCGAGGTGCTCGCGCAGGTACGTCGGGTCCTGCACCATGTTGTTGAGCGTCAGCGACGTGAGGCCCTTCCAACGCAGGCCCCCGTCGAGGTCGATCTTGAAGCCGGGCTTCTGGTCGAGCTCCCGTCGCGAGCCGTTGAGCGACTTGAGCCGGATCTCCACGGGCGCGTAGCGGAGCTCCCCGATCTGGACGACGCCCTGCACCCACTCGAAGCGGTCCGCGCTCAGCGCGTCCATCGCCTCGGCGTCGAGCACGATCTCCATGTCGTGGATGCGCGTGCCGAACGCGTCGTCGCTCGGATCCAGCGTGGGGCTCGGCTCGTCCGGGTTGGGCGCCTCCGGCGTGGCCCAGGTGGTGGGCGCCCAGTCGCCGCCGTCGGGGTGGCGGGCCCACGCCACGTCGGGGGCCGGGTCGTCGAGCTGCACGCGGTCGGCGGGCACGCCGTCCAGGAGCACCGTGATCGCCTCGGTCCCGCCGATCTCGAAGGGGGTGTCCACGCCGTCGGCCACGATGAGCAGGCGCTCGCCGGGGCGCAGCGTACCGTCCTTCCCGTGCCACGTCCGATCGCCGTCGGTGACGGCGAGATCGGCGATCGGCACGTCGACCGACCCGGCGTTGAAGAGCTCCACCCAGTCCGGGAAGCGGGAGGTCCCGTCGTCCCAGGTCGACTCGTTGCGCGCCACCACCTCGTTGACCACGACGTGGGGCGACAGGGCGCCGTCGAGCGGCGCCTGGCAGGCCCAGAGAAACAACATGGTGAGGGCAAGCTAAGCGCGGCCGCGACCGTGGCATCACCGCCACCGGCCGCGCCCGCCGTCACGCCCTGTCACCCGGCGTCAGCCGGGCGATGTCAGGCGCGGATCTCGGGGATCCGCTGGCGCGTCAGCTTCTCGATGTCGCGCAGCAACGCCCGCTCTTCGCCGTCGCACAGCGAGATCGCCTCGCCGTCCGCGCCGGCGCGCGCGGTGCGGCCGATGCGGTGCACGTAGGTCTCGGGGACCTCCGGCAGGTCGAAGTTGATGACGTGCGAGATGCCGTCCACGTCGATGCCACGCGCCGCGATGTCGGTCGCGACCAACACGCGGGTGGTGCCACGCTTGAAGTTGGCGAGCGCGCGCTCCCGCGCGTTCTGCGACTTGTTGCCGTGGATCGCCTCGGCGCCGATGTTGGCCTTGGAGAGGGCCTCGGCCACGCGGTTGGCGCCGTGCTTGGTGCGCGTGAACACGATGGCGCGCGTGATCTTGGGATCCCGGAGGATCTGCTCGAGCGCGGCGCGCTTCTCGGGTTGGTTGACGAAGCGCACCGTCTGGCGGATGCGATCCGCCGTCGCGGACACCGGCGCGACGCTGACGCGCGCGGGGTTCTTCAGGATCTTCGCCGCCAGCTCCTCGATGTCCTTGGGGAGCGTCGCGGAGAAGAGCAAGGTCTGCCGCTGTGTCGGGAGCTTCGCGATGACCTTGCGGACGTCGTGGATGAAGCCCATGTCGAGCATGCGGTCGGCCTCGTCGAGCACGAACACCTCGAGCTTGTCGAGGCGCACGAACCCCTGACCCATGAGGTCGAGGAGCCGGCCCGGGCAGGCGATCAGCACGTCCACGCCGGCGCGCAGCGCGCGCTCCTGCGCGGCCTGGCCGACGCCGCCGAACACGACGGTGTGGCGGACCTTGAGGTGGCGCCCGTAGCTGGCGAAGGACTCGCCGATCTGCGCGGCGAGCTCGCGGGTGGGAGAGAGGACGAGGCAGCGGATGCCGCCGGCGCCGGGCGTCGTCGCGAGGCGCTGCAGGATCGGCAGCGCGAACGCCGCGGTCTTGCCGGTGCCCGTCTGGGCGGTGCCGCAGAGGTCACGACCGGCGAGGAGCGGCGGGATGGACTGGGCCTGGATCGGCGTAGGAGAGGTGTAGCCCTCCGCGCGCACGGCACGGAGGATCGGCTCGATGAGAGCCAGATCGTCGAAGGTCAAGAGTTCTCGTTTCGTATGCTCGGCGGGCAATCAACCCGTCCGCCTGCCGAGCGCGATGGGGGGAGAAGTCGGGCAGAGGGCCCGGACGCGACGCGGCGTAAGCCGTGGGACCGGTCCTGTCCAGGGGGAGCCCTCCGATCACCGGCCGTACACGTGCCCGAGCGCCGCGTCGTCCACGGGCCCGAGGACCTCGAAGTCGCAGCCGCAGCCGCGGTCGGCGCAGCCGGCCATCACGCTGCACGCCACCGAGTCGTCCGCCTGGTCGCCGAGCCCGACCACGTGGCCGAGCTCGTGCACCAGTGTGTCGTGGATGGGCTTGTCCACGCGACCGTCCGACGGGTCGTAGTCCGACACGTCGGTGGCGCGGTCCACCCACTCGTAGCGGATCGTGCGCCCGTCCGCGCGCCCGGACGGGAAGAAGCGCACCGTGCTCGCGACGAGGCACCCAGGCTCCGGTTCGGGCGTCGCCGGGTCGTCCCCCAAGGTGTGCAACGTGTAGGCGGGGAGGCCCCACTCGTCGGCGGCGGCGGCGAAGAGCACGTCCACGACGCCGTCCTCGGCGCCGCACTCCCGACAGCCGCGGCCGCTCCCCTCCCCCGTGCAACAGTCGATCGTGGTGTCGCCCAACACGAGCGAGATGTCCGCCGCGTCGTTCCAGAACGTGATGGCACGATCCACCGTCGCGAGCAGGGCGTCGGCGCTGACCGCCACGCGCGCGAACGATCCCACGTCCACGTTGACCGTCACCTGCCGCGCGCCGTGCCAGGCCCAATTCGCGGCGTCCACGACCCCGTCGGGGAGGTCCACCTCGGACCAGCGGTAGGCATCGTAGCCGGGGACCGGCCCCGGGTCGGAGCCCGCGCAGTGCGCGAGCGGGGGGCCGGGCCCGCCGCGGCAGCCGACGAGGAGGAGCAGGTAGAGCACCAGGGGAGCCTCCGAGGGCACGGCCGCCCGGGCCGGCGCCGCCGACCTCCACCCCCGCCGTTCCCCACTCGGACCGTAGTCCTCCCGGGCGCGCCGCCCATGGGGGGGTCACCGGGGGCCCGGTCGCCCGGCCGCTCGCCGCGCGGTCGGAGGTGGCTACCCCATCGGGGGGCCCGGGTTCGCCGGGCGTGGGGGGATCGCAGATGGGCTCGGACCGGGCGCCGGTGGCGCACCAGGCGTGGCGTGACATGATCTTCCTGCACTGGCCGGTCGACCCGATGGCCCTGCGGCGCTTCCTCCCGTCCACGCTCGCGGTCGACCAGCGCGCGGGCTCCGGCTGGGTCTCGCTCCTCCCCTTCCGCGCGCTCGCGGGCCGACCGGCCGGCGCGCCCCGCTTCCTCGGGATGGACTACGTCGAGGTGAACCTCCGCACCTACGTGACCTGGCGGGGCGAGCCCGGGATCTGGATGTTCTCGCTCGACGCCTCCTCCCGCCTCGCGGCCTGGGGCGGGCGCACCCTGCTCGGGCTCCCCTTCGCGCACGCGCGCATCACGCGCCACGGCCACGGTCGCGAGCACGGCTACACCTGCCTCCGCGACGGGGGCGGGCACCTCCGGGTGCGCGCGGCGGGCGACACCCCGCCGGAGCCCCCGGCGCCGGGCACGCTCGACGCCTTCCTGCTCGAGCGGTACGCGCTCTTCGTGCAGCACCGGGGCGCGCTCGTGCGCGTGCAGGTGCTCCACGCGCCGCTCGCGGTGTCCACCGCGACCGTGCTCGAGCTGGACGAGGACCTCACCACTACGGCCGGCCTCTTCGTCGACCGCGCCCGGCTGCGCGCGCACGTGTCGCCCGGCGTGTCGGTCACCTTCCTCGCGCCCGAACGCGTGGCCGCCGCGGCCCTGCCCCCCGACATCGAGGCGCGCGCGCCGGTGTGACGCGGTCGCGACGACGACCGCGACGATCGGCGGACGCCGGCCGCGAAGGCGTGGACACGTACGGGGACGTCTCTACCCTTTGTCGGGGGGCACGATGGGGCACGGCTATCCGCGGCCGCAGCTGGCGCGGAGGACCTGGACGTCACTCGACGGCGAGTGGGCCTTCGCCATCGACGCCGAGGCGCGGTGGCAGGAGCCGGCCGCCGTGCGCTGGGACCGCCGCATCCGGGTGCCCTTCGCGCCCGAGACCGCGGCCAGCGGCATCGCCGACACCGGCTTCTACCAGGCGGTGTGGTACCGCCGCCCGCTCCCCGACCTGGGGCAGCTGCGCACAAATGCCGGGGGGGGCGTTGCGGGGGGGGCCACCCCCCCGCCCCAAGAGCCCAGGATCCTCCTGAACTTCGAGGCCGTCGACTGGGACGCGACCGTCTGGGTGGACGGGCTGAAGGTGGCCTGTCACCAGGGCGGCTACACGCCTTTCTCCGCGGACGTGACCGAGCTCTTGTCCCGCCCCGGCGCGCACGAGCTCGTCGTGCGCGCCCTCGACGACCCGCACGACCTCGCGCGCCCCCGCGGCAAGCAGGATTGGCAGCGCGACCCCCACTCCATCTGGTACCCGCGCACCACGGGCATCTGGCAGCCCGTGTGGCTCGAGGTCGTGCCTGCCACGCGCCTGTCCGCGTTGCGCTGGACGTCCAACCTGGAGCGTTGGGAGCTCGAGCTGCACGCCGCCTTCGTCGGCCCGTTCACCCCCGGGATGCGGCTCGCCGTGCGGATCACCTGCGGCACGCGGCTGCTCGCCGACGACGTGTACGTGCTCACCCACCCCGAGGTCACCCGGCGCATCGGCCTGTCCGACCCGGGCATCGACGACAGCCGCAACGAGCTCCTCTGGAGCCCCGCCACGCCCACGCTGATGGACGCGGAGGTGCGGCTCCTGGCGCCGGACGGCGCGGAGATCGACCACGTCACGAGCTACACGGCGCTCCGGTCGATCGCCGTGCAGGACGACCGCATTCTGCTCAACGGCCGCCCCTACCCGCTGCGGCTCGTGCTCGACCAGGGCTACTGGCCCGACACCGGCTCGACCGCGCCGGACGACGACGCCCTGCGCCGCGACGTCGAGCTCGCGAAGGCCATGGGCTTCAACGGCGTGCGCAAGCACCAGAAGATCGAGTCCCAGCGCTACCTCTGGTGGGCCGATCGGCTCGGGCTCCTCGTCTGGGAGGAGATGCCGAGCGCGTACCGCTTCACCGCGGAGTCGGTCGAGCGGCTCTCCCGCGAGTGGCTCGACGTGCTCGCGCGTGACCGGAGCCACCCCTGCATCGTGGCGTGGGTCCCCTTCAACGAGTCCTGGGGCGTGCCCAACCTGCCCGCGAACGCCGCCGAGCGGCACTACGTGCAGGCGCTCTACCACCTCACGCGGACGTTGGATCCGAGCCGGCCGGTGGTCGGCAACGACGGGTGGGAGAGCGTCGCGACCGACATCATCGGCGTGCACGACTACGACCACGACCCCGCGCGCATCGCCCGCCGGTACCAGGCCCCCGAGGTGCGCCCGCACCTGTACCGGCGCGAGCGCTTCGGCGGCCGACAGCTCGTGCTCGAGGGCCACCTGCACGGCGAGCACCCGATCGTGCTCACCGAGTTCGGCGGCATCACGCTCTCCCCCAAGGGCGGGACGTGGGGCTACTCGCGCGTCTCGAACGCCGCCGAGTTGGCAAACGTCCTCTCGGCGCTCTTCGGCGTGGTTCGACGCCTCGATTTCTTCGCGGGCTTCTGCTACACGCAGTTCGCGGACACGTGGCAGGAGGCCAACGGGCTGCTCACGGCCGATCGCCGGCCGAAGGTGCCCCTCGCCGAGCTCCGGCGCATGATCGAGGGCTCCGCGGCGGAGGCTCCGCCGGCGCCGCCCGTCGCGCCGCCGTACGACAAGCCGCCGGAGTCGGGGACGTGATGCACCGCCGCACCCTTCCCAAGCCGGACGGGCGCTCGCTGCACCTGTACGCGCGCGCCCCGCTGCCCGACGACATCGCCGTCGAGGGCCTCCTGGAGTCGCCGCCGTCGCGCGGCTCCCACCTGCGCCGCCACCCGCTCCGCGGCGAGTGGGTGGTGTACGCCGCACACCGCCAGGACCGGACCTTCCTCCCGCCGCCGGACTACAACCCGCTCGCGCCGCTCCGCGACCCCGCCGTGCCAACCGAGGTGCCGCCCGGCCCCTGGGAGATCGCGGTGTTCGACAACCGCTTCCCCGCCCTGCGCACCGGGGTCCCCGACGTCCCCTCGCTCGCGGTCGAGACCCGCCCGGGGGACGGCGCCTGCGAGGTCGTGGTGTTCGGCCAGGACCCCACGGCGTCGCTGGGATCGCTGCCGCTGCCGGTGATCGAGCTCCTGTTCGAGGTCTGGGGGGACCGCACGCGCGAGCTCGGGCAGCGGCCGGAGATCCAGTACGTCTTCCCCTTCGAGAACCGGGGCGTCGAGGTGGGCGTGACGCTCCACCACCCGCACGGCCAGATCTACGCCTACCCCTTCGTGCCGCCGGTGGCCGCGCGCGAGCTCGCCGAGCAAGCCACCTACTACCACGCGAACGGCCGCGGGCTCCTCGCCGACCTCATGGCGACGGAGCGCCGGGAGGGCAGCCGCGTCTTGTGGGCCGGCGACCACGCGCTCGCCTGGGTGCCGGTGTTCGCGCGCTACGCCTACGAGGTGTGGATCGCGCCGGTGCGCCCCGCGCCCACCCTCGCGGACCTCGACGCCACCGAGCGCGCCGACCTCGCCCGCGCGCTCAAGACCGTGCTCCTCACCTACGACGCGCTCTGGCAGAAGCCCTTCCCCTACCTGCTGGTGTTCCACCAGGCGCCCACCGACGGCCGCCCGCACCCCGAGGCGCACGTGCACATCGAGCTCTACCCGCCGTACCGGATGCCCGGCCGGCTCAAGTACCTGGCCGGCACCGAGATCGGCGCGGGCGTGTTCACCGCGGACACGCTGCCCGAAGAGAAGGCCGCGGAGCTCCTGGCCGCACGGGTGCTGTCTTGAGCCGGTCTTCTTGGGGCAGGGGGGGCGAGCCCCCCCCGCAACGCCCCCCCCGACACGGCGATGGAGATCCGACCTTCTCGGAGCTCTTCGGGCGCCCGCCGGCGGTGACCGCGGACGCGCCGGGCCGCGTGAACCTCATCGGCGAGCACACCGACTACAACGAGGGCTTCGTGCTCCCGCTCGCCATCCCGCAGCGCACGCGCGTGGAGCTCACCCCGCGCGACGACCGCCGCGTGCGCGCGTGGACGCAGGCCCGCCCCGCCGACCCGCCCGTGGCCTGGAAGCTCGGCGCCGAGGCCCCCACCGGCGGCTGGGCGGACTACGTCCAGGGGGTCACCGTGGCGCTGGCCCGCGAGCGCCACCAGCTCGGCGGCTTCGACCTGCGCGTGGCCTCCGACGTGCCGGTGGGCGCGGGCCTCTCCTCGAGCGCGGCGCTCTGCGTGGCGCTCCTGCGCGCGCTCCGCGCCGCGTACGCGCTGCCGCTCGGGGACGTCGACCTCGCGCGGGTGGGCCAGATGGCCGAGAACGACTTCGTGGGCGCCCCGGTCGGCATCCTCGACTTCATGGCGTCGAGCCTCGCCGGGGAGCGCGCCGCGCTCTTCCTGGACACGCGGAGCCTCGCGTGGCGCGCCGTCCCGCTGCCGGACGGGCTCGACATCGCCGTCGTGGACTCGGGCATCACGCACGCCCACGCCACGGGCGACTACCGCGTGCGGCGCGCCGAGTGCGCGCAGGCCGCGCAGCTGTTGGGCCTGCGGGCGCTCCGCGACGCGACGCTCGACGCGCTCGACGTGCTCCCGCCGACCCTGCGGCGCCGGGCGCGGCACGTGGTCACGGAGGACGCGCGGGTGCTGGAGGCCGTGCGCGCGATCGAGGCCGGGGACCTCCCGTGGCTCGGCCGCCTCTTCTCGGCCTCGCACGCCTCGATGCGGGACGACTTCGCGGTGTCCCTCCCCCCGATCGACCGGCTCGTCGAGGTCGCGGAGGAACAGCCCGACGTCTTCGGCGCGCGGCTCACCGGCGGCGGCTTCGGCGGCTCCATCGTGCTCGCGTGCCGGGCCGGCACCGCCGAGGCCGTGGCGGCGGCCACCGCGGCGGCGTGGGCGGCCGAGACCGGCGGGGCCCCGCGCGTGCACGTGCCCTGGAGCGGCCCGTGAGCGCGACGGGGGCGGAGCCCCCCCCGCTCGAGCTCTGGGGCGGGGTCGAGTGCACCGTCAACCGCGTGGGGGACACCTGGCACGACCAGCTTCGGCTCGGCGGCCACCACGAGCGCCTCTCCGACCTCGACGCGCTGGCCGCGCTCGGCGTGCGCGCGGTCCGCTACCCCGTGCTCTGGGAGCGCGTGGCCCCCACGGACCCGGACCGCCCCGACTGGACCTGGTCCGACGCGCGGCTCGCGCGCCTCCGCGAGCTCGGCGTGCGGCCCATCGTGGGGCTCGTGCACCACGGCAGCGGCCCGGCGTACACCGGGCTCCTCGACCCGGCGTTCCCGGAGAAGCTCGCCCGCTACGCCCGCGCCGTGGCCGAGCGCTACCCGTGGGTCACGGACTGGACGCCGGTGAACGAGCCGCTCACGACGGCCCGCTTCTCCGCGCTTTATGGCTTCTGGTACCCGCACGTGCGAGACGAGGCCGCGTTCGTGCGCGCGGTGCTCCTCCAGGTGCGGGGCATCGCCGCCGCCATGCGCGCGATCCGCGAGGTCGTCCCCGGCGCCCGCCTCGTGGCCACCGAGGACTTCGCGCGCACCTCCGCGCCGCCGCGGCTCCGCCACCAGGCCGAGCACGACGACGCCCGGCGGCTCCTCGGGCTCGACCTCGCCTTCGGGCGCTTCGTCCCCGGGCACCGCCTCTGGGAGCACGTCCGCTCCCTGGGGTTCGCCCCGGCCGACCTCGCCGTCGATCCCGCGGGGGCGCCCGACATCCTCGGCATGAACTACTACGTCACGAGCGACCGGCTCCTCGACGACCGCCTCGACCGCTACCCCCCGGCCCTGCACGGGGGCAACGGGCGGGACCGCTACGTGGACATCGAGGCCGTGCGCGCCTGGGGGCCGGGCCTCACCGGGCACGCCGCGCTGCTCGGCCAGCTCTGGGAGCGGTACCGGTGCCCGCTCGCGGTGACGGAGTGTTTCCTCGGGTGCTCGCGCGAGGAGCAGATGCGGTGGCTGCTCGAGGCCTGGCGCGGCGCCGAGGCGGCGCGCGCCGCGGGGGCCGACGTGCGCGCGGTGACGGCGTGGTCGCTGTTCGGCGCCGTCGACTGGGACTCGCTCGTCACGCGGCTCGCGGGCTCCCGGGAGTGCGGCGCCTTCGACACCCGCTGCGCGCCGCCGCGGCCGACGGCGCTGGCCGAGCTGGCCCGGGCGCTCGCGGCGGGCGAGGCGCCCCGGCACCCGGTGCTCGCGGCGCCGGGCTGGTGGCGGCGCCGGACGCGCCTCGCCGCGCCGCCGCTCGGCGGGGCCCCTGCCGAGGAGCGCGCGCTCGCCGGGCCGCCCGTGCTCGTGCTCGGCGCGGGCGGCACGCTCGGGCAGGCCTTCGCGCGCGTGTGCCACGTGCGCGGGCTCCCCACCGTCGTGGCGACGCGCGGGGAGTGCGACCTGTCCGACCCGGACGCCATCGCGGGCGCGCTCGGGCACCACCGCCCCTGGGCCGTCGTCAACTGCGCCGGCTACGTGCGCGTGGACGACGCCGAGCGGGAGTGGTGGGCCTGCTACCGCGACAACACGCTGGGCGCCGCCCAGCTCGCGGCCGCGTGCGCGGCCCGCGGCGTCCCGCTCGTGACCTTCTCGAGCGACCTCGTGTTCGACGGCGCGCGCGCCGCGCCCTACGTCGAGACCGACGCCGTCGCGCCCCTGAACGTGTACGGCATCACCAAGGCGCTCGCGGAGGACCGCGTCGCGCGGCTGCACCCCGGCGCGCTGGTGATCCGCACGAGCGCGTTCTTCGGACCCTGGGACGAGCACAACTTCGTCGTCCGGGCGATCGGCGCGCTCCGCCGGGGCCCGCTCCGCGCCGCGCACGACGAGGTCGTCTCCCCCACCTACGTGCCCGACCTCGTCGACGCGGCGCTCGACCTCTTGGTCGACGGCGAGACGGGCGTGTGGCACCTCGCCAACCCCGGCGCGCTGAGCTGGGCGGAGCTCGCCCGCCTGGTCGCGGACCGGGCCGGGCTCGACCCCGGGCAGGTCGTGGGCGTGGACGGCGCGGCGCTCGCGCCCGCCCGGCGCCCCCGCTTCAGCGCGCTCGGCTCGGGGCGCGGCGGGTTGTTGCCCCCTTTCGAACGGGCCCTCGACCGGTTCTTCGCGTCGTGGAACCCGTCGTGACCGCGGAGGAGACATGCGGGTCCTGGTTACAGGAGGCGCCGGATACATCGGCAGCGTGCTGACGGAGGCCCTCGTCGCGCGCGGAGACGACGTGGTCGTCTACGACGACCTCTCGAAGGGCCACCGCGACGCCGTGGCGCCGCGGGCGCACTTCGTGCAGGGGGACCTGCTCGAGCACGCGCGGCTCGACGTGGCGCTCGCCGGCGTCGACGCCGTCATCCACATGGCCGCCGCCTCGCTGGTCGGCGAGTCGATGGTGGACCCCGCGCGGTACTACCGCCAGAACGTGGTGGCGGGCCTCGCGCTGCTCGACGCGATGCGGGCGCGGCGCATCCCGCGCATCGTGTTCTCGTCGACGGCGGCGGTGTACGGCGCGGCCACGGACCGGCCGCTCGAGGAGGACGACCCCACCGCGCCCACGAGCCCCTACGGCGCGACCAAGCTCGCGTTCGAGGAGGCCATGCGCTGGTACGACCAGGCCTACGGGCTCCGGTACGTGAGCCTGCGCTACTTCAACGCGGCCGGGGCGAGCGCGCGCAACGGCGAGCGGCACCACCCCGAGACGCACCTCGTGCCGCTCGTGCTCGCCGTCGCGGCCGGGGAGCTCCCGGAGGTGGTCGTCAACGGCGAGGACTGGCCCACGCGCGACGGCACCTGCGTGCGCGACTACATCCACGTCCTCGACCTCACGGAGGCCCACCTGCGCGCGCTCGACGCGCTGTGCGGGGGCGCGCCGAGCCGGGTGTACAACCTCGGCTGCGGCGGGCAGGGCTACACGGTGCGGGAGGTCGTCACGGTGGCCGAGAAGGTCACCGGCCGCCGCCTCCCCGTGCGCGTGGGGCCGCGCCGCCCCGGCGACCCCGCGGTGCTGCTCGCGAGCTCCGAGCGCATCCAGCGCGAGCTCGGGTGGGCGCCCACCCACCAGGACCTCGAGACCATCGTCGAGAGCGCCTGGAAGTGGATGCGGCAGCGGATGGTGGTGGGGGCCTGAATCGCGCGCCGAGTCCCCCGCCCGCGAAGGGGGGGCGTTGCGGGGGGGCTCGGCCCCCCCGCCCCAAGAATCAGCCCCCGACCAGCAACCCGGCGCCATCACATGGCCGGTGCCGGGTCGGCGCGCGGGCCTACCTTGAGGTCCGGGAGGGTCCTCAACCGTGCGCGATCTCGTCTGCTTCTCGCACCTGCGCTGGTCCTTCGTCCACCAGCGCCCGCAGCACCTGATGTCCCGCGCGGCGCGCGACCGGCGCGTGTGGTTCGTCGAGGAGCCCGTGCGCGGCCCGCGGCCCGTCCTCAAGCGGCGCACCACGGGCGAAGGCGTCCACGTCTGCGTGCCCGAGGTCCCCGCCGGCCTCGGCCCGGACGGCGCCGAGACGGTGGTCGCCGGGCTCCTGGCCGAGCTCGCGCGCGCCGAGGGCATCCAGGAGCCGACGAGCTGGGTCTACACCCCGATGATGCTCCCCCTCGCCGAGGCGCTCTCGCCCCGGTTGATCGTGTACGACTGCATGGACGAGCTCTCCGCGTTCCGCTTCGCCCCCGCCGAGCTCCTCTACCGGGAGCGCGCGCTGCTCGCCCGTGCGGACCTCGTGTTCGCGGGGGGTCGCAGCCTCTGGGAGGCCCGCAACGGCGCGCACCCGGACGTGCACCTCTTCCCCTCCTCCGTCGACCGCGCGCACTTCGCCGCCGCGCGCGCCCGGCCACCGGAACCCCCCGCGCTGGCGGCGATCCCGCGCCCCCGCTTCGGGTGGGTGGGCGTGATCGACGAGCGCATGGACATGGAGCTCCTGACCGAGGTCGCGGCGCGCCGGCCCGATTGGCAATTCGTGCTGGTGGGGCCGATCGTCAAGATCGATCCCGCCACGCTGCCCAACGCTCCCAACGTCCACGCGCCGGGGCCGCGGGAGTATCGCGAGCTGCCCGCCTGCCTCGCCCACTTCGACGTCGCGATCATGCCGTTCGCGCGCAACGAGGCGACCCGGTTCATCTCGCCCACCAAGACGCCCGAGTACCTCGCCGCCGGGCTCCCGGTCGTGTCGACCCGCATCCGCGACGTGGAGCGTGACTGGGCTGGGCTCGTGCACCTGGCGGACGACGCCGCGTCCTTCGAGGCCGCGTGCTCCGCGGCCCTCGCCGAGCGCGACACCCCCGGGCGGCTCGCGCGGGTGGACGCCGCGCTCGCCGGGAACTCCTGGGACGACACCTGGACGCGGATGGCCGCGCTCCTCGACGACGCCGCCGCGCGGGCCCTGGCCCGGAGCGCGAAGTGACGGGACCGGCCCGCCCCTTCGACTTCCTGATCGTGGGGGCCGGCTTCTCCGGCGCCGTCCTGGCCGAGCGCCTCGCGAGCATCGGCCAGCGCGTGCTCGTGGTCGAGAAGCGCAACCACGTGGGCGGGAACGCCTTCGACCACGCCGACGAGGCGGGCGTGCTCGTGCACCGCTACGGCCCGCACATCTTCCACACCAACTCCGCCGAGGTGTACACCTACCTCTCGCGCTTCACGCGCTGGCGGCCGTACGAGCACCGCGTGCTCACCAGCGTCGACGGGCAGCTGTTGCCCATCCCCATCAACCTCGACACGATCAACAAGCTCTACGGCACGCGCTTCGACAGCTTCGAGCTCCAGGAATTCTTCGCGCGCGTGGCGGAGCCGGTGGACCACTGCCGCACCAGCGAGGACGTGGTCGTCTCCAAGGTGGGGCGCGAGCTCTACAAGAAGTTCTTCCAGAACTACACGCGCAAGCAGTGGGGCCTCGATCCGAGCGAGCTCGACGCCTCGGTGATCGCCCGCGTCCCGATCCGCTACAACCGGGACGACCGCTACTTCACCGACCGCTTCCAGGTGATGCCGCTCCACGGCTACACCCGGCTCTTCGAGAACATGCTCGACCACCCGGAGATCAAGCTCCTGCTGAACACGGACGTCCGGGAGATCGAGGGCCTCGTCCCCTACCGCCGCATCGTGTACACCGGGCCCATCGACGCCTGGTTCGACTACCGCTTCGGGCCGCTCCCCTACCGCTCGCTCCGCTTCGAGTTCACCACCCACGACGTCGAGCGCGTCCAGCCCGCCGCGGTGGTCAACTACCCGAACGAGCACCCGTGGACGCGCATCACCGAGCTCAAGTGGCTCACCGGGCAGTCCCACGCGCGCACGACCACGGTGACGGAGCTCCCCGAGGCCGAGGGGGATCCGTACTACCCGGTGCCCAGGGCCGAAGCGACCGCGCTCTACCGCAAGTACGCCGAGCTCGCCGACCAGACGCCGAACGTCTCGTTCGTCGGGCGCCTCGCGACGTACCGCTACTACAACATGGACCAGTGCGTCGCCCAGGCGCTGACCGTGTTCGCGAAGCTCGCGCGCGAGCTGGGCGCCCGCGTGGACGGCCTCGGCGCGGCCGCGACGCTCGGCGTGCACTAGTCGCCGTAGAGGCTCCCGAGCAGCACGCTCCCGAGCAGCAGGTAGCCGCCGAGGAGCGCGGGGAGCACGACCACGACGGCCAGCGCGAGGGGCCCGAGCGCCTGGACGCGGTCCCAGAGCGGGCGGAGCGAGTCGGGCATCAGCCAGTCGACGACGCGGCTGCCGTCGAGCGGCGGGATCGGCAGCAGGTTGAAGAGCGCGAGCGCGACGTTCAGGAGCGTCGTCGACCACAGGACCGAGTGGATCGCCGCCGGGAGCCCGACCGCGGCGCCCGCGTAGGTGGCGGCGCCGCACGCCAGGGCGAGCACGGCGTTGGACGCGGGGCCCGCGGCCGCGGTGAGCATCACCCCGAGCCGCTCGCTCACCGTGAAGCGGAGCGGGTTGATCGGCACGGGCTTCGCCCAGCCGAAGGGCACGCCGAGCATCGGGAGCAGCAGGGTGCCGACGGGATCGACGTGCGCGAAGGGATCGAGGGTGAGCCGCCCCTGGCGGAGCGCGGTGTCGTCGCCGAGCCGCCAGGCCGCGAACGCGTGCGCCCACTCGTGCACGGTCAGCGACAGCACGAGCGGGATGAGCGTGAGGAGCCGCTCGGCGAGCCAGGTCTCGCTCATCAGGCGAGGTCCGCGCGGCGCCCGGCCCAGGGATCGCCGACCGCCTCGTCGGCGGTCACGGCGCCGGTGCCGGCGAGGGCGCGCAGGCCCCGGATCTGGGCCTTGGGGACGATGCGCGCGCCGTCCGCGGCCTGCACCTTCACGAAGGTGGCGTCCGCCCAGAGCAGCGCGCCCTCGAGCTCCGCGCCGTCGAGCAGCCGGAGGTGCACGTTGGTGGGGCCGGCGGGGCGGGCGAGCTGGCTCGCGGACTCGAGCAGGAGCTGGTCGACACGATCGAAGGCCGCCTCGGCCGAGGCGCGCTTCGCGAGGATGGCGTCGAAGTCGGCGGCGGTGACGAACACCGGCGCGTTCGTGCCGCGCGACCGGCGGACGGCGGCCATGGCGGCCTCGTTGCACAGGTGCTCGAGGTCGGCGCCGGAGAGCCCGGCCGTGCGCTCGGCCAGCTTCTCGAGCGACACGTCCTGCGCGAGCTTCTTCCCGCGGGTGTGGATGCGGAGCACGTCGACGCGCGCCTCCGGGTCGGGGGCGGAGATCGACACGTGCACGTCGAAGCGGCCCGGGCGGAGCAGGGCCCGGTCGAGCACGTCGGCGCGGTTGGTCGCGGCGACGACGACCACGCGCGGGGCCTTCTCGAAGCCGTCGAGGCTCACGAGCAGCTGGTTGAGCGTCTGCTCGCGCTCGTCGTGCGAGGCGCCGATGCCCGAGCCCCGGCGACGGCCGACCGCGTCGAGCTCGTCGATGAAGACCACGCACGGCTGGTTCTTCGCCGCGGTCTCGAAGAGGTCGCGGATGCGCGCGGCGCCCACCCCCACGAACATCTCCACGAACTCGCTCGCGGAGACGACGTAGACGGGCACGCCCGCCTCGCCGGCGACCGCGCGCGCGAGGAGCGTCTTGCCGCAGCCGGGCGGTCCCTCCAGCAGCACGCCGCGGGGCAGCCGCACGCCCGCGTCGGTCCAGCGGGCGGGGTGCTTGAGGTAGTCGACCACGTCGGCGAGGCGCTCCTTGGCCTCGGTCGCGCCGCCGACGTCGGCGAAGCGGAGCTTCTCCGTGCCGGCCTTCACGAGCCGGGCGGTGCTCCGGCGCATCGAGAAGAGGTTGCCGGCGCCGCCCTGCTGCATCTGCTGGCGGCGCACGAACCAGGCGAGCGCGACGAGCAGGAGGAGGAACGGGATCACCACGTAGACGAGGCTGCGCCCGAGGCTCCCCTCCTCGCCCACCACGCCCCCGTCCGCGGTGAGCGCGAAGCTGAGCCCGCACGTCAGGGCGAACGCGGCCATCCAGATCGCGAGCGTACGAAGCTTGCCCAACGCCCCTCCGTTCGCGCCGGAGTGTAGCCCTGCCGGCGCGCGATCGGGACGTGGACGACATCGGGGTGCCCGGACCGCGCGGGCCCGGTCGCGACCGGGACGCGCTACGCTCGCACCCCATGACCAGCTTCGTCTTCCGCAGCTACGGCGGCATCGAGCAGCTCGAGATCGACGATCCCGAAGATCTCTGCCGCATCGACGAGCTCGACAAGGCGCGCTGGGCCGCGACCAGCGCGCCCATCGAGCAGCTCTTCTGCGACCCCACCTTCCTCGCCTACGCCGACCTCGACAAGAACAACCGCATCCGCGTCGACGAGGTCCGCGAGGCACGGCGCTGGTTGTGGGCCCGCCTGCGCGACCGGAGCCGGCTCCCGCAGAAGAGCGAGGAGCTCCTGCTCTCCGCCCTCGATCCCACGCACCCGGAGGCGCAGAAGGTCAAGGCGCTGGCCGAGCGCCTCCTCCTCCAGCTCGGCGCGGAGCCGAAGGACCGCATCCACCTCGACCAGGTCCGGCAGTTCCGGGCCTCGTACTCGGGCCGCTTCCCCAACGGCGACGGGATCGTCACCGCCGCGCAGATCGCCGACGCCCCGCTCGCCGAGCTGGTCACGACGATCGTGACGTCGACGGGCGGCGCCCCCGACCTCTCGGGCGCCGCGGGCATCCGGCAGGCCGACCTCGACACCTGGCTCGACCGCGTCCGGCGCTTCCTCGCGTGGGAGGAGCGCCGCGAGGACCCGTCGGTCCTCCCCCTGGGCGGCGACACGGAGGCCGCCGCGGACCTCGTCGCCACGCTCGCGCCCAAGGTCGCGCAGTTCTTCGCCCAGTGCGCGCTCGTGACGCTCGAGGCCAACGCCGCGGCCCGGCTGCAGGCGACCCCCGAGCAGCTCGCCAGGCTCGACGTCAACGACCCGGGCGCCATCGACGCCTGGCTCGCCCAGGCGCCGCTCGCCCGGCCCGGCCCGTTCGCGGTGCTCCACCTCGACGGGCCGCTGAACCCCCGGTACGCGGCGTCGCTCCGCAAGCTCTCCCGCGACGTGGCCCCGCGCGCGCTCGGCCTGGAGGGCCCGGTGACGGCGCTCGACCCCGAGCGCTGGGCCGCGCTCCAGGCGGTCTTCGCGCCCTTCAACACCTGGCGTGCGGAGCGCCCGCCGGGCATCCCCGCCGACGCCTCCGCCGAGGCCCTGCGCATCCTGCTCGACGGGCCCCTCCCCGACCGTCTCCGCGCGCTCTGCGCCGAGGACGAGCGCGTGGGGGAGGAGCTCGTGGAGTTCAACAACCTCGAGAAGCTCCTCCTCTACCAGCGTTGGCTGATGGATCTCGCCAACAACTTCGTGAGCTTCCCGTCGCTGTTCATCCCGAGCGAGCGCACGCTCTTCGAGATGGGCACGCTCATCCTCGACGGGCGGAAGCTGTCGCTCTGCGTGCGCGTCACCGACCGCGCGGCGCACAAGAAGATCGCCGAGACGAGCCTGATGTTCCTCGCCTACGTGGAGATCGTCCGGAAGGACGGCGCCACCGAGGTGAAGGACCAGATCGCGGCGGCGGTCACCGCGGGCATGCGCGGCGGCATCTCCGTCGGCAAGCGCGGGGTGTTCTACGACCGCGACGAACGCGAGTGGGACGCGATCGTGGTCGACGTCATCCAGAACCCGATCAGCCTGATCGAGGCCATGCTCGCGCCCTTCGTGCGCATCCGCGACAGCATCGCGGAGCGGCTCTCCACGATGATCGGCAGCAAGGCGACCGAGCTCGAGACGAAGGCGGCCACCACGGCCGCGAAGCCCGTCGTGGCCGTGGCGACCCCCGCCACGCCGCCCGCCCCCGGCGCGGCCCCCGCCGCGGCGGCGGCTCCCGCGAAGCCCGGCGAGCCGGCGCCCAACAACCTCCAGGCGCTGCTGGTCGGCGGCGGCGTCGCGTTCGCGGCCATCGGCTCCTCCGCCGCCTTCATCATGCAGACCATCTCGAACATCGCGCTCCTCGACGCGCTGTTCGGGGTGCTCGGCCTCGCGCTCTCGATGGCGGCGGTGTTCGGGCTCCTCGGGTGGATCAAGCTCCGCCAGCGGGACATCTCGGCGCTGCTCGAGGCCTGCGGCTGGGCGCTCAACGGCCGCATGCGGCTCACCCACTACCTGAGCCTCCTGTTCACGCGGCGCCCGGGCCTGCCGGAGGGGAGCGTGCGGAAGCGGCAGCTCCCGCGGAACCCGCGCCCGCTCGTCGTGACCGTGCTCGTGTTGATCCTGCTGGCGCTGCTCGGCTGGTTGTGGATCCGCCCGGACCTGCTCGGCCCGTGGGCCCCGTCGCTGCGGAAGGCGGTCGGCGCCGCCGAGCCCGCCGAGCCTGCCGCGCCCGCCGAGCCTGCCACGCCGCCGGCCGGCGGGACAGCGGCCGCCGGCTCCGCTCCGGCGGCTCCGGCGGCTCCGGCCACCGCGCCCCCCGCGCCGGGCGCGCCCTGATCCACGGGCTGCTGGAGCGCGCGGGCTGCGGCGCGGCGCCTGACGGGCGTGGGGAGGACGACCCGCCGCGGCGGCGTCAGTCCAGCCTGGGCGTCTCGGGCCGCACGGCCTCCGCCAGCGCGCGCTTGCACACGTCCACGACGCCGTCCACGCTCATCGGCTTCTCCACGATCGCGCGTGCCCCCATCGCGCGGACACGCGCGGCGATGCCGTTCGTGACGTAGCCGGACAGGACGACGACGGGGAGGTCCGAGCGGACGTTGCGGAGCGCGACCATGAGCTCCTCCCCGAGCATCCCGGGCATCTGCTGGTCGGTCACGACGAGGTCGAAGGCGTCGGGGGCGGCGCGGAACGCGGCCAGCGCCTCGTCGGGGCGGGAATAGGCCGTCACCCGGAAGCCCGCGCGCCGGAGCGCCCCCTCCGCGAGCTCCAGGAGAAAGTCGTCGTCGTCGACGTACAGCACGCTCGACGGCGTCGCCGGGGCGTGCGGGAGCCTCACCGCGGCCACGCCCGGCTCGACCTTCGGCAGGCTCACCGGCAGCACGATCGAGAAGGTGCTCCCGCGGCCCGGCTCGCTGCTCACGAGGATGCCCCCCCCGTGCGCGCGGACGATCCCGTGCACGACGGGGAGCCCGAGCCCCGTCCCTTCCCCGGGGGGTTTTGTCGTGAAGAACGGCTCGAAGATGCGCGCGCGCGTCTCGGCGTCCATCCCGACCCCCTCGTCCCGGACGTCGATGCGCACGGCCGGCCCCGGCTGGACGCCGGGCACCCGGCGTTCGTCGTCGATCCGCACCGGGCACGCCTTCAGCTCGAGCAGCCCCCCTCGCGGCCGCATCGCCTGCCAGGCGTTGGTGCCCAGGTTCACGAGGAGCCGGTGGAGCTGGTCCGGGTCCGCGACGATCGGCGGCGTATCGGGCGCCACCTCGACGCGGACGGCCACGTTCACCGGGAGGGACGGCCCCAGAAAGCGCGCGACCTCGTCGAGAAGCACGTCCAGGCGGACCTCGCGGAGCCTCTTCGGCTCGGCGCTCCCGAAGCTGAGGACCTGCCGAACGAGCCCGCGACCCCGCTCCGCCGCGCGGAGGATCTGCTGGACGTGCCGCCTGGCGGGCTCCGGGCCCTCCACGGTGAGCGACAGGAGCTCGGCGCTCCCGTAGATCGAAGCCAGCACGTTGTTGAAGTCGTGGGCGACGCCCCCCGCGACGCTGCCGATCGCCTCCAGCTTCTGCATCTGCTGCAGGCGGGCCTCCAGCAAGCGGCGCGTCTCCTCGGCGCGCCGGCGCTCGGTCATGTCGACGGCGGCGACGATGGACTGCACGCGCCCCGGGACGCCGAGCGCCTGGATCCAGACGACCTGCCCGTCGGGACGGAGGAGCCGGCACTCTGCGCGCGCCTGCCGCCCGGCCGCGCGGGCGTCGGCCCACTCGCGCTCGACGCCCGCCCGATCCTCGGGGTGGACCGCGCCCGGCCAGGTCCCGTCCGCTCCCACCATCTTCCGCCACGCGACGTTGGACGCGACGATGCGGCCGGCCGGGTCGGTCTGGACGATGCCGACGGGGGCGAGCTCGACGAGCGCCCGGAAGCGAGCCTCGCTCTCCGCGATGGCGCGTTGGGTCTCGCCCACGCGCGCGGCCATCGCGTCGAAGGCCACGCCGATGCGCGTGAGCTCGTCCGAGCCCGGAACCGCAGCGCGCGCGTCGAGGTCACCCGCGGAGAACCGCTCGGTGGCGGCCACCAGCATCCGCACGCGCCTCCCGACGAGCAGGTTCCCGAAGGCGAGGAGCACGGCGGCCCCGACCACGCCCCCGACCGCGAGCTCGAGGGTCCGGCTCCAGAGCCGCTCGAGCACCACCGCCCGCGCGCGATCGAGGCTGTACACCTCGACCAGCATGCCGACCCGGTCGGCGTGGATCCGGCCCTCCTCCATCCCGAGCACGACCGGCCAGATCGCGAGCACGCGCCGCTCGTCGCCGCTCAGCCGGGTGCTCCCCACCTGTCGCTCCAGCGCGGCCGCCGTCATGTCGGCGGGCGGCACCTCGCCCACGAGCGCCTCCAGCGGGCGGCCGACCTGGTGTCGGAGGGTCGAGCCCAGGACCCGGCCGGCGTCGTCGACCAGGACGAGCAGCTCGATGCTCGGATCGGCGCCCCGGGCCGTGAGCTCCCGGTTGGCCTGCTCCACGTCCCCGGCCGCGAGCGCATACTCCAGCGTCGACTGCAGCAACGTCATGTCGTGGGTGAGCTGCTCGACGGCCACCTGCTCGACCTCCCGCAGGTCGCGCCGCTGGACCCCGAAGACCTGCCACGCGACCAGCAGGGCCATCATCCCGAGGACCCCCGCGGCGGCGCGGAGGTGGATCGAGTGGTAGCGAGGCGCCCGCTCCACCACGTCTCAACCTCCGTCCCCGAGCGACACGCGCTCCACGACCCGCGCGTCGAACAGCGGCTCCAGGTCCGGGGCGCGCTTCAAGATGCCCGCGGCGAGCATGCTGGCGAGCAGCCTCTCCGCCGTGGCCGCGATCGGGGGCGGCGACCCTCCCAGCTGCCGCCGGTTCTCGGCGAGGTCGGCGAGGCGGATCGTCGCGAACGCCTCGACCACGCGGTCCGGCGGCAGGCCCATGCGCGGCGCGAGGGTCTCCGCGCTCTCGGCGGGCCGCGCCCGCAGCGCCTCCGCCGCCAGGAGCCAGCCACGCACCATCCCCACGAGCACATCCGCGTGGTCCGCCAGCGTGGCCGCGCGGACGACGAGGACGTCCACGATCTCCCCGGGCATCTGCGTGCTGTCGAAGATGGCCCGCGCGCCCGCGGCCCGGAGGTGGCTGGCCACGGGCTCGTAGGTGATGACGGCGTCCACGCGACGCTCCCGGTACGCGCGTTCGTGCTCGTCGATCTGGATGAAGACCGGCGTGACCTCCGTGGGCTGGAGTCCCGCGATCTCCAGGCTCCGGCTCAGGACGTAGGCGCCGAGCGCGGTCGCCTCGTAGCCGACGCGGCGGCCCCGCAGCGCCTCCATCGAGGGCACGTCCGGATGGGCGAGGATCACGTCCGCGCCGTAGGAGCTGTCGAGCAGCTGGACGACGCGCGCGTCGTCCAGGTCGGCTGCCAGGAGCAACGCCTCGTCGAGCGTGCACGGGTAGGCCTCGATGACGGCGTTCCGGACGGCCTGCAGCCCCTGCTCGGCCGACGCGTAGTCGACGATCCGCACCGGGAGTCCCTCGTGGTGGCCGAGCTGCTCCGCGAGGTAGTAGAGGTCGTTCGAAGGCCAGGGATGGAGGCCGATCCGCAACGGCGGGCGCGTGCGCGGACATCCCGGCAACAGCCCGGCCGCGAGCCCGAGGCCCGCCATCCCCAGGATCGCCCGGCGCGAAGGCCGCGGGCCATCCCGCGCCCGCGAGCGGGGGACGATCCGCGGAGCTGGATGCCGAAACTCCTGGCTTTTCCCGGGGCACATACCCAAATGGGAACACATGGCGACTCGGGGATGTTCCATGGGCCGCGCCGAGGCCCCGGCCTCCCACCGGTGTGATCGGCCGCTCGCGCTTGGAGCGACCGGTACGACGGGCTACTCTGCCCGGCCTCGGCTCACCCGGCAGGAGAGGGCATGTTGATCGGGATCCCGCGCGAGACCTTCCCCGGCGAGCGGCGCGTCGCCGCCACGCCCGACACCGTGGAGCGGCTCAAGAAGCTCGGCTTCTCGGTGCTCGTGGAGACCGGCGCGGGCGCGGCCGCCGGGCTCGGTGACACCTACACCAACGCGGACGCCGGCGACACCGACGCCGTGTGGGCGGCGGACGTGGTCCTGAAGGTGCGCCCCCCCTCCGACGCCGAGGTCGCCCGCCTCCGGGCCGGGCAGGTGCTCCTCTCGTTGTTCTGGCCCGCCCAGAACGCCGCGCTGCTCGACGCCGTGGCGGCCCGCGGGGCCACCGTGGTCGCGCTCGACCAGGTGCCGCGCATCACGCGCGCCCAGAAGCTCGACGTGCTCTCCTCGCAGGCCAACCTCTCCGGCTACCGCGCGGTCATCGAGGCCGCGCACCACTTCGGCCGCTTCTTCACCGGGCAGGTCACCGCCGCGGGGAAGGTGCCGCCGGCGAAGGTGCTGATCATCGGCGCGGGCGTCGCCGGGCTCGCGGCCATCGGCGCGGCGCGCGCGCTCGGCGCGATCGTGCGGGCCTTCGACACCCGGCCGGCCGTGCGCGAGCAGGTGCAGAGCCTCGGGGCGGAGTTCCTCGAGGTGACCGTCGCGGAGGACGGTGACGGCGGCGGCGGGTACGCCAGGGAGATGAGCCCGGCGTTCATCGCCGCGGAGATGGCGCTCTTCCTCGCCCAGGCGAAGGAGGTCGACATCATCGTCACCACCGCGCTCATCCCCGGGAAGCGCGCGCCGACCCTGATCACCCGCGAGATGGTCGAGGCCATGCGCCCCGGCTCCGTGGTGGTCGACCTCGCGTCCGAACAGGGCGGCAACTGCGAGCTGACCGTGCCGGGCAGCGTCACCACGCACAGAGGCGTGCACGTCATCGGCTACACCGACCTGCCGAGCCGCATGGCCGAGCAGGCCAGCCAGCTCTTCGGCACGAACCTGTGCCACCTGCTCGACGACATGGGCGGCGCCGCCGGCTTCCGCGTCGACCTGGCGGACGAGGTGGTGCGCACCATGACCGTGGCGCACGGCGGAGCGGTCACCTGGCCGCCACCCAAGCCCGCGGCCGCCATGGCCCCGGCCGCCACCCCCGCCGGGAGCGCCCCGAGCGCCCCCACCGCGCCGAAGGCGGCGACCGCGCCCGCCGCCCCGAAGCCCGCCCGGCCTGCGGCCAAGGGCCACGGCAAGGGCGGCCACGGCCACGGCACCCACACCTACGGCGGCCCCGCGCGCGACGCCGGGCGCACGCCCGACGTGCTCCTGGCGCTCTCCGGCGTGGCGCTGTTGGCGCTCGGCGCCGTGGCGCCCCCGGTGTTCCTCACCCACCTGCTCGTGTTCGTGCTCGCCTGCTTCATCGGCTGGCAGGTGGTGTGGAACGTCACCCCCGCGCTCCACACCCCGCTCATGAGCGTCACCAACGCGATCAGCGGCATCATCCTGGTGGGCGGCATGGTGCAGCTCGGCAGCGGGGGCACCCTCTCGGCGGCGAGCGTGCTGGGAGGTGTCGCGATCCTGCTCGCAACCATCAACGTGGCGGGCGGGTTCCTGGTCACGTCGCGGATGCTCCGCATGTTCCGGCGGGAGGAAGGATGATCCAGGGCATCGTCAGCGCGGCGTACATCGGCGCCAGCGCGCTCTTCATCGCGAGCCTCGGCGGGCTCTCCCACCCGGAGACGGCCCGGCGCGGCAACTTCTACGGCATCCTCGGCATGCTGCTCGCCGTGCTCGCCACCGGGCTCGGGGTGGAGGCCGGCGGCTGGGTCATCCTCGGGCCGTCGCTGCTCGTGGGCGGCGCCGTCGGCGCGATGCTCGCGGCCCGCGTCGCGATGACGAGCATGCCGCAGCTCGTCGCCATCCTGCACAGCTTCGTCGGCGCCGCGGCGGCGCTCGTGGGCCTCGCGAGCTTCTTCGGCGAGAGCCACGCGACCGGCGCCGAGGCGATCGTGCACGCCATCGAGCTCTACGTCGGCGTGTTCGTCGGTGCGGTCACCTTCGCGGGCTCGATCGTGGCCTGGGGCAAGCTCGAGGGGAAGATCCGCTCGAAACCGCTCCTCCTGCCGGGCCGGCACGCGCTCAACCTCGCGCTGGTCCTCGTCGTCGCGGCCATGGGCGTGGGCTTTGTCGCGAACGTCTCCGGGCTCGCGTTGCCGCTGCTCCTCGCCATGGTCGCGGTGGGCTGCTTCCTCGGCTGGCACATGGTCATGGCGATCGGCGGCGCGGACATGCCCGTCGTCGTCTCCATGCTCAACAGCTACTCGGGCTGGGCCGCCGCCGCCGCGGGCTTCCTGCTCGGGAACGACCTCCTCATCGTGACCGGCGCGCTCGTCGGCAGCTCGGGCGCCATCCTCTCGTACATCATGTGCAAGGCGATGAACCGGAGCTTCTGGAGCGTGATCCTCGGCGGCTTCGGCGCCGAGGAGGGCGCGGTGCCGGCCAGGGGCGCGGTCGAGGGCGGGGCCGAGCCCGTCGCCATCGACGCCCCGATGCTCGCGGACAAGCTCCTCGCCGCCCGGAGCGTGATCGTCGTGCCGGGCTACGGCATGGCCGTCGCGCAGGCCCAGCACCCCGTCCGGGAGCTCACGAGCCTGCTGCGGAAGCGCGGCACCGACGTGCGCTTCGCGATCCACCCCGTCGCGGGCCGCCTCCCCGGCCACATGAACGTGTTGTTGGCCGAGGCCGCGGTCCCCTACGACCTCGTGCTCGAGATGGACGAGATCAACCCCGACTTCCCCACCACCGACGTGGTGCTGGTCATCGGGGCGAACGACATCGTCAACCCCGGCGCGCTCGACGACCCGTCGAGCCCCATCTACGGCATGCCGGTGCTCCCCGCGTGGGAGGCCGGCGAGGTGATCGTGTTCAAGCGCGGCAAGGGCGCGGGCTACGCGGGCATCGAGAACCCGCTGTTCGTGCGTCCGAACACGCGCATGCTCTACGGCGACGCGAAGAAGAGCATGGACGCCATTCTTGCGCAGCTGCAGGCGCCGGAGGCGAAGGCTTCGTAGGGCGGTCTTACACGGATCTTTCCCCTCCGAAGATTTTCCGGGACGTACGGCCGAGCTCGGGCTAACCGCCCGTCGCTCGGAGGAACCCATGTCCCGTCTTCTCGCCTCGTTCGCCCTTCTTTCCGTCGCCGGCTGCGCCCCGGAGCTCGAGCTCCTCGAAGGCGCCGGCCCCAGCGCGCCGAACGCGGCCGACAGCAAGATCTACAGCGGCTCGGCGCCGACCGAGGCCTACCACGACGCGGTCATCGGCATCCACGAGCTCACCCGCCGCGGCGTCTACACGCTGCCCTTCTGCTCCGGCACGCTCATCGGCGAGGAGTGGGTCCTCACCGCGGCCCACTGCGCCGTCGACAGCCGCGGCCGCGCCAAGAAGGCCAGCACCTTCAGCGTCTACGTCGGCGACGACCCCTCGGTCGACCTCGTGTCGCACCTCTACTTCGTCGACGCGGTCTACGTGCACAGCTCCTACAGCCGCACCACGCTCCGCAACGACATCGCGCTCCTGCACCTCTCCACGGGCATCACCGAGGTCACCCCGGTCCCGTACCTCCCGGCGAGCCAGGCGCTCACCTCGGCCGACATCGGCAGCAACCTCAACCACGCGGGCTTCGGCTACGACGAGACGCGCGCCTACGGCGTGAAGCTCCAGGTCGACCTCCCGCTCGGCGGCTTCGGCTGCTCCGTGTCCGGCTGCGGCTCGGCCGGCGACGCGACCACGCAGATCTCCTACTCCCAGGCGGGCGGCACCGGCGGCCTCGGCATCGGCCCGTGCAACGGCGACTCCGGCGGCCCCGCGTTCGTCACCCGCGGCACCACCACCTACGTGGCCGGCATCACCTCCTACGGCGACGCGGACTGCGACATCTACGGCGTGAGCACGAAGGTCGACGCCTTCGCCTCCTGGATCAACGGCTACACCGGCCTCTGATCCTCCACGGAGGCGAGCGCGGCCGCGGTGGGGCCTTCCCGCCGCGGTCGCTTCTTTTTTCGGGCACCCGGACGGCCGCGGACGGCCGCCGGTGCGTCGACCGCGGTGCCCCGGCGCACGTCGGCGGCTCCCGCCCGGGCACCCGAGCCGCCGACGCGCGCACCGGCACGGCTGCCGACGCAGCGCGCCAGCGGCTGCCCAGCCCCCGAGCCGCCCCGCGGAATTCCCGCCCGCGCCCCGGGTCGATTACGGTCCCGACGTGACCGCACCGCGCTACCGCTACGATCGCATCGTCGTCGCGTCGTTCCCCGTCGTCCTGCTCGCCGCCGCGCTCGGCGGGTGGTGGCTCTGGCGCGAGCGCGAGGCCGCGCTGCTCGAGGCCGCCGAGGCCACCGCGCGCGAGGAGGTCGACCCGGTCAAGGCGAAGATGGAGGAGGCCGCCGCCGCGGCGCCGGACATCGACACGACGATCCGCGTGGTGCACGAGATCGACCGGGCGCTGGCCGACAAGGCCACGATGCGCGAGTACCTCGCGGCCGCCGCCGCGCAGGACTACCGCGGCGTGGCCCCGGACGTGCTGGACGCGCGGCGCCGCATCCTCGACGTGTTGTTCCGGCTCTACGCGCTGCAGACGCGCGCCGAGGAGCAGGAAGAGCTCTGGGCCGTGTCCTCCGAGTACCTGCTCAAGACGATGTCGCTCGTCGAGGTCGGCGCCGCGACGCCCACCGGCGTGGACATCGACCGCGCGCAGGCCCAGAAGCTCCTCGAGGATCTCCGCAAGGAGAAGGCCGAGCACGCCCGCGTCACCGACGCCATCCGCAAGGAGGAGGGCGCGCTCTACGAGGCGGTGTCCGACTACGCCGCCACGCTGCGGCCGCACGTGGAGGCCTGGGAGAAGTTGTGCCTGTTGCGCGACCGGGCGCGGCTCGCGGCCCGGAGCGGCGACTGGGCGGCCGCCGAGCAGGCCGCGCTGGCCGCGATCGCGCTCTCGCCCGGCGAGCGCGAGGCCCACCTGCTCGCCGCGCAGGCCATCCTCGAGGGCGGGACCCCCGAGGACTGGCAGCGCGCCGAGGCCCTGCTGGACGAGGTCCTCACCCGGCACCCCGACCAGAGCGCGCCCGCGCTGCTGCTCAAGGGCGTGCTCGCGCGCAAGCGCGGCGAGGTGCGGGCGGCCACGCTCGACTTCGAGCAGTCCGCGTCGATGTACCCGAAGCAGGCCGCGAAGCTCGCCGACATGCTCGACCCCTACCGGCAGCGCGCGTACCTCGACCAGTCGCGCCAGGGCGGCTGGATCCTCGAGGGCTACCGCTCCACCATGCTCGGCGCGGGCTACTTCAGCCCCGACCTCCAGCTCGCCAAGGCGAGCTTCGAGGCCGGGCAGTTCGAGGCCGGCCGGCAGCGCGTGCTGGAGCACTTCGGCCGGCGGCGCGCGCAGGCGCAGTGGGACTTCCTGCTCTCCGACATCCAGTTCTGCCTCGATCTCCTCGGCGAGGACTACCGGGCCATCTTCCCCGAGGACGCCTGGCTCGACCTCGTGGTGAAGCCCGAGCTGATCGGCGGCGGGATCAGCCTCGCGGTCGACAACCGGAGCGAGCGCACCTTGCGGAACGCGACGCTCGTCCTCGCCATCCAGTACACCGACATGCTCCCCGGGCAGTACGTCGCGAAGGCGGCGGAGAAGACGCTCCCGGCCGTCCTGCCGCGCGAGACCACCGACTTCGGGAGCCTCGACATCGACGCCGAGTGGCTCGGCAAGCAGAAGACGCGCGCCGACGTGGTCCAGCACCGCGCGGTGCTGCTCTCGGACGACGCCGTCGTGTGGGTCGACACCGACGAGTTCAAGATGGCCGAGGCCAAGGAGTTCCGCGAGCGGCCGAAGGCGAGCCCGACGATGGCCTCGAAGATGGACACGCTCGTGTCCGAGGCGGGCCGGGCCGCCACCGTGGCCGCGGCCACGCGCCTCGGGGACGACGGAGTGGTGCTCGAGCTGCCCCGCGGGCTCTCGATCCTCGCGCCCGTCTTCACGCTCAGCTACGGCGGCCGGGAGATCGCCGCCACGAAGAACGTCATCGAGGGCGACAAGATCAAGCTCGACTTCCGCGGGCTCGCCAACTTCGAGGCGGCGGACGCCTCGCTCGGCGACCTCGTGCTCACCGTCGGGAGCGTGTTCGGCGAGCGCCGCCTCCGCTGGGCCCCCGCGGGCGGGATGAAGTGGCGCTTCGTGGGGATGGAGTAGCGGATCAGGGCTTCGCGACCCACTCCAGGAGCTCCTTGCAGGTGTCGGCGTCCTTCCCCGACAGGCGGGGACAGGCGTCGCCGAGCACGCGCGCCGCGTCGTTCCTACGCTCGGCCTGCGCGAGCTCCTGGCCGACCCAGGCCTGGAATTGCGGGTCGAGCCCCGGCTTCGCCGCGAGCGTGACGACCTCGGGCCACTGCTCCAGCGCGACGTGGCTGCGCAGGGCGAGCGCGCGGAGCTTGGGCTCCATCTCGCCGTCCGCCGGGTAGAGCGCGAGCAGCGAGAGCGCCTCCGCGTGGCGGTCCTTGTGCTGGAGCGCGAGCGCGTGGTCGTGGACGACGCGCCGGTCCGCGCCCGTCCCGAGCTGGACGAGGATCGGGTACGCGCGGTCGACCAGCTCGGCGCGCACGGCGCAGGCGTAGCCGACCTCGGCGGCCCGGGGCGCCTTCGGGTCCTTCGCGAGCACCGCCTCCGCGTCCTCGAGGCAGCCGGCGTGATCGCCGCCGTTGCTCTCGCCGAACGCGAGGTTCAGGCGGTCGATCGTCTCGCCGTGCGCGCGCACGTACGCCACCATGCCCGGATCGAGGCCGCTCGGGGCGTCGACCGAGAGCCACGCGATCGCGCCCGCGAGGTCGGCGTTGCCCGCCTCGCGCGCCGCCGCGGCCCGCAGCAGCGCCCAGGCGTCCGCGGGACGCCCGTCCTCGGCGCTCAGCTCTGCCTCGGCCACCACGAGCTCGATCGCGTCCCCGAAGCGCTTGCGCGCGTCCGCCAGGGTCTTCGTCGCCGGGCCGAACCGCGACGCCCGGGCCTGCACCCGCACGAGCAGCGCGGCGGCGTCGCGCTGCGTCTCGCGCATCCAGTCCTCGCCGCGCTTCGTGACGATGCCGCTCATGCCGCCGCTGGCGTGCACGTCCACCCACGTGTCGCTCGCCAGGATCTCGCCGAGCGTGGCTTCGGCCTCCTTGTAGCGCTCGAGCTCGAGGAACGCGTGCGCGAGGTTCATCCGCACGGACACGTCCTTCGGGAAGGCCACGAGCGCCGCCTCGAGCACCGGCAGCGCCTCGGCGTGGCGCCCCGCGCCCACCAGCTCGGCGCCCCTCGCGACGAGGTCGTAGCCCGCGATCCCCAGCTCCCTCGCGCTCTTCTTCAGCGCCTCCTGCCCGCCCCCGACGGCGATGGCGTGCTCGGCCTCCGCCATCGACCGGATCCCCGGCTCGGCGGTCGCGTCGCACGCCGCGAACCGCTCCACGGCGGCCGCCGTGTCGCCGGTCTCCGCGAGGAGCAGCGTGTGGATGCACGCGCGGTCGGCGTCGCCGATCTGCGCGCGGGCGAGCCGCTTCACCGCCTCCTCCGCGTGCCCGAGCCGGAGGCTGGCCTGCACCGCGAAGGCCGCGGCCACCGGGTCCGTCGGCGCGAGCTCCGCGGCCCGGCCGCTCGCCGTCTCGGCGACCTGGAACTGCTGGGCGCCGAACGCGCTCTCCGCGAGCGCCCCGTGGGCTTCGGACTCGTCCGGGAACAGCTCGACCGCGTGCTGGAGCGGCTCCAGCGCGTCCTGCGGCCGGTTCAGCCGCGTGCGCGCCTGGCCGAGCATCACCAGCGCCAGCCCGCAGTCCGGCGCTTTCGCCACGATCTTCGAGACGATGCGCTCCGCCTCGGCCGGGTTGCCCGCGTTCAGCGCGTCCACGGCGCGGTTGTACTCGTCGATGAGCTTGTCGGGCGGCGCCCATTCGGCGGCCGGGGGCTTCGCGTGCGCCGCGCCCGCGGCGAGCAGGAGGAGGAGCGTCAGGATGCGCATCCGCCGCTTCTACCACGTGCGCCGCCGACGATCCGCCGCCGCGCGACTACGTTGCCCCGATGGCCCGGCTCGCGGACCGCCTCCCCGACAACGCTCCCGGCGCCGTCTACGTCGACCGGAGCTGCATCGACTGCGGCACCTGCCGGCACGTCGCGCCCGGCGTGTTCGCCGAGGCGGCCGACCACTCCTACGTCGCCGCGCAGCCCGCCGACGCCGCCGCCCGCCTTCGGGCGCACATGGCGCTCGTCGCCTGCCCCACGCACTCGATCGGCGTCACGGACGGGGCGGATCTGCGCGCCGCGGTCGCCGCCTTCCCCGAGGAGGTGCTCCCGGGCGTGTCGTACTGCGGCTTCGCCTCGCCCGACAGCTACGGCGCCTCCGCGTGGCTCGTGCGGCGCCCCGACGGCAACGTGCTCGTCGACAGCCCGCGCGCCGCCACCCCGCTCTTGCGTCGCATCGAGGCGCTCGGCGGCGTGCGCTGGATGGTCCTCACCCACCGCGACGACGTGGCCGATCACGCCGTGTGGGCCCGCCACTTCGGCGCCGAGCGCGTGATCCACCGCGCCGACCGCGCCGCCGCGCCCGACGCCGAGCGCTTCGTGGACGGTGACGCCCCCGTCGCGCTCGCGCCCGACCTCCTGCTCCTGCCGCTCCCCGGCCACACGCGCGGCAGCATGGGCCTGCTCCTCCGCGACGAGGTGTTGTTCTCGGGCGACCACGTCTGGGGGCGCGGGGACGCGCTGGCGGCCGGCCGCGGCGTGTGCTGGTACGACTGGCCCACCCAGATCCGCTCCATGGAGCGGCTGCGCGCGTACCCCTTCGCGCACGTGTTGCCCGGCCACGGCGGGCCCTGGCACGGCGGGCACGAGGCCCGCCTCCCGGCCCTCGACGACCTGATCCGGCGGATGCGCGCGGCGGCCTGACCCGGCTGGGGGCGTGGAGGGGGGGGGCGGGCCGCGACGGCGGGGGGCGGCGAAGCGGGGCGTTCGGGGCGCGACCCCGCGCGGGGGGACTCGAGATTCGGGTGTCAGGAATTGCGAATTGACACCTACGGCGCGCGCGCCGTAGGTGTCAATTCGCAATTCCTGACACCCTCCCAGGGCCCGATCCGCGCGGGGTCCGGTGTCCTCCAGGCTCGGGGCGGAGCCCCTCGGTCGGCCGGCTGCGCGCCGGCCGACCGGCGCGGGCGGTGGGCGCTGGTCTGGGGGAGGAGCCCTCCGCGCCCGCGCCGCCTTCCGGCCCCCGTCGCGCGGCGCCATCGTTCGACCTCGGCCGGCACGGCGGCCGGACTCCGGGGATGAGCCGTCATCCCCCGACTTCGGTCGGGACTTCCCGGCCGAAGTCCAGGGATGAGGCGCCATCCTCCGACTTCGGTCGGGATTTCCCGGCCGAAGTCCGGGGATGAGGCACCATCCCCCGACTTCGGCCGGCCACGCCGCGTCGAACGCCGCGCGCGCGGCCCACCGCGCGGCTCGCGCCACGCCGCGCCGCTCGCGCGCCCCACCGCGCGCCCCACACCCACCGCGCGG
>CAYWGD010000063.1:0-43429 GCA_964457335.1 uncultured Enterobacteriaceae bacterium | reverse complement strand
GCCGCACGCGCGGATGGCCGCCGAGGCCGCCGCGCCGCCGCGCGCCGCGCCCGCGGCGCCGGCCGGGCCGGGGCTCGTCGCGTTCTTCACGGAGGACCACCGGGAGTGCGACCGCGTGTGGGCCGAGGCCGAAGCCGCCGCGGACCTCGCCGGGGCGGTGGCCGCCTCGCGCCGCTTCGACGCCGCGCTCCGCCGCCACCTGAAGTGGGAGGAGGACGTGCTCTTCCCCGCCTTCGAGGAGGCGACCGGGCACCACGGCTTCGGCCCCACCGAGATCATGCGCGGCGAGCACATCCAGATGCGGGCGGTGCTCGAGGAGATGGAGCGCTGCGCCGCGGCGGGCGACCGGGCGGCGCTGCTCGAGCAGGGCGACACGTTGATGATGCTGATCCAGCAGCACAACGCCAAGGAGGAGGGGATGCTCTACCCGATGGCGGCGCAGGCCTTCGGCGACCAGGGCTGGGCCGCGATGGTTTCGCGCCTGCGCTGATCGGGGCGTCGCGGCAGGGAGGCCGGAGGGCGGCCCGCGCGTGATCGCCGACCGCACGAGGGGGCGCCGGCGGGCCGGTCCGGCGGCGGCGTCCGCGCCGTCGCCGACCGAGCGGCTCCGCCGCGAGCCCGGAGGACGCCCGACCCCGCCGGTCCGCCGGCGGGGGGCCGCTCGGAGGTGGATCGGCCGGGCTCGCGCCGCCCGCCGACCGGTTAGACGCCCGCCCCCGATGCTCGCGCCCTCCGCCGCCTCCGACCCCGACGAGCGCGCGCGGGTCCTGGCGCTGCTCAAGCGGCACGGCTGGAACGCCACGTCGTTCCAGGTGCTGGAGCCCGGCTACCGCTACTGGTTCGACGCCGCGGGCCGCGGGTGCGTCGCCTACGTCGACACGGGGGCCGCGTGGGTGGTCGCCGGCGCCCCGATCGCGTCGGGGGACGACCTGGGCGACGTCGCCGTCGCGTTCGCGGAGGCCGCGCGCGCGGCGGGGCGGCGCGCGGCGTTCTTCGGGACGGAGCGGCGGTTCGTGGAGAGCGCTCCGCTCGGCGTCCTGGCGGTGGGGGAGCAGGCGGTGTGGGACCCCCGTGCGTGGGACGCCTCGGTGCGCGCGTCGCGGAGCCTCCGGGAGCAGCTGCGTCGGGCCCGCGCGAAAGGCGTGCGGGTGCGCGCGGTCACCGCGGAGGAGCTCGCCGGCCCGCTGCGGCCCGCGCTGGAGGCGCTCGCGGAGGCGTGGCTCGCGAGCCGGGCGATGGCGACCATGGGTTTTCTCGTGCGGCTCGACCTGTTCTCCTTCGCGGGCGAGCGCCGGTGGTTCGTCGCCGAGCACGACGGGCGCGTGTGTGCCGCGCTCGGGTGCGTGCCCGTCTACTCGCGTGGCGGCTGGCTCTTCGAGGACCTCCTGCGCCACCCGTCGGCGCCGAACGGCACGGCCGATCTCCTCGTGGACGCCGCGATGCGCACGCTCGCGGAGGAGGGCGCGGCCTGGGCGACGCTCGGCCTGGCGCCGCTCTCCGGCGAGGTGTCCGGGTGGATGCGGGCCGCGCGCGCGTGGGGCCGGCCGCTCTACGACTTCGACGGCGTGCGGGCGTTCCGCGCCCGGCTCCGCCCCCACCGCTGGGAGCCGGTGTTCCTCTCGTACCCGCGCGGGCAGCACGGCGCGGTCGCGATCGTCGACGCGCTCCGGGCGTTCGCGGGCGGGAGCTTCGTGCGCTTCGCGCTGGACAGCGTGCGTCGCGATCCGCGCGTGTGGCTGCGGGTCGCCGCGGCGCTGGTGCTGGCGCTCCGTTCCCTCGCGCTCGGCGGCGCCGGCGAGGGCTGAGCGGGTCCCCGGCGCGTGCGGGCGCCCGGAGCCCCGCCGCCGACACCGGGGACGCCGGGGCCGTCAGCCCGCCGCCTGCAACGCCTCCGCGGCCAGGAGCCGCTCGCAGAGCGCGGCCCAGGCGTCCATGCCGTGCACGCCGGTGAGGACCTCGACCTCGCTGTTGTAGTTCGTGTTCATGTTGATGTCGTAGGTGTACCGGCGGCCGTCGCGACCCTCGACGAACTCGATGCCGGCGGCGTCGATGTCGTGGGCGCGGCAGAACGCGAGGTAGGCCTGCACGGTGGGGTCGTCCGCGCGCAGCGGGGACGCCGCGAACTTGCCCGTGTCGCCGACGGGGCAGAAGGCGTCCTGCACCTGGCATGCGTCGGCTGGGCAGAGCTGGAAGCCCCCCGCGGTGGACGCGCGGAGCGCGTAGAGGAAGCGCCCGTCGACGATCTCGACGCGGGTGATGTACGGCTCGCGCGGCTCCACGTACTGCTGGAGCAACGTCACGCCGTCGAACGCCGGCTCGAAGGCGGGGCCGTCCACGTAGGCGTCGAAGGCGTCGAGATCGCGGAAGAGCTGCACGCCCAGGCCCTTCCCGCCCTGGTTGTGCTTGGTGATGAAGGGGAGGTCCATCGACCGCGCGGCGTCCTTGAGCGAGCGGGTGCCCGCCACGGCGACGGTGCGCGGGGTGAGGATGCCGGCCGCCTCGAGCGCGGCGTGCTGGCGCACCTTGCTGATCTCGAGCGCGAACGAGCGCGAGCCGTTCACGACGCGGCGACCCCAGCGGTCCAGGTAGGCGAGGTACTCCCGAAGGAAGACGACGCCGTCGCCGTGGTCGCGCGTGTGGGCGGACGGGCTCATGCGGTTGACGTAGATGCCGGGCGCGGGCTCGGCGCGGATGTCGAAGTGCCCGCCGTCCAGGAAGACGGGCGTGTACGGGAGGCCGCGGGCCTCCAGCGCCGAGGTGAGCGGAGGGAGCCAGGCCGGGTTCTCGTAGAGGATGTGGAGCATGCCGGGCACGGTACCCGGCACCCCCACGCGCAGCCCGACGGGCTGCCGGTTCCGGGAGATGGACTACGGGCCCGCGGGTTCGGTCGCGCCCGAGGCGAGCGCCTGCACCGCGAGGACGCCCTCGAGCACCCCGTCCGTCGGGATGGCGGCCGCGTTGGCCAGGAGGACGGCGTCGTCGGCCTGGTCCACCGCCGCCCGGAGCGCCGCCGCGAGCCGCTCGGGCGTGAGCCCCCGCCGCGGCACCGGAGGCGGGCCGAGCCCGAGGTGGTGCACGGCGCGGGCCTGCTGATGCTGGTCCGCGACCAGCGGCAGGGTCACCTGAGGTCGGCCCGCGCGCATCGCGGCGATGGTGGTCCCCGCGCCGCCGTGGTGCAGGACGCAGGCGCAGCGCGGGAACAGCCGCGCGTGCGGCAGAGGCGCGTCGACGAAGAGGATGTCGTCGCCGTGCTCGCCGTCGGGAGGCGGGGCGGCGACGATCGCGCGCAGCCCCGTGCGCCGCGCGGCGGCGGCGAACAGCGCGGGCATCCCGGGGCCGAGCGGCATACTCCCGGTCCCGAGGTACGCGGGGGGCGGGCCCGCGGCGAGGAACGCCTCGACCTCCGCGGGGAGCGCGTCGTCGTCGTCCAGGAGCCAGGGCGGGAGCTGCCGGACGGGCGTGTCCGGGGCGTCGACGGACCCGAGGGCGCGGGGGAAGGGGAGGAGGATCTCGTCGCCGCAGACGTGCGCGGCGAGCGGGCCGGCGGGCCCGAGCCCGAGCCGCCCCCGCTCGGCGTCGACGAGCTTCCCGATGGTGAGCCCCGAGCCGAGGTCGGTGAGCCACCACGTGAGCCGGTTCAGCCACGCGGGGAGGCCGCGCAAGGAGACGAAGGGCATCGGCTGCGACGCCGCCGGCACGAAGCTCGGCGCGAGGAGCACGCTGCGCCGGGGCCGCCGCGCGCGCTCGCAGAGGCTCGCGGTCGCGTACTCGAGCGAGCCCGAGAGCACGCAGTCCGCTTCGTCCACGAGCGGGCCGAGCGCGGCGAACTGCGCCGGAACCTGGCGCGCCATCACGGCGAGCACGCGCGAGGGGCCGGCGTCGAGCTCCGCGAGCACCTGGCGGTAGGGGTCCCCCGCGGGCACGAACGGGAGGCCGTGGCGCTCCACGAGCGGCCCGTGGTCCGGAGCGGAGCAGAAGGTGACGTGGTGCCCCGCCGCCCGGAGCCCGCGGCCCAGCGCCACGAGCGGGCGCACGTCCCCGAGCGTGCCGAAGCTGGTGAGGAGGACCCGCACGGGGGGAGTCTACTCCGTATGGTGCGTCGGGAGTCGCGGCGTGTGTGGAACCCCGGGGTCGGTGGACGCCGGCGGGTCACGCGCACCCGGCCCCGCCGCGCCCGGCGTGGGCGAGCAGCCCGGCAGGAAGGGCTGGAGCGGCTAGGCGCGCTCCGCCTCGTCGCACAGGCGCCCGAGATCCCCGAGCCCGAGCAGCCCGTCGGTCGCGTGGAGGTCCCCGCGCGCGAGGCCGAGCTCCTTGCGCAGGCGGTCGAGGATCGGCACGGGGAGGCCCGGCTCGTGCTCCACGAGGCGCGCCGGCCCCGGCGAACCGGGACCGTGCGCGGGGCCGCGGAGGATGCGCACGACGTGGCAAGCCTCGATCTCGCCGTCGTAGAGGTCGGACACGCCGAGCCGCACGACCTCCTCGACGGGGGCGAAGCGCGCCCGACCCGCCGGTGCGGCGAGCCGCACCCAGCGGTGGCCCGGGGTGGGCATCGGCACGACCGCGAAGCGGGGCGGCGCGCGCTTCGTCGTGGCGTCGGGCGTGAGCGTCGCGACGCAGGCGAGGCCCACGAGGCGGGCGCGGCGGAGGGGGTGCGCGGCGTCGACCGTGAGCGGCGTCAGGGTGGGGAGCAGGTGGCGGTGGAACCGCTCGCGGACCTCCGCGCGGCCGGGCCCGGCCAGCTCCGCCCGCTGCGCCACGCTCACCCCCTGCTCGGCGAGCGCGGCGAGCAGGGACTCGGCGGCGATCGCGGCCCCGGCGTGCCAGCTTCCGGAGCGCTCCGGCGCGTGGGCCGCGCCGAGGCCCGCGAGGCGCGCGCGCGCGTCGGGCGCCGCGTCGCCGGTGACGACCCGGTCGAAGGCCGCGGCCACCCGCGCGAGCTCGCGCAGGCGGGCGAGCAGCCGCGCGCGCGCGTCGGTGGGGGGAAAGGGCGCGCCGGCCGGTAAAGGCCTGGAGCGAAGGACGAAATTGTCGAAGTCCCGGTTCACGCCGGTCCGCGTAAACCGGCGTCCGGGTCCCGGCAATACGTGTTTCGAGGCTGATTTTGGACGAATGGGCCCGCGAGCGGCCGGCCTGTGGTCGGGCGCCGCTACTCGCAGCGCTCCATCGCCTCGTTGCACTCGAGGCCGTCGGGGCAGTCCGCGTCCTGGCGACAGGGGGTGTACCCGCTGATGCTCACCTGCGCGAGCCGCGAGGAGGTGACGGTGAGGTCGACGCAGCCGCCCGCGCCGACCGCCCCGTTGTCCACGGTGCGGCGGGCGAGGTCGCCGGCCGGGAAGCCGGACACGCCGTAGGCCATCAGCTCCTCGATCACGTCGGCCGGCACCTCGCCGGTGCCGTCGTCCGCGAAGACGCACTCGATGCTCGACGGGGTGGTGCCGTGCTGGTCGATGCGCAGGGTGAGCGCCACCTCGGTGCGGACGGGCCCGGTGGGCGCGTCCCACGCCACCGCGAGCGGCTCGCCCTCGGTGATGACCCAGCTCATGCTCACCGGCACGAGCGACACCGGCGCCACGCCGTAGAGCGTGAACGGGTCGAACGCGCCGCCCGTGGAGCGCACGGTGACGAGCGCGCCGGCCTCCCAGGGCGGGTTCGGCAGCGACGTGTCGAAGTAGGCGTAGGACGGCGGCACCGGCTCCATCGCCACGGCCTGCACGAGGCCGTCCACCGACACGGTGCCGAGGTCCTGGGCGGCCGGGTAGGGCACGCAGGTCCCGTCGAAGTCGCAGGTGTACCCGGGCTCGCAGCTCGGATCGCAGAACGGGTTCTCGCGCCGCCAGATGCGGCAGTCGCCCGACTCGAGCACCTTCGTCAGGATGGAGGCCGGGACGACGCCGTCGGACACCGCGCCGGTGACGTAGGAGTAGTCCTCGTTGCTGTCGACCGTGAAGTTCCCCCAGTGCACGTCGTCGGTGCACTCGCCGTCGAGCGGGACCGTCTCGGGGTCGGGGCCGCCGCCGGTGTCGTCGGGGTCGATGTCCGCGGTGTCGTCGGGGGTCTTTCCGGTGTCGGCGGGATCGGGGTCGCAGCCCAGGAGGAGGAAGAGGGTCACCACGGTGCCGGCGCTCCGTTCCAGGTCCGGACCAGGTCCCCGGTGGGGACGCCGAGGATCACCTCGCGCACGGTGGACCCGTTGTAGGGTTGGGGGAGGTAGATCGCGTCGTTTCGCCAGCCGTTGATCCCGCTCCCCCAGGCCGCGCCGTGGCCGTACTGGGTGGTGTTCCCGGTCGTTTCGACGAACTCGGTGACGGTGGCGTCGGTGCCGACGCGGTAGAGGCTCGCGGTGTAGTAGTCGGGGACGTAGAGGTTGCCGCAGGCGTCGACCCCGATGGCGTCGTGCCAGCCGGTGCCCACGTGCTCCGCGTAGATCTGCACGTCCCCGGTGGGATCGAGGTTCTCGTCGAGGTCGACGTAGAGCACGGTGCCGCTGCCGATGGTGCCGATGTACATCCGCGTGCTGTCGAGGTTGAAGTTCATCGAGTGGGCGGTGCCGAAGCGGCCGGGGACGGTGACCAGCGTGGTCTTCTCGCCGGTCTCGACGTTCACCCGGTGCACGCTCCCGTCGACGATGTAGACGTTCCCGTCGGGCCCCACGGTGACGCCGTAGGTGTACCCGATGTTGGTCGCGATCGCCTCGGTCCCGCCGTCCTGCGTCACGCGCAAGAGCCGTGTGTTGGTGGTGTCCGAGAGCACGAAGTCGCCGTCGGGGAGCCGGTCGATCTGCTCGACGCCGCGGAGGCCGGGGACGAAGACCTCGCGGTCGCCCTCGTACGTGCTCTTCACGAGCGAGTTGCGGCCGTCCCAGCCGATCAGGTTGCCCACGTCGTCGAAGCTGATGCCGTGGTAGGCGCGCGCGTCGCGCAGCGACTGGTCGCCGAGGTTGAAGTCCGCGAGCGCGGCGCAGTCGTACTCGACGGGGGGCATCGTGTCGACGTCGGTGTCCGTGTCCGTGTCGGCGTCGGTGTCCGTGTCGGTGTCCCCGTCCGCGTCGGTGTCGGTGTCCGTGTCGGCGTCGGTGTCCGTGTCGGTGTCCGGCGTGTCCTCCGGATCGTTGAATTCGAGCGTGGTCGGCGTGCAGCCGGCGAGGCCGAGGAGCAGCAGGGCGGGGAGCCGCAGGGCCGCGGTGGCGCGGGGAGTGCGTGCGGGGAGGAGCATGCGCTTGACGATAGGCGGGTGACATCCGTGTGTCCACGACTTCCTGCGCGTGCGTGCGCAGGGGGCCGCGCTCAGCCGGTCGCGGCGCGCCAGGGCAGCACGATGACCGCGAGCGCGACGTCGTCCCCCACGCGGGCCTCCCAGTACACGCGGCGTGTGTCCGTCTCGAAGGTGGGCGGCGCGTCTTCGGGGACCCGCAGGGTCGCCCGCCCGCCGCGCGCGTTCGCCCGGCTCACGGTGTGCTCGCTCCGCCGCCAGACCTTCACGCGCTCCGTCGCGCCGCGCCGCTTCGGGCGCTCCATCCGCGCCGCCTCCTCCACGCGCACGAGCCGCGCCTCGTCCCCGCGCACACCCTCGAGCTCGAACGCCCCGCCGACGGGGACGGTCACCCGCGCGTCCTTCTGGGCGAGCCGCGCGCGCAGCTCCGCGACGGTGGAGCGGAGCGGCCGGAACAGGCCCGCGAGCGCCACGGCCACGAAGGCGCCGATGCACAGGAGCCCCTGCGGCTTGCCGTTGTCGACCACCTCGATCGCCATCGGCACCGCCAGGAGCCCGACGAAGGCCAGCAGCACGACGAAGCCCGCGAGCCGGCCGTAGAGGCGCACGTCGCGGTCGCCCTGCTCCCTGCGCTTCGCGCGCGTCACCTGCCGGGCGTAGCCCTCCCCGTCGCTCCACGCGGTCGGGGCGGCGGCCATGTCGATGGGGAGGTGGGTGCCCTTCGTCTCGCCGTCCACCGTGAGCCGCGCGCTCACGACCCAGCGGATCTGCACGGTCGGGCCCTTCCAGCTCGGCGGGCCCTCGTGGGCGAGCAGCGGCACCTCGAAGGTGCGCGGCGCGTCGATGGTCGTGCCCGCCAGGAGCTCGACCTCGACGGGCCGCTGCACGTGGTCGAGGTCGTCGTCCCCGCCCTCCGCCATCCACCACAACCAGGCCACGAGCCGCTCGACCTGGGTGGGACCGCGCGGCTCGACCCTGATCGTGGCGAGGACCGGGCGGCCCACGGCGCACGCCCCCGGCACGTCCACCGTGACGACCGGCCGCATGTCCGGGGCGGTCTCGCTCACGGGGCCCCCGGCGACCGGTTCGGGGGGGGCGCCGCTCACCGCGCGGCCGCCACCGCCCGCTCGAAGGCCGGCACCGCGTCCGGCCCGACGAGCTGGGGCAGCCAGACGCGGGCCTCCGCGAGCAGCGCCTGCACGCGCGCCTCGTCGCCCTCGAGGCGCGCGAGCTCGGTGAGGTGCGCCAGCGCGGGCCCGTAGAGCATGCCGTCGCGGCGCGCCTTCGCGATGTCGTAGGCGAGCTGGAGGTTCTGGGCGGCCTGCCTGTCCTGCCCGGCCGCGACCTGCGAGCGACCGAGCTCCAGCGCGGCCCGCCCGATCTCGTCCACGCAGGCGCGGTCGGCCCCGTGCGTGCGCATCAGGCGGCGCCAGGCCTCCCGCGCGCCGGCGGCGTCCCCCGTGGCCGCGAGCACCTGCCCGTAGGAGAGCAGCGCCCGCGCCTGGGTCGGGCCGTCGGCGGCGGCGGCGCGCTCCACCGCGTCCCGCGCGAGTTTCTTCGCGTCTTCGGCGTGGCCCGCGAGCCGGGTGAGGACGAGCGCCTCCTCGAGCCGCGCGAGCACCTCCGTGCGCGCGTCCCCCGCCGCGACGGCGAGGTCCGCCACGCGGTGCGCCACCACGGCGACGGACTTCAGGTCGCCCTTGTCCATCGCGACGGCCTGCACCCGCTGGCCCGCCACCCGCGCGAGGGGGAGGAGCCCGAAGCGCACGCAGGCGTCGAAGGCGTCGCGCCAGCCCGCCTGCACGCCCGGGTCGCGCAGCCCGCGGCTCGCCTCGGCCCAGCCGGCGCGCAAGAACGCGAGCTCGGCGGCCTCCGAGCGCCCCTGGCCCGCGGCGATCGCCTGGAGCTCCGCGACCAGCCGATCCGCCTCCTGCCAGCGCGGCAGCGTGGCCTCGACCTCGCCGAGCCGCGCCTCCAGCGCCTTCACCCGCGCGGCGAGCTGCCCGGTGGCGGCTTCGGCCGCCTTCGGATCGCGCCGGGCCTGCGCGACCACGCGCTCGGCGAGCCCCGCGAGCCCCTCCGCCTCGCCGAGCACGGCGAGCACCGGCGCGAAGGCCTTGTCGTCCCGGACGAGCGCGGCGGCGCGCTTCAGCACGTCGCCCACCTCGCCGCCGACGGCATCCCCCTCGAGGCCCGCGGCCTCGCGCGCGAGGCGCTGCCGCTCGGCCTCCATCCCCTCCGCGGTCGTCCGGAGCTTGCCGAGCTCGTCCTGCGTGCGCCCGACCAGCCCCTGGGCGAAGCGCTCCAGCGCCGCGAGCCCGTCCTGCACGGCCGCCTGCGCAGCGCCGGCCTCGCCCATCGCCGCCTGCAGCGCCGCGTCCGGGTCCGGCGACTCGAGCGCGTCCGCGACCGCACGGAGCACGTCCGCCGCGGGCTTGGGCGCCACGGCGGCGGCCTGTCGCAGGCCCTCCGGTCCGACCCCCGCGAGGGCCTCGCGCGCCAGCTTGAAACGCGCGCGTTGTTCGTCCGTCACGACCCGCCCCCCCCGATCTTGGCGATGGCCTCGCGGCGGCTCTTGTACTCCGCGGCCCAGGCGCTGAGCGCGTCGTACTCCGTCTTGAAGGCCGACGAGTTCTCCTCGACCTGCGCCTTCGCGGCCTCGCGCCGCTGGAGCGCCTCGGCCTTCTGCCGCTGGATCTCCTGCTTGATCGCCATCTCGGAGTCGTACTTGTCCTGGAGCGACTCGATGTTCTTGCCGATCGTCGCCTCCTGCAGCGCCTGCACCTCGAGCGCCTTCTCGAGCACCTGGGCCTGCTCGTCGGACGCGCCGACCGACTCCTTCTTGCGCTCCTTGGCCTGCTTGTCGGCCTCGTCCTGGTTCTGCGCCACGTCCTTGCCGCCGTTGGGGCTGCCCGTGTTCGGCGAATCGTCGATGCGGTCGCCGTGCTCCGCCACCTTCGCGACGATGTCCATGACCATCGACGTGAGCGTGGAGTCGCTCTTCTTCGTGTCCGGGTTCGCGCCCTGGAGCGTCTGCTTGCGCTGCTCCTCGATGGGCACGGCCGACTGGATCGGCGCCTTGGTGGCCTTGCTCGTCTCGTGGAGGGGCTTGCCCTCCTTCTCCGCGAGGGCCTTCGTCGCGGCGGCGACGCGGTCCACGGTCTGCTCCGCGGTGTAGGCGCGGTAGGCCTGCTCGTGCGCGTCGCGCATCTCGGAGAAGGCGTCCTTCGCCTTCTCGCGGTGGTCCATCATCGCGAGGATGTCGGCCGGCGCGTTGAGGTTCATGAGCTTGCCCACGGCCTCCTCGGTGCGGGCGTGCTGGGCGCCGATGCGCTTGACCTCGTCGATGTCCTTCGGCGCGCCGGTCCAGCCCTCGATGCCCTGCTTGACCATGTCGCCGATGGTGCCGCGGCTGTTCGGGTCGGTGGGGGCCGCGTCGGGGAACTGGTCCACGATGCCGAGCGACTCGGTCAGCGCGGCCACGCCGTCGAGCACGTACTGCTCGGGGGGGCGCTCCATCCCGAACCACTGCAGGATGCCGTTGCCCTTCTCGTAGAGGTCCTTGTACGAGGAGCCGACGCCGCCCGTCGCGTTCCCGGAGCTCGAGTCGCGGGCGTAGGCGAGCTGCTGCTGCATCGCCTCGATCTCCTTGTACTCGCCGGTCAGCTTCTTGATCTCGGCGTCGAGCTTCGTGGCCGCGCTCTCCTTCTTCTGGATCGTGTCCTTCGTGGACTTCAGCTTCCCGTCGAGCTGCGTGACCTCGTCGTTCGCGCCGCCGCTCTTCTTGCTCGCGTCGTTCCGCTTGCCGCTGAGCTCCTGCTGCTCCGCCTTGATCTCGTCGTAGCTCTTGTCCGTGCCGTCGTACTTCGACTTCGCGTCGGCCTTGGCGATGTCGTCGTCGTACTTCGCCGCGTCCTGCTGCTTCTTCTGGGCGCGGTCGCGGAGGTTCTTCGGGTCGTCCCGGTTCGGGTCGAGCTTGTCGGCCTCGGCCTTCTTCGTCTCGATCTCGGTCTTCGTCTCCGTGATCTTCTTGTTGGCCTCGGCGTAGCGCTGGGCCGCGGTCTCGAAGGTGTTGGGCGCGACGACCTTGTCGAAGCCCACGGTGGACTGGTTGCCCTGCTTGTCGACCACCACGATGCCGTCGGGGCTCACGCTCACGACGCGGCCGGTCTGGTTGCCGCCCTCGGCGCCGAACGTGACCGTCTTGCCGACGCGGGAGTCGAGCGTCTTCTTGGCCTTCTCGGCGTTGGCCTCCGTGGACTTCACGCTCTGCTCGAGCGACTTGACCTCCTTCCGGATGCCGCGCGCCTGGTCCACGTCGTTGGCGCGCTTGTTCATCGCGGCGGCCGAGTCGTTCATCTCCGTCTGCTTCGCGCGGAGCGAGTCGGCGCGCTTCTTCTGCTCGAGCGCCTTCTCGTGCCCGTCGACGTGCTTCTTCACGTCGTCGAGCTTCTTCTGGGCCTCGTCGAGCTCGGTCTTGGCGGCGGCCTGCTTCTTCTTGGCCTCCTCGAGCTTCGCGGCGGTCTCGTCGACGTCCTGCTTCAGCTTCTTGGTGTCGTCCTCGAGCTGCTTCTTCTCGCCCTTCTTCTTGTCGAGGTCCTCCTTCATCGCGTCGAGGTCCTCGGCCTTCTTCAGGCGGGCGTCGGAGGCGTCGGCCTCCTTCTGCTTCCCCCCGTTCATCTTCTTCTTCCAGGCCTCGGCCTTCTGGATCTCCTCCTTCATGGCCTCGTACGACGGCTTGATCGCGTTCTTCGCCTTCTCGAGGTCGGACTTCGCGGTCGAGAGCTTGGTGCGGATCTCGGCGATCTCGGTCTTCGACGCGCCGCCGTCCTTGGCGGTGCGGAGCTCCGCCGAGAGCTCCTTGATCTTGGCGCGGGCGTCGTCGACCTTCTGTTTCGTCGCCTCGTGCTTCTCCTTGGCCTTGTCGATGCGCTGGTCCATCGACTCGCGCATCTGGGACAGGCCGTCGGCCGCGGCGGCGCGGGGGTCGGAGAAGAGCTTGCCGGCTTCCTTGAAGGTGCTGGTGATGCGCCCGAACTCCGTCTTCATGTCCTGGACGGACTGGACCGCGCCCTTCACGGGGCTCGTGACGATCACGCCGACGATCTTCACGGCGGTGACGATGGCGCGCTTGACCTTCGCCCTTGTGCCGTCGTCGTCGCCCTTCTTCTTGTTCTCCTCGTCCTCCTTCGCCTTCCGCTCGGCCTCCTCCTTGGCCTTCTGCGCGTCGTCCTGGATCTTCCTGGTCGTGTCCTCGAGCTTCTTGTTCTCGCCCTCGACCTTGTCCTTGAGCTGCTTCGCGTCGCTCTTGCCCTTGGTCTCGCCGTCGCCCTCGGAGTCCGGCGCCTTGGACTTGTCGGTCTTGACCTGGTTGGCGACGCCCTCCTTGATCTTGCCGGCCGTCGCGTCGCCGAGCTTGGCGCCCGTCTTCTCGCCGAAGGCCTTCGCGTCGGTGCCCACGCCGCCGAGCTGGGCGGCGTACATGTCGGCGGGCACGAGGAAGGCGGCCGCCACGCGGAAGATCGTCGCGAGCGTGGAGAGCGCGATGACGATGAGCCCGAGCACGGTGTTGATGCGCGCGAGGACGCCGCCCGCCTTCACGAGCCAGCCGCCGGCCGTGATGAGCGGCGCGCCCACGCCGAAGAACCAGCAGAGCGCGAGGCCCGCGAGGATGAGGATGCCGCCGATGACGTAGCAGAGCGCCGAGAGCGTGCCGATGAGCGTCGCGCAGGCGTCGAGGATGTCTCGGAGGCCCGAGAAGAAGTCGGCCAGGGCCGCGCAGAAGACGCCGACGCCGTCCTTGAAATTGCCCTGCTGGAAGGCGGCCAGGAAGTTCGACCCGGCCGAGGCCATCGACTTGCCGCCGGAGCCGAACTTGTCGAGGACGCCGCCGCCTTCGGCGTTGGTCCAGAAGTCCGCCTTCCAGGGCTGGCTCTGGATGAGGCCGATCATCGGGCCGATGAACGGCGTCTTGAACGTGCCCTTCGTCGCGAGCGTGAGGAGCTTGTCCGCGCCCGCCCCGAGCGTGTCGAGGATCAGCGTGTCCTGGAACTGCTCGGTGAAGGACTTGCCGAAGCTCCCGAAGAAGTTGTCGGAGAAGGTGTCCCAGATCTGGCCGCCGCGGGACGTGCCCAGCCCGGTGGCCGCGAGCTCCTGGCCGAGGCCCTTCTGGTGGTTGCGCTCGTAGACGACCCTCGCGAGCGAGTCGTCCGTCACCTCGTTGAGCGCGTCGAAGGCCGGCGTGGCCGGCATCGCCTTGTCGACCGGCTGGGCCATGAGCGCCGCGAGGTCGCCGCCGGCCCCGCCCGGCGCGTTGCCCGTCTTGGCGGTCCCGCCGCCGCCGCCCTTGCCGTCGCCCTTGCCGTTGTTCTCGGTGGGGTTGTCCTTGTTCGCGTCGGCCGTGGTGAGGTCGCCCTTGCCCTTCTGCGCCTCGGCGGAGGGCTTTGCGTCCTTCCGCGCCTCGTCGCGGATCATCGCGAAGGCCGTCTTCGTGGACTCCCAGAAGCCGCGGCCCGACATCTCGTCGTTGAAGATCCCGATCAGCGTCTCGGAGTCGGCGCCGCCGTCCTTCGCGCCCTGGTACATCTCGCAGAGCTGCGTGTAGGGCTCGGACTGCTTCACCTTCCGGAGCGCCTGGCCGGCGTCCGGCGGGTCGCCGATCAGCGTGACGCCCTGCGAGTCGCAGAGGTCGTCGAAGCCGTCGACCTCGCTGATCATCTCGGCCACGCCGTCGACGCCGCGGCGGTAGTCCGCGACCTTCTTCTCGTGGTTCTCGGCGCCGCCCTTGCTGGCGCCGGGGCCGAGGTTGCCGTCGGCGGGCGTGACCGAGCCCTTCCGGCCCGCGTTGAGCTGCTTGTACTGGTCGAGGAGCGCCTGGAGATCCGCGCCGGTGACGTCGCCCTCGGCGGCCACGTGCCCCGTGGGGATGCCCATCTCGATCGGCTGGATCGCCTGGCCGGCGGCGAAGCGGTCGGCCGCGAGGTGCGCCTCGGCCTCGGCGAAGCGGCCCGCGTCGGCGCCGATCGCGGCGGGGAGGGACTCCTGCGCGACGTGGGCGACCTCGTGGGCGAGGAGCGCCATGCCGTCGCTCGTGGACGGGTCGTAGGCGGAGGGGTCGAGGAGGATCTCCCCGTTCTCCATGACGCCGCGCACGCCGAGGGCGTGGGTGCGGGCCGCGGCGCCCTCGTCCACGCGCACGGCGACGCCGCCGGCGGGGAGGGAGAGCTGGCGGGCGAGATCGGCGACCAGCTGCGCGGTGCGCACGGCGCGGTCGGCGTCCACGTCCTGCACGCCGCCGACCCGCACGGGCGCGGCGTCCGCGTCGATCGTGGGGGTGGAGGCGAGGAGCCCGATGATCGGATCGGGGCCGGCGAGGGCGCGGAGCGTGTCGCGCGCGGCCTGGGCGAAGGTGGGGTAGGGGGCGAAGCTCGCCTGGAGGCCTTGGAGCTCGCCGTCGGAGGGCTGCCCGCCGATGCGGAGGAGGAGCCCGAGGTCGGAGGCCGCGGCGCCGGCGGTGCCCACGGCGGTGCGCGCGTCCGAGAGGGCCGCGAGCGCGTCGACCACCGAGGGGTCCTCGCCCGCCGAGCGCGCGTCCTCGAGCTCGCGGCTCACGGCCGCGATGCGCTCCTCGGCCCGCCCGGCGAGGAGCTGGCGGAGGCCCTCCTCGACGAGCTCCCGCGGCGGCGCCACCGGGTCCTTCGGGAGCTGCCCGCGGATCCACTCGACCAGCGCGCGCCCGCGCCCGTCGAGGAGCTCCGGCGGCCGCACCTCCCAGCCGCCCTCGGAGACGAGCCGCGCGGCGTCGCGCCCGCGCGCCTCGGCCTCCACCTCGATGGACTCGCCGGGCAGGCTCACGGGCCCGCGGGCCTGTCCGCGCCCGAGGCTGTTCTGGATGACGTGCGTGATCTCGTGGGCGAGGAGCTCGGCGCCCTGCGGCGTCGAGATGTCGGCCTTCTCGCCCATCCACACGTCGTCGCCGATGGTGAACGCCCGGGCGTTGATCTCGGCGGCGGAGGCGCGCGCCACGCCGTCCTCGTGGATGCGCGCGGACGGGATCGGGCGGCCGTGCACCTCCTCGAGCATCGCGCGCTCGTTCCCCGAGAGCGCGCGGCCCGAGCCGCTCCGGATCATCAGCCGGTCGAACCAGTCGTTCATGGCGCCGGGGTCGGAGATGTCGGGCCCGGCCGCCGCCCGGGCCACCGACTCGCCGGCGACTTCGACGCCGGGTGCGCCCGTCAGCCCGGGCGTCGCGCCGTCGAGCGCCGCGCTGCCGGCCGCGACGTCCAGGCCGCCCGTCTCGATCCCGACCGCGTCGGCGACCGCCCCGGCGGAGGCGCCGTCGAACGCCTGCCCGCTCGCGACGTCGACGTCCGCGCCGATCGCCCCGCGCTCGCGCTCCGCGTGCAGCACCCGGTACCAGGCCCGCGCGAACTCCGCCCAGTCGTTCGTGGCCCGCCACGGCAGGTAGGCCGTGAAGTCCTGCCCGGTCACCGCGCTGATGCGCAGGAGGTCGGCCACGTAGAGGTCGCCGGCGTCGCTCGGGCGCGCCTCCACGAGGTCGGCCACCCGGGCGTTCCCCAGGTGCTCCTGCACTTCCGACCAGAGCGAGCCTGGGGGAGCCTGCTCGCGCGGCCCGATCTCGGAGGCGGGGCGGAGGAGCTGACTGGAGGCGGGCTTCCGACCGAGCGTGCGTTCGCGTCGCATCCGGTCGTTCTAGCGGTTCTGCTGCCGCTTGCCAATCAATACGCGATCACCGTCCGGATCGACTCGCCGTGGTGCATCAGATCGAACGCCTCGTTGATGCGCTCGAGCGGCAGGACGTGGGTGATCAGGCTGTCGATCTCGATCCGCCCCTCCATGTACCAGTCGACGATCCGGGGCACGTCCGTCCGCCCGCGGGCCCCGCCGAAGGCCGAGCCGCGCCAGACGCGGCCGGTCACGAGCTGGAACGGGCGGGTGGCGATCTCCTGCCCCGCGCCCGCGACGCCGATGATCACCGACTCGCCCCAGCCCTTGTGGCAGCACTCGAGCGCCGTCCGCATCACCTGCACGTTCCCGACGCACTCGAAGCTGTAGTCGGCCCCGCCGCGCGTGAGCGCGACGAGGTGGGCCACGAGGTCCCCCGGCACGGCCTTGGGGTCCACGAAGTCGGTCATGCCGAACTTGCGGCCCCACGCCTCGCGATCCGGGTTGAGGTCCACCCCCACGATCTGCGCCGCGCCGGCCATCCGGAGCCCCTGGATCACGTTGAGGCCGATGCCGCCGAGCCCGAAGACGACGCAACGCGCCCCGGGCTCGACCTTCGCGGTCCAGATCGCCGCGCCCACGCCGGTCGTCACGCCGCAGCCGACGTAGCAGGCCTTCTCGAAGGGGGCGTCCGGGCGGATCTTCGCGACCGCGATCTCCGGCAGCACCGTGAAGTTCGAGAAGGTGGACGTGCCCATGTAGTGCAGGATCGGCCGGCCCTGGTACGAGAAGCGGCTCGTCCCGTCGGGCATGAGCCCGCGGCCCTGCGTCGCCCGGATGCGCTGGCAGAGGTTGGTCTTCCGCGAGAGGCAGTACTCGCACTCGCGGCACTCGGGCGTGTAGAGCGGGATGACGTGGTCGCCCGGGGCGACCGAGCGCACGCCGCTCCCGACCTCGACCACGACGCCGGCGCCCTCGTGCCCGAGCACGGCGGGGAACAGCCCCTCGGGGTCCGCGCCCGACAGCGTGTAGGCATCGGTGTGGCACACCCCGGTGGCCTTGAGCTCCACGAGGACCTCGCCGTCCTTGGGCCCTTCGAGGTCGAGCTCGACGATCTCCAGGGGGCGGCCGGCCTCGAAGGCGACGGCGGCGCGGGTCTTCACGGGGGCTCCGGGCGTCCGGAGCCCTAACCGGTCGGTGTCGGGGAAGCGGGCGTGAAAGCGCTACTTCGACTCGACGAAGCGCTCGGCGTCGTCGTCGTAGACGAGCAGCGCGCCCTGCAGGTCGTACACCCAGCCGTGGAGCGTGAGCGCGCCGGCGTCGAGCTTCTCGCGCACGATCGGGTAGCTCGAGAGGTTCGCGAGCTGGTCGAGCACGTTCTCCTCGACCGCGCGGCGCCACTGCTCGGGGCCGGCGGGGCCCCGGGCGGCCGCGTTGGCCACCGCGGCGTCGCCGATCCAGGCCTGGAGCTCGGGCATCCGCGCGCCGTCGACACCCTCGATCATCGCCTTCACTCCGCCGCAGCCGTAGTGGCCGCACACCACGACGTGCCCGACGTGCAGCGCGTCCAGCGCGTACTCCAGCGCGGCGCCGACGCTGCTGCTGGCCCGCGCGGCGGGCGGCACGAGGTTCGCGATGTTGCGGATCACGAAGAGCTCGCCCGGCGCCGAGCTCGTGAGGAGCTCGGGGATCACGCGGCTGTCGGCGCAGCCGACGTAGAGCGCGTCGGGGGACTGGTGCTCGGAGGCGAGCTGCGCGAGGAACTCGCGGCTGTGCGCCACGTACTCGCGCCGGAAGGTCGAATGGCCGCTCAGGAGCCTGTGCATGGCGCGCGCGTAGCACGGCGCGGCGGAGGTCGGGAGCGGGCTTGTGTCCGTGGGCGGCCTGCCGTAGAACCCCGAGCGCTTCCTGGAGCGCTTTTTGCCTGCGACCGGCCTCACCATCCTCCTGATCCACGGCGCGTGGATGAACGCCACCTGCTGGGATGGCTTCCGCGCCCGCTACGAGGCCGCCGGCCACACGGTCGTGGCGCCCTCCTGGCCGCACCTCGGCGACGACGTGGCCGCCACGCGCGCCTCGCCCGATCCCGCGCTGGTGGGCGTCGGCCTCCCCGAGCTCGTGGATCACTACGCGGCGATCGCCCGCTCCCTCCCGGAGCCGCCGGTGCTGGTCGGGCACTCCTTCGGCGGGCTGGTCGTGCAGCTCCTGCTCGATCGCGGCGTGGGCGTCGCCGGCGTCGCCATCGACTCGGCCCCCCCGAAGGGCGTGGCGCCCACGCTGAACGCCGCGCTGGCCAGCCTCGGCCCCTCGTTCGGCCCGGGGCGCCTCCACACGATGTCGCCGGCGGCGTTCGCGAAGACCTTCGCCAACGCGGCCCCCGAGGCCGACCGCGCCGCCCTGTACGAGCGCTACGTCGTGCCCTCGCCCGGGCGGCCGTTCAACCAGCTCCTCGGCGGCGGCCCCGCGAAGCTCGACTGGAAGAACCCCGCGCGCGGGCCGCTCCTGCTCGTGGCGGGGGAGAAGGACCGCACGATCTCCCCGTCGATGAACCGCGCGAACGCGAAGAAGTGGAAACAGAGCCCGGCGCTGACCGAGCTCGTGGAGCTGCCCGGCCGCGACCACGCGCTCATCGTGGGCCCGGGGTGGGAAGAGGTGGCCGACCTCGCGCTCTCCTGGCTCGTGGAGCACGCGCCGGCGGGCGCCGGCGTGAAGGCCGCCGAGTAGGAACCGGGCGCGTGGACGCGCCGCTTTCCGGATAGGAAGCGGGCATGCTCGCGCCCCTGCTCCAGCTCTTCGCCGCCGTGCCACTCGCGACGCTCGGCCTCGTCATGGTGGCGGCGTGGCTCGTCCGGCGCCGGCCCGGCCGCCTCCGCCACGCCTGGATCGTCGGCTTCGGCGCGCTGCTCGTGGCGGCGGACGAGGTGGAGGAGCTGCCGCTCCCCGACGCGAACCCCATCCCGCCGGGCGGGGAGGCGATCCCCGCGCGCCACACCATGGAGGTCGGGCTCGGCGGGGGCTCGTTCCAGACCTGCGCGGGCCCGCGCACCTACGGCGACGTGGGCGCGATGTACCGCTACACCACCCCCATCAGCGCGCAGACCAACCTGACCGCGGCCGCCGGCACCTACGTCGCCTACTCGGACGAGGCGAGCGGCGGCCTGCGCGCGTCGGTGGGGCTCGAGCACCGCTGGATGGGGGGCTCGCTCGGGCTGATGGCCGGGTCGCTCCGGCGCGAGGACACGCTGGAGTCCCCCGTGATGCCGACGGCGTCGCTCCGGCTCGGGCCGCGGGACATGATCTTCGCCGAGGCGGGGATCCTGGACGAGTCGCCGGCCCCGCTCCCCGGGCCGCTGATGGCGCTCGGCGCGGGCGTGGCCTTCCCGAAGCTCGGGAACAGCTGGGAGCCGCTCCGCATCCGGGCCGGCGTGTCGGGCATGGGCGCGTACCTCTCGCCGAGCTTCCCGATCGGGGAATTCGGCAACGTCGAGATCGTCGGCGCCTACGGCGACCCGGCCACCTGGGGCGTGTCGGGCGTGCTCCGCGTGCACGTGGCGGCGGAGTGACGGCGCCTCACTTGCCGGGGGCCACCGGGGACTGCTGACACGTCGGCCCGGGCGGCGTCCCCACCGGCGGGGGGACCGCGTGGGGGTCCGGCTCGGCGACGCAGTCGCCGAGCTGCCCGCTCGCGCCGCACAGGATCCCGGCCGCGGTTGAGAGCAGGATCTGCGACTCGACGGTCGGCGGCTTCGGGAGGGGTTGGGCCGGCGCGGGGCCGCACACCTGCGCGCTGAGCAGGGCCTGGTGGGCCTCGCGCTCCATCGTCGCCACGCTCTCCCGGACCGCGTCGGCGCAGATCTCCGTCCAGGGGATGCACCGATCGCCGCAGCGCTGCCCCTCGGCGCAGGCGCGGAGGGGCACGGCCGCGGGGACCGGAGGAGCCGGGGCCGAGGGCGGAGGAGCCGGCGGGGGCGGCGCGGGCTCGGCGGCGAGGGTGATCGCGACGAGGAACCACATCGCGAGGAACATAGCCGGCCGTGCTCGCGGTCGCGCCCGGTCACCAAGCGTCACGCGCGACCGTGGGGCTCCCGGGTCTCGACCGGGTGCCTACGGAATCACAGGGGTGTCAGCGCATTGCTCCGGAGACGCGGCTTCCTGGGTGGCGCCGGCGCGTTGATCGCGAGCGCCGTGCTCCCCGGGTGTCGCTCGCCGTCGCGGCCCTCCGCGGACGGCGCGGGCACCGCGGAGCGCGCCGTGGCCGAGGCGCTCCAGTACGCCGGGCTGACGCTCAACCTCGCGTCGGAGTCCGGCGCCCAGGCCGAGGGCTTCCTCCAGTACGCCGGGCCGCTCTGGGAGGAGCTCACCGGGATCCGCGTGCGCGTCGTGGAGCTCGGCCTCCCCGCGGACATGGAGCGCCGGCTCGTGGAGGAGCACCTCGCCGCCACGGGCTCCCTCGACTGCGCGTCGGTGGCGCCGGCGTGGCTCCCGCACCTCGTCGACCTGGGCGCGCTCGAGCCCCTCGACGAGCGCGTGGAGCGCTGGATGGACCTCGCGGACCTCGAGGACTACCTCCCGAGGTATCGGGACCTCGGGCTCCTCGGGGGGCGCCGCTACGGGCTCTTCGACGACGGCGACGCGCTCCTCCTGTACTACCGGACCGACCTCTTCGACGACGCGCACGTGCGCGCGTCGTTCGCGACCCGCCACGGCCGGGCGCTCGGGGACCCCGAGTCCTGGACCTGGGACGAGTTCGTCGACGCGGCCCGCTTCTTCACCGCGCCCGAGGACGCCCGCTACGGGCTCGCCCCGATGACGCAGGAGCTCCTCTGGGGCTGGTTCCAGGCGATGTACCGCCTGCGCGGCGGCGCGCTCTTCGACCCGGACACCATGGAGGCGCGGGTGGCGTCACCGGCCGGCCTCGCCACGGTGCGCGACCTCGTGGCGCTCGGCCGGTGGATGCCCCCGGGGGGGATCGACCTGACCGATCCGCTCTCCGTCGTCTCCACGTGGCTGTCCGGGCGCGTGGCGATGGCGACCTTCTGGCCACCGCTCGCGCGCTGGGCCGAGGGCTACGGGCGCCGGGTCGTGGGGGGCACGCCGCGGAGCCTCGTGGCGGGCCGGACCGGCTACGCGCTCCTCCCCGGCGGGACGAGCCACGTCTCCGTCGGGTTCGTCCTCTCCGTGATGGCGCGCAGCCAGCACAAGGACGCGGCCTACCTCTTCGCGCAGTGGGCGACGAGCCCCGAGGTGAGCCTCCAGCGCGTGATGCTGCCCTACGCGCTCCGTGACCCGTACCGGCGCTCGCACGTCACTTCGCCGGTGTTCCGCTCCTTGTGGCCGGGGGCGACCGACTACCTCGACCGGCTGAACCTGGCGTCGGAGCGCGCGTCCGTGGACCTCGCGATCCCCGGGGCGGGCGCCTACGAGGCGGAGTTCCGCATCGCGCTGACCGAGATCCGCCTCGGCCGCCCCGTGGACGACGCGGTGCGCGGGATGGCGGCCGCCTGGGACGCGATCACGCGGCGGCTCGGGCGGGCGCGGCAGCGCCGGGCCTACCGGGAGTGGCTGCGCGGATCGGAACCGTCGGCGCTCGGATGAAGATCGGCCTCGGTACCAAGGTGCTCGTCGGCTTCGCCGTAGCGCTCGCCCCGGTCCTCGGGCTCCTCCTGTGGGCCTTCGACCTGGAGGTGCAGTGGCTCGAACGCTCGCGGCTCGCCGACCAGGTGGCCACCGCCGAGGCCGTCGCGATCGCGGTGGACCGCCAGCTCGACACCGCCGTAGGGGTCGGCTGGGCCGTGGCCCACGACGCGCGCGTGTCGACCTTCGACCCCGCGCAGATCGACCCCTACCTGAACGCGCTCGTGGAGGTGTTCCCGGCGGTGACGGCGCTCGCGGTCTTCGACGCCGAGGGCAACAGCCGCGGCCTCGGCAGCACGAGCCCGGCCGAGACGCGCCCCTCGGTGGCCGACGACACCTACTTCCGGCAGGTCATGGCCACGAGCCTCCCCGCCGTCTCGAACGTGCTGGAGCTCCCCGTGCCGCGCGTGCCGGGCGTGGTGGCGGCCGTGCCCATCCGGGACGCGGAGGGCCACACCGTCGGCGTCGTGACGGTCTCGATGGCCGCCTCGGCGCTCGCCCGGCAGTACCAGGAGGTCGCGGTCCGCGCCGGCCAGTCCATCCTGCTCACCGACCGGGACGGCCGCCTCGCGTTCCACACCGCGCGCCCGGACCTCACCCGGGAGGAGGCGGACGCGCTGCGGGACCTGCCGCCCCTCGTCTCCGCGCTCGCGGGCGTCCCGAGCAGCGCGGGGACCTTCTTCTCCCCGCTGCTCGGGGACGACCGGCTCGGCGCCTTCGTCCGCACCGCCCGCTACAACTGGGCGGTCGGCATCACGATGCCGCGGGAGATCGCGCTGGCGCCCGCGTACGCGCGCATGCGCGCCGAGGTTGTCGCGTTCGCGATCATCGTGATGTTGACCCTCGGCCTCGCCGCGGCGATCGCGCGGGTCCTCGTGCGGCCGGTCCGGCAGCTGGAGGAGGCCGCCCGGGCCCTCGGGCACGGTGACCTGTCACGGCGCGTGTCCATCTCGACCGGCGACGAGATCGAGCAGCTCGGCGCCTCGTTCAACGAGATGGCGGCGCGGCTCGAGGAGCGCAAGGAGGCCCTCGCGAGCTCCGAGGCGCGCTTCCGGTCGCTCAACGCCGAGCTGGAGGAGCGCGTGCGGGAGCGCACCGAGGCCCTGGAGGGCGCCAACCGTGAGCTCGAGGCCTTCAGCTACTCGGTCTCGCACGACCTGCGCGCCCCGCTCCGCGCCGTGGACGGCTTCGTCGGCGCCGTCCTGATGGACCACGCGGAGACGCTGCCGCCCGACGCCGTGACGTACCTGGAGCGCGCACGGGCCGGGGCGAAGCGGATGGGCGGGCTCATCGACGGGCTCCTCGCGCTCTCGCGGGCCGCCCGGGCCCCGCTCACCCGCATGCGCGTCGACGTCGCGGCGCTCGCCCGGGAGGCGGCCGACGAGGTCCTGCCCACCGCGCGGAAGCCGGTGGAGCTCACGATCGGGGCGTTGCCGCACTGCGAGGCGGATCCCGTGCTGATCCGGCAGGTGCTCTCCAACCTCCTCGGGAACGCCATCAAGTTCAGCCGGGAGACGGAGCAGCCGAAGATCGAGGTCGGGTTCGTCCCGGGCACGCCCACGGTCTACTTCGTTCGGGACAACGGCGTCGGCTTCGACATGGAGCGGGCGGGCAAGCTCTTCCAGCCCTTCCAGCGCCTGGAGCCGGCGGCGCGCTTCGAGGGCTCGGGCATCGGGCTCGCCATCGTGCAGCGCGTCATCGCGCGGCACGGCGGCCGCGTGTGGGCGGAGGCACGCCCGGGGGAGGGGGCGACGTTCTACTTCACGCTGGCGCCGTACGTGTCGGCGCCGGCCGCGGTCGCCGAGCCCGCGGCGCGGGGGCGCGAGGGGGAGCCCGCCTGATCCCTTGGACGACGTCGCCGGGGGGCGCGTGTGCCCCACCGCGGAGCGGTGCGCACCCTCTTGGAGTGGACACTCTCCGGCCGTTCGACTCAGCGCTCGCCGACGCGCGTCGGTGGCTGGTCGTGGTCCGTCGGGACCTCGCGCGTGTCATTGCCGACCTGCGCGGGGACGTCCCGCCGCCCCTGGTCCCGCGCCGGAGGGTCGCGCCCACGGTGGGCTCGACGGCGGGCGCCTCGCTCGAGCGGGCCGAGCCCCAGCGCCCCGAGCGGGCGCACCGGCTCACCGTCCGCCGGGCCCGGGCCGAGGCCGAGCTCCGCGTCGCGCCCGGCGCGACGATCCTCGAGGCGTGCCGGGCCGTCGGGCTGTCCCTCGCGTTCTCGTGCGCGGTCGGCGGGTGCGGGACGTGCCGCGTCCGCCTCCTGTCCGGGGACGTGGACCTCGCCGAGCCGAACTGCCTCTCGCCGGACGAGCGCGCACGGGGGCTCATCCTGGCGTGTGTCGCGCGCCCGCGTGGAGACGTGACCATCGAGGTGGAGCGGTGAGCCCCCTCGCGCGGCTCCTGCCGAGGCTCCCGCCGCGGGTGCGGGATACCGTCGATCGCTACGTGGAGGTGCTCGGGCTCCTCGGCGCGGTCACCGACCCCGCGGTCGCGCGCTCGTTGCGACCGGCGGGGCTCCGCGGGCTCGTGCTGCGCCGCGGAAAGCAAGGCGTACCGAGCACGTTCCCGGCCAGCCACCACGCGCACCTCGACTGGAGCTACCCCGCCGACCACGCCGGCATGGCCGAGCTCTACCGCCGCGCCAAGGCCGCCCAGTGGGACGGCGCGACCGCCCTCCCGTGGGGCACGCACGTCGACCCCATGGACCCCGGGCGGCCGCTGTTGCCCGACGGCTGGTTCGACTACGACGTGCTCGAGGGCTGCGGCGTGCGGCTCGACGCCGTCGAGCGCGTCCGCTTCAAGCACGCGATCGTCGCGTGGATGCTCTCGCAATTCCTGCACGGCGAGCAGGGCGCGCTCATGGCGTCCGCGCAGGTGACGGAGGCGGTCGCCCTGTTCGACGGCAAGCTGCTGGGCGCCACGCAGGTCGTCGACGAGGCGCGCCACGTCGAGGTCTTCCAGCGCTACCTCGACACCAAGCTCGAGAAGCTCTACCAGATCAACGACAACCTGTTCGTCATCCTCGACGCGCTCCTGACCGACGGGCGCTGGGACATGAAGTTCCTCGGCATGCAGATCCTCGTCGAGGGCCTCGCGCTCGGCGCGTTCGGGACGCTGCACAAGCTCACGCGGGAGCCGCTGCTCCGGGAGCTCCTGGGCCGCGTCATCCAGGACGAGGCCCGGCACGTGCACTTCGGGGTGCTCGCGCTCCGGGAGCACATGCGGGAGCTCTCCGACGCCGAGCGCCACGAGCGGGAGCAGTGGGCGTTCGAGGTGGCGCTGCTCATGCGCTCGCGGTTCATGGCCTACGAGGTCTACGAGGAGTGGTTCGCCGGGACGTTCTCCCGGGCGCGGTGGCGCGCCTTCGTCACGGACGCGCCCGGCATGCGGGAGTTCCGCCACGTCATGTTCAGCCGACTGGTGCCGAACCTGCGCGCGATCGGGCTCTTGTCCCCGAGCGTCCGCCGCGACTACGAGCGTGCGGGCCTCCTGCACTACTTCGGGGGCCTCTCCGCGGACGAGCTGGCGGCGCAGGGGGAGGGCGAGCCGCGCCCCGGCTAGACCGTCGCGCCCTTCCGGTTGCGGTAGAGCTCGGCGTCCACCACCGCGTGCATGGCCGCCTCGTTCAGCTTGCCGCCCAGGAAGGCGTTCACCTGGCGGGCGGCCTCCTTCGGGTCCTTCACCGTGGTGTCGTAGCGGACCTCGACCATCTCGAAGTTCGGCTTCTTCCGCACCAGGATGCGGACCGCCGCGAGGTGGTTCATGTAGGCGTCGATCATCATGCGATCGTCGCTCTCGTCCTTCTCGCCGCGGTGCTTGATCATCTTGTTCTGCGACGCGATGACCTCGTTGAGGTCGCGCCGCATGAAGATGATCTTGTAGGCGTTGTCGTCCGGCAGGTCCTTCAGGAGGAAGGAGATGACCTTGAGCACCTTGCCGCGCCCCTCGCGGATGTAGCTCTTGTCGGTCTCCTTCTCGAGATCCTTGACGCGCTCGTACTCGTAGTACCCCTTCGGGTTGTCGATGTCGGCGGTCCGGATGGAGTCGGTCATGATCGGGAGGCCGCCGGCCTCGAGCATCTTCATCATCATGGACGTGCCCGAGCGGGGGAGCCCGGAGACGATGACGAGGGGCTCGCCGTAGTTGGGCTTGCCGAAGAGGGAGGCGAGGAAGCTCATGGGGGGTCCGATCAGAGGGTGACGCCGAAGCGATCCTTCAGGAGGAGGCCGGCGAGGAGCGAGAAGCCGAAGAACCAGGCGAGGATGCCGCCTTCCCCCGCGGGGAAGACGCCGAGGTCCTGGTCGCGGCGGTCGAGGTGGATGCTGTAGACGGGCGAGTCGGCCGCGGGGACGGGCTCGGCCGGGTAGAGGAGCGCCTCCCAGCTCTTGGTGCGGAGCGGGGAGACCTTGCGGGCCTCGCCGCCGACCGAGAGGAGCTTCTCCTCCGTGGTGCCGCCGGCCTGGATCTTCAGGACGTGGTCGCCCGGCTCGTCGAGGCGGAGCCGCCACGCGACCTCGCCGTCGGCGGTGCGCACGGGCGGCGCGTCCAGCGACACGCCCGGCGGGAGCTCGAGCTTCACGTCCCGGGCCGTCACCCCGCCCACCACGTCGTCGAGCTCGACGACGAGCAGCGTGGTCTCGCCGACCTTCGCGGGCGCGTAGCCGTAGTTCGCGACGATCTGGACCAGGATGGCGGTCATCGGCGCGAACATCACCAGCATCGGGACGATGTTGTAGCCGAGGTAGAGCACGTTCTGGGCGAGCGCCTTCGCGGTCGCGGGGAGCACGACCCGCAGATCGTCCTTGAAGAGGACGACCTCGAGCAGGTGCACCTGGATCCCGTTCTTCGCGCGGGTGATGCCCGCCTGGTTCGAGATCGCCTTGTACACGAGCAGCGCGACGACGCCCGCGAGGATCGGCCACACGAGGAGGTCGAACCACGGGCGCGTGTGCCCGAGCGGGGCGAGGAGCACGTCGAAGATCGCGCTCGCGATCGCGTTGAAGGTGCCCATTCCGTGCACCTACGAGATGTAGCCGAGGCCCTTGAGCTTCGCGCGGATGTCGGCGTCGTTCTTGGTGTCCTCGAAGTGGAGCATCTCCTTCTCGAGGATGTGCTGGACGAACTCCTCCGCGGTCGCGTAGCCGGCCACGTCGGCCACCTTCTTCACGCGCTCGTAGAGGTCCTTGTCGATCTTGACGCTGACGGTCTTTCCGAAGCCGAACATGGTGGGCTCCTGACTAACGGGTGAGGACGGGCTGGCCGGTCATGCCCTCGACGGGCGCGAGGCCGTACCACGCGTAGAGGGTGGCCGTCACGTCGGTGAGCTCGTGCCCTTCGCCCTGGATGCGGCGGTTGGAGAGCAGCACGCCGGGGACGACCTCGGGGGCCATGAGGTGGTTGCCGGACCACTTGGACGTGTTGTCCTCGACGATCGCGGCCGGCATCTCGCCGAGGGTGGACTCGTCGGAGTGGCCGTAGCCGCGGTCGTAGCCGACCACGAGGTCGGGCGCGTCCGCCACGCGGGCGCCGTGGTAGATGTCCTTCCCGCGGAAGACCTCGCGGATCATCCGCGTGCCGTCCTTCGGGTCGGTCACCGCCGCGAGCTGGCGCTGCAGCTCGGCCATCGTCGCGTCGGCGTCGGCCGCGGGCACGATGCCCTGGGCCTCTCGCCCCTCCACGTTCAGGTAGAGCGCGTTGAAGCCGAGCGCGTAGGCCTTCGTCTTCGACCAGTCGACGTCGCCGTGGGCGATGTGGCCCTCGGTCTTGCCGTCCTTCAGCGTCAACCAGCCGTTGTCGCGCAGCCAGCTGTTGAGGTGCACCTTGCGCGTGAACGGCTGGAAGCCGTGGTCGCTCATCACGACCAGCAGCGTGTCGGCAGGGAGGCCGTGCTGGATCTCGCCGAGCAGGCGGTCCACGTTCTCGTAGTAGCCCTCGACGTCGTCCGCGTGGTCCGCCGCGGACGCCGGCTCGTAGGCCGGGTGGTGCGGGGCGTCGGCGTGTTTCGGATCGCCGTGCCGCCAGAGCATGTGGCACTGGAGATCGATGTCGGAGAGGTAGAAGAACGTCGCGTCGCCGGGGCGGTAGCGGGCGAGCGCCACGTCCAGCATGGCCTCGGCGTCCTCCTGCACGAGCGCCACCTGCTTCTGGTAGTCGTCGTCGGAGAAGGTGCCGTCCCGGAGCGCGTTCGTCTCCTCCGGCATGCCCTGCGTGTAGTAGGTGCCGCCCATCGCCTCCGCGAGGTCCGGCGCGAAGTCGTCCGGCGTGGAGATGGGCTGGGGCGGCGACTCCGCGGACATGTTGACCGGGGAGGCGTAGAGCTTGAACGCCGGCCGGAGCTCCTTCGCGTAGAAGCGCACCGCGCCGTCGAGCGGCATCGCGCCGGCGGGCAGCGCGTCGAAGCTCACGTCCATCCAGCCGGTCCACTCGCCCTCGCGGACCACGGCCTCGCTGTCCCCCACGCGGATGAGCGCGACGTCGGCCTCCGGGTCGATGGACACGGTCACGCCGGCGGTGAGGTAGTCGCTCTCGCCGGGGATCTGTCCGGGGGGGAGGTGGAAGATGTCGGGTGCGCCCTTGAGCGTGCCCTTCACCGTGTCGCCGACGCCGTCGAGGTCGTAGTCCTCGACCGTGACGAGCTGGATGTCGCCCTTGAGCTCTTCCTTGGCGGACACGGCCTGGTCCGTGAACCAGGTGTAGACGCCGTAGCCGCCGCGCATGTCGACGGTGCCCATGCCCGAGAGCGTGCGCGCGTCCGACGGGGTGACCGGGTAGTTCCCGGGCACGCGGTAGACCTCGACGTCCACGCCCGCCGCGTGCAGGGAGTCCCACCAGGGCGTGCCGGAGCGGTTGTTCACCACGTCGTCGCCGCCGATCGGGATGTGGTACCCGCCGATCTCGAGGTCGCCGGGCGGCTCGCCGGGGGGAGGGGTCGCCGAGGAGGTCGGGAGGTACGTCTTCGGGTCGCGGTGGACGAAGTCGTAGATCCCGTGGCCGCCGGGATCGAGGCCGGTCACGAAGTTCGACCAGGCGACCGGGCTCTGCGGCGGGTTCGAGGTGCCGAGCTCCTGGAAGCCGCCCTGCGCGGCGAGCTTCGCGAAGTTGGGCATCCGGCCCTGGTCGAGCATCCGGCGGAGGATGGTGGGGTCCATCCCGTCCACGCCGAGGACGAACACGCCGGGGCCCGTGGGTGCCTCTGGCGCGCAGGAGAGCAGCGCGAGGGAGGTCAGCGCGAGCAGGCTACGCCGCATCGCCGGCCTCCTTCGGGACGAGCGCGCCGGGCGCGGAGCCCGACTGCGAGAGCGTGCGCGGGTCGAGCGGCCCGCCGACGGGCGCGGCCTCGCCCGGCTTGGCGAAGAGCATCTTGCCCTGCATGTACTTCGGCGGCGCCTGCCCGAAGAGCGAGAGCACCGAGAAGGGGATGTCGGCGATGTGCGGCTTCTCGGCCACGATCTTCCGGTTGCAGAAGAACACGCCGGGGACGATCGCGGGGTCCACGCAGTGGTCGCCGGACCAGCTCTTGGTGTTGTCGCGGAACACGTCCGGGGTGACCGCGCCGGTCGCGCACTCCCAGGAGTTGCGGTAGCCGCCCTCGTAGCCGACGAGCAGGTCGGGGGCGTCGAGGCGGTAGGGGCCGTCGAAGATCTTGTAGGCGCACTCGACCTTGCGGACGGCGCGGCCGTCCGTCTCCTGGTCGACGAGCGCCTCGAGCTTCCGCGCGATCTCGTCGCAGAGCGCCCGGTACTCCTCGCCCTCGTTCACGATGCCGGCGGCCTCGCGGCCCTTCCGGTTGATGAACATGCCGGTGAGCCCGAGCGAGAAGGCCTTCGTCCTCGACCAGTCCACGTCCTCGAACCAGTCCCCGGAGGTGGTCTTGCCGTCCTTGAGCACGAGGTAGCCCTCGTCGCGCAGCCAGGTGTTGAGGTTCACGCCGCGGCGGAAGTTCGTGAAGCCGTGGTCGCTCATGACCATGACCACCGTGTCGTCGCCCACGGTCCGGAGCACCTTGCCGATCATGCCGTCCATGCGCTCGTACACGCGCTGGATCGCGTCCGCGTAGGCCGTCGACTCCTTGTCCCGGTTCGCGGGGTGGGTGGGGTCGAGGTAGCGGTAGAACATGTGCTGGATGCGGTCGGTCGTGTCGAAGACCGTCGTGACCAGCCCGGCGCGGGTGTGCTCGATCGCGTCGAACAGCATCTTCTCGCGCTCGTCGCAGAAGGCCATCGCCTGGTCGAAGAACGCCGCCTCGTCGATGACGCGCTCGTTCAGCGCCCAGGTGTCCTCGGCGAGGCCGAGCGTCGCGAACGGCCCGAACTTCTTCGCGAGGTAGACCGAGTAGACCTCGGGGTGGCTGATCGGCATCGCCGGGGACTCCGGGTCGATGTGGATCGGCGTCATGTAGAGGTTCACGTCGGGGGAGACCGAGGTGAGGTAGAAGCGGGCGATCCCGCTCACCTTCACGCCGAGGCCGGCCTCGAAGGTGAGGTGGATCCAGTCCGAGTAGGTCCGGAGCGGGAGGTCGAAGGCCTCGCCGCCGTCGATCGCGACGTTCACCTTGTCCGTGCCGACCGTGATCGTGAACGGGAGCGTCATGCGCCCGCCGTCCTTCACCATGCCGTTGTCCGGCCCGACGATGCGGGAGCGGATGACGTTCCCCTTTCGCCGGAGCACCGTCTGCTCGCCGCCGGTGAAGGCGGCCTTCCCGTCGGCGCTCGCCGTCGAGAAGAAGCTGAACGTGCCCTGGCTGCCCCGCAGGTCGGGCACGCACATGCCCGACAGCAGGAGCCCGCGGAAGGGGACCGGCGGGAAGGTGATCGGCACCCGCTGGATCGTCGAGAAGATGTGCTTCTCCCCGAGCAGCTTCCAGAAGGCCTGGGACTTCTGGAGGAGCTTGATCTTCGGCTTCTGGAGCGGGATGACGTACTTGCCGATGTTCAGCACCTTCTCGGCGTTCCGGATGTCCGTGGACGAGAGCATCGGCGCGTAGGTGCAGGGGTCGCGCGTGAGGAAGTCGTAGATGCCGTGCCCGGAGGGATCCACGCCGGTGGCGAAGGTGGACCACGCCACCGGGGACATCGACGGGTTCGACGTGTCCAGCGGGCGGAAGACGCCCTTCTCGGCGAGCTTCGCGAGGTTCGGGAGGCGCCCCTCCTTGAGGAAGCGCGTCGCGATCCCGGGGTCCATGCCGTCGAGACCGATGATGACGACGCGCTTCGTGAGGGCCCGCTTGAAGGGGTTCCCGACGCGGACCGTGCGGATCACGAACGTGATCGGCCAGAGCAGGATCGTCCCGATCGCGAGGGCGAACGCCGCGACCAGCACGGCGAGCGAGCCTGCGAACGCGAAGCCCGCGCCGGGGCCGATGTACGCCCATGCGGCGGAGGGCCACAGGAGCAGGCTCAGGAGGGCCAGCCGAGCGGCCGTGCGAGGCGAGTGCGAGCGTTCCATCGAAGCCGGCCACTATAGTCGTCGCGCCGTGGACGGGCTACCTCCCGGCCACCACAGAACGTCACGCCTGGAGCCCGACCATGTCCTCCTTCCGCCCTGCCTTCGCGTCCCTTCTCGTCGCCGTGCTCGTCGGCTGCGGTGGCGGCCCCAACCCCGAGGAGCTCCAGAAGGGCGTCGAGGCGGCCGCGCAGGCGAAGGACTTCGCCGGCGCCGTCACGAAGGCCGACGAGGCGCTGAAGGTCGAGGCGATCGCCAAGGACCCCGCGAAGGCCTGGCGCTTCGAGTCGCTCAAGCTCGACGCGCTCGCCGACGGCGGGAAGGGTGCCGAGGTGGTGGCCGCCCTGGAGCGGCTCTCCGGCGCCTACGAGAAGCAGCTCACCGCCGCGCAGTACCGCAAGGTGGCCGAGAAGCTCCGCGCCGCGGGCGACTCCAAGGGCGCGAACGACGTGCTCGTGGCCGGCGACAAGCGCTTCCCGGGCGACCCGAGCTTCAAGGAGGCGATCAACGCGCTCAACGCGGCGGCCGACCCGGCCGAGGTCGAGCGGCTCAAGGCGCTGGGGTACCTCAACTAGTGCTGCCCGTCACCCTGCTCACCGGGTTCCTCGGGGCGGGGAAGACGACGCTGCTCAACCGCCTCCTGGCGGACCCGACCACGCCGCCCACGGCGGTGATCGTCAACGAATTCGGCGCCCTCGGCATCGACGGGCGCCTCGTCGTGGGCGCGGCCGACGAGGTGATCGAGCTGCGCAACGGCTGCGTGTGTTGCGAGGTCCGCGAGGATCTGCGCCGTACCGCGCTGGACTTGTTGAAGAAACGGACGCGGTGGCTCCGGCCGCTGCGCTTCGACCGCGTCGTGGTCGAGACCTCCGGCCTCGCCACGCCCGGCCCGCTCGTGCAGACCTTCCTCCTCGACCCGGCGCTCGCCGCCGCGACGCGCGTGGACGGCGTCGTCGCGCTCGCGCACGCCGGGAAGGTGCGGGACCAGCTCCACGCGCACCCCGAGGTCGCCGCGCAGCTCGCGTGCGCCGACCGCATCCTGCTGAACCACCTCGATCACGCCGACGACCTCGACGCGGCGGAGGCCGCCGTGCGCGCGGTCGCGCCGCTCGCGGAGTTGACCCGGAGCGTGCGGGCGGAGGTCCCCGTGGCGCCGCTCCTGGACATCGGCGGGGCGGCCCCCGAGCGCTGGCGCATCCCGACGGTCACCGCGCACTCGGCGGGGGTGGTCACCCGGAGCTTCCGGGGCGGCGCGGTCGAGCTCGGGAAGCTCAAGATGTTCCTGCAGTTCGTCGCCGCGCGGAAGGGATGGGAGATCCTGCGGCTCAAGGGCATCTTCCGCTGCCCGGGCGTCGCGACCGCCGTCGTCGCGCAGGGCGTCTACCAGTGGCTCGAGCTCGGGCCGGGCGCCATGCCCCCGCCGGACGAGAGCGCGCTCGTCGTGATCGGGCGGAACGTGGACGTGGCCGAGCTGGAGCGGGGCTGGGCGGCGATCGCCGGGTAGCGCGCGGGCCCGCGGGGCGTCACATTGCGGCCTTCGGAGGCCGCATGGACCTGAAGGATCGCGTCGTTCTCCTCACCGGCGCGTCGCGCGGCATCGGCGTGGCGATCGCGAAGGACCTCGCGCGCGACGGGGCCCACCTCGTGCTCACCGCCCGCGACGCCGACGGGCTCGGGCGCGTGGCCGCGGAGGTCCGCGCGGCGGGCGGGCGCGCCACGACCGTGGCGGCCGACGTGGCCACCGAGGCCGGCCGGGCCGCGATCGTCGCGGCCGCGGAGGCCGTCGGCGCGATCGACGCGTTCGTCAGCAACGCCGGGATCGAGATCCCCGTGGCCGTCGCCGAGCAGACGCCGGCGCAGATCGAGAAGCAGGTGACGGTGAACCTGGTCGCGCCGATGTTGCTCACCCGCGCCCTGCTCCCCGGGATGATCACGCGCGGGCGGGGCGCGATCGTGGTCGTCTCGTCGATGTCGGGGAAGTCGCCGACGCCCTTCAACGCGATCTACGCCGCCACCAAGCACGGCCTGAACGGCTTCGTGTCGAGCCTGCGCATCGAGCTCGACGGCACGGGCGTCACCGCCGGGGTCGTGTGCCCGGGCTTCGTCGCGGACGCCGGCATGTGGGCGAACACCGGCTTGCGCGCCCCCGGCATGATGAAGGAGGTGCCGCTCGCCAAGGTCGTGGCCGGCGTGCGCGCCGCGCTCGGGGGCAAGGGCGAGGTGCTCGTCACCCCGGGCCCGATCCGGCCGCTCCTCGCCCTCAAGGAGCTCATCCCCGGCCTCGACGGGCCCGTGCTGCGCGCCATCGGTGTGATGGACACGCTCAAGCAGCGCGCGGTGACGACGAAGGCGAAGGGGGCGGCGGAGTAGCGCCGTCGCCGAGCGCTCCGCTCCACCACCACGGGAGAGCGGGGGCGTTGCGGGGGGCGCGCCCCCCGCCCCAAGAGCAGCTAGGCCACCCGCCGCGCCTCGGTCCCGAGCAGCTGGCGGACGAGCTTCGCGGCCTCCTGGACCTCGCGCGTCTCGCAGGAGAACGCGAAGCGGATCCAGCCCGCGCCGCCGGGGCCGAACGCGGAGCCGGGGGACGAGCCCACGCCGGTCGCGTCGATGAGCCACTCGGTCATCGCCTCGTCGGAGCGCGAGCCGCGGTAGCCCGACCACTGCGGAGAGATGCGCGCCCACAAGAAGAAGCTGCCGCGGGGCACGAAGGGCTCGACGAGGCCGTTGCCGGCGAGGCCCTCGAGCAACAGGTCGCGGCGCTCCTGGTAGACGGCGCCCATGGCGCGCGAGGCGTCCTGCGGGCCCGCGAGCGCGGCGGCGGCGCCCCACTGGGCGAGGCTGTTCACGCCGTTGGTGGTGCAGCGCAGGAGCTTCTTCACGCGGGTGAGGAGCGCGGCGTCGCGGCTGACGACGTAGCCGACGCGGAGCCCGCTCATGGCGTAGCTCTTCGAGGTGGAGAAGAGCGTGGTGGTGCGGTCCTCGGCGCCCGGGAGCGAGCCGATGGAGACGTGCTCCTGGCCGTCGAAGATGACGTGCTCGTAGGCCTCGTCGCTGATGATGCGGAGGTCGTAGCGCGCGGCCAGCTCCACGATCTCGCGGAGGGTCGCGCGGTTGAGCACGAGCCCGGTCGGGTTCTGGGGCGTGTTGACGAAGATCGCCTTCGTCTTGGGCGTGATGTGCCGCTCGATCTGCGCGGCCGTCCACGGCGTGGTGCTGTCGAGGTCGATGGGGCAGCGCACGGGCACGCCCCCGCCGAGGCGGATGTTCTCGGCGATCTCGGTCCACATCGGGTCCGGCAGGATCACCTCGTCGCCCGGCTCGAGCATCGAGCGGAACACGAGGTAGAGCGCGTGCATGCCGCCGCTCGTGACGACGACCTGCTCGGGGTCGTCGATGGGCAGCGCGTTGTCGCGCCGCACCTTGGTGACCACGGCCTCGCGCAGCGGCTGGATGCCCGCGGACGCCGTGTAGTGGGTGTGTCCCTTGCGCAGGGCCTCGATCATCGCGTCGCGCACGTGAGGCGGCACGTCGAAGGAAGGGTCCCCGCTCTCCAGGCGGTAGATGCGGCGCCCCGCGGCCTGCTGCGCGAGCAGCCGGTCGCGGACCGTGACGATGGCGCCGAACGAGATGGTGTCGAGTACGTGGCTCAATGTTCCCCCGGGATGTGCGCGGCCGTCGACCGGCACGGGCGGACGAACACGGTCGCTCGCCGCGTCCGTCCGTCCCGGTTCGTCACGAGGAGGTCAGTTGGGCCACCAGCACTGATCCTCCTCGAAGCCGGAGCAGACCTCGGTGCACTCGTTGGCGTCGGGGGCCTCGCAGCCGTCCGTGGCGACGGAGAGCGAGCCGCAGGACGCCTCGGAGAGCTCGCGCCGGCCGCCCTCGGGGGCGTCGACGAAGCGCTCGACGGCGCAGCCGTCCTCGGTCTCGTGCACCACGAGGACCGTGCGGGTCTCCACGCCGTCGCCGTTGGCGGCGATGAACTGGAGGATGGCCGGCGTGCAGGTCGCGAAGGCGTCCTCGATGCAGGCCAGGGCCTCTTGGTGGGCGGTGGGATCCTGCTCGCAGGTGTCGCGCTCGGAGGGCCCGCACTCGACGAGATCGTCCTCCGCGATCTGCTGCTCCTGCAGGAAGAGGTTCACGAGGTCGTCGAGCTCGGGGCCGCGGTTCATGTCGACGCAGGCGGAGAGCACGAGGGGGAGGGCGAAGAGGAGGCTGCGCATCGGGGACTCCATTGGGATGCGCCAGGGGACGATGCAGGAGCCGTGCCAGCGGTGCGGCCCGGTGCCGGGCGGAGTACGCTCCCGGCCGTGTACGGGACCCTCCTCGCCATCGTGCCGCTCGCGCTCCTCGCCGGATGCGGGACCTCCTCCGAGCCTTCGACCGCTCCGACCGCGACGACCACCGGCGCGTCCGCCGCCGCCGCGCCCGCCGCGACGCCGCCGACGTGGCCCGCCCCCTACGCGCAGGTGTCGCCGGTGTCCGTGGCGTGGCTGAAGGAGCAGGGCTGGTGGCCGCTCTCGGTGGGCTACTTCGCCGACGTGCCGGGCTATTCGGCCCACGTCCCCGTCATGAAGGACCTCGGCCTGCTCGAGAAGCGGGGGCTGGAGGTCACCTACACGAGCTTCCTGTCCGGCCCGCCCATCCTCGAGGCCTTCCTCGCGGGGCAGACCCAGGTGACCCACTACGGCGACTTCCCCTTCTGGAACACTGTCGACAAGGGCGTCCCCGCGGTGGCCTACGCGGTCACCGGCACGAACGTCGAGGCGGCGCTGCTCGTGCCGCCCGACTCGCCCATCCGGAGCGCGGACGACCTCGCCAGGCAGGGAAAGGAGCTGGTGATCGGCACGACCCTCGGCAGCTACTGCGAGTTCTACCTGCTGGCGATGGGCGCGCACAACGGGCTCGGGGCCGGCAGCTACCGCCTCGCGGGGATGAGCATGCGCGAGGCCCAGCTCGTCCCGAACGGCGTCGACGCCGTCGCGGTGTTCGACCCGCACGTCACGTTCGCGACCGAGAAGGGCCTCGGCCGCCGCGTGGACGACGTGTACCCGTACTACTTCGCCACCGGGTACGAGTTCATGCGCCGCGAGCTCCTCGAGCACGCCCCGGACGTCGCGCAGGCCGTCGCCGACGCCACCGTCGAGGCGCTGCTCGCGGTGCGCGCCGACCCCGATCGCGCCGCCGCGCTCTACGTCTCCGACCCCAAGGCCAAGGCCTGGACGAAGGAGGCGGCCCGCACGCAGATCGACCGGTACGTGACGCTCTACAAGCCCACGTACAAGTACCTGCACGCCGACTTCTGGTCGGTCGAGGACGCCCGCGTCGTGGCCGCCCAGCACGCCGCCGGCCGCCTCACCCGCGCGCGGGACGCCGCCGACCTCCGCGCGGACTTCGCGCCCGAGCTGCTCGCGAACACCTTCGCCACGCTCGGCTGGAACGTGCCCGCCCGGCCGGTCTTTTTGCCCGCCGACTGGCCCGGCGAGGTCGGAAGGCCGCCCTACGCCCCCTACGACACCGCCCGCACGCGCACGACGCCGCAGCCGTGGCCGGAGGCCGGGGACCTCCGGTGAGCCGGGGCGCGGTTCAGGGGGATGCTCTTGGGGCGGGGGGCGCGCCCCCCGCAACGCCCCCGCTTTCAGGGGGTGGCGGATCCCTGCGCGGCAGAGGGGCCGCGTCGAGGGCGACCGTGGCCCGCTTCGGGTGGCCCGCCCTCGGCGTCGCCGCGCTCCTCGCCGCGTGGGCGCTGGCGGCGTCGCGGTGGCCGCCGCACGTGCTCCCGGGGCCCGCCACCGTGGCCGCGACCGCGTGGGACACGCGGGCCGGGCTCGCCGAGGACGCGCTCGCCACGGGCCGGCGCGTCGTGCTGGGCTACGGCGCGGCCGTCGCGGTCGGGCTGCCGCTCGCGGCGGTGATGGGCGCGAGCGCGTGGCTCGATCGGCAGCTCGGCGCGCTCCTCGCGCTCCTGCGCGCGGTGCCGCCCTTCGCGTGGACGCCGCTCCTGCTCCTCTGGGTCGGCATCGGCGACGGGAGCGCCGTGGCCGTCGTGTTCCTCGGGGCGTTGTTCCCGATCGTGCGGCAGGCGCGCGCCGGCATCGCGGCGGTGCCCGCGGGGCTCGTGACCGCCGCGCGGAACCTGGGCGCGTCGCCGGGCACGGTCATCCGGCGCGTGCTCCTCCCGGGCGCGCTCCCGCTCACGTTCGCGGGGCTGCGCCTCGGGTGGACGCTCGCGTGGATGAGCGTCGTGGCGGCCGAGCTCGTGGGCGCGGACGGCGGTCTCGGCCAGCGCGTGCTCGACGCGCGGAACCTCGCGCGGCCGGACGTGGCGCTCGCCGGCATGGCGACGATCGGGGCCCTGGCGGCGCTCACCGAGGGCGGCTTCGCGCTCGCGGAGCGGCGGCTCCTGCGGTGGCGCCCGTGAGCCGGTGGGCGCTCACCGCGGCGCTCGTCGCGGCCTGGGAGCTGGCCGGGCGCGCGCTCGTGACGGATCCCCGCACGGCGCTGCTCGTGCCGCTCCCCTCGGCGGTCGCGGCCGCGGCGTGGGCGCTCCTCGCGGACGGCACCCTCGCGGTCGACGTGGCGCGATCGGCGGCCCGCGTCCTGGTGGGTGCGCTGGCGGCCGTGGTGGTGGGCGTGCCGCTCGGGGCGCTGATCACCACCGCGCCGCGCCTCGGCGCCGCGCTGGACGCGCCCGTGCGGCTCCTGCGGCCGATCCCGCCGGTGGCGTGGGTGCCGCTCACGATCCTGTGGTTCGGCGTGGGCGAGCTCCAGCAGGTGGTGATCCTCTTCTTCGCGGCGGCGTTCGTCGTGATCGGGGGCACGGCGCACGCGGTTGCGGGCGTGCCGCCGAAGCTCTTGTCGGCGGCCCGGAACCTCGGCGCGGGTGATGGGGCCGTGGCGCTGCGCGTGGCGGTGCCGGCCGCGCTCCCGGGCGTGGCCGCGACGGTGCGGGAGGCCGTGGGCACCGCGTGGTTCGTGCTCGTGGCGGCCGAGTTCCTCTCGGCGTCAGAGGGCCTCGGCGTGTTGATCCTGGAGGGGCGCGACCTGCTGGAGCCGGCGCGGACCTTCGTGGGGATGGCGCTCCTGGGCGCGTGCGGCGCGGCGACGGATCTCCTGCTGGGCGCCGCGGCGGCGCGGTTGACGAGGTGGGCGTGAAGGACGTGCGGCTGGAGGGGGTGTCCCTCGCGTTCGTGGAGGCGGGGACGGGGCGGCGCGTGGAGGCGCTCACGGGCCTCGACCTCGTGGTCGAGCCCGGCGAGCTCGTCGCGCTGCTCGGGCCGAGCGGCTGCGGCAAGACGACGATCCTCCACCTGGTCGCCGGGATGTTGCGGCCCGACGCGGGCGTGGTGTCGTGTGGCGGCGCGCCGGTGCGCGGCGTCGGCGCCGACCGCGTGCTCGTGTTCCAGGACGGCGCGCTGTTCCCGTGGCTCACGGTCGCCGAGAACGTGGCCTTCGGGCCGCGCGCGCAGGGCCGGCCCGCCGACCACGTCCCCGCGCTGCTCGACGCGCTCGGGCTCGCCGGGGCCGAGACGCGCTACCCGAAGGAGCTCTCCGGCGGCATGCGCCAGCGCGTCGCGCTCGCCCGCGCGCTCGCGGTCGACCCGGAGGTGCTGCTCCTCGACGAGCCCTTCGGCGCGCTCGACGCGCTGTCCCGCGAGCGGCTCCAGGACGTGCTCGAGGCGGTGTGGCTCCGCGACCGCAAGACCGCGCTCCTCGTCACGCACTCGGTCGAGGAGGCCGTGCGCCTCGCCGACCGGGTCGTGGTGCTCGCCCCGCGCCCCGCGACCGTGCGCGCGGTCGTCCCCGTCGACGCGCCGCGCCCGCGCGACGTGACGGCGCTGGGGGCGCTGCGGCGGGAGATCGGGCGGATGGTGCGGACGGAGTAGGGGGGGGCGCGCGCCCCGCGCCGGGGGCTCGGGGGGCGCGGGCGCCCCCCGACGGGGGCGTTGCGGGGGGCGCGGGCGCCCCCCGCCCCAAGAAGAAGAGGGCCTACGACCGCAACAGCTTGAACGCGTGCGACCCCGACCGGGTCTGCACGTAGAGCTTGATCCAGATCATCGCGAGGGGCTCGAGCAGCCGCGCGGCCTCGATGCCGCCGAGGTCCACGACGGACCAGCCCAGGCCCTGCAGGAGCGTGGTGACCGTGGCCTTGGCCGCGGGGTCGTTCCCGCCGATGAACATGTCGGGGACGCCCTCCTCGCGGCGCGGGGCGACCATCGTGGACGCGGTCACCTGGTTGAGCGCCTTCACGACGCGCGCGCCGGGGACCCAGCGCTGCACCTGCTCGCCGCCCGAGTCGGTGTGGCCGAGCGCGAGCGCGGGACCGCCGGGGCCGAAGGTCAGCGGGTTGGTCACGTCCACGAGCACCTTGCCTTCGAGGTTGCCGGTCCCGGCCAGCGCCAGGGCCTGCTCGGTGCCGTCCCACTTCGTGGCGAGGAGCACGACCTCGCCGTGCCCCGCCGCGTCCGCGAAGCTGCCGACACGCACGCCGGGTTGCCCCCGCGCCCACTCCGCGAGCTTCGCGGGGTCGCGCGTGCCGATGACGACGGTGTGGCCGCGCTCCGCGAGCCCGCCCGCGAGCGCCTGCCCCACCATTCCCGAGCCGAGTACGCCGATGTTCATCCGAACCTCCGGCGCCATCCTCGATCTACCCGAGGTCGAACACCAGCACCTCGGCGTCGGTCCCGCGTTCGAGCAGAACGCGGTCGGCCACGGCGGCGGCATCCCCGGCGGCCAGCGACTCGCCGTTGAGCGTCACGGCGCCGCGCGCGACGTGCACCCAGGCGGCCCGGCCCGGGGGGACGTCGAATTCGGCGCGCTCGTCCCCGTCGAAGAGCCCGGCGAACAGGCGCGCGTCCTGGTTGATGCGCACGCTCCCGTCGGCGCCGTCCGGCGAGGCCACGAGGCGCAGGCGACCGCGCTTCTCCTCGGGCCCGAAGTGCTTCTGCTCGTAGCCGGGCACGTGCCCGCGGCGGTCGGGCACGATCCAGATCTGCAGGAAGTGCACCTCGTCGGCCTTCGAGGCGTTGTACTCGGAGTGGTTCACGCCGGTGCCGGCGCTCATGCGCTGCACGTCGCCGGGGCGGATCACCGAGCCGTTGCCCATCGAGTCGCGGTGCTGGAGCGCGCCGTCGAGCACGTAGGAGAGGATCTCCATGTCGCGGTGCCCGTGGGTGCCGAAACCCATGCCGGGCTCGACCCGGTCCTCGTTGATGACGCGCAAGGCGCGGAAGCCCATGCGGCGCGGGTCGTAGTAGTCCGCGAACGAGAAGGTGTGGAAGCTCTTCAGCCAGCCGTGGTCGGCGTAGCCGCGTTCGTTCGAGCGGAGGAGGGTGGTCATGGAGACTCCGTGGATGCCCCCCTCGTATGGGCGGCGGATTCATGCGTCGATACGATGAATATCGATACGATTGATGAGGAAAGCAGATGGATGACCCGGCCAGCCTCGACCAGCTCCGCGTGCTCGTGGCCGTCGCCGACACGGGGAGCTTCACGGCCGCCGCCCGGCGCCTCCACCGCGTACAGTCCGCGGTGAGCCACGCGGTCGCGGCCGTCGAGGAGCAGCTCGGCGTGCGGCTCTTCGCGCGGACGACCCGGTCGGCCCGGCTCACGCCCGAGGGGGAGGTGTTCCTGGCGGAGGCGCGGCGGGTGTGCGCGCGCGCCGACGAGCTGCGGAGGGTGGCGACGGGGCTCGGCGGGGCCGTGGAGCCCGTCGTCTCCGCGGTCGTGGACGTGTTGTTCCCCGCGGAGGCGCTCGCGACGGCCTGCGCGGGCTTCGCGGAGCGGTACCCCACCGTCCGCCTGCGGCTCCACACGGAGACCCTCTCCGCGGTGGGCGCGCGCGTGCGGGACGGCACCTGCGCCTTCGGCGTCGCCGGGGACACCGTCGACCGGGCGGACCTGGACGCCCGGCCCCTCGGCGAGGTGCGGATGGTGCCGGTCGTCGCGCCCGGGCACCCGCTCGCCGCGGACGGCGCGCGCCTCGCGGAGGCCGTCCAGATCGTGCTCTCCGAGCGGCCCGGCGAGGAGGGGACGCCGGACCGCGCGGTGGTCTCCCCGCGGACCTGGCGCATCCACGACCTCCCGACCAAGCGGCTCCTGCTGCTCGCCGGGCTGGGGTGGGGGAACCTGCCCGCGCACCTCGTCGACGAGGACCTCGCGCAGGGCCGCCTCGTGCGGGTCCCGGACGTGGAGGAGGTGCGCGTGGGGATGTTCGTGCTGGCGCGCCGGGACACGTGGCTCGGTCCGGCGAGCCGCTGGCTGATCGAGCGGCTGGCGGAGGCCTGCGCGGCGTAGGGGCGCGGCGCGGGTGCCTCGTCGCCGCGCGTGACTAGCGACTCGGATCGGGGGGAGACATGGATCCGAAGGACAAGTTCAAGGAGATGCAGGGCGGGCACGTGGCCGCCGACGAGGACGCGGACCGCGCGGTGCCCGTCGGGCAGGAGGACACGTCGGGCCCGTACGTCCCCCACATCCCCGGCTTCTCGCCCGGGATCTCGCACGGCGACGACATCGGCGACATGGGCCCGCGCTCCGGCGTGAACGCGAGCACGAACGCGGGCGCCCCGGGATCGCCGGAGTGCCAGCCGGGGGTGGAGCCGCCCGCGCCGCCGGTCGGCCTCGGCGTGGGGGAGGGGGATCGGGGCCTCGCGGGGGGCGGCGGGCTCACCGCGACGCCGACGGTGCCCAGGCGGCGGAAGTAGGGTCTTCCGAGCGCAAACCGGCTCACGACGATTTCGGCCGGTTTGCGTGGGGGGCGGACAGATTCTGGTCGGGGGCCTCGAACCGCGCGGATCCGGGGCTTGACGAGGGCCGACCGGAGGGGCATGTTCGCCCGCCCCCGAGGCACCGCCATGACCGTTCGCCGTACTCCGTTCCACGCCTTCCACAAGGAGGCGGGGGCCCGCATGATCGACTTCGGCGGGTGGGACATGCCCGTCCAGTACACGGGCATCATCGAGGAGCACCTCGCCACGCGCGCGCGCGTCGGCCTCTTCGACGTGTCGCACATGGGCGAGGTCCGCTTCCGCGGCCCCCAGGCGCTCGCGGCCGTCCAGCACCTCGTCACCAACGACGTGACCAAGCTCGTGAACGGGCAGGCGCTCTACACCGCCATGTGCAACGAGCGCGGCGGCATCGTGGACGACCTGATCGTGTACCGCTTCGGCCCCGAGGACGTGCTCATCTGCGTGAACGCCGCCAACCGGGAGAAGGACTACTCCTGGATGAAGGGGCACAACCCCTTCGGCGCCGAGATCACGAACGAGTCCGAGCAGTGGGGGCAGCTGGCCATCCAGGGCCGGCACGCCCAGGCGCTCCTGCAGTCGCTCACCGCGGTCGAGCTCGCACCCATCAAGAATTACTGGTTCGCCACCGGCACCGTCGCCGGCGTCGAGGGCTGCATCATCGCGCGCACCGGCTACACGGGCGAGGACGGCTTCGAGGTGTTCCTCCCGGCCGGCGCCGCCGACATCCTCTGGAGCGCGATCCAGGAGGCGGGCAAGCCCTTCGGCCTCGCCAACATCGGCCTCGGCGCGCGCGACACGCTGCGCCTCGAGATGAAGTACTGCCTCTACGGCAACGACATCACGGACGACACCACGCCGCTCGAGGCGGGGCTCGGCTGGGTGACGAAGCTCGAGAAGGGCGACTTCGTGGGCCGCGACCCGCTGGTGAAGCAGCGCGACGCGGGCGTGCCGCGCCGCCTCGTGGGCCTCGTGGTCGACGGGCGCATCGCCCGCCCGCACTGCCCGGTGGTCTCCGAGGGGCAGGTGGTCGGGGAGGTCACCTCCGGCAGCCGCGGCCCGAGCGTCGAGCAGAACGTCGCCATCGCGTACGTGCCCACCGCGCTCTCGAAGATCGGCACCAAGGTGCAGGTCGACGTGCGCGGCAAGCTCGCCGACGCCGTCGTCTCCAAGACCCCGTTCTACACCCGTCCGTACTGACCCCTGATCTTTCGAACCCCGACCCCGAGGCCACCGCCATGTCCAGCTACCCCGACACCCTCCGCTACACCGAGTCCCACGAGTGGGTCCGCGTCGAGGGCGACGTCGCCGTCGTCGGCATCACCCACCACGCGCAGGACGCCCTCGGCGACATCGTGCACGTCGAGCTCCCCGCGGTCGGGAAGCAGGTGAAGAAGGGCGCGGGCGCCGCCGAGGTCGAGTCCGTGAAGGCCGTGAGCGACATCTACGCCCCGGTGTCCGGCACGGTGGTCGAGGTCAACGGCGCGCTCGACGGGAACGAGTCCGTCGTGAACCAGGATCCGCACGGCGCGGGCTGGCTCTTCAAGATCAAGCTCGCGGACGCGGGCGAGGTCGCCACACTCCTCGACGCGGCGGCCTACGCGGCGACGCTGCACTAGCCGGCCGGGCCGCGGGGGGGGGGGGCGCCCGGCGGGGGGGCGGGCCGCCCCCCCCCCCCCCCCCGGGCCGCCCCCCCCGCCCGCCCGCCCCCGAGC
>CAYWGD010000062.1:1684-43785 GCA_964457335.1 uncultured Enterobacteriaceae bacterium | reverse complement strand
GGGGGGGGGGGGGGGGGGGGGCGCCCCCCCCCCCCCCCCCGCAACGCCCCCCCTCTCGCGCTGAACCTCAACGCCTCCGTCTCAGCCCGACCCCCGCCAGGAGCCCGAGCGGGAGGAGCCAGGCGGTGCCGGTGTCGTAGCTCCGCTCGAACGCCGCCTCCTCCATCACGTAGATCAGGGTGCTGGCCTCGGTCCGCTCGCCGGAGTCGGTGAACACCGGGTCCACGGTGTTGGTCGCCGGGTACACGATGGCGTCGTAGCGGGTGAGCCAACGCTCGCCGGCGTCCGTCGCGTACGCGCCGGCGTAGGCCATCCACATCTGGCGCTCTTCGCCGCCGAGCGAGAGCAGGTGCGAGTAGTAGGCGCCGTCGGGGCTCGCGTAGTCGGGCAGGACGAGGTCCCAGGGGTCCTCCTCCGTCTCGGGCGGGTTGGCGGGCGCCTCCCAGCCGCCGCCCAACGTCGCGGTGCCCGTGGCGAGCACGTACATCTCCGTGCGCACGGTCTCGACGGTGGACGAGCGGCCCAGCATCGCGGGGAACACGAGGTGGAGCGCGCCGTCGGCCGCCGCGCCGTAGGTGATCCGCAGCGGGTCGAGCAGCACGCCGCCCTCGGGCGTCTCGGGGGTGTCCGGACGCAGCTGGACGGCCACGAACTCGTAGTCGAGCGGGTCGCTCACGTACTGCTCGATCGCGCTCCCGATGTAGGACGTGTCGTAGCCGTGCTCGTCGAGCCAGACCGCGAGGCTGTCGGCGTCACTCGCGGCGAGCGTCGTGTAGGCCAGGTTCCCCGCGAAGCCCGAGCCGGTGACGACGACGCCGGCGTCGTCGTTCGAGAAGCCGCCGCCGGCGTCGCCCTTGGTCTGCGGCGCGCAGCTGCAACCCTCCTCGTAGACGGCCGGGTCGACCTCCACCTGCGGCGCCGAGGCCCGCTCCACGTCGGCGAGCAGCTCCGCGTCCCCCTCCGCCACGTCGGTGATCGGCCCCGGCACCGCGATAACCCAGGCGAAGTCGGCGGCGTTGCCCGCGTAGCGCGCGTCGTAGGTGACCGTGACGGCATCCGCGCCGAGGTCGAAGAGCGCGCGCTGGGCGCTGGAGGCCGCGAGCGCGCCCTCCGTCGGGACGAAGCCGCCGCAGGCGAGCGCGGGGTGGAGGAGCGTGAAGAGGAGCATGGGGGGCCTCCGGACGGCCCAGTGTAGCCCCAACGCCGCGCTTTCACGTAGAATGCCCCGGTCGGAGGTGCCGATGCTCGCCTTGTCGATCCTCGCGGCCTGTGGACCGGACGACCGGATCCGGTGGCTCCAGGCCGTGGAAGGCGGCGAGGTCACCACGCTCGCGGTCGAGGACGAACGCCTCTACCTGGAGGTCGGAGCGTCGATCCAGGTGGCGGACCTCGACGGCTTCTACGTCGGCGAGCTCCCGGGAGGCGAGTTCGAGCTGTGCGGCGGCACCGCCTCGTCGGCCGTGTGCAACCTGCCAATCTCGGACGACCACCTCTACACCTGCGTGTACCTCGACCCGGAAGAGGGCGACGACCACTACGAGCTCTGGTCCGTGCGGGTGGTGGACGGGGCGCGCCGCTGGGCGGCGTCGGCGTGGGACCTGGGCTTCGAGGACTACTCCTGGTGCTGGTCGACGGTCGCCTGGGACGAGCGCCTCGCCGTCATCGGGGCCTCGGGGCTCCGGGTGCTCGACCTGGACGACGAGGAGCTCGCCTGGCACGACGAGCGGGCCTCCTTCCCGATGCTCCACTCCCTGGACGACCTCTACACCGGGTACGTCCTCGACGAGGACGGGGACGACGTCTACGGCGTGGCGCGGCTGGACTTCGACGACGGCGAGCTCGAGTGGCACGCGCCCGTCGTCGCCGAGGGCACCCGGAACCTCCAGGTCGACGCGCTCCACGTCTACGTCCCGACCTGGGACGGCGTCACCGCGCTCGACAAGGAGACGGGGCGCATCGTGTGGGAGCACGCGGTCGACTTCGACGACTGGGTGCTCTACGAGGCGGACGGGGACCAGGAGCTCGGGCTCGTGCACGCCGAGAGCGGGCTCGTCTTCCTCCTCGGCGAGAACCTCTGGGTGCTCGACGCCGAGACCGGGGAGGAGCTGTGGACGGCGAAGGACACCGCCCTCGGCTGGGTGGCCGACACCACGGACGGGGACGTGACGCAGCCGTCGGGCCTGGCGTTCGGGGGCGACGCCGTCTACGTGACCGCGTCCGGCTGGCGCTCGGCCGTGTGGGCGTTCGAGCCGTCGACCGGCGAGGTCCTCTGGTCGGACGACCGCGTGACCAATCCGACGCTGCCCACCCTCCAGGACGACGTGCTCTACGTCGTGGACCGCGGCGAGGAGAGCGACCGGCTCGTCGCCTTCGACACCACCCCGTCAGAATGAAATCTGGGTGCCCGCGCCGACGCTCCAGGTGCAGAACCCGTGCTCGACCGCGTCGAGGAACGCGCCGCAGTGGATCGAGCCCTCGGGTTGGATGATCACGGGGCCGGCCGGGATGGCCACGCCCGCGGAGAACAACCCGGTGACGCCGGTGATCGGCGCCCAGTGCATCTCCACCGCCGGCACGAAGCTCACGTTGTCCTCCGGGCCCAGCGCGCCGACGAAGCCGAGGTCGCCGTAGAGCCCGGGCCCGCCGGTGCCCCGCCAGTAGCCGCCCTGGTACTCGGTCGCGTCCCGGTCGCTCACCGTCACGTGGAGCCCGAGGCCCGCCCAGCCCGCGAGGCGGAACATCTCGTGGTCCGCGAGGAGGAGCTGGATCGAGTACGTCAGGTACACGCTGTCGTTCCGCCAGCGCCCGGCGCTCCCCGCCCGCTCCCACGCGCCCTCGAGCCGCATGCTCACCTCGCGTTGCCCCCAGTCCGCGAACGCCCGCGCGTGCCCGACGGTCGCGTCCCCCGGCGGCGCGGCGTCCACGGCGAAGTCGCGCCATGGCCCGATGTCGCCCGCCGCGCCGATCCGCCACTCGTCCTCGGGCCCGGTCGGGATCCGCGTCACGCTCCGCACGCCCGCCTGGCAACCCGCCAGGACGAGGGTGACACCCAACACGAGGCGGCTCACCAGTTGGTCTCGTCGTAGCAGGGGTGGTACACGTCGGCCTCGCCGCCGGAGCAGGTGATCTCCTCGAAGATGTAGCCGTTGTCCTCCGAGTGGCCCCAGTTGCCCCGGCCGGTCCGCACGTGCCCCGCGCACTCCAACGTGTGCGAGTCGGTGAAGCCGCCCCGCGTCCACTCGTGCCCGTCCTCCACGTAGCTCAGCCCGCCGTCGAAGTAGATCCACACCCCCTCCACGTCGCTGCACCCCAACGAATAGTGGAAGGTGACCGTGCACTCGTCCGCGTGGCAGGCGCCGCCGTAGCAGACCTCGCCGTCCCCGCAGGTGTCCACGACCTCCTGGACCACCCCGCAGGTGTCGACGAGCACGATGTCGTCGCCCGAGCAGTACCGGTAGCTGGAGAGCTCGCAGCAGACCGGCCCGCCGTACTCGTCCTCGCAACCGTAGGTACAGAGCTCCAGCGGGTCGTCGTAGACGCGCTCGCCACACTCGTAGAGCCAGATGTCGCCGTCGTCGCAGACCTCCCCGAAGGTCTCGCCAGCGCACTCGTCCTCCTCGCTCTCGTGGCCGCAGAGCTCGTCGTACCAGCAGCCTTCGTCGTCGCAGTCGACGATGCCGTCGCCGTCGTTGTCCGCGAGGTCGAAGCAGTTGTCGTACGCGATCCCCTCGCGCAACGGCGCCTCCTCCTCGGCGCAGGCCAGGAGCAGGACGGCGGCGAGCAGCGCGGCGCGGCGCGCGACGTCAACGCGTGAGCGTGAGCGTGCCTGCATACTCCACCTCCACCCCGGAATAGTCGGTGACGCCGGACGTGGTGCCGACGTAGCGGCTGCCGCTCGAGAAGCTGCCGACGTACTCGGTCACCACCCCGTCGGCCTCGCTCGTGATCGTCGCCGAGCTGCCGCTGATGGACCCCTCCAGCGTCACCGTCCGCACGTCCCCCTCGCAGTCGGAGTCGACGGAGCCGCTGATCTCCGGGCTCGCGCCCTCGGTGATCCACACCGTGCCGCCGAGGTCGTCGCAGATGACGGTGTAGTCGATGCCCCCGTAGGTAAACGACATGCGGAAGTCGACCGACGAGTGCCAGGTGCCGTCGTACGGGGGGTCGGCGTCGGTGTCGCTGTCCGTGTCGCTGTCGGTGTCGGCATCCGTGTCGGCGTCCGTGTCCGTGTCGGAGTCGGCGTCCGTGTCGCTGTCCGTGTCGGCGTCGGTGTCCGCGTCCCCTTCCTCGGGCTCCTCGTCGTAGCGGCCCGCCGCGGAGAAGTCCTCGTCGTCCTCGTAGTACCCCCAGGCGTCGGTCTCGGGTGGCTCCTCGCAGGAGCCGACGGCGAACGGCGCGAGCACCAGGAGCGCGCGGGCGGGCACGGAGCGGAGCATCGGCTGCCTCCGCGCGGGAGCCTACCAGAATGCGGCGTACGGGGCATCCTTTCAGGAGCCCCTACCGCCTCCACCCCTCCACGATCTCGCGCGTGCGCTGCCCGAGCCGCTCCAGCGCCTGCTTGGACGAGCGCTCCCAATTCGTCTTGGGGCCCGCGCCCTCGAGGATGTTCCCCTCGGCGTCGTTCGTGCCCGCCACGGTCGTGCCGCGGCACACGTCCTCGACGCAGAGCGCGACGCCCGCGCGCCAGTAGGCGAAGGCCTCCGTCGCGGCGGCGCTCACTTCCGACGTGGTCACCGTCACGTAGCCCCACCGGCTCTGCGTGGTCGCCGCCGTGGACCGCACGTACTGGGACACCCAGGCGTGGTCGAGGCGCGCCCACACGGTCGGGCGGGACACCCGCTCGTACGGCGTCTCCGGGCAGGGCTCCTCGCTGATCGAGAGCCCCGGGAGCGCCTTGTGGAGCGCGCGCTCGAGCTCGTTGGTGAGCGCCTCCGAGGCCGCCGTCACCCTCGCGTCCCCCGCGAGGAAGTCGCCGTCCACGCGGCTGCCCCGGAGCGTCGTGACGCCCACGCCCACGGTGTAGAAGCCGAACACCTCGGCGGCGCGTTGCCCCGACCGCTCGGAGCGCGGGCGGACGTCCCGCGCCGTGCACAAGACGGGCGCCTCGGTCGACGCGGGGAGCGGCCGCGGGGCCTCGCCGCGCGGCGCCGTCTCCGCGAGCCGCCCCACCTCGCCGCCGAAGGCCGCCCCGGCCTCGGCGTAGAGCGCCCCGGGCACGTCGCAGTCGCGCGCGTACCGCGTGACCTCGATCGGCTGCCAGGGCCCCTCCCCGAAGCTCACCGCGCCCTCGACCACCATGTGGGCGCCCGACCGGATGGCGCCGCGGTCCTGGCCGAGGCACAGGAGCTGGAAGCGCTCGACGACCACCTCGACGGGGATGCCGACCTCGACGCCGCCGGCGGCCCCGCGGAGCGCGTCCGTGAACTCGAGCGGCGCGTGCAGCTCCCCGAGCTGGACCTTCTCGGGGTAGCCCACCGTGCTCACCTCGAGGAGGAGCGGCTCGGGCGCCACGCTGCGGACGGTGGGGACGGCGAAGCCCGGAGGCAACGAGGGGCCGATCGCCTGGGGCGTGCGGAGCAGGTCGTCGCGGGTGATCGGATACGCGGCGAGGTCGGCCTCGCCGAACCAGAACGCGCAGCCGGTCAACAAGAGCAGCATCAGTGCTCCCACCGGATCGTGTAGGCGAGCTCGAAGGTGGGCGCGCCGTCGAAGCTCGAGAGCACCGTGGCGCGCGCGAGGTGCGGGCCCGCGATGCGGTACTCCACGGTCGCGCCGAAGCCGCCGGTGAACGCGGTCAGCCCGTGGCGGCCCACCACGTCGAGGCCCAGGGTGCGGTGCACGGAGAGGAAGCGGACGCCCCAGGTGAACGTCGGCACGACCCCGAAGCCCGACGCCTCCGACGTGTGGACCTCACCGACCCGCGCGCCGAGCCCGAAGGAGACCGCCTCCACGAACCAGACCTCGCCCGTCATCGTCCCGAAGGGCGCGCCGGCGACGTCCATCCCTCCGGAGGCCACGGCGCCGAGGCCGATGATGCGGCGGTAGTCGGGCGTGTCCGTCCGCTCGGCGGGCACGGGCAGCGGGGCCGCGAGCGCGACCGAGGCGAGAAGCGCGATCACCACAGGCTCGTCTGCACGCGGACCGGCGGGATCGCGGCGCGTTGGAGGCACACGCCGACCTCGACGCGCCCGAACGCGCCGCAGTCCTGCAGCACGCGCTGGGCGGCGACGAGCGCCCGCGTGGGGGTGTTGTTGTCCTCGGAGAGGTGCGCCAGCATCAGGTGCCGGAGCCGGTCGCCGAGGCCGTCCGCGAGGAGCTGCCCGGCCTGCCGGTTGGAGAGGTGCCCATGGTTGCCCTTGATCCGCTGCTTCAGCGGGTACGGGTACGGCCCCTCCATGAGCATGTCCTCGTCGTGGTTGAACTCCAATACCACGGCGTGGCACTCGCGAAGGTGGCGCGCGAGCAGCGCCGTGGGCCGACCGAGATCGGTGATGACGGCCACGGCGGCGTCGCCCACGTCCACGCGGTAGGCGACGGGGTCGCGCGTGTCGTGGGGCACCGGGATCGGCTCGACGTGCAGGTGGCGCACGCGGAAGGGCGTGCCCGCCTCCACGATCTCGACGCCGTCGGGGCGGCACTGCTCCGGCAGGCCCTCCGCCGTGCCGCGCGTCATGTAGAAGGGCACCGCCCCCCGCCGCTTCTGGAGCGCGCGGGAGAGGATGGCCGCGGCGCCGATGTGGTCGGAGTGCTCGTGGGTGACCAGCACGCCGTCGATCGGCGCGTCGGCGAGCCCCATCTCCGCGAGGCGCGTCAGGATCTGCTTCGTGGAGACGCCGCAGTCGATGAGCAGCCCGGCGTGCCCGTCCCCGACGTAGGTGCAGTTGCCCGCCGAGCCCGAGGACAACACGCATACGGTGACATCGCGTCGGAAGAGCGACATGGCGAGCCGTCGGGAGGGAGGACCGGGGGGCGGAGGGCCGCGAACGCGGCCCCGGGGGGACGCGCATCGTACCCCGAGGCGCCGCTCGCCGCACCCGCCGACCGGCGGGTCCGGGTCTCCTGATAGGGAATCCCACTCGTGCCGACGAATGTTTCGCCGGCCCTTGCGTCGAAAGGCGACCTCTGCCATAAGGCGCGCCCATGGAATCGCTCCCCGAGCTCCTGGTCCAGCTGACGATCGCGTTCGGTCTCGCCGTCGGACTGTTCGGCTTCGCGCGCTGATCCGCGCGGCGCCGCTTACTGGGCGGCGGGCGCGCTCTCGGCCGGCGCGCTCTCGATGGGCGTGCCGTCGGGCGTCGTGAGCTTGAAGTCGGGGAAGCCCTCGAGGCCGAGCCCCGCGGGCGCGGCCGGCTCCACGTTCGTGAGCGCGGTGGCGGCCACCCAGCCGAAGTCGGTGCCCTTGCGCACGCGCACCTTCTCGCCGTCGCGCACGAGCACCTCCACCTTGTCGCCCTCGGCGAGGCGCAGGGAGACGGCGGTCACGTCGGGCCAACGCACGCCCTCGGCGGGGGCGACGGCCCAGAGGTCTTCGGCGAACGCGAACGCGGCGAGCAGGAGGAGCAAGGCACCCTCGGGGAAGCCGCCGCGCTATATCGCGCCGCGGCCCCATGGTGGAGACCCTCACCCGGATCGGACGTTTCGGCCTGTTCGCCGCCGCGGTGGCGAGCCGGGCGCTCACGCCGCCGTGGAACGTGCGCGACTTCTTCCGCCACACGTGGGTCGTCTCGACCCGCTGCGTGATCCCGGTCGCCGCCGTCACCTTCCCCTTCGGGCTCGTGATCGGGCTGCAGGGCCTCGAGATCTTCGCGCTGTTCGGGGCCCAGCGGATGCTCCCGTCGCTCATCAGCGTCGCCGTGCTGCGCGAGCTCTCCCCCGTGCTCGCGAGCGTGCTCGTCGCGGCGCAGGGCGGGAGCGCGTTCGCGGCGGAGCTCGGCGCGATGCGCATCAAGGAGGAGCTCGACGCCACCGAGGTCATGGCGGTGGACAGCCTGCGCTGGCACGTCGTCCCGCGCGTGCTGGCGCTCCTCGTCGCCTGCCCGCTCCTGAACGTGCTCGGCACGGTGGCGGGCCTGCTGGGCGGGTTCACGATGGCGGTGGGCATCAAGGGCGAGCCCGCGGGCGTGTTCCTCGCCAACCTCTGGGCGTTCACCACGCCGCTCGACCTCGTGGCGGGCACGATCAAGACCCTCGTGTTCGGGCTCCTCATCGGGCTCATCGCCTGCTGGCACGGCTACTACGCCTCGGGCGGCGCCGCGGGCGTGGGCAAGGGTGTCAACGACACGGTCGTGCAGGCCGTGCTCGCGTTCATGGCGACCAACTACCTCCTCACCTCCGCGTTGTTCCAGCTGTGAGACAGCTCGCCCAGATCGGACGCTTCGCGTACTTCTGCCTGGACTTCGTCCGGACGGGCGCCACGCGCCTGCCGCCGCCCGGGCGGACGATGGAGGAGGCGTACCGCATCGGCGTGCAGTCGCTGCCGGTGCTCCTCACCATCAGCGTGTTCGTGGGCACCAACCTCTCGCTGCAGGGCTACGCGGCGTTCAACCCGCTGGGCGGGGGCCGGCTCGTCGGCATGTTCGTGGCGTTGGCGGGCGTGCGCGAGCTCGCGCCCATCATCGCGGCGTCGATGGTGGCGGCCAAGGCCGGCACGGAGATGGCGAGCCAGATCGCGGTCATGCGCACGCGCGAGCAGATCGACGCGCTGGAGGTGATGGCCGTGCCGCCGCTCTGGTGGCTCGTGGCGCCGCGCTTCCTCGCCATCGTGCTCGTGATGCCCGCGCTGACCGCGATCGCGATCGCCGTCACCATCCTGTCGAGCTGGGCGGTCGCGACGATGCAGCTCGGCCTGAACGGAGCGGAGTTCCTGGACCTCGTCCGTGGGTCGATCGACGGGCGCGACCTCGTCGCCTGCGAGATCAAGGGCGCCGTGTTCGGCGCCGTCATCTGCCTCGTCAGCTGCTTCTTCGGCTTCGTGAGCCGGCGAGGCCCCGAGGGCGTGGGGCAGGCCACCAACGCGGCGGTGGTGGTGTCGAGCGTGGTCTGCGTGAGCCTCAATTACCTCGTCTCCCAGGTACTCTACGGCGGATGAGCGACGACGCGCCCCCCATCGAGCTCCGCGGCGTCTCCAAGCGCTTCGGCGACCTCGTCGTGCTCGACCACGTGGACCTCGTGATGCCACGCGGCCAGACGACCGCGGTGATCGGGCCCTCGGGCACCGGCAAGAGCGTGCTCCTGAAGCACATCGTCGGGTTGTTGCGCCCCGACGCGGGCCAGGTGCGGGTGTTCGGCGTGGACATGGCGACCGCCCCGGAGCGCGAGGTCTACGCCGTCCGCAAGCGCGTCGGCATGCTCTTCCAGGACGGCGCGCTCTTCGACTCGATGAGCACCGGCGAGAACGTGGCGTTCCCCCTCGCGCGCCACCGCCCCGACCTGGGCCCGGACCAGCGGCGGGCCCGCGTCGAGGAGGTGCTCGACCTGGTGGAGCTCGAGGGGCTCTACGATCGGCCCACGAGCGCGCTCTCCGGCGGGCAGCGCAAGCGCGTGGGCCTCGCGCGCGCCATCGTCAACGAGCCGGAGGTGGTGCTCTTCGACGAGCCCAACTCGGGGCTCGACCCGATGACGAGCGACGCGATCGACCACCTGATCGTCACGATGAAGGAGCGCCTCCACGTGACCTTCGTGGTGATCTCCCACGACATCGTCGGCACGGTGCGCGTCGCGGACCGCATCTGCATGCTCTACCAGGGCAAGGTGGTCGCCAACGGCACGACGGCCGAGGTGACCCACTCGGATCACCCGGTCGTCCGCCGCTTCCTCGGCCGCAACCTCGTCCTGCCGGATCCGTCGGACCCGACGATGGCGACCCTCCCCCGCATGGGATAGGGCCGCGCCGCCATGGCGTTTTCCAGGCGGAACGAGGTTGGGGTGGGCTGCCTCGTGGTGGCCGCCGCGGGCATCCTCGCGTTCATGGCGCTCCAGGTCGGCGCGATCCGCGGCGTGGGGGATCACGTCGAGGTGGACGTGCTCCTCGACGACGCGGCGGGGCTCTCGACCGGCGCGGTGGTGAGCATCGCGGGGGTGCCGGTCGGCCGCGTGGAGGCGCTGACCGTCGACTTCGACATGGCGCGCGCCCGGCTCGCCATCGAGGCGGACGCGCAGGTGCGCAACGACGTGACCGTCCTGTTGCGCGCGCGCTCGGTCCTCGGCGAGAAGTACCTGGAGCTCGTGCCCGAGAGCCGGGAGGCGCCGCTGTTGAAGGACGGCGACACGCTCACGCGGACGCAGGGGCAGGTCGAGATCGACCAGCTGGTGACGCGGATGGCGCCGCTGCTCGACGCCATCGAGCCCTCGACGCTCGAGAAGGTCGGCGCCTCCCTCGGACGCGCGCTCGACGAGGACCCGGAGCGCCCCGCCCGGATGCTCGCCGACGCCGAGCGGGCGCTCCGCAACGTGGCGGACGCGAGCGAAGACCTCCCGTCGCTCGTCGACGACACGCGCACCACGTTGGGAGACGCGCGGTCGGCCCTGGCGTCGGTCGAGCGCACGAGCGAAGCCGCGCGGCCGGTGATCGCGCGCGCGGACGGCGCCGTGCAGCGGCTCGACGAGCTCGTGGCGGCCGTGCCGAAGGAGGACCTCCCCGCGCTGCTCGACGAGCTTCGCGCCGCGGTGAAGGACGGCCGTGCCGTCATCACCCGGCTCGACGGCACGACGGCGGACGCCACGGAGCTCCTCGACAAGCTCAACAGCATCACGGTCGAGGACCTGTCCTACTGGGCGCGGGAGGAGGGCGTGCTGATCCGCCTCTCCCCCAAGAAGCGCAAGTAGCTACTCCGCCGGCTCCTCGTCCCGGCGCGTCCGATCGACCGCCCGCACCTTCGGCTCGCGCGGCGCCTTCTCCGCCTCGGCCAGGCGGCGGAGGTTCACGCTGGCGTGGATCTCGAAGGAGTAGTTGGTGAGCAGGTTGTGGAGGTCGTCCTTCAGCCCGAGCTCGTCGAGGTAGTTGCGCACCTCGCGGGCCACCGCGCGCACGACCTCGGACTTCGCCTTGTCGCTGCCTTCGAGCACGGCGCCGAAGACCTCCCGCGCGTCGCCGAGGATCGTGCGCTCGCCGCGCTCGGCCCGCTCCGCGCGGTCGCCGGCGTCGACGTCGCCGAGGATGCGGCGTCCGAGGCGCCGGATGCGGCTCGCGGCGGCACCCCGCGGCTCGCGCTCCGGCCGCTCGGTGCGCTCGGCGCGCTCCGCGGCGACCGGGGGCTCGTCGTACTCCTCGTCCGGATCGCGCTCCGCCATCGCACCCTCCTCCGCGTCGCGTCTAAGACGTTCACACGCGCGGAGCATCCGGCCGGAAGAGAGGGCGGGGTAACCGCGAACCCGGCTATGCTGCACCGTTCGCCGGAGGTCTCGACGTGCGCACCCTCCTGCTCGCCCTGGCCGGCTGCGGCGGCGCGCCCGACCCCGGCCCGGACACGCAGCCGGCGCCCGGCGGCCCGGACATCGCGGTGGACGCCACCCTCGTCGACCTGGGGCGGGTGCGCGTCGGCGAGACGCTCACCGGCACGCTCGTCCTGCAGAACCTCGGCGACGACACGCTGCGCGTGGAGCAGCCCGTCCTCGAGGACGGCACCGGCAAGTTCGGCGTGGCCGCGCTCTCCACGCCCTTCGTGCTGGCGGGCGGCGAGCTCGCCGTCGAGCTCACCTACGCCGCGAGCGCCGGCGGGGGCGCGTCGGCGCGCCTGCTGGTCCCGAGCGACGACCCCGACGAGCCCGTCATGGAGCTGGTCGTCGTCGCGCACGGGGCCGCGCCGGTCCTCGCGCTCGACCCGCCCGCGCTCGACTTCGGCACGCTCGAGGAGCGGTGCGAGGACACGTACGCGCTCACCCTCCGCAACGACGGGGACGAGCCGCTCGTCGTGTCCGGCGTGGAGGTCGAGGGCGGCCAGGACGCCTTCTCCGTCGACCTGTCCGAGGGCATCAACGGTCCCCTCCCCTGGACCGTCGCGCCCGGCGGCGCGGCCCAGCTCTGGGTCGGCTTCCACCCCACGCGGGAGCTCGACTACTCGGCCGGCCTCGTCGTGCATTCCGACGACCCCGTCAACACCTCGGCCGGGGCCGCCCTCGACGGCGTCGCCACCGAGAACGACCGCGTGGTCGACGACTTCCTCACCTTCGGCAAGCCGCTCGACTTCGTGTTCGCGGTGGGCGGCTCCGACGCGGACTCGCTCGCGGCGTCGCTCACCGCCGCCCTCCCCTCGCTGGTCGCGCCGCTGGCCGCCGCGAACGTCGACTTCCAGGTGGCGGCCATCCGCGCCGACGACGGCTGCCTCGTCAACGGCCTGCTCCCCAACGGGACGATGACCGCGGAGGAGCAGGCCTCGGCGCTGTCCGCGCTCCTCGCCGCGACCGGCACGGAGCACACGCTCACGCTGGTGGAGCGCGCCCTCGCGGAGTCCAACTCCCTCGGCTGCAACCCCGACCTGATGCGCGCGCGCACGAACCTCGTGCTGGTCGGCCTCACCGACACCGCCACGGCGGCGCCGCAGGCCCACGGCGTCTACTCCTCCACCTTCGAGGGAACCAAGTCCGACCCCGCGGACACCGCGTCCTGGGCCATCGCGCCGGACGGCGGCGACTGCGGCGCCCGCGACGACGCCTGGTACGAAGTCACCGTCGCGACCGGCGGCAGCTACCTCTCCGTGTGCGACGACCTCGCGACGAGCCTCGCCACGCTCGCCGAGGCCTCCATCGAGCGCCAGGACAGCTTCCAGCTCTCGCGCCTCGCGTGGCCCGACACGCTGGTCGTGCAGGTGGACGGCACCACCACGCGCGCGTGGACCTACGACACCGCGTCCAACGCCGTCGTCTTCGACGCCGGCAGCGCGCCCACGATCGGCACGCCCGTGCGGGTCTACTACGACGCCATCCCCGTCTGCGCCGAGGAGTAAAGCTCAGCTCCCCTTCGTGTACCGCCGGAGGAAGACCTCCATCTCCTTGCCGGACTGGTAGTCGCCGGTACGCTCGGCCACCGCCAGCCCCTTCTCGAAGACGACCCGCGCGTCGTCCGTCTCGCCGGTGGCGACGAGCGCGCGGCCGAGCCCGCGGTAGGCGGCCGTGTAGTCGGGGTCGGCCTCGACGACCGCCTGGAAGTGCGGGATGGCCTTCTGGTGCAGGCCCGCCTTGGCGAGCTCCGTCGCGAGCATGAAGCGCGCGGTCGCGTCCTCGGGATCGTCCGCGACGATCTCCTCGAGGCCCTCGATGCGCTCGAGCAGCGCGGGATCGTCCGGAGCGCCCATCAGTTCACCGTGTAGGGTTCGGCCAGCGTGAACGGCGCGATCTCCGCGTCGAAGCGCTCGCCCTTTCGGCTGATCATCTGGTAGGTGCCGTGCATCGTGCCCATGGGCGTCGGCAGCGGGCAGCCGCTCGTGTAGTCGAAGCTCTGGCCGGGCTGCAGGACGGGCTGCTCCCCCACGACGCCGGGCCCACGGACCTCCTCCACGCGACCGGTCGCGTCGGTGATGATCCAGTGCCGGCTCAAGAGCTGCACGGTGTCCGCTCCCTGGTTGGTGATGCGCACGTGGTACGCGAACATCCAGAGCCCGTTCTTCGGGTCCGACTGGTGCTCCAGGTAGTCGGGACGGACCGACACCTTGACCCCCCGGGTGATCGCCTCGGACATCCCTCTTCGCCCTCCGCCCCGCTCCCTAACCGCCGGCACGGACGGAGGCGCGCGCGGGGCCCCGCGCGCGGCGGCCGGGGCGGTGGGCGACCTGCCGGGCTCGCGATAGGCTCGGGGGCCGAACGCACGGGCGCAGCTGCCCGTCGGCACAGGAGTCGACCCTTGTCCGAGAACGCCCCGACGCCGCCTCCGCCGTTGCCCGAGCGCTCCTCGCTCCCGCCGCTCCAGCGGGAGGAGCTCCTGGCCCTCTACCGCCAGATGTTCCTCATCCGCCGCGTCGAGGAGCTGGCCGCCAAGGCCTACACCCAGCGCAAGATCTTCGGCTTCTGCCACCTCTACATCGGCCAGGAGTCCGTGGCCGTGGGCGCCGCGTCCGCCTGCATCCCCGAGGACCGCTGGATCACCGCGTACCGGGAGCACGGGCAGGCCATGGCCAAGGGCGTGTCGGCACGCGCCGTCATGGCCGAGCTCTACGGCAAGGCGACGGGCTGCACCCAGGGCCTCGGCGGCTCGATGCACCTGTTCGACAGCAAGGTGCACTTCATGGGCGGCTACGGCATCGTCGGGGCGCACGTGCCGCTCGCGGCGGGCGTGGCGTGGGGGCTGAAGCAGCAGAAGACCGGCGCGGTGGCCGTGTGCTTCTTCGGGGACGGCGCGGCGCACCAGGGCGCGTTCTTCGAGGCGCTCTGCCTCGCGCAGCTCTACAAGCTCCCCGTCGTGTTCCTCTGCGAGAACAACTACTACGCGATGGGCACGGCGATCGATCGCCAGTCCGCGCTCATCGACATGAGCCTGCGCGGCCTCGGCGTGGGCATGGTCCGCGAGCAGTTCGAGGGCTTCGACGTGGAGCACGTGCGCGATCGCGTGGGCGCCGCCGTCGAGTTCGCGCGCGCCGGCAACGGGCCCGTCATCCTCGAGGCCATCACCTACCGCTACCGCGGCCACTCGATGTCCGACCCGGCGAAGTACCGCCCGGCCGGCGAGCTCGAGGAGAAGAAGAAGTCCGATCCGCTCGCCATCACCGAGCGCCGGCTCCTCCAGGACTTCGGCTACACCACCGAGGAGCTCGAGGCCGTGCGCGCCTCCGCGGACGCCGAGGCCGAGGACGCCGCGAAGTTCGCCGAGGAGAGCCCCTGGCCCGACCCGGCCCGCCTCTACGACTACACCTACGCCCCCTCCGCGGCGGACACCCAGGAGAAGCGCTGATGCCGGTGCTCCAGATGCGCGAGGCGCTGCGCCGCGCCATGGTCGAGGAGATGCGTCGGGACCCGACGATCTTCCTCATGGGCGAGGAGGTCGCCTACTACGACGGCGCCTACAAGGTGAGCCAGGGCATGCTCGAGGAGTTCGGGCCCGACCGCGTGGTCGACACCCCGATCAGCGAGAACGGCTTCGCCGGCCTCGGCGTCGGCGCGGCGATGGCGGGCATGCGGCCGATCATCGAGTTCATGACCTTCAACTTCAGCCTCGTGGCCTACGACCAGGTCATCAACTCGGCGGCGCGCATCTACCAGATGAGCGCGGGCCAGTACAAGTGCCCGATCGTGTTCCGCGGGGCCAACGGCGCCGCCGAGAACCTCGCGTCGCAGCACTCCACCGCGGTGGACTCGATCTACGCGCACTTCCCCGGCGTGAAGGTGGTCTCGCCGTCCACGCCGTACGACGCCTGCGGGCTCTTGAAGAGCGCGATCCGGGACGACAACCCCGTGATCTTCCTCGAGAGCGAGCTCATGTACGGCTTCAAGGGCGAGGTCCCGGCGGAGGAGTACACCATCCCGCTCGGCAAGGCCGACCTGAAGCGCGACGGCACGGACGTGACGATCATCACGTGGGGCAAGCAGGTCCACAACTGCCTCGCGGCGGCGACGACGCTCGAGAAGGAGGGCGTCTCGGCCCAGGTGCTCGACCTGCGCTCGCTCCGCCCCCTCGACCACGCCGCGATCTTCGAGGCGGTCGCCAAGACCCACCGGGTCGTGGTCGTGCAGGAGGGCTTCGCGTTCGCCGGGGTGGGCGCCGAGATCTCGGCCCGCATCCAGGAGAGCTGCTTCGACCTGCTCGACGCGCCGGTGCGCCGCGTCACGAACCGGGACATCCCGATGCCGTACGCGCCCAACCTCGAGAAGCAGGTGATCATCACCCCCGAACGCATCATCGACGCCGTCCGCGCCACCATGGGGAAGAAGTAGATGGCCGAGTTCTTCGTCATGCCGCAGGCGTCCCCGACCATGACGGTGGGCGTCGTCGCGAAGTGGGTCGCGCCCGAGGGCGCCGAGCTCACGCCGCAGAGCGTGATCGCCCAGGTCGAGACGGACAAGGCCACGATGGACATCGAGGTCTTCGACAAGTGCGTGATGCTCAAGCATCTCGCCCCCGAAGGCGCCGAGGTGCCGGCGGGCGCCCCCATCGCGATCCTCGGGAAGTCCAAGGGCGAGGACATCTCCGCGCTCGTCGCCGAGTACGAGAAGATGAAGGCCGGCGCCCCCGCGGCCGCGCCCGCCGCGCCGCCGCCGACGCCGTCGCAGTCGGAGCGGCCCGCGCCCGCGGAGTCCAAGGAAGTCACCATCTCGCCGCCGCAGAAGGGCAACGGCCACCCCGTGCAGCACGGCCCCGCCCCGACGGAGCCGCAGGAGGTGCCCGTCCAGGCGGGCGTCGTCCCGACGCTCACGTGGATGGGCCAGTCCATCCCCGACGCGATCATGGAGCCGCTCGGCCCCTACGTGCCCGCGGGCCGGCGCGTCGTCGCGAGCCCGCTCGCGAAGGTGATGGCGGCCGACAAGGGCGTGTCGCTCGGGACCCTGAAGGGCTCCGGCCCCGGCGGTCGCATCGTCGCCTCCGACGTGGAGGCCGCCGCGGCCGCGCCCAAGGCGGCGGGCGGCGGTGTCACCATCGGGCGCCGGGCCGACGAGCAGGTGCGCGCGACGCAGATGCGCAAGACCATCGCGCGCCGCCTCACCGAGGTGCACCAGCAGGTGCCGGTGTTCTACCTGACGGTCACCTTCGACGCGGGCGGGCTCGTCGCGCTCAAGGAGCAGGCGGGCAAGCGCGGCGTCAAGGTCAGCTACAACGACCTCGTGCTCAAGGCCGTCGCGCAGGCGCTCGTGGACGTGCCCGAAGCCAACGCGGCGTGGCAGGGGGACAACATCCTCCGCCGCGGGTCGGTCGATCTCGGCGTCGCCGTCGCGCTGCCCGAGGGGCTCATCACGCCGGTGATCCGCAACGCGGAGACGAAGTCGGTGCGCCAGATCGCGGCGGAGGTCCGCGAGCTCGCGGGCCGCGCCAAGGAGGGGAAGCTCCAGGCCGAGGAGTACACGGGCGGCAGCTTCTCGGTGTCGAACCTCGGCATGTTCGAGATCGACCACTTCACCGCGATCCTGAACCCCCCCGAGGCCGGCATCCTCGCGGTCGGCTCCGTGCAGCAGGTGCCCGTCGTCGAGGACGGCACGCTCACGGTCGGCTGGCGCATGAAGGCCACGATGACCTGCGACCACCGCGTCATCGACGGGGCGCTCGGCGCGCGCTTCCTCCAGGCGCTCCGCGGCTACATCGAGCTGCCCGCCCTGATGGTGCTCTGATGGCGAGCTGGGACGTCCTCGTCATCGGGTCGGGCCCCGGCGGCTACGTCGCGGCCATCCGCGCGCAGCAGCTCGGGCTCAAGGCCGCCTGCATCGAGAAGGAGAAGCTCGGCGGCGTGTGCCTGAACTGGGGCTGCATCCCCAGCAAGGCGCTGCTCAAGGCGGCCGAGCACTTCCTGTTCCTCAAGGACGAGACGGCCGCCTTCGGGCTGGGCTGCGACAACCCGCGGGCGGACTTCGCGAAAGTGATCGCCCGGTCGCGCCGCGTGGCCGACCAGAGCGAGCGCGGCGTCAAGTCGCTCTTCCAGAAGTACGGCGTCACGAGCATCCAGGGCACCGGCACCGTCGAAGGCCCCGGCAAGGTGCGCGTGGTCTCGTCCTCCGGCGAGGAGGTCCACGAGGCGAAGCACATCGTCATCGCGACGGGCGCGCGCGCGCGGACCTTCCCCGGCATCGAGCCCGACGGCGAGAAGATCGTCACCTACCGCGAGGCCATCGCGAGCCCGAACCAGCCGAAGTCCGCCATCGTGCTGGGCAGCGGCGCGATCGGGCTCGAGTTCGCCTACTTCTGGAACGCCTTCGGCACCGACGTCACCGTGGTCGAGGGCGCCCCGCGCCTCTGCCCGCTCGAGGACGCCGAGATCGCCGCCGAGCTCGGCAAGGCGTACAAGAAGCTCGGCATCAAGACGGAGATCGGCACCTTCTGCAAGTCGGTGAAGCGCGAGGGCGACGGCGTGGTCGTCACCCTGGCCGACGGCCGCGAGCTCCGCGCCGAGACGTGCCTGCTCGCCATCGGCATCGCGCCGAACGTCGAGGGCCTCGGCCTCGAGAAGGTGGGCATCCAGCTCGAGAAGGGCTTCATCAAGCACGACTCGAGCTACCGCACCACCGCGGCGGGCTTCTACGCAATCGGCGACGTGTGCGGGCCCCCCGCGCTCGCGCACACGGCGTACGCGGAGGCGCACTGCTGCATCGACCGCATCGCCGGCCACCACGCGCCGGACGTGGACTACGGCAACATGCCCGCCGCCACCTACTGCCAGCCGCAGATCGCGAGCGTCGGCCTCACGGAGGACGCCGCGAAGGCGAAGGGCCTCGACTTCACGGTCGGGCGCTACCCCTTCGCCGCGAACGGCAAGGCGCGCGGGACCGGGCACACGGCCGGCCTCGTGAAGGTGATCATCGGGAAGAAGTACGGCGAGATCCTCGGCGCCCACATCATCGGGCACGACGCGAGCGAGCTCTTGTCCACCTTCGTGATGGCCCGGGCCGGCGAGATGACGGCCGAGGCGGTCCTCCACACGGTGTTCGCGCACCCGACGCTGGGCGAGGCCATGTACGAGGCCGTCGCGGTCGGGCTGGGGAAGAGCGCGCACATCTGAGACGGCGCGGTCCCTCGGGCGCACGAGGCCGCGCCACCAGGTGAGGACGGGGGGCGTTGCGGGGGGCGGAGCCCCCCGCCCCAAGAAGCAGATCCCCTACCCCCGACGCCGCCGCACGAGCGCCAGCGAGGCGAGCAGGCCCAACACGCCGGCGCCGCCGCCCGAGGAGGAGCAGCCGCCGCAGACCTCGGTGTTGGGCATGAGGCCGGTGTCGGCGGTGTCCTCGTCCTCGTCCGTGTCGGTGTCCGTGTCGGTGTCCGTGTCGCTGTCGGTGTCCGCGTCGGTGTCCGCGTCGGTGTCGGTGTCCGCGTCGCCGGTCTCGCCGCTGTCGCCGCTGTCGGGCTCCTCCTCCTCCCACGTGCAGCGGCGGCCGTCGGGCGAGGCCCAGCCGCTCGAGGTCGTGGCGAGGCCGATGCCCTTCAGCCCGGTGGAAGGGTCGGTCATCGAGTAGAAGACGAGCAGGTCGTCGCCGGCCGGGAGCACCTCGAGGTGGTTGAGCCCGGTGAAGATGCTGTCGGCGAAGGCCTCGCCCACGTCCCACTCGACGAGGTCGTCGGAGGTCGCGAGGCCCGCGGCGCGCGTCACGTAGGTGGCCTCGGGGTAGCCGCCCACCAGCATCCCGAGCTTGTCCGCCTCGTCGTCGCAGTAGATCGCGGGCGAGAAGATGCCGTACGTGGCCCAGGACTCCCCGATGAACGCGCCGGTGATCTCGGGGTCCCAGAGGCTCCACTCGCCCTCGGTGAGGTCGTACTTCGCGGCGTAGAGCTTGGTCGCGTTCATGTAGACGAGGCGGATCGTGTCGTTCACGAGCGTGGCGCTCGGCATGCCGAGGGTGAGCGTCTGCGCGCCGCCGTCGGGCGCGTGCCACTCGGTCTCGTCGTCGAAGTCGCCGAGCCCGCTCGGGGCCTCCTGGACGGTGAACGTCGCGCCGTCCGTGCTCGTGGCGTAGCCGATGCCGGCGGCCATGTTGCTGGCCGCCGAGGCGTCCTGCTTCTGGTCGCCCATGCCGAAGAACAGGTGGAACGTCGACCCGTCGTGCACGACGGCGGGCTGGGCCACGGAGCAGGAGAACACGCTGGCCGCGTTCTCGCGGTCGGGCGCGACGACCGGCTCCGCGTCGACGGTCCACGTGAGGCCGTCCGTCGAGGTCGCCCGGCCGATCGAGTAGACGGTGGCGCAGTCCGAGGGCACCGAGAGGCCCGGGGACTCGAAAAACATCACGTACCGCGTGCCGTCCCACGCGACGGTCGGCGCGTTGACGCCGCCCGCGAAGGGGCCCTCGGCGGGTGCGGTCACGATGAAGCCCAGGTCGGTGAAGGCCGGGGCCGCGACCGCGAGGCTGGCGAGGAGGGTGATCATGGCGGTGCTCCGTTCCACTCCAACGTAGCAGGCGCCCGCGCCCTTCCGCGCCCGCACCGGGCGCGGATCACAGGGGGGCGAAAGCTACTCGCCGGCGTCCCCGCTCTCGATACGCCCGGCCTCGAGGAACACGAGGATCTGCCGGAGCGCGCGCTCCGTCTCCGCTCCGCCGCCGTAGGTGAGGAAGCTGTGCTCCTCGTCGAACTGCGCGAGCCCGGCCGTCACGGAGGCGTCGGCCCCCGCCACGTTGTCGGACACGGGCATGTCGACGCCGTCGAGGCCGCGGATGTCCTCGAGGGAGGGTTGCAGGAGCGGGATGCCCATCGAGCGGGCCAGGAGCTCGGTGGTCTGGTTGGTCACCGTCTCGTCGTGGATCGCCTCCTGCACCAGCACCGGGCGGGCGGGCGCCTCGGCGAGGATGCGCGGCCCGTTGAGCGCGGGATCCGCGGGGTCGACGACGGCCTGCGCGAGCGCGCTGAAGAGCTCGACCTCGGACGCCTGGTCGGTGGAGTCGAAGTAGATGTTGAGGAGCGTCGCGTACGCAGCGTTGGCCCGCACGACCTCGATGAGCCGCCCGCCCGGCACGTTGAGCACGCACCGGTCGAGCCCGGTGTCGGACGCGCAGCTCGTGGCGCCGATGATGCCGCCGAGGGACTGGCCCACGTAGGAGGCGTCCTCAACGTCGAGCAGGAAGGGCTGGCCGGCGAACGTGCCGTCGTCGCCGACGGACTGGGCGAAGAGCTCGCGGAGCGCGAGGTGGTCGGCGGCGGTCTGGCGGATGTTGTCGCGCGCCACGTCCACGAGCCAGCGATCGAAGTCGATGCCGAAGAACGCCATGGTCGTGTCGTCCTCGTGGGGGCGGTCGCCGTGGGCCACCGCGTCGATGGCGACGACGGCGTGCCCGGCGGCGGCGAGGTCCTCGCCGAAGCCCACGAGGTCGGTGCGGCGGCTCCCGAGGCCGTGCTGGAGCACGAGGTAGGGCACCGGCGACACCCGCGCCGCCTCCGGCACGAGCAGCCAGAACTGCACCTCCTCGGCGCCCTGGACGGTCGGCACGCCGGCGGCGTCGACCTCGAACGACCCCTCCGCGCCCTGCCACGTGGGGAGCGACGCGCTGCCGCGCACCACGAACGCGATGCCCTCGCCGCAGTCGCCGTCGGAGGTCACCGCGCAGTCGATCACCTCGTCGAGCGCGAGCCCGGACGGCGCGACGAGCGTGGGCGCGAGCGCCTCGATCTCCCGCATCGTCCCGATCTCGCCGGCGGACGAGCGCGTGGTGAACGGCACGACCGCGGCCACGTCCGCCTCGGCGAGCCCCGCGGCCACCACCCCCGCCCGCGCGGCCGCCATCTCGTCGGCGTGCGCGTCCCCGGCGGCCTCGGCCGTCAGGATGGCGGGGCCCGCGGAGAAGCACGACGACGTGGGGAGGTCCGCGCGGAGCACGATGGCGTGCAGCGCGGCCTCGCGGAGCGCGCGGTCGGGCCACACGGTCAGCGTGCGCCCGTCGGCGGTCACCGAGAGGCGGCCCGGGACGAAGGTGGCGGCGTCGACGTCGAGGATGGAGATCGGGGCGCCGCCGTCCGGCGAGAGCGCGTCGAACGCGGTCGGGTCGACGGGCGTGTCGAGCTGCACGACCACCGGCGCGAGGCGGGAGAAGCCGTCGAGGCCCTCGAACCACGCGACGTCGAGCGCGACCGCGTCGTTCCGGGTGAGCGGGAGCACGCTCTCGTCGATGGCGAGGCGCACGCCGGTGGGCGACGCGGCGTCGCGCGTGACGAGGCGGTTCGACGGGAACGGCCAGCCGCCCTCCCAGAGCGGGTGGACGCAGCCGTCGTCGACGATGGGCGTGGCGGTGTCCTCGGGGGACGCGCCGGTGCAGGCCAGGAGCGCGAGCAGGAGCATGCGCGCGTCTATCGCGTCCGGGCGCCGCGCGGAGCCCCGTCGCGACGGCGAGGTTGACGGCAAACAAGGCGTGGAGCTACGTGGAACCCCTCAGGGAGCAACGTGTCGACCCCACCCACCGAGAACCAGGTGCGCCGCCTGGAGGTGTTCCGCGAGACGCCGCCCGAGGCGGTCCGGGAGCTGCTCTCCTTCGCGGAGCTGGTGCCGCTCGCCGCGGACCAGGTCGTCTACCGGCAGGGCGAGGCGATCCGTCGCGACGCGCTCCTGCTCATCAGCGGGCGCCTGAGCGTGTTCGTCGAGTCCGGCGGCGCCCGCCGCGCGATGACCGACGTGTGGCCCGGCGAGTTCGTCGGCGAGGCCGGCCTCTTCACCCGCGCGTCGGAGCGGACCGCCACCGTGGTGTCGTCGGCCCCGGGGTACGCGCTCCGCATCACGCGCGGGCTCCTCGCCGACAACGTCGGGCAGCCGGCCGTGGTGGCGCTCGAGCAGCACCTCATCCACACGATGTCGCGCCGCATCGCCGTCACGAACAAGACGCTCCAGCGCGTCGTCCAGGAGAAGGGCCTGCTCCCCGGCGCGCCCCCTCCCCGCCCGGGCGCCCCGAACGCGCGCCCGACGGCGCCGACCGCGCGCCCGCCAGCCCCCGCGGCCCGCCCCGCCCCCCGCCCGTCCAAGCCGGCCGAGCCGGAGCAGCTGACCCTCGCGCAGCGCCTCGCGCGCTGGTGGAACGGTGACTCTTGAGCCAGTCCTCCCCGAACGCCGGCCTCGACCTCGCGGGCATCGCCGCCCGCTTCGTGTCGGCCTACGACCTCTCCGCGACGGACGGCGCGGCCCTCGCCGAGCTCCTGGGCACCTGCCGCACGCGCACGCTCGCGCGCGGCGAGGTCCTCTTCGCCGAGCACGACCTCGGCACCGACATGTTCCTCGTCCTCGAGGGGCGCATCGCCGCCACCCGCAAGGACCTGCGCGGCCAGCCCGTGCGCGTCGCCGCGCTCGACGCCCCCTCGATCGTCGGCCACATGGGCCTCATCGACGGCTCGCCGCGCAGCGCCACCTGCGCCGCCCGCCGCAACGGCACGGTCGTCGCGGAGATCGACCTGAAGACCTACAAGGCGCTCATCGAGTCGCTCGGCCCGCGCGGCTCGGTGTTCCGGCACCTCCTGCTCGCGGCCATGAGCGAGCAGCTGTCGAGCGCCAACGACCGCATCCGGTCGCTCATCGACCCGCGCACGATCGGCCAGCTCGACGACGAGACGACCGAGCACGGCATCCAGCTCGCCGCCGACGCGCTCGAGGGCTTCGCGCACCCGGACGACGAGAAGGACTGACCCGCGCGGACGGGTGCGCCGGTCAGCCCGGCGCCTCGACGGGCGCCCCGTCGTCCAGCACCTCGCCGAGCTCGCGGATGGCCGCCACGTGCTTCTGGAGCGGCTCCCAGTCGTCCCGGTCGGCGATCGCGTCCCAGAGGGCCTCGACGGTGTCGATGTGCAGCCCCACGGGCGCCTCGCGCGACCACCAGGCGTGCCCGAGCCGCTCGGGCCGGGCGGGCCGGTAGCCGGCGATCACCTCGCGGAGGTCGTCGAAGCGGGCGTCGCGGTAGAGCGCGGCGCTCGGCGAGCGGGCGAGGCGGGCCTCCCCGGCCGGCCCGCCGTACCAGTCGAAGTAGAGCTGGTCGAGCGGGGCGCGCGACGTCTCCGCCGCGGTGAACCACGTCTGCACGAGCGCGGTGTCGGCGGCCTCCCCCGCGGAGGCGAGGCCCAGGCGCCGCAGGAGCCCGGTGCGCAGGCCGGCGAAGAAGGCGGCGTCGAAGCCGTCGATCGCGCCGTCGAGCGGCTCGCCGAGGGGCGCGAGCGCGCGGGCGAGCTGCTCCAGGTTCCAGCGCACCGCGGGGGCCTGCCGCCCGAAGGCGTAGAGCCCCGTCTCGTCGAAGTAGGCCGCCACGAACCGCGGGTCGCAGGTGGGGAGGAAGCGCCAGGGGCCGTAGTCGAAGCTCTCGCCGGTCACGTTCATGTTGTCCGTGTTGAGCACGCCGTGCACGAAGCCCGCGGTCATCCACCGCCCCGTCGTGAAGGCGACCTTGCTCGTGACGGCGCGGAGGAAGCCGGCCGGCCCCACCGCCGTGGGGTGGAAGTGCGCGATCGCGTAGTCGAGCAGCCGCCGGAGCCCCGCCGCGTCGCGGTAGGCGGCGAGCCGCTGGAAGCTCCCGAAGCGGACGTGCGAGTGCGAGAGCCGCACCAGGACGGACGAGCGCGTCGGCGAGGGCTCGTCGCCGCGCCAGAGCTCCTCGCCCGTCTCGAACAGGCTGAACGTCTTGGAGGTGTCGACGCCGAGCGCCTCGAGGAGCTCGGTGGCCAACAGCTCGCGCACGCCGCCCTTGAGCGTGAGCCGTCCGTCCCCGCCGCGCGAGTACGGCGTGGTGCCGCTCCCCTTCGTGCCTAGGTCGAGCAGCCGCCCGCGGTCGTCGCGGACCTGCGCGAACAGGAAGCCGCGCCCGTCCCCGAGGTAGGGGTTGTAGCTGTGGAACTGGTGGCCGTGGTAGCGCAGCGCCAGCGGCTTCGGGAGGTTGTCCGGCAGCGGCGCGAAGTCCGCGAAGTGCGCGGCCCACTCGGCCTCGTCGAGGCCGTCGAGCCCGACGCGCGCGGCGTGGCGGTCGTTCCGCCAGCGCGGGACCCGCTTCGGGAAGCGGGCGGGCTCGACCTCGTCGGCGAACCCCTCGCCGAGCGAGAGGTAGCGCGGGTCGGGGCGGTAGCGGGCGGTGGGCGGCATCGCCCCGTTCTATCCGTCCCCGCGATAGCAGCCGCCGTGCCCACCACCGCCCCGGCCCTCTCCCGCGCGCCCGCCGTCCCGCCGGTCACCCGCGCGGAGCTGGTGCGGATCGCCGCGCCGGCGGCGGCGTCGGCGGTGCTCAACAACGCCTTCCGCGTCATCGACCAGTACGCCGCGGGCGACATCGGCACGTCCGCGCAGGCGGCCATCGGCTCGTGCACCTTCGTGCTCATCGGCGCCTACGCCGTGTACACGCTCGTCGCCGCCGGGGCCGGGCCCCTCGTGGCGCGCGCGACCGGCGCCGGCGACGAGGCGCTCCGCCGCCGGGTCTTCGGGGCGTCGCTGTCCGGGGCGGCGTGCCTCGGCCTCGCGCTGGGGGGCGTCGTGCTCGTCGGCGCGGACGCCATCGCCGCCGGGCTGGGGCTCTCCGGGCCCGTCGCCGACGATGCCGCCGTGTTCCTGCGCACCCTCGCGCTCGGCGGCCCCGCCCTCGCGCTCGGCCCGCTGCTCGACGCCTGCTTCGTCGCGCTGGGCCGGACGGGCGTGATGCTCGCGCTCCAGCTCGGCGCGGCCGTGCTCAACGCGCTGCTGAACCCGCTGTTCATCCACGTGCTCGACCTGGGCGTGGCCGGCACCGCGCTCGCGACCGCCGTGGCGCGCGCGCTCACCTCGCTCCTCGGCGCCTTCGTGCTCTGGCGCGAGCTCCGCCCCACCCGCGCCGACCTGCGCCCCGACGCCACGCTCGTCCGGGTGGTGCGCATCGGCGCGCCGGTGGCCGTCAACACGCTGCTCTACTCGGCCGTCTACGCGCTGCTCCTGCGGACCACCATCTCCCCGCTCGGCCCCACCACGAACGCGGCGCTCGGCATCGGCTTCTCCGCGCTCGAGGGCATGACGTACCCGATGTTCCTCGGCGTCTCGCTCGGCGTGTCGAGCCTCGTCGGGCGCAACCTGGGCGCCGGCCGCCCCGAGGAGGCCCTGCGCGCCGCGCGCATCGGCTTCCCGCTCGCCACGGGACTCGGGCTGTCCGCCGCGGCGCTCTTCTGGTTCGGCGCCGAGCCGCTCTGCGCGCCCTTCACCGAGGACCCGGCGGTGCTCGCGGCCGCCGTCCTCTACGCCCGCACGCTCGCGTGGTCCCAGGTCTTCGTGAGCTGGGAGGCGCTCGCGGAGGGCGTCCTCGCGGGCGCGGGCGACACCCGCACGCTGTTCTGGCTCTCGGCGCCGCTGAACGCGATGCGCGTGCCGATCGCGTGGGCCCTCGCCTTCCCGTTCGGCGCGGGCGCGGCCGGGGTGTGGTGGGCGATCAACCTGACGAGCCTGCTCAAGGCAACGGGCAAGGGCCTCGCGGCGGCGCGGGGGCGGTGGACGCGGCTCGAGGTCTGATCCCGGCTCGCCCGGCCTACTTCCCGCGGAGCACGTACACCCGCCCGGCCGCGTTGGCGCCGGCGCGGGGGGCGCTCATCAGCACGTCGTCGGCGCCGTCGCCGTTGATGTCGGCCATGCCGGAGGCGACGCTGCCGAAGAGGTCGCCGCTCGTCTCGCCCGCCGCGGTAGCCCAGGCGTCGTCGATGTCGGCGGTGCCGGTGCCGAGGGCGGGGCCGTCGAACACGTAGACGACGCCCTCGTCGCGGCCGGGCGTGTAGTACCAGGTGCTCCCGGTCGAGACGCTCGTCGCGGGGTCGCCGACGAGCAGGTCCTCGCGGCCGTCCCCGTCGAGGTCGCCGATGTTCACCGTGAAGCCGAAGCCGTCGGAGCTGGTGATGCCGAGGTCGCGGTCGCTCGTGTCCAGGTTCGTGGAGGTGTCGTCCAGCGCGTAGAACACGAGCGCGCTGTCCCCGGCGCCGAACGCCATGTCGAGGAAGCCGTCCCGGTCGAGGTCCCCGAAGGCCGGCGCCCCGAAGCCCACGCTCGTGTTGGTCCCCGCGCCGGAGATGGTGCGGTCCTCCACGTCGTCGACCTCGCCGGAGGAGGCCCACGTCGGGCCGCCCTCGACCTGGTACCAGGCGCCGCCGTTGGTAGCGTAGTCGTCCACGCCGGGCGCGCCGACGAAGAGATCGTCGTAGCCGTCGCCGTCCACGTCGGCGCCGCCGAGGCCCATGCCGAGGTAGTCGTTCGCCGCGTCGCCGCCCAGGACGAGGTCGGCGTCGGCGACCGAACCGCCGCCCGCCAGCGAGGCGGCGTCGATCACGGCCACCTGCCCCTTGTAGACGCCCGAGTCGCTGACGTTCGGCTGCCCGTAGACGAGGTCCGCGAGGCCGTCGCCGTTGAGATCGAGGTTCGCGAGCACGCGGTCGGCGCCGAGCGAGCCGGCTCCGGTGCCGTCGCCGCTCACGGTGAAGTCGGCGTCGCCGTGGTCGAGGTCGCCGGCGAGGCCCGGGCCGCCCGCGAACACGGCGAGCGCGGGGCCCGAGAAGCTGCCGTAGCCCCCGCCCTTCCCGCTCGCGACGACGAGGTCGGCCACGCCGTCCCCCGTCACGTCCCCGGCGATCGGGCTCGTGGCGCCGAAGTAGCCGCTCGTCCAGCCCGTCACGGTCGCGTACGCCTCGTCCTCGGCGGCCCCGGAGAGGTCGTCGTGGTCCTCCGAGGAGATGACGTAGACCGCGCCCTTGTAGCCGCTGAGCATCGCGCCCCCGACCAGGAGGTCGACGTTGCCGTCGCCGGTCACGTCGCCGAGGCCGAGCCCCGCGTGCACCCCGAGGTAGCCGTTGGTGGGGCCGTCGGCGGACCCGACCGCCACGTCGCCGATGTCGCCGTCGTCCGCGCCGCCGGAGCAGTCGTTGTCGAGGCCGTCCCAGATGTCCGCGGCGCCGGGGGAGACGCTCGCGTCGTCGTCGTCGCAGTCGCCCTCGGCGATCGACCAGCCGTCCCCGTCCTCGTCGAGCGCGGTGCACTCGTCGTTGACGGCGCCGGGGGTCCCGTAGTCGCCGGTCCCGAGCGGGCTCGTCGCGACGCACCAGTACGCGGACTGCCGCGCGTCCACGACCGCGTGGTGGTCGGGGTCGAGGTTGAGGCTGCGCCCGTCGACGTTCTGCCAGCTCGACGACCACTCCACGTCGAAGACGGTCCCGCCGGCCACGCCGACGAACAGCGTGTCGTCCGCGGAGAGCGAAAGCTGGGCGCGATCGTAGGCGTAGTCCACCGTCACGCCGCCGTTGAGCCCCGTGTTGTCGGAGGCGCCGAACACCACGCGGCCGCCCGCGGGCACGACGAGGGAGCGCGCCACCGTGACGGAGTCCCCGTCGTCGGCGCTGATGGTCCAGCCCACGAGGTCGATGGACGCGACGTCCGTGTTCGTGAGCTCGAACCACTCCCCGTCGGCGTCGCTCGCCGCGAGCGGGTGGTGCATCACCTCGGTGACCACGATCGCGCCGGCGGTGACGAAGTCCTCGTCCACGAGCCCGTCGCAGTCCTGGTCGGCGAGGTCGCGGACCTCCGGCGTGGCCGGGGACACGGTGGCGTCGAGGTCGTCGCAGTCGTCGCCGTCGGGGGCCACGTCGTGGCCGTCCCCGTCCTGGTCGTAGTCGGAGCCGCCCGAGCAGTCCTGGTCCACGCCGTCGTACCAGCCCTCGGTCGCGCCCGGGTTGCGCGCGAAGTCGGCGTCGTCGCAGTCGTCGCCCCCGGACTCGACCGCGACGTAGCCGTCGCCGTCGGCGTCGCCTTCCAGCGGGGCGTCGCCCGAGTCGTCCCCGAGCTTGATGGCGCCGCCGTCGCAGGCGGTGAGGAGGAGGAGGATCGGCAGAGCGCGCATGGGGGACCTCGGGCGGCGAATCGGCAGGTGGGCGCAGTGTACCGCCCGTGCTCGCGATCCGCGCGGGAGGGCCCGATCTACGCGGTACGGGCCAACCTCCACTTGCCGCCAATCAATCGTTTGATTAGCATCCCCTCGCCCCCTGGAGGCCCCGTGTCCGCCCCGCACCCCTCCCCGCCCGACCCGGCCGCGCTCGCCGCCCCGCGCCACCCGCCCCGCCGCGACGCCGGGGACACGCCCCCGCCCCCCTTCGACGAGGACGCGCTCCTCGCCCTCTCCCCGGCCGAGGCCGCGCGCCTCGCGGCCGGCCTCCCCCTCGGCACGCGCTTCCGGCTCCGCGAGGTCATCACCCCCGTCCAGCACGCCTTCCTCGACCGGCACGGCTACATCGTGTTCGACCGCGTCGCGACGGACGCCGAGGTCGACGGCATCCTCGCCGAGGTCGACCGGGTGGAGGGCGAGCTCCTCGCCAGCGGCAAGACGAAGGTGTACGGCATCCCCGTCTGGTTCGGGCTCGACCCGGACGGCAGGGACTTCCTGTACCGCATGGGCTTCACGTCCGTGTTCAGCCCCTACCTGGCGCGCTTCGTGCGCGACGCGCGCTTCGAGCCCGTGCGCCGGCTCATCGGCGAGGACGCGCGCATCGGCGACCAGGAGAAGGACGGCGTGGTGTTCAACCGCTACGTGCGCGCCGAGGGGAGCCTCCGCCCCAACCTCGCGTGGCACACCGACGCGCTCCGGGACGTGTTCTACAACCGCGCGATGCCCGGGCCGATGCTCAACGTCGGGCTCCACTTCGACCGCATCCGCCCCGCGGACGGCGGCCTCCGCGTGCTCCCGGGGACCCACACCCAGGGCGTGTGGTCCACGCTCTTCTCGAAGATCCACTTCGTCACGCAGGCCCCCGACCCGCGCGAGGTCGCGGTCGAGACCTGGCCCGGCGACCTCACGGTCCACGACGGCCGCATGTGGCACCGCGTCGAGGCCTCCCCCGCGACGGGTTGGCCGAGCCTCCGCCGCAGCATGTACGTGCCCTATGTGCGCGACAGCTACCAGCCCAAGTCGGAGGCGAGCGCCACGCCCGCCTACCTGCGGCTCTTCGACGCGATCATGCGCTGGAAGCGCGCGCGCGCCCAACGTCGCCTCTCCGGCTGAATGCACGCCGCCTGAATGGCGACGCGCCCCGCCGCGTCTAAACTCTCACCGGAGGCGTGATGGTGAAGGCGAAGGACCCTGGGATCGGCGCGGTGCTCTCGCTCGTGGTGCCCGGCGTCGGGCAGTTCTACGCGGGGCGCTGGGGCTGGGGCATCTTCTGGCTGATCCTGACGCCGGGCTTCTGGATCGGGACCGGCGGCCTGCTCGGCTGGGCCTGTCACATCCTCTCGGCCATGCAGGCGCACAGCCAGGTCAAGGAGCGGTAGCGCCGCCCGCCTACCGGAACGCGACGCCGGTCACGACCGAGATCCGGACGCTACCGGGCCAGTACGACCACGTGGTCGTCTCGTCCGACGCGGCCACGGTGCCGGTCCACTTGTCGGTGTCGAGCGAGACGCCGAGGCGCCCCGAGAGGCTCGCCCGCACCGGGCCGCGCCCGATGAGGATGCCGCCGCCGGTCCAGCCGCCGACGCCGAAGGTGGCCACGTCCTCCCACCAGTCGACCTGGAGCACCCCGAAGCGCAGGCCCCCCGCCACGCCCCACCACCCCTGCACGAGCGCGTCGGTGGGCTTGCCGGTGAGGCGGTAGGACACGTCGAACTCCCCGTTCCAGACGCGCGCCTCGAAGTCCACCGTGCGGTCCCACGACGCGCCCCAGCCGCGCACGCCGCCGGTGAAGCCGAGCTTCCCGGAGGCCACGTCCCACACGCCCACGTCCACGACGAGCCCGCCCTTGAGCGGGACGTCCTCCGGCTCCGCCTCGCTCACCACGAAGGGGCGGGTGTGGAGGGCCGGGTACTCGGTCGCGATGTCGAGCGCGATCACGACGCGCTCCGGCGGCGCAGGGCGACCAGCGCCAGCAGCACGCCGAGCCCGCTCGCCCGCACCGGCGCGGTGCAGCCGGCGACGTAATCGTTGGGGCACTCGCCCGGGTCGTCCACCCAGCCCTCGTGGCAGACCGGGAACGCGAACTCGAGCTCCGGCTCGTAGGTGACGTAGCGGAGCTGCGACGACGCCCCGAGGATGCCGGACTCGTAGAGCACGAGGTCCTCCGTGGCGGTGGCGGCGTCGTAGCGCAAACGCAGGCGGGTCAGGTGCGCGCTGTCGGAGTCGAGGCCCAGCGGCGCGAAGGTGCCGCCGGGGACGACCGGCTCGGCCGTGCAGGGGTCGCAGTGGTAGCCCGTGCCCTCGACCGGCACGAGGTCCGCGCTGTACTCCTTCACCCAGCCGGCGCCGCCCGCGTCCGCCACGCCCTGGTCGACCTCGCGCGCGTACCAGGCGGCCATGTCGTCGCCGGCCTCCGGCACCCACATACACTCCGACTCGAGCGCCACCTCGGGGTAGTTCGCGATGCCGACCTCGCCCGCCGCGTACACGTCCGTGAGCGCGTGGATCAGCACCTCCTGGGGGCCGTCGGCGCTGATGGTCCCGATGCGGATGGGGAGCGCGAAACCCTCCTCCGTGTAGGACAGGCGCAGCGGCGGGAGCCAGGTGTTGCCGCTCGGGGGCGCGTCGAGCGAGAGCTTCGCCGCGAGGAAGTACACGCCGGCGTCGATGTACTCCTGCAGCATCTCGTCGCCGCCGCGGGGGAGCTCGTAGTCGTTGTTCCGGAGCCAGGTGAACAGGTCCGAGGACTCCTGCGCCGAGAGCACGACGATGTCGTAGCCGGCCGCGGTGAACTCGCTCTCGACGGTGACGCTGTCGTCGGCGTACTCGACGGGACCCGCGGCGATCCCGCCCACGCTCGCGTCCGCGCAGCCCAGCGTGTAGCCGCAGCCGATGCCGCCCTTCTGGAGGTCGAACAGCGTGTCGCAGGTGTAGGACACCGCGCGCGGCGTGCCGTAGGCCTCCAGCCACTGGAGCAGCTCCGCGTCCCCGGCGGTCACGTCCTCCGGCCCGAGGACCTCGGGCACGGGGATCACGATGGCGAATTCCGAGGCGTCCCCCGCGTAGTCGACCGCGAGCGTCAGCGTGGTCCGCCCGGCCTGGCGGCCGATGACGACCTGGCTGGACTCGTTGACGAGCGACGCGCCGGGCGCGCCGACGAACGTGCCGCAGAAGGCCGCGGCGTCGGGCAGCAGGGCGAGGAGGATCAGCGACATGGGAGGCTCCGGCTGCCGTTCTGGGGAGCAACCCGCGTGCCAGCCGCATGGGGACTCGATCGTCGCCGCGGGGCGTGACGAACCGTGACACTCAATGCTTCTTGCCGGCCTCGCCTTCCAACGCGCGGAGCGAGCTCTCGAGCTCCATGTACCAGGGGGCGTCCGGCGTGGACCGGTGGAAGTAGAGCATCACTTCGCGCTCGGCGAGGCTCCCGTCCACGAGGATCTTCACCTTGATGCGGGTCTTCACGCGCGCGCGAAGCCCGGTGCTGTCCACGTCCGCGAGCACGACCTCGTACTCCATCACGTCGAGCATCTCGGGCTTGATCCCGAACAGCCGCTCGATCAGGTACGGGATGTCCACGGACCCCTGCACCTCGGGCGCGTGGTAGCTCGCGGCCTTCACGAAGTCCTTGAACTGGATGTCCTCCCAGAACGCGAGCGCGGCGCGGCGCAGGAACCCCCGGTCGCCGCCCAGGGGGAGGCCCAACGTGGGGTACGCGCCGCCGCTGAAGTGCGCCGCGGCGACGTAGCCGCCGCCCACCACGAGGAGGAAGCCGAGGAGCCAGAGGACCTTCTTCATGCGACCGGCCGCCTCCGCGCGAGCGCCGCCATCGTAGCGAGCGCGAGCGCCGTGGTCATGGCCACGAGCGCCCCCAGCGCGCCCAGGACCGCCCCCCACGCCGTCTCGACCGCCGCGAGCTGGTCGAACACCTCGTACGCCCAGTGCACCGGCATCCCCTTCTCCGCGGCGCGCACGAGCCCGCTGAACTGCTCGGACGGGATCGCGAACTCGCTGAAGAGGATCTGCGGCAGGAGCAGGAGCGGCACCACGCCGACCGCGCGCTCCTGGCTCGTCGAGAGCGCGGAGACCAGGAGCCCGATGCCCGTGCCGGCGAGCGCGGCGAGCCAGAGCGCCACGAGCTCGATCGCCATGTTGCCGCGCAGCGCGATCTTCCACTCCACCGCGCCCTGCATCAGCACCACCTGCGCGAGCGCGAGGCCGGCGAGCACGTGGAGCCGCGAGAGCACGTACGCCCGCATCGAGAGGCCGAGGAGCCGCTCCCGCTCGACGATGGCGCGCTCCTTCACGATCTCGCGGCAGCCGTTCACGCAGCCGAACCAGACCGCCGCGAGCGCGAGCACGAAGCGCAGCGACGGCGTGTCCGTCTCCACCGAGCCCCACACCAGCGTGCACAACCACCCGATGAGCGGCGCCTGCGCCACCAGCACGAGCACGGTGGGCACGTCGCCGGCGAGGGTGGCGAGGTAACGCGCGGTCAGGACGCGCCGCTGCACCGCGGGCGGCGCGAAGCCGACGCGGGCGTCGCGGGGGCGGGCGCTCATCCGCCGCTCCGGGCGCGCTTGATCCGCTCGAGCTCGGCGAGGAGCGTGGGATCGACGCCCGGGGGGAGCCGGGGCGTGTCCGACCCCGCGGGCGGCGCGCCCGTTCCGGGGGGTCCGGGGGGACCGCGTCCCCCCGGCGGGGGCGTTGCGGGGGCGGCGCCCCCGCCCCAGGAAGACGGAGCCGAGGCGCTCGTCGCGGCCTGTTTCGGCCGCCCCGCGAACGCCGCGCCGATCCCCGACGCGCGGTACTTCGCGGCCCAGGCGGTGGGCGGCTCGGCGGCGAGGCGCGCGAAGAGGTCCACGAGGTCGCGCGCGCCGAAGAACGCGGGGGCGTCGCCCGGCGGCCCGAAGTACACGAGGAGTCCGCCCGCGAGCACCAGCAGCGCGTCGCAGCGGTCGAGCGACTGCATGGCGTGCGTCGAGACGATCACGACGCGGCCGGCGCGCGCCACGCCCGCGAAGAGGTCCATCATCCGGGCCTCGAGCCCCGGGTCCAGGCCGCTCGTGGGCTCGTCGAGGATGAGGAGCTCCGGGCCCGCGAGGAGCTCCATCGCGACCGAGACGCGCTTGCGCTGTCCGCCGGAGAGCCGCGCGATCCGCACGTCCACGCGCTCCTCGAGCCCCACCTGCCGGATCACCTCGCGCACGCGGGCCGTCCGCGAGGTCTCGGGCATGCCGTGCAGCCGCAGCTCCGCGGCGAAGCCGAGGGCGTCGCCGACGCGCAGGCCGCCGTGGAGCGCGTCGTCCTGCGGCACGTAGCCGACGGGGCCGCGCGCCCCGACCGGCGCGCCGCCGAGGGACACCTCGCCGCGGGCGGGCGTCGACAGCCCGAGCAGCACGCGCACGAGCGTGCTCTTGCCGGCGCCGGAGGGGCCGATGAGGCCGCACAACTCGCCGGCGCGGAGCCGCAGGTCGATCCCCGCGAGCAGCGTGCGTCGCCCCGCGGCGACCTCGACGTTCCGGGCGACGAGCTCCATCCGCGGCCTCGCCCGCAGCGTAGCGAATCGGCTCCGCGCGTGTCCACGGGCGGCGACCGTCGGCCCCGGAGCGGACCGTAGCGGGCCGGTGATTAAGGTGAGACCGTGGAATCGCGCAGATCCGGCGCCGGCTCCCCCGGCGTGTCGGCGCGGACGCCGGACGCCCGGGCGCTCGGCGAGGTGCTCGCGGCCGCCGAGGTCGGCGTACTCGTGGTCGCCCGGAACGGGGAGGTCGCGTACGCGAACCCGGCGCTCTACGCGCTGTTCGGTGCGACCCCGCCGGCCAGGCCGGCGGACGCGCCCGCGGCGCTCCGGATCCGGCTGGTCGACCCGGCTCGCCTCGACGCCGCGCTCGCCGAGCCCGCCGACGCGCCGGAGTCGCGGGAGGACCTCGCCCTCGTGGACGGGCGCACCCTCCGCCGCGTGGCCCTCCCCGCGCCGGGCCTCGCGCGCCTGTGGGCCGTGCGCGACCGCACGGCCGAGGTCGCGCTCGCGGCTGCCCGCGCCGACGTCGCCGACCTCCTGGACCTCTACCAGCGCGCCCCCTGCGGCTTCCACTCGATCGACGCGAACGGCGTCTTCCTGCGGATGAACGACACGGAGCTCCGCTGGCTCGGCTACCGCCGGGAGGAGGTCGTCGGGCGGATTTCGCTCCCCGACCTGCTCAAGCCGGAGGACCGCCCGGTCTTCGAGTCCCGGATGGCGGGGCTGATCGAGACCGGGCACGTCGCGGAGGCCGAGTGGGAGTTCCGCCGCGCGGACGGCACCTGGCTCCCCGTCCTGGTGACCGCGACCGCCGTGCGCACACCGGACGGGCGCTTCCAGAAGTCGCGCTCGGTGGTGATCGACATGACCGCGCGCAAGCGCGCGGAGGCCGCGCTCCGGGACAGCGAGGAGCGGCACCGGAGCCTCTTCGAGACGACGCCGATCATGATCCACTCGGTCGACCGGGAGGGGCGGCTGGTCGCGGTGAGCGACTGCTGGCTGAAGACGCTCGGGTACGCACGGGAGGAGGTCATCGGGCGGAAGTCGACCGAGTTCCTCACCGCGGAGTCGCGCCGATACGCCGAGACCGAGGTGCTCCCTCGCTTCTTCCAGACGGGCACGGCGGCCGACGTCCGCTACCAGGTCGTGCGGCGGGACGGAGAGGTGCGCGACGTGGAGCTGCATGCCACGTGCGAGCGCGACGCGGTCGGCAGGGTGACGCGGTCTCTGGCCGTGATGATCGACATCACGGAGCGCCTGCGCGCGGAGCGCGAGCTGGCGCGCTACCGGGCCCACCTCGAGGAGCTCGTCGCGGAGCGCACGTCCGCGCTCGAGACGAGCAACCGCGAGCTCGAGACCTTCAGCTACAGCGTGTCGCACGACCTGCGCGCGCCGCTGCGGGCGATCACGAGCTTCAGCGAGCTCCTCGCCACCAACCACGCGGCGGGCCTCGATCCGACCGGGCGGGCCCTGCTCGACCGGATCCGGGCGGCCGCCGCCCGGCAGAACCAGCTGATCGAGGACCTGCTGCGGCTCTCGCAGGTCGGGCGCGTCGAGATGCGCCGCGAGCCCGTGGACCTCGCTGCCCTGGCCCGCACGGTCGCCGCCGAGCTCCAGGCCGCCGAGCCGGCACGCCGGGTCGAGGTCCGCATCGACCCGCTCCCGCCCGCCGAGGGGGACCCGACCCTCCTCCGGATCCTCTTCGAGAACCTGCTGTCAAATGCCTGGAAGTTCACGCGGAAACGCCCGGTCGCCCACGTGAGCGTCTACGCCGATCGCGCCGAGGCCGGCGCGGTGATCTACCGGGTGCAGGACGACGGCGCCGGCTTCGACATGGCGCACGCGGACCGGCTCTTCGCCCCGTTCTCGCGCCTGCACCCCCAGGCCGAGTTCGAGGGCACCGGCGTCGGGCTCGCCACGGTCGCGCGCGTGGTCGCCCGCCACGGCGGCCGCATCTGGGCCGAGGGCGGCATCGACCGCGGCGCGACCGTGTCGTTCACCTTGGGGTAGGCGTATGCTCCGCCGATGTCGCCGATCGGCCTCCTCTGCCTGACCCCGCTCCGCCTCGCGGACATCGCCGCGAACCCCCGCCCGCCCGCGCCGCCGCGCCTCCCCGCCGCCGAAGGCCGGGTCACCTGCATCGACCCGGACGAGCTCGGGCGCGGTCAGGGCCTGGGCGGCGGCTTCTCCGAGACCGCCGAGACCGACCACTTCCTCGTGGCCTGGAAGCCCGGCAACACCGCGGTCACCGAGGAAACGCTCGCTACGTACGTGTCCGCGCTGGAGAATTCCTGGTCGACGGAGATCGACGGGCTCGGCTGGCTCCCCCCGGACCAGACCGACGCCTGCCGCATGACCGTGCTGCTCGCCGACCTCGACGAGAGCTGGGGCGACACCGGCGGCTACACCGACGTGCTCGAGGCCCGCGGCGTCCCCTACATCGTCCTGAACACGGACTGGCTCGCCGACGGCGAGGACTGGACGACCACGCTCGTCGCCCACGAGTTCAACCACGCCTCGCAGTTCGCGTACGACGTGTTCTGGGACGAGCAGGACTGGTGGTACTGGGAGTCCACCGCGGAGTGGGTTCCGGACGCGCTCTACGACGACGCGAACACCTACACCTGGAGCCTCTGGGCCTACCTCGACACGCCGTGGCGGGCGCTCGACTCCATGGCGGGCACGGTCCAGTACGGGCACTTCGCGTTCAACGTGCACCTCGCCGAGGCGTACGACCCGGACGTGCCGCGCGCCGTGTGGGCCGCGGCGACCGCGGACGCCAACGTGCGCGACGCCGTCGAGGCCGCCGCCGGCGACCCCTTCGACGCCGTCGTGGCCGGCTACAGCTCCCGCGTCGCGGCCTTCGACGTCGAGGAGCGCGACGTGTGGCTCGAGGCCCTCGGCTACTTCGAGATGGACCCCTGGACACACGTGACCGAGCTGCCCGCGTCGGGCTCGGTCGACGGGCGCGGCGCCCCCCAGGAGCGCGGGCAGAACTTCCTGCATTTCCAAGTGGATGCGCCCGAAGGCCTCACGTTCCAGCTCAACGGCACCGCCACCGTGGACGAGGTCGCCACCGACTGGATCGTCGCCGTCGCGGAGGTGCGGGCGGGCGGCGAGGTCGCGCATTCCTGGACGCGCGCGGACGCCGCGGGCGCCGCGACCCTGACCCTCGGCGCGACCGAGGCCGCCACCGAGGTGTACGTGGCCGTCGTCCCCTTCGGGGAGATCGGCGAGAACGGCGCCGCGTGGTCCTGGTCGGCCACCGCCGTCGGCGAGGACGACACGGGGGCCGACGACACCGGCGGGGACACCGATCGCCCGCCGCGACCCGGCGCGGACGGCGAGGAGCCCGGCGCGTGCGGCTGCACCACCGGCGGGGCCGGGGGCGCGGCGATCGGGGCGTGGGCGCTCCTGGGCGCGCTGGTCGTGGGGCGGCGGCGGCGCTGAGCTCGGCGCGGGTTCGTCGGCGCCCGGCCGGCGACCCGGGAGACCACGCGCGGCGACGCGCTCAGGGCTTCGTCGCGACCGTGATCCAGGCGTCGAAGGCGAAGGTCTGCGGCCCGTCGCCCCAGCCGGCGTGTACACGCGCGCGGATCGCCTCCTCGATGCCGGCCCAGGCCTCGGGGCCCGCCATGGCGCGGATGCCGGCCATCGGCGCGTTGCTCGCGATCAGCGCGTCGAGCAGCGCCTCCGTCGAGGGGTAGTCCACCGTCTCCGTGTGGCCGGCGATCTCCGCCACGAGGCCCGCGCGCGCGAAGCGCTCCGCGATGTCCTCGGCCGTGCCGAACGGCCACGTCGGCCCCGGCGGCGCGCCCAGCCGCTCGAGCAGCACCTCGACCATGGCCGCGAGCCGCGGGTCCATCGGCTGCCACGAGCCGATCGACACGCGCCCGCCGGGGCGGACCACGCGCGCGAGCTCGGCCAGAGCCCGCTCCGGGTCTGGGAAGAAGATGAGTCCGAACTGCGAGAAGGCCGCGTCGAAGGTCGCGTCGGGCCACGGGAGCACCTGGCCGTCGCCGACACGCGCGTCCACGTCCACGCCCATCTCCGCGGCGCGCGCCTTCAGGCGACCGATCATGGCGGGCGCGAAGTCGAGCGCGCTGACGCGGCACCGGGGCGCCGCCGCGAGCGCGAGCGTGCCCGGCCCGGCGGCAACGTCGAGGACGTGCGCGCCGTCGGCGAGCTCCGCACGACGGAGGGCCACCGTCGCGAAGCGGGTGAACACGGGGCCGAGGACCCGCTCGTAGGGGTCCACGACGCTGTTCCAGGGTTCCGGGCGGGCGGCGGGGGAGCTCATGTGCCTTCGTACCTCGCCCGATGGGGACGCGGGAGACGGACCGGGATTACGTTCGCCCGCCATGGACATCCGGATCCGCGGCGCGAGCGAGCACAACCTCCGGTCGGTCGACCTCGACCTGCCGCGCGAGAAGCTCATCGTGTTCACGGGGCCCTCCGGGAGCGGCAAGTCCTCGCTCGCGTTCGACACGCTCCACGCCGAGTCCCAGCGGCGCTTCGTCGAGGCGCTCTCCAGCTACGTCCGCCAGCAGTTCGGCCCCACGCGCAAGCCGGCCTACGAGCTCCTCACGGGCCTCACCCCGAGCATCGGCGTGGCCCAGCGGGGCCTCGTGGCGCCCTCCCCGCGGTCGACGGTCGGCACGCTCACCGAGCTCCACGACCTCCTCCGCGTGCTCTGGGCCCGCGCCGGCGCCCCCCACTGCCCCCGCTGCGGCGCGGCGGTCTCCCGCACGCCGGCGGACGCCATCGTCCGCGCGCTCCTCGCGCTCGAAGGCGCGCGCCTCGTGGTGTGCGCCCCCATCGCGCGCAAGCGCCTCGGCGGGCTCAAGCCCCTGCTCGAGGGGCTCGCCGGCCAGGGTTTCGTGCGCGTGCGCGTGGACGGCACCACCGTCGCCATCGACGAGGTCCCGCCCATCGACGCGCGCGTCCCGCACGACCTCGACGTGGTCGTCGACCGCATCAAGGTCGCGGCCGACCGCAAGGACCGCATCCAGGAGGCCGTCGACGCCGCGCTGCGCGCCGGCCACGGGGCGCTGGTCGCCGAGATCGACGGCGTGGACCGCGTCTTCACCGCCGTCCTCCGCTGCTTCGCCTGCGATCTCGACCTCCCCGAGCCCTCGCCGCGGCTGTTCTCGTTCAACTCGCCGCTCGGCGCCTGCCCCGACTGCCAGGGCCTCGGCGTCACGCGCACCGTCGACGTCGACCGCCTCGTCCCCGACCCCACGCGCACGCTCGCGGACGGCGCCGTCGAGGGCTGGAAGGGCGCGGTCAAGCGCGCGCTGGAGGCCGCCGTGCGGGCCCGCGGCGTGCCCACCGACGTGCCCTGGAGCCAGCTGGGCTGGGAGCAGCGGCACCTCGTCCTGTACGGCGACGCGGCCCCGGGCGCCGGCACCGCCGCGACCGACCTCCCCCGCCTCGAAGGCGCCGTCGCGCTCGCCGAGAAGCGCGGCCTCGCGCTCGAGGAGCGGCCCTGCCCGGGGTGCGGCGGCGCGCGGCTCGGTCCCGCGGCGCGCGCGGTGAAGCTCGCCGACCGCTCCCTCCCGGAGTTCTCGGCCTGCTCCCTCGAGGAGGCGCGCGCGATCCTCGCCGCCCTGCCCGACTCGCCCGTGATCGCGCCGCTCCGGGAGGAGCTCGGCCGCCGGCTCGACTTCCTGCTCCGCACCGGCCTCGGCTACCTCACGCTCGATCGCAACGCCGCGACGCTCTCCGGCGGCGAGCTCCAGCGGCTCCGCCTCGCGGCCCAGGCCGGCAACCAGCTCTCCGGCGTGCTCTACGTGCTCGACGAGCCCACCGCCGGCCTGCACCCCGAGGACACGCGCGCGCTCGTCGCCGTGCTGACGGACCTCCGCGACGCCGGCAACACCGTGCTCGTCGTCGAGCACGACCTCGACGTGATCCGCGCCGCCGACCTCGTCGTCGACTTCGGGCCCGGCGCCGGGCGCGCCGGCGGGCAGATCGTGTTCGTCGGCTCCCCCGACGCGCTCCTGGAGGCCGACACCGCGACCGGGCGCTGGCTCTCCGGCCGCGAGCGCATCCCCGCGGTGCCCCCGCGGCGCGTCACGCGCTGGCTCACGCTCACGGGCGCGCGCGGCCACAACCTCTCGCTCGACGCGCGCATCCCGCTCGACGCGCTCGTCGGCGTCACCGGCGTGAGCGGCTCCGGCAAGAGCTCGCTCGTGGAGGACACCCTTGGGCGCGCCCTCACCCGGCGTCTCGGCCTGGGCGGCCCCGAGCCCCTCCCCTTCGATCGCCTCGAAGGCGCCGAGGCGATCGTGCGCATCGTGCGGGTCGACCAGTCGCCGCTCGGGCGCTCGTCCCGCTCGAACCCCGCCACCGCGACGCGCATCTGGGACCCCATCCGCCAGCTCTACGCCAAGACGCCCGAGGCGAAGCTCCGCGGTTTCGGCCCCGAGCGCTTCCTCTTCAACCAGCCCGGCGGCCGCTGCGAGGCCTGCGAGGGCGAGGGCGTGCGGCGCGTCGCCATGCAGTTCCTCCCCGACGTGACCGTACCCTGCGAGGTCTGCGACGGGCGGCGCTTCGACGAGGCCACCCTCACCGTCACGTGGAAGGGCGCGAGCATCGCCGACGTGCTCGCCATGCCCGTCCGCGAGGCCCGCGGGCTCTTCTCCTCCGTGCCCGCGATCGCCGGCCCGCTCACGACGCTCGACGCGCTCGGCCTCGGCTACCTCGCGCTCGGCCAGCCCGGTGACACGCTCTCGGGCGGCGAGGCCCAGCGCGTCAAGCTCGCGCGCGAGCTCGGGAAGCGCGGCGAGGTCGCGGGCACGCTCTACCTGCTCGACGAGCCCTCCGTCGGGCTGCATCCCGCCGACATCGCGCTGCTCGTCGAGGCGCTCCGGCAGCTCGTGGAGCAGGGCGGCAGCGTGCTGGCCGTCGAGCACGACCCCGTGCTGCTCGCCGCGTGCGACTGGCTCCTCGAGCTCGGCCCCGGCGCGGGCGCGGCGGGGGGGCGTGTCCTCGCCGAGGGGCCGCCCGACGTGATCCGCGCGGCGCCGGACTCGCGGACCGGGCGGCACCTGTGAGGGGCTCCGGCGTGGTCGCCTCCGGGCGCGACCCGGGCGAAGACGCCCGGGTCGGGTGTCCTCCAGGCGCGGGCTGCGCCCTTGGTCGGCGCGCCGCGCGCGCGCCGACCGCCGCGGGCCGAGCGGAGGGCGCGCGGCCTCCGGCCCGGTGGTCTGCCGCGCCCGCGGCGCCTTCCGGCCCCCCTCGCGCGGCCCCGGTGGCGGCATGAGCGTCGAGGTCGCGCTCCTCCAGCGGCTGGTCACCAGCCCCTTCACGCGGCGGCGCTTCTGGGACGAGCGGCCCCGGCTCGCGATCGTGGCCGGCGACGTGACCTGGATCGTGCGCGACCGCGGGCTCCTCCCCCCCGACGACGTCCCCGTGGACGCGACCATCACCTGCGCCCCCGAGGATCTCGCCGCCATGGCCGCCGGCCGCGCGCCGACGGGCGCAGTCTCCTACGCGCTCGGGACGCGCGACCACGCCCCGCGCCGGAAGCAGGCGCGGGCGCTGCTCGCGCTCGCGGCGCTCGGCTGGTGCGGGCGCTGGCCGGACCCCGCGGCCGGCCCCGAGCACGTCCGGCTCGTCCGCGCCGCCCACTACGACCTCGGCGTGGGCCCGGCGGACGGCTCCGCGGCGCTCTTCCCCGAGGGCGGGCCGCTCCCCGGCGTGCGCGGCCGGCTCACCCACGGGGTCCGCGGGGTCGAGCTCGTCACGGTGGGCCTCGCCGACACGCCCGACCTGCCCGAGCTCGCGGCCCTCGCGCCGCCGCGCGCGGATCTCCGCCCCGCCTTCCAGGCGCTGCGCGCGGCCGCGCTCGTGGCCGCGGAGCGCGGCGGCCCGCCGCCGCCGCGGCTGGAGCTGGACGGCGGGCGCGCGCTCCTCGCGGCGCCGCACCCGGCGTTCCCCGACGGCCTGGCGCTGCCGAACCAGCTCACGTGGCTCCTGCGGGTACGGCTGGAGGGCTGACGGACCGGGCCCCGTGGCCGCCGCGCGGTCCGTGGCCGCCGCGCCGCGGCCGCTTTGCCCTCCGTGGCCGCCGCGCCGTGACCGCTTTGCGGCCATCCAGGCGGGGTCATCCCGGATGACTGGCCTTCCG
>CAYWGD010000062.1:0-1584 GCA_964457335.1 uncultured Enterobacteriaceae bacterium | reverse complement strand
GCGGCCATCCAGGCGGGGTCATCCCGGATGACTGGCTTTCCGTGACCGCGGGACCTCCCGGCAGCGCGACGGCCCGGGGAGTCACCCTCCGAACCCCCGCGCCATCCCTACCGCCAGCAACGGCAACAGGGCGGTCAGGGCGATCTCCACGGCGTTCACCCGCGCCAGGAGCGGCAGCGGCGAGGTGTCGATCGCCTCGCCCCGCGCGCGGCGGATGCGCCAGCGCACGAACGTGACCATCGGCCACAGCTCCAGGAGCCACACGAGGCCGAAGACGCCCATCTTGGCCCAGAACAGCGGCTGCGCGAGGTACCAGTCCGTCCCCTTCTCGAGGCCGCCGAACGCGCGCGAGAGGCCGCTCGCCAGCCAGAGCACCGCCGCCACCCCCCAGAGCGTGTCGCCGTGGAGGATCGTCCCCACGTCCCCGGCGCGGAGGCCGCGCCCGCGGATCCACACGCCGGCGAAGCCGACGCCCAGGGCCAGGTAGTGCGCGGCGGCGAACAAGGCGGACGTGAGCACGAGCCTCTCCCGGGTACTTGACAGTGTCTACCACCGCCGACTTGACAGCGTCAAGCCGCCGCGTGAAGCTCCGGCGTGGCCGAGGACCTTCGCCGCCGCGTGCTCGACGCCAGCGCCGCCATCGTGGCGGCGGAGGGCGTCGCGTCGCTGTCCGTGCGGGAGGTGGCCCGGCGGGCGGGCGTGTCGCACCAGGCGCCCTACCACCACTTCGGGGACCGCGAGGGCATCCTCGCCGCGCTGGTCCAGGAGGGGTTCGCGGCCCTCGCGGACGCCGTCGAGTCCACCGCCGCGGTCGCGAGCCCCACGGAGCGGCTCGCGGCGGCCGGGGCGGCCTACGTCCGCTTCGCCTCCACGGACCCTGGGCACTTCCGCGTGATGTTCCGGCCCGATCTCGTCCCGCTCGCGCGCTGGCCCGCCGCGAACGCCGAGGCCGACCGGGCGCACGCCGCGCTCGCCGCCGCCGTCGCGGCCTGCGAGGCGGCCGGGCTCGTGCGCCCGGGCGAGGCCGCGGAGCTCGTCGCCGGCGCCTGGGCCCTCGTGCACGGGCTCGCCGTGCTCGTGCTCGACGGGCCGCTCGCGCCGCCCTCGGCCGGAGGCGGCTTGCACGCCGCCTCCGCGGCCACCGCCGAAGGGACCCCGGCCGGAGGCGCCGCGGCCGGAGGCGGCACGCGCGCGGCCGAGGCCGCCGCCCCGCACGCCGAGCGCGTCGCGGGGCTGCTCGCGCGGTTGCTCGCCGACCGCGGTCCGAGCGGGCGCGCGGTGTGACCGGCCGAGGCGGCCTCACGCGCGTCCTCCCGGCTGATCCCCACCCCGCGCCCACCATCCCGCCGTCAACCGGGGGCCCCCCGTCCACAGAGACCGCCCACCCCGCGCCCACCATCCCGCCGACATCCGCCACCCGGGCAGGGGGACCGGAGGGCGGGCGCGGCCCGCCGGATCGCACCGCCGCGCTCCCGGATCCGGCCGCGCCCGGTCGGCCGGCGCGCAGCCGGCCGACGGAGGCCCCCCGGGCCGACCCCGGAGATGCTCGGTTGCGCGTCAAGGGGAAGCTCCACAATTCTCGGC
>CAYWGD010000061.1:5475-43871 GCA_964457335.1 uncultured Enterobacteriaceae bacterium | reverse complement strand
GCCCGCGCGCACCACGCCGAACGGCGATGCCGCGTCGTCGCGCCGCGCGCTGAAGTGGGTCCACATCTGCACCGCCAGCGTGGCCTCGTCGGCGACGTAGCGCTCGATGTGGACGACCTCGAAGAAGGTGGCCCAGATGGCGGCGTAGTGCGCCTTCATCGCCGCCACGCCGTCCAGCCGCAGCGTGCCGTTGACGACGTTCACGTCGGGCAGCAGGTAGTCGTCGAAGGCACCCGGGTCCTGGGCGTTGAAGCGGCGGATGTAGTCGTCGAAGCGCGATCGGTTCACGCGATGTCTCCGTGGAGCGCCCTCGGGGCGGGGCCTGCGCCCGCGGCCGGGCGTGCGGGGCGCCCGGCGGGGGCCCGGCCACGCCGGAGCCGGGCGCCTGCGGCGCCCGCCCGCCGGTCGCCTGCCGCGGCGCCACGGGATCGCCTCGACGTCTGCACGAGCCCTGCACACCCGGAGGGCACGTTGGGGCATGCTCGCCGTGCTCGCGCTCGCCGCCGCCGCCCCCTGGTCCACGGAGACGACCGACCTCGACCCGGCCTTTCGGGCGCGCGTGGAGCGCGTGGTGACGGCGCTGGAGCGGCGCGGCTTCACGCCGCACGTGGGCACGACCTGGCGCGACCCACGGGTGCAGGACGCGCTGTTCGCCCTCGGCCGGAGCACGAAGGCGGCGGGCGGGCAGAGCTGCCACAACGTCGTCGACGCCGACGGCCGGCCCGCGGCCCGCGCGATCGACCTGTGGAACGCGCCCATGGGGCTCGACCTGCTCCTCGGCACGGTGGAGCGGCTGGCCGCCGAGGCGCCGTTCCTCCACGCCCTCGGCGTCGAGGCGAAGCGCGAGGGGCTCCGCTGGGGCGGCGACTGGCACGGGCGGCCGAGCGCGTGGGACGCCTACGGCCTGGGGTGGGACCCCGCGCACGTCGAGATGGGGAGGTGTCGGTCGTAGGTGGCGGGCGAGGCCGTGATGCCGGCACGACGCCGGGCCGCCGCCGCCCGCCGCCGAGGCGGTCATGGAGGGGGGACGTGTCGGCCACGTGGTGCCTCCATGACCGCGGGGCGGTCATGGAGGGGGGACGTGTCGGCCACGTGGTGCCTCCATGACCGCGGGGCGGTCATGGAGGGGGGACGTGTCGGCCACGTGGTGCCTCCGTGACCGCGGGGCGGTCATGGAGGGGGGACGTGTCGGCCACGTGGTGCCTCCGTGACCGCGGGGCGGTCATGGAGGGGGGACCTGTCGGCCACGTGGTGCCTCCATGACCGCGCCCGCCCGCCGCCCGCCGCTTGGCGCCGTCGGTCGCGACCCGGTAGGTGGCGCCATGCTCCTCGCCCTCGCGCTGGCCGCCGCGCAGACCCCCGAAGCCGGGACCCCGCCCGCCGCGCCGCCGGCCCTCGCGACCTACGAGCGCGCCGTCGCCGACGCGACCGCGTCCGTGAAGGCGGCCCTGCCGCGGCTCGTCACCTGCCAGCGCCCCGCGGCGCAGAAGCTCGTGCTCAAGGTCGACCTCGCGGCCGGCGCGCGCGTGACCACCGCGGCGCTCGGCCCCTCGGGGGGTACGAAGGTGTCGGCACCGTGTATCGAGAAGGTCGTGCAGGACGTGTTCACCCGCGCCCGGCCCGCCGTGGGCCGCGAGGCCGCGGTCGTGCTCGACACCACGGCCACGCTCCGCCTGGAGGGGGACGTGGCGCTCTTCGGCGCGCTCGGAAACGACGCGATCGAGGAGGGGATCCGCGCGCGCATGGATCTCGTGGCGCAGTGCTACGTGGTCGGGCTCGCCGAGGCGCCGGGGCTCGCCGGCGAGGTGGCGGTCGCGTTCACGGTGCTGCCGGACGGGCGCGTGCACGCGCCGGAGATCAAGCGCACGCAGCTCTGGAACCCGACGGTCGAGGCCTGCATCCTGCGCCAGGTGGCCACGGCGACGTTCCCGCCTCCGGACGGCGGGGCGATCGTGCGGGTGACCTACCCGTTCACGTTCAACCCGCCGAGCGACGCGCCGTAGGGCCCATTTTCGGGTCTTCGGTGCCAAAGCTCGAACCCGTGCACATTTCGTGACGGAAGTGGTAAAACGAGGCGCCGCGCGCGCTCGCGGCGTCCCGGAGGTCCGCATGTCGGGGATCGAGGCCCGCGTCCAGGCGTTCACCCGCGAGGCTCGCCTCCGGCGCGCCGTCGAGCTCGCTGCCGCCGTGCTCATCGCGGGCGCGTTCGCCGAGTACGCCTCCTGGTTCGAGAACGAGGAGCTGAGCCAGATCGCGGCGAGCGTGGTCGGCACCGTGCTGGGGGTGACCGTCGCGCTGATGCTGCTCACCCGCTCGAGCCCGCCGAAGGGCGGCACGGACGCCGAGCTCGCCGCCGCGTGGAAGGTGATCCTCCGCCGGCAGGCGCGCGCCTACGCCTGGGCGCCCCTGTGGATGGTGCTGCCCATCCTGATCTCGGTGTGCGCCTTCGTCATCTCGCTGGACCACGCGGTGTACGGGTCGAGCTGGCCGTCGGCGATGCTGCCCGCCGACATCGGCATCATGGTCGCCGTCGGGCTCGGCGTGGCCGTGCTCACGCTCGAGTGGTCCCGGCGCCTCGCGGCGGCCGCGGCCACCTTGACCGCGCCGCCCGTCACGCCGGCCGCGCCCGCGGAGCCGGTGGTGGCCGCCCAGGCGCCCGCCGAGGCTTGATCAGTCCTTCTTCGCGCGGGACACGATGCGCTTGAGCCAGCGGATGCCACGGGCCTCCTCCTCGCGCACCGCGTCGGGCGTCATCCCGAGCGTGCGCGCGGCGACCTCGACCGTGGCGGGTTTTCCGCCGAAGAGCCCGTAGCGGGCCGCGACCACGGCGCGCTCCGTGGCCTCGAGCTCGAAGAACGCCTCCTCCAGCTGGTCCCAGGTGACGGCGGTGTCCGGCCCGAAGAAGGCCGCGAGCACCGCGGGACGGTCCGCCTGCGACAGGGAGAGGCCCGCGTCGAGCCCGCCCGGCGCGTAGGTGAGCTTGGCGTCGGGCTCCTCGAAGGCCTCGCCCTCGGTCGCCGAGAAGTAGTCGAAGGGGAGGGTGTTGGAGCGCGCCTCCTCGAAGGCGTCGGCCAGCGAGTCGGCCACCGGGCACATGGCCTCGCGGGGATCCGTCACCTCCTCCTCCCAGAGGAGATCGTGGGAGAGCACGACCACGCGCTCCCCCTCGCGGACGTCGAGCGCCCAGGCGTCGCCGTTGGCGGCGCGGCCGAAGATCCAGAGGTCGTGGGCGGCGGGATCGCGCCACTCCTCGCTCCTGCTCTCGGACACGACCTCGGCCAGGGTCTCGACCACCTCGATGGGGCCGACGACGCGCGCGAGGTGCTTGCGGAGGAGGGAGAGGGTGGTGGGGCGGAAGGGCAGGCTGGGCTCGGTCACGGTGCCTCCGAGACGGGCCGGGCAAGTAGCACGCCGCGGGGTTCCCCGGGGCCTTCCGGATGCCGTGCGGCGCGGCATTCCCGCCGTGCCCGTGACCGACGCGACGGCGTTGGTCGGCGAGGTGGGGGCCTGCCGCAGTGCGCAGGCACGCGTTTGGCCGGGGGGCGGCGCGTGCGGAGTCCGGGTTAGCGGGAGCGACCCCGGAGCGTGTTTGCCCGTCGCCCTCATCACCGGCGCGTCCAGCGGGATCGGCGCCGCCCTCGCCCGCGAGCTCGCGCGCCGCGGCTGGAAGGTCGGGCTCGTGGCCCGCCGGCTCGAGCTCCTCGAGGCGCTCGTCGCGGAGATCCGCGCCGCCGGCGGAGAGGCCGCGGCGGCCACCGCGGACGTGACCGACCGCGCGGCGACCGACGCCGCCATGCGGTCGCTGGAGGCCACGCTCGGCCCCTGCGATCTGCTCGTGGCCAACGCGGGGATCGGGCAGCCCTCGCCCGCGCACAAGGTCCCGGTCGAGATCATCCTCTCGACCATGCGCCTGAACTACGACGGCGCCGTGCACGCGGCGGCCGCGGTGCTCCCGGGCATGCTCGAGCGCGGGCGCGGGCGCCTCGCGGTGGTGTCGAGCGTGGCCGCCACGCGCGGGCTCCCGGGCACCGGGGCCTACTCCGCGAGCAAGGCGGCGGTCAGCACGTTGTGGGAGTCCATGCGGGTGGACCTGCGGCACCGCGGCGTCGGGTGCACCACGATCCACCCCGGCTTCGTGGACACACCGCTCACGAAGAAGAACCGCTTCAAGATGCCCTTCCTGATGACGGCGGAGCGCGCCGCGCGCATCGTGGCCGACGGCCTGGAGGCCGGCGCGGCGGACATCACGTTCCCGTGGCAGATGCGGTGGCTCTCGCGGCTGATGCGGCGGTTGCCGAACTGGTTGTGGGATCGGATGGCGCCGCGGGGGTAGCCGCCTCTCGCGGCGCGACGGCCGACGTCCCCGCGCCGGCCTTCACGACCGGGGCTTTTCCGCCACGAACGAGCACGACCCGCCGATCCCCAGCGCGCTGCCGAGCTGGTCCAGCGCGGACGCCGCCGCGGCGAGGGGGACGACGGTCTTCGCGTAGACGCGGGTGAACGCGGACGTCGGGGGGGGCGTTGGGGGGGGGGCGCCCCCCCCGCCCCCCCCCCCCCCCGCGCACCCCCCCCCCCGGGGGCGGGGGGGGGGGGGGGGGGGCGGGGCCGGGGGGGGGGGGCGGGGCCCGGGGGGGGGGGGGGGGGGGGGGGGGGGGCCCCCCCCCCCCGCCCCAAGATCCCGAGACCCCGCCGACCCCGCACGAGCCCTCCGTGCGTTCTTCAGCTTCCCGAGCGCGGGGAGCAGCCGGTGGTCGTGGAGAGGCTGGATCCACACGTTGAAGGATTCCATGTCAACCACTTGGAATCCAACGGATTCCATGCGCGTGCGCATCTGCAGCCGCGTCGGCATGCGTTCGTGAAAGTGGCCGACGCTCGCCTGGCGGGCGGCGTAATCGGCGGGGTCGCGCCAACGCTGGAAGCCGTCGAAGCTGCCGGCGATGTCCTGCACGGGCATGTGCACGAGCAGGCGGCCGCCGGGCTGGAGCACGCGGTGGGCCTCGGCGAGCGCGCGGTCGAGGTGGGTGAGGTGCTCGAGCACGTCGAAGGCCACGACGGCCGCGAAGGAGCCGTCCGCGTAGGGGAGCGCCTCGGCGTCGCCGAGGACCCACACCGTGTCGCTCCCGCGGGCGCGCGCGGCGGCGTTCTGCGCCGCGACCCAGTAGGGCGAGATGTCGAGGCCGCTGCCGGAGACGTTCCGGGTGCGCTCCAGCCACGCGAGGAGCCCGGAGCGGTGGCCGCCGATCTCGAGCACGCGGTCGCCGGGCTCGAGCGGGAGCGCCGTGAGCAGCCGCTTCTGGTGCACGAGCATCAGGTTGTGCGGGTGGTCGAAGTCGCTCATCGCGCCCAGGCGGGCGTCGTAGATGTCGGCCTGTAGAGCCTTGTTCGCGTCGTCGAGCGTGACGCCGGGCACGCGCGGGCGCAGGTCCCAGCCGCCGCCGACGGCGGGGTAGACCTGCCCGTCGGTGGCCGAGAGCCCCGCGGCGAGGGCGGTGAGCGGCTGCTTCTGGACGGGATCGGCGAGGTGGCGGGGCGGGATCATTGCAGGTAGCCGAGCCCCCGCAAGCGCTCCTCGATGGCGCGGTCGGTCGCGGCGTCGCGCGTGGTGCCCGCGGCGGCGTGGAAGCGGCGCGCCTCGGTCCAGAGCGTGCGGACGCGGCGGGTGAGGGTCTCCTGGAGCACGCGCCCGTCGACGTCGTCGGGGACGGGCACGCCCATGGTCGCGAAGATCGTGGGGAGGATGTCGACGATGTTCGCGTCGTCGATCCGGGCGCCGGCTCTGAAGTCGGGCCCCCAGCCGAGGAAGAGCCCGTCCGGCTCGTGGTTGCCGCTCGCCCAGCCGGACTTCTCGAACACGTCGGACGGCACGTCGCCCTCGGAATAGTAGAACCACACCGAGTCGTCGTGCGTCGCGATGAGGAGGTCGGCCGCGCCGTGCACCTCGGGGCCCTGGTAGAGGTCGGCGCGGCGCTCGACCGCCGAGATGATCGGCTTGCCCTGCGGATCCCGGAGCGCGAGGAGGCGCTCGCGGAGCGCGTCGAGCACGCGATCGTAGTCCGCGGGATCCACCGAGCCGCGGGGCTCGCGGCCCTTCAGGTTCACGCGGATGGAGTTGGTGCCGTGGCAGAAGGCCTGGGTGCGCTCCCAGTCGATGTCGGTCGCGAACCGGGAGAGGGTGTCCCCCATGGCGAGGGCGCGCTCCCCGCCGAGGCGCCGGGCCACGTCGAGGATGCGCCGGGTGTCGACGCCGGCGCGGTCGAGCACGCCGCGCACCTTGTGGAGGCGGTTGCGCGTGTCCCGGCCCCCCTCGCGGAAGGTGAGGAAGCCCTCCTGCGCGAGCCAGGTGTTGAGGAACACCTTGTAGCGGCAGGGGCCAAACCCGTGATCCGACAGGAAGATCACGTTCGAGCCCTCGGGCCGCCGCTCCACCATCTCGGCGATGCGGCGGTCGAGCAGCCGGTAGATGTCGAGGATGGGCTCCTCGTACTTCTCGGCGAGCACCGGGTCGTAGTGGGGGTGCCCCGGGTCGAAGACGTGCCAGAGGCAGTGCTGCATCCGGTCCATCTCCACCCAGACCGTGCAGAAGAGGTCCCAGGGCTCCTGCTCCATGAGGTGCCGCACGAGCTTCCCGCGGCCCTCCAGCATCTGCCGGAGGCGCCCGAGGAAGGGGAGCACGTCGTCCTCGGAGTCGGTGAGGTGCGTGTCGATCAGGTAGTCGGGGACGAGCTTGTCGAGGGTGGACTTGAATTCTGGCGGGAACGTGAAGCCGGGCACGTCCTTGGCGGGCGTGAGCATGTCGCCGACCGCCACGCCGTTGATGGGGCGCGCCGGGAAGGTCAACGGCAAATTGACAGTCGCCACGCGGGCGCCGCGGTCGGAGAGGAGCTCGAACAGCGTGCGGGACTGGACGCGCGTGGAGTCGATCGGCGTGTAGAGGTAGGAGCCGGCCACGGGCTCGGTCCAGTCGTAGATGCCGTGCTTGCCCGGTCCTTTTCCGGTCTGGAACGCGGTCCAGGCCGTGGCCGTCATCGGTGGGATCACCGACCAGAGCGGCCCGTGGGTGCCCTCGTCCCGCAGCCGCCCGAGCGTCGGCATCACGCCGCGCTCCACGAAGCCGTCGAGGAGCTTCCACGTGGCGCCGTCGAGCCCGATGACGACCGCCTTGCGGCCCTCCGTCGCCTTGCCCCTCATGCCGACCCTCCCTCGCACCGGGTACGTTGTAGCCCGGCCGCCGAAGGGGTGGCCATCCGACAGGAGCGCGTTTGGCTGCACCCCCCTCGTCCTCGCCTCGACCCCATCGGCCGCGGCGCCAGCTCCGGGACGACGACACCGAGTCGCTCAGCGAGATCCTCCACCTCCGCGACTACTGGCGCACCGTCCGCAAGCGCTTGTGGACGTTGATCACGGCGTTCTCGCTGATCGTCGGGAGCGTGACCGTGGTCACGCTCCTGACCCCCGCGGTGTTCGAGGCCACCGCCTCGCTCCAGATCGACAGCCAGCCGATGGCGAACACGTCGCTCGCGGCGCAGAGCGCGATGCCGCAGGGCCAGTACCTGTCGGAGCAGGAGTACTTCCAGACGCAGCACAAGAAGCTCCGGAGCCGCGTGCAGGCGCGCGCCGTGGCGGACAAGCTCGCGCTCGCGGAGCACCCCGACTACGCCGACCTCGAGCCGCCCGAGCTCGTGGAGACGCTGCTCTCCCAGGTCGAGATCGCGCCCATCAAGGGCACGCGCCTCGTGTGGATCTACGTGCGCGCGAACGATCCGGAGCTCGCGACGCAGATCTGCCAGAGCTGGGGCGAGGTCTTCGTCCAGCGCAACATGGACGAGATCAACCGGGGGCTCGAGGACAACCTCAAGTGGCTCGCCCGCGAGGTCGGCCTGGCGGAGGAGGACTTCCGCGCCGCCGAGCAGAAGCTGCTCGAGTTCCGGCGGGAGAACAACAAGATCGCGCTCTCCTCCCAGGAGGAGGGGAACCTCCTCGTCCAGCAGCTCGAGGAGCTCTCGCGCAAACACGCGCTCGCGGAGGCCGAGCGGGCCCAGCGGCAGGCCGAGTACGACGCGCTCGCCAACGTGGCGAAGGGCAAGCCCGACCTGCGGAAGCTCTCGCTCCTCGTCGAGAGCCCGCTCATGTCCGGGCTCCGCGACAAGCTGGCCTCGCTCCAGGCGGACCGCGAGGCGCTGCTCACGCGGTACCTGCCGGACTCGCCGGTGCCGGCGATGGTCGAGAACACGAAGCGCCTCACCGACGTGGAGGCGCAGATCCAGGGCGAGGTCCAGGCGGAGCTCGGCCGGCGCCGCGCGCTCCTGGCGCAGGCCGCGGGCCACGAGCAGCAGCTCCAGATGGCCATCGACGACCTCACGAAGAACGCGCTCCAGGAGAACGGCGACGAGGCCGAGTACAACCTGCTCCGCCGCAAGGTCGACTCGAGCTCGACCATCTACAAGCGCCTCTTGGAGCAGATGCAGGAGCTCGACGTGACGAGCTCGCTCAAGGAGAACAACGTCCGGATCATCGACCCGGCCGAGGCCAAGGAGAAGCCGGTCGAGCCCAACTACGTCCGGAACATCCTCGTCGCCGTCATGGCGGGGCTCCTCGCGGGCGTCTCCCTCGCGCTCTTCTTCGACTACATGGACACGACCATCAAGACGCGCGAGGAGGTCGAGGCGCTCGGCGTGCCCTTCCTCGGCATCATCCCGAGCGTGCCGGGGCTCGAGGGTGAAGGCTGGGAGGTGGCCCGCGAGCGCTACCTCTACGCGATGAACTACCCGAAGAGCGCCTTCGCGGAGTTCTGCCGCAACATCCGCACGACGGTGAACTTCAGCGCGCGGGAGGACGGGCAGCCCCCGAAGCGGCTCCTCATCACGTCCGCCGGGCCGCGCGAGGGCAAGACGACCTCGTCGATCAACCTCGCGATCACGTTCGCGGCCGCGGGCCGCAGGGTGTGCCTCGTCGACGCCGACCTCCGGCGCCCGAGCCTGCACCACGCCTTCGGCCTCGCGAACGAGCACGGGCTCTCCACGCTGATCAACGGCACGTCCACGGTCGACCAGGTGGCACAGCAGACGCCGCAGGCCGGGCTCTACATCATCCCCTCCGGGCCGCGCCCGCCGAACCCGGCGGAGATGCTCGGCTCGGCGCAGTGCCGCACGGCGCTCGACAAGCTCAACGAGGCGTTCGATCTCGTCATCATCGACACGCCGCCGGTCGTCGCGGTGACCGACGCCGTCGTGCTCGCCAACGACGTGGACGGCGTCATCCTGGTCATCAAGAGCTTCAAGGTCGCGCGCGACCTCGTGCTCCAGGCCAAGCGCCAGCTCGTGGACGTGGAGGCGCGGCTCATCGGCGTGATCCTCAACGACTTCGACATCCAGCGTAAAAGCTACGGTTATTACTACTACTACACCTACTACGGGTCGGATCGCGAGGACGTCGGCAAGGGCCGCAAGAGCCAGAAGGTCTAGATGGGCGGCCCGACCTTCGAGCGTGGCGTGGCGGCGGCGCTGCTCCTCGCGGTCGCGGCGGCGGCCGCGCTCGAGGGCGGGGTCGTGCGGCTCTACGGCGGGACGGTCTACGCCCTCACGATGGTGGTGGGGATCGCGTGGATCGTGGTCCGCGGGGTGGACCCGCTCCCGAGGCTCGCGAAGGTGGGCCTCGGGCTCCTCGCGCTCGTGGCGATCTACCAGGCGGCGCCGATCCCGGAGGCGGTGCGCGCGCTCGTCGCGCCGGGGCAGGCCGCGTGGCTGGGGCGGGTGGCGCCGGAGTGGGGCGGGGACCTCCACGCCTGGCTGAAGGCCGTGGCCGAGTACGACGTGCTCGCCGCCATCGGGGCCGCCGGGGACTGGACCTTCGATCCGCTCGCGGGCGCCGCGGCGACCACGCTCCGCCAGGGGGCGATCGCGCCGGAGGCGTGGCGCTGGTCGCTCGGCCAGGTGCTCGCGCTCGGGGTGGTGTGGGTGGTGGGCGCGGGCCTGGGGCGCAGCCCCGCCGCCACGCGGGTCGTGCTCGTCGGGCTCCTGCTCTTCTGCGTCGGCGAGGCGATCTTCGGCCTCGCCAACCGGAGCGGCGACACGACGGGGATCGGCGTCAAGCAGTACTACATGGGCTCCGCCACCGGGACCTTCATCAACCGCGGCCACTTCGCGGCGCTCCTCGTGCTCGGCGTGGGCTGCGCGTGGGGGCTCGCGGCGTCGTTGTTCCCGCTCCTGTCGGAGCAGGTGCGGCGGCACAAGGCCCGCAAGACGCGCTCGAGCCAGCCGCCGTCGGTGCTCGAGGCGAGCGGGGACCGGCTCCCGCGGCTCGCGCTGCTCGGCTTCCTCGTGGCGGTGCTGCTCGTCGCCGTGGTGGCGTCGCAGGGGCGCGGGCCCGTCGTGGGGCTCGGGGTGTCGGCGCTCGCGGTCGGGGGCTGGATGGCGTGGCGGCGGCAGGAGCGCTTCCACCTCGGCATCGCGCTCGCGGTGCCGGTGGCGGGCGGGCTCCTCGCGGCGCTCGCGTTCGGGCTCCGGGGCGCGTTCGGGCGCTTCCGCGGCCTTTTCGGCGGGGCCGACGCGAGCCTGCTCTCGCGCGTGGACCTCTGGCGGGATGGCCTCTCCGCCTGGACCGACGCGCCCGTCTTCGGCGCCGGGCTCGGCGGCTGGCAGCTCGCGCACGCGCTGCACGAGGTGCCGGACCACCTGTTCGCGTTCCAGTACGCCCACAACGAGCCGCTCCAGGTCCTCGTCGAGACCGGCGTGGTCGGGCTCGTGGGCTTCACCCTGGTCAGCGTGGCGGCGGGCCGGGGCGCCCTCCGCGCGCTCCGCGAGGTCCCGCACGACGAGGGCACCGCCGCGGGTGTGGGCGCGCTCGTGGCCGTGATCGCGGTGCTCGTGCAGTCCGTCGGCGACTTCCCGCTCCACGTCCCGGGCGTGGCGCTCCCGTGGGCCCTCCTCGGCGGCATCGCGCAGGGCTCGCTCACGACGCCCGAGCGCCCGGGCGCGCGCGCGCCGGTGATCGCGGTCGCGCTCGTCGCGATGGGCCTCTGCGCGGGGGCCGCCATCGCGGACGCGGGCTTCGTCGGCACCCGCGACGACCGCCTCGCCGAGCGCGGGCAGCTCTGGGAGGACCCCGACCGCAAGGGGAACGCCGCCGCCGTGGCCGCGTGGGGCGCGGAGGCCGCCGCGCGCGCGGATGCCCAGCCGCTCGACCCCTGGGCGCACGCCGCGGTCGCCGAGGCCGAGGCGCGCCTCGCGTGGGGCGCGTGGAAGGCCGGCGGGCCCCGCCCCGCGGGCAAGAGCCCCGAGGACCACGCGTTGCGCGCCGACCTCGCCGTCGCGCGGGCCTACACGTTGCGCCCGCGGGACCCGCGCGTCCTGCTCTCGCTCGGCCAGTCGCTGTCGCTGCTCGCGGAGCGCGCGCCCACCCCCGACGCCTTCCGCGAGCGGGCCGTGCGCATGCTGGTCGGGGCGGTGGCGCTCGACGGCTGGCGGGCCGAGGAGGCGTTCGCGATCGCCGACGGCCTGCCCGACGCCGACCTCGCGCGCATCGCCGCCGCGGGGAAGGGGACGCCCCGCGCGATCGCGCGCGTGCACACGGCGCACGGGAAGGCGCTGGAGCGCCGCGGCCGGGCCGCCGCCGCGGCTACCGCCTACGACGCCGCGATCGAGGCCGACGGGAAGTACGGCCCCGCCTTGTTCGCCGCGGGCGTGCTCGCGCGCCAGCGGGGCGACGCCGCGGTCTCCGAGGCGCTGCTTCGCCGCTTCGTGGCCGCCGACGAGCGCCCCGGCGGCATGGAGGGCTGGGCCTACGTCCTGCTCGGGGAGCTCGACCAGGCCGAGATGCGGCTCCGGCGCGTGGTCGCGCAGGCGCCGTCGAACCGCTGGGCCTGGGAGGGCCTCGCCGAGGTCGCGAAGCAGCGCGGCCAGGTGGGCGACGAGCGCGCCGCGCTGCAGCGCATCCTCGCGATCGACCCGTCCCACCGGCACGCGAAGGCGCGGCTGGCGGCGCTGGAGCAGGAGTAGGGCAGCCGGCCCGCGGCGGAGCCGCGGCCGCCGCGGCGGCGTCGGCGCGGGGGAGGGGCGGCGGGGGCTCGGGTGCCCGGGAGGCCCCCTTCAGGCGGGCGCGACGCCCGTGTGGCGCTGGACACGCGCGGCGCACGCGGCCTGGATGGCGGCCAGGGGGGTCCCGGCCGAGCCCGCGTACAAGGCTTCGTCGGGCTGGTAGTTGGGGTTGGCGCCCCCGGCGCGGAACGTGTTGAGCGCCGCGACCTTCGCGATCGACGGCGCGCCCGCGCCCGCGATCCCCGCGAAGCCCGCGGAGGTGAAGGTCTGGAAGGACGCCACCGTGCTGATCGAGTTCACGATGCCGTGGGTGTAGCCCTTGCCCAGGGCGTGCGTCGCGGCCGCCCAGAGGATCGCGTAGTTGATGCCGGAGCCGCGGAAGGCGTCCACCACGGTGATGTCGTCGAAGCGGATGGGCGCGTTCTTGGTGCCGGACGTGCTGAAGCAGCCGACGATCGCGTCGGTCAGGAGCTTGACGTGCCCCGCCCGTACGCCGTTCACGCTCACGACGACGGTGTAGACCTTGGCGCTGTCGCCGCCGCCGCCATCGACGATCTCCCGCGTGATGGTGTCGGTGATCCGCAGCCCGTTGTGGGCGCCCTGCGTCGGCGCGAACCCCATGCGCTGGATCGGCGCCGCCGGGGCGACGGGGGTGGTGAGCGGGTCCACGAGCGAGTCGTCGGCGGGGCGGGTCGCGGCGCGCGCGAAGGCGAGCGGCGCCGAGCGGGCGCGCGCGCTGGTGAAGAGCATCGTCTCTCCGTACGTGGCGTCGCAAGTGTAGCGCAGCACGGGCACCGGAGCCGCCGACGTCGGCCGGGGGCACCCACGCCTCCGCACCGGACGCCGCGTCCTCGCCGCCGCCGCCGTGGAGCTCGGGGCGGCCGGGTGCCCCCCCGAGAATCCACCTGCTCCGGATGCGACGAATCGCGACGCAGCGGCACGGTCGTCGCCGGTGCGCCCGCCCGCCCGACCCGATAGACCGCGCGGCCGGAGTCGCAATGGTCCGTTCTTTCACCGGTCCCTTCCGCAAGGCCCTCGTCGTCGAGCACCCCGACGCCGTGCTCGACGAGCTGCTCGAAGCCGACGGCCTGATGGTCGAGCGGGCGATCGAGGTGCCCGACGAGCAGGGGCTCATCCGCATGCTCAACGCCGGCGGGCACCAGGTGCTGTTCAAGCGCAGCCGCGTGCCCGTCACGCGCGCGGTGCTCGAGGCCTGCCCGAACCTGTTCGCGATCCAGCTCTGCTGCATCGGCGACGACAGCGTGGACAAGCGCGCCTGCGCCGACCACGGCGTGCTCGTGTTCAACGACCCGGTCAGCAACGGGCGGAGCGTCGTGGAGCTCGCGATCGGGCACCTCGTGGCGCTCGCGCGGCGGCTCTACGAGACGAACGAGCACACGCGCGCGGGCGGCTTCGACAAGTCGCAGGCCGAGCGCTTCGAGGTGCAGGGGCGCGTGCTCGGCGTGCTGGGGCTCGGGAACATCGGCCGGCAGGTCGCGCGCGCGGCCGAGGCGTTCGGGATGAAGATCCTCTTCCACGACACCCGCGAGGTGGCGCGGGAGATCGGGCTCGAGATGGGCTGGGAGGAGGTGGCCAGCATCGACGCGCTGTTCCGCCGCTCCGACTGCCTGACGGTGCACGTGAGCGCCACGGACGCGCGCGGGAAGAGCAACCGCGGGCTGCTCACGCGCGAGCACTTCTCGCAGCTCGCCGCCGACCGCCCGGGTCCGTCGCCGCGGCTCTTCCTCAACCTCTCCCGCGGTTTCCTCTACGACCCCGAGGACCTCCTCGCGGCGATCGACGCCGGCCACGTGGGGCGCGCCGCCGTGGACGTGTACCCCGAGGAGCCGCGCGGGAACGCGCCCTGGACGAACCCCTACGCCCGCCAGCCGCGGGTGTGCACGACGCCGCACCTCGGCGCCGCCACCGTGGACGCGCAGCCGCGCATCGCCCGGCGCGTGGCCCAGACCTTCCGGAGCTTCAACCGCTACGGGGCCCTGCGCGACTGCGTCTACCGGCCGCGGCTGACGCTCGGGCTCGGCGAGATCGCGCCCGGGAGCACGCTGCTCGCGGTCGTGCACTCCACGCGGCGCGGCTCCCGAAAGGCGCTGCAGGACGCGATCTTCGAGGCGGGCGCGTCGAACCTCTCGACGATCCACCAGGACTTCGAGGACTACGGCATGGCGTACGACCTCTCGGAGATCGACCGCCCGCTCGACGACGACCAGATCCAGGCCGTGCTCGCCCACGCGAAGGAGCTCACGCGCGAGGAGGGGTCCATCCGCAGCATCCGGCAGCTGACGCTCGCATGAGGGATCCCGCGCTCGTCGCCGCGATGGAGCGGGTGATCCTGCGGGAGCTGACGCGGGAGTGGGCGACCATCAACATCAACCACTTCCGCAGCGCGCTCAAGGCGCCGCAGCTCGAGCTCGTGGACGGGGACCGGAACCTCGGCGAGTGGCGGCGCGCGCACCGCGTCATCGCTTTTTCGCGGGGCTTCGTCCTGGCGAAGCCCTGGGGCGTCGTCGTCGAGGTGCTGAAGCACGAGATGGCGCACCAATACGCCCACGAGGTGCTCGGCGCCGTGGACGAGACGGCGCACGGCCCCGCGTTCCGGCAGGTGTGCGAGCGGCTCGGCATCGACGCGGCCGCCTCGGGGCTGCCCGTGGCGGGCGAGGTGGACGCGGAGCAGGACCGCATCCTCCGGCGCGTGCAGAAGCTCCTGGCGCTGGCGGAGAGCCCGAACGCCAACGAGGCGCAGGCCGCCGCGAGCGCCGCCCGCAAGCTGATGTTGCGCTACAACATCGACACGCTCCCGAGCGCCTACGGCTTCCGCCACCTGGGCGAGCCGACCGGCCGGCTGCAGGAGCACGAACGGGTGCTCGCGACCGTGCTCGGCGACCACTTCTTCGTCGACGTCATCTGGGTGACCGCGTTCGACGTGTACACGGGGCGCACCGGGCGCGTGCTCGAGATCTGCGGCACGCAGCCCAACCTGGAGATGGCCACGTACGTGTACGGGTTCCTCCGGGAGACGGCCGCGCGGCTCTGGCTCCAGCACAAGCGGATCCACCGCATCTATGGCGACAAGGACCGCCAGCGCTTCCTCGCCGGGGTGATGCGCGGCTTCCACGAGAAGCTGCAGGAGGGCGCGCGAGAGAGCCGCGAGGAGGGGCTCGTGTGGGTCGGTGACCCGGGGCTCGACCGCTACATGCACCAGCGCTACCCGCGCGTGCGGAACGTGCGCTACGGCGGCAAGCCGCGCACGGAGGCCTGGGAGCAGGGGCGGGCCGCGGGCCGCGAGATCGTGCTGCACAAGCCGGTCGCGGGCGCGGCGGAGTCACGGGGGCGGCTGCTCAAGGGGTAAGTGTGGGGACAGATCCGCGGGGCCTCCGCGGAGCATGATGACGGCATGATAATCCTCGTCTCCTCTGCCTTCGCGATGTGCCGGATGCCGCCGGCGAACATGTTCCCTGCCGACGGGGCGACCGGCGTGCCCATCGACGCGCGCGTCGTGTGGGGCACCGACATCTCGTACCGGGACGAGCCCCTCCTGATGACGGACCCCGACGGCGTCGAGGTCGCGGTGACGGTCACGTGGACCGAGAGCGCGGGGAGCACGCTCTACGCCACGCTCGCGCCGGACGCGCCGCTCGCGCCGAACACCACGTACACGGTCGCGGACCCGTGGAACACGTACTCGTTCACGACGGGGGAGGCCGGGAGCTCGGAGGCCCCCGCGGTGCCCGAGGTGGCGGCGACCGAGGCGGAGGCCGACTACTCGCACGACCTCGTGTGCCCCGGGGAGGTGACCGCGACGGAGTCGGGCCGCGAGCACGTGTACGTGACGCTCGACGTCGCCGCGCCGCCGGACGGGTACCTCGAGGCGCGCGTGCGCGTGGACGGGGGGCCCGAGCACGTCGCGTTCGGGGGGGAGCGGATCTTCCTCGCCCGGGGCGGCTGCTACGCCTCCAACCTGCCGGACATGGACGGCTCCCAGCAGGTCGAGGTCTCGCTGCGCGCCGTGACCTACGCCGGGGAGGAGAGCGCCTGGAGCGCGCCCACCGTCGTGGACGTTCCCTGGCCGACGATCGAGTGCGCGGAGGCGGCCGGCTGCGACACGGGCGCGACCTCCGCCGGCGCGGGCGGCCTGCTGGCGGCGGCGTTGCTTCTCGCGCGGCGACGCCGGCGGGGCTAGCCCACCCCGAGGAGCTCGACCTCGAAGATGAGCGTGGCGCGCGGCGGGATGACGCCGGGGTAGCCGCGGTCGCCGTAGCCGAGGTGGGAGGGGATGGTGAGCTTGCGCTTGCCGCCGACCTTCATGCCGGCCACGCCCTGGTCCCAGCCCTGGATCACCATGCCGGCGCCGAGCTTGAAGGAGAAGGGCTCGCCGCGGTCGCGCGAGGAGTCGAACTTCTTCCCGTCCTCGAGCGTGCCGACGTAGTGGACGGACACCATCTTGCCCTTGGTCGCCTCGGCGCCGCTGCCGACGGCGAGGTCCTCGATCTTCAGCTCGGCCATGTGGATCTCCGTTGGTCCTCGCTTGGAGCCTATCTCGGTGGGCAGCGTCGTCGCGAGTCGGCGCTGGGGCTGAGTCCCGTTGTGGACTCGCAGGTCGTGCACGGCCGAAGGCGTGCTCGACGCACGTCGAGGCCGGGCCCGACCGAGCAGACGCGGCGGGGCCGGCCCCAGCGCAGCGCAGCAGACGGTGCCTACCGAGACAGGCTCTTTCAGCGAGCCGGGCGGGTGGCCGCCCGGGTGCTCGTGCGCGGGGCCGGCGGGAGGGACTCCCGGCAGCCGCTCAGCCCTGCGTCCCGCCGTTCCCCTCGGAGCCGCCCGCGCGGCGTCCCCGGCGGCCGCCCCTACGGCGGCGCTTGCGCTCGGGCGCTCCGCCGCCCTCCTCGCCGGCCTCCGCCTCCCCCTCGCCCTCGTGCTCCTCGGGCGTGGGCGGGAGCTCGGGCTCGGTGGCCGCGGCGGGGGCCGCCTCGGCGCGCTCCGGCTCGGTGGCGGCCTCGGGCTCTTTCTTGCGAGAGCGGCTCCGGCGCGGGCGGCTCGCGGCGGGGGCCGCCTCCTCCTCGGGGGCGGGGACCGGCGTGCCGCTGGCAGCCTCGGCCTCGACGGGCGCCCACCCGGTCACGGCGGCCTCCGCGGGCGCGGCCTTCGCTTCGGCCTCGGGCTCCCCGGCCTCGCGCGGCTCGCGCCAGCCCTCCCCAGCCTCCATGTCGGTCTCGCGCCGACCGCGGCCGCCGCGGCGGCCTCGCCGGCCGCGCCCTTCGGGGCGCTCGCCCTCGGGCCGGCCCTCGGGGCGACCCTCGCGCGGCGTCGCGGCGCGGGGCTCCCCCTCGGCGGCCGGCGACGGGCGCGAATCCCCGCCGACGAAGAGCTCGGTGAGCACGGCGTCGTCGGGGTTCTCGCCGCGCGCCTGGAGCGCGCGGAGGCCGGCGGCGTGCAGCTCGTCGAGGAGCTGGGGGGCCGACTCGGGGGCGACGAACGGCGCGGTCTGGGACAACGCGGCGTCGCCGTTCGGGTGGATGAGGAGGCCCGCGCGCCGCAGCGCGTGCGTCACGGCCTTGACCGTGCGGGGGGCGATGTCCGGGGCCTCCTGCTTCACGCGGCGCAGGAGGTCGCCGAGGACGAACTGGACCGCGCACGTGCGGTTGCGGCGCGCGCGCTCGCCGCACACCTGCACGAACTGCTCCACGATGATCCGGCGCTCGCGCGGCTCGCCGATCTCGAGGCCGGCCTCCGCGAGCAGGCCCTGGAGGCGCTGCGCCTCGGGGGAGAGCGTGCGCACCGGCTCGCGACGGGGCGCCGGCGCCTCCTCGGCCGCGGGCTGCGGGCTGTCGACCCGGACGCCGCCGGCCCGCTCGTCCCGGATGAGCCGGACGAGGCCCTTCTGCTGGGCCGTCTCGAGGAACTGCGCGAACGTGCGCACGCCGAGCTCGACCTCCGAGAAGGTGGGCTCCTTGCGCTTCATCGACGCCTTCAGCACGCTCGCGTGTACGGCCCCGGGCTCGTCGCGCTGGTGGTTCTCGAGCGTCTCCACCAGGAGCTCCAGCGCCTCGTCGAGCGTGAGCGGCTCTTCCTCCTCGCCCTCCTCGACCACCGCGGGCTTCTTGGCGGGCACGGTGCGCGACTCGTCGCGGAGCGTGTCGTAGAAGAAGAACTCGTCGCACGTCTCCGCGATGAGCCGGCTCGTCGAGCGGCGCGTGCCGCAGCCGAGGACGCGCTTGTTGAGCTCCTTCAGGCGCATCACCAACGGCGTGAAGTCGCTGTCGCCCGAGAGGATCACGAAGGTGTCGACGTAGCCGCGGGTGTACGCGAGCTCCATCGCGTCGACCGCGAGCGCGATGTCCGCGCGGTTCTTGGACTGCATCCCGTGGCTCGTGAGCTCCACCATCTGGATGCCCTCGTGCACGAGATCGAGCTTGAAGCGGTTCCAACGCCCCCAGTCCGCATAGGAGCGCGCCACCAGGATTCGCCCCTTGTCCTTCAGCCGTCGCATCACGATGCGGATGTCGAAGCGCCCGAGGCCCTCTTTCTCGCAGCCGGTGGCGATGTTCTCGAAGTCGATCAGGACGGCGATGTTGCGTTCCATGCGTTCCAGGGAGGTTCCGTTTGCGGTGCAGGGGACTAACGCCCCGGCCCGGACGCTGCGCGACCGGCTCACGATTCTGCTCGCCACGATAATGGGCCGGCCATGCAGTCCAGCTTCACCGGCACCGGTCGCTACATCGCCGACGAAGGCCTCCTGGCCGACGTCAACGCCTCCATCGTCCTCGGACGCCCGCTCCTGGTGAAGGGGGAGCCCGGGACGGGCAAGACCGTCCTCGCGGCGGCCGTCGCGGAGTCGCTCGGCCTCCCGCTGCTCACGTGGTCGATCAAGTCGACCACCAAGGCCGTCGACGGCCTGTACCACTACGACGTGGTGCAGCGCCTGAACGACGCGCGCTTCGGCGAAGGCGACGTGCGTGACATCCGCCGCTACATCCGGATGGGCGTGCTCGGCCAGGCGTTCGCCGCGGACCACCGCATGGTCGTGCTGATCGACGAGATCGACAAGGCCGACCTCGAGTTCCCCAACGACCTGTTGCGCGAGCTCGACGAGATGGTGTTCCACGTGCCCGAGCTCGACGAGGTGGTGCGGGCCAAGCACCGTCCCATCGTCATCATCACGTCCAACGCGGAGAAGGAGCTGCCCGACGCCTTCCTGCGGCGCTGCGTGTTCCACTACATCGCGTTCCCGGACCGGGACCGGATGAAGCGCATCGTCGACGTGCACCTCCCGAACCTCTCGGAGAAGCTCGTGGAGGCGGCGTTCCAGCGCTTCTACGGCCTGCGCCGGCTCGACGGGATCCGCAAGAAGCCGTCGACCAGCGAGCTCGTCGACTGGCTCGCCGTGCTCGCGCGGGCGGGCGTGCCGCCCGAGGAGATCACGGCGAAGCTCCCGTTCCCGGGCATCCTGCTCAAGCAGGAGGCCGACCTCGAGCTCGCCCGGAACAAGCGGTGATCCTGCTCCGGCTGCTCTTCAACCTCCGGTCGCAGGGCCTGGGCGTGGGGGTGGGGGAGTGGCTCGCGTTCCTGCGCGGGCTCGAGTCCGGGCTCGTCGACGACCTCGACGGGCTCTACTACCTCGCGCGTGCCGTGCTGGTTCACAGCGAGGCGCACTACGACGCCTTCGACCTCGCGTTCAGCGCCACGTTCAAGGACGTGGATCTGCCACCCAAGCTGAAGGACGCGCTCTGGGAGTGGCTCCAGGACGCGAAGGCCGGCGAGGGGGAGCGCGTGCCCCCGGGCTTCGAGAGCCTGGAGGAGATGAAGAAGGAGCTCGAGAAGCGCCTCGCCGAGCAGAAGGAGCGGCACGACCGCGGCAACTACTGGGTGGGCACCGGCGGCGCCTCGCCGTTCGGGAACAACGGGCGGAGCGACCAGGGCATCCGCATCGGCGGGGAGAGCAAGGGGCGCGGGGCGGTGCAGGTGGCGCAGGAGCGTCGCTGGGGCGAGTACCGCACGGACATGACGCTGTCGGTGCGCGACTTCAAGGTCGCCATGGCGCTGTTGCGCAACCTCGCGCGCGAGGGGCGCGAGGAGCTCGACGTCGACGCCACCATCGGCAAGACGGCCAAGGGCGGCGGCGAGATCGACCTCGCCTACTCCAAGGAGCGCGTCAACCGGGTGCGGCTGTTGTTGCTCATGGACGTGGGGGGCTCGATGGAGCCGCACGCCGCGTTGGTGTCCCGCCTGTTCACCGCGGCGTCGGAGATGAAGATCTTCAAGACCTTCGACGCGCTCTACTTCCACAACGCGCCCTACCGTTGGTTGTACAAGAGCTACGCGACCTACGAACGCCGGCTCACCGCCGACGTGGTGCGGGACCTGACGCCGCAGCACCGTGTCATCTTCGTGGGTGACGCCTCCATGGCGCCGTGGGAGCTCTTCAACACCGGCTTCGGTGACACCGGGCCGAGCGGGCTGGATTGGGTGCAGCGCTTCGCGCGGAAGGCGCCGGCGAGCGTGTGGTTGAACCCGGATCCGCCGCGCTACTGGGATCACCCTACCGTGCGCGCGATCGGGAACAACGTCCCCATGTTCCACTTGTCGGTGGAGGGGATGCGGGGTGCCATCCGCAAGCTACGGCAGGGGGGCGTCGGGCAGCGGGGCTGACGCGGGCGCCGGGTGGGCGGCAAACCAGGCGTCGACGCGCGTGGCGGCGTTGGCGCGGAGGTCGGCGTAGAACATCTGGTACTCGATGGCGTGGTGGTTTCCGCCCCCGAGCGCGCGGTCGAGGACCCCGCTGAGGAAGTCCCGCGGCGGGCGGTGCACGTCCGTCACCACCAGCGTCCCGTCGACGCAGCTCGCGCCGGCGAACGCTGCGATGTGTACGGGCGGCTCGGCGTCGAGGAAGACCGCGCCCGCGTTCCGGCTGGCCGGGGCGGCGTCGTCGAGCGTCCAGGTGATCGGGTTGACGCACACGCGGGGGCCGCCCGCGCTGTCGAGGTCCCGGACCTCGAACACGCCCGGCTGGTAGTGGGGGCTGCGGGCGTTGTAGCCGATGACGCACCCCGTCTGGGTGGGCGACGCGCACACGGGCACACCGGCGGCGTCGCGCGCCAGCGTGTCGACCGTGAGCGGGGCCCCGATGAGCCAGGCGGCGACGAGCTTCTCGCGGAGCGGCCCCGGCGCGATCTCCCGCACCAGGAGGCGCGTGCCCAGGACCGCGCCCTGCGAGTGCCCGACGAGCAGGAAGGGCCGCGCGGGGTCGCGCCGGGCCAGGAAGGCGTGGAAGGCGGCCCGCACGTCCGCGTAGGCGAGCTCGATGGCCCGGTTCCCATCGGGGGAGGGGTCGAAGAACGCGGTGCCGTTGGCTTGCCGGTAGCGGGGGCCGTACACGTCGCAGCAGGCGTTGAACGCGCTCGCCTGGATGCGGGTGGAGCCGCGGTCCGTCGCGTCGTTGAGCGCCTCGTCGTCGACCGGCGCGACCCACCCAGCCCCCACGTACGACGTGGGGTGCACGTAGAACACGTCCGCCCGGGTCGTCCCGGGGGCGGCGGCCGGGGACGCGGCCAGCGCGGCGTCCGCCTCGTCCGCTCGCCCCGGCAGCGCCGTCCACGCCGCGTCGTCGGTGTAGACGGGCGGGGCGGGGACCCGGAAGTCGTCGAACCCCTCGTTCGGGCTCAGCGCGTCCACCACCATCCGCTGGAGGCAGCCCGCGGCCGGCAGCATCGCGGTCAGTAAGAGCAGCGGGAGGACGGCGGCCCTGCGGGCCGGCGCAAGGCGAGGGGAGGCGGCCATGCCTCCGACGTACTCCATCGCGGCCGCCCTGTCGCGCGGCCGGGCTCTCCGCCACGGCCGCGCCGAGCCGCCCGGCGGGTGGGCTGGCCGGGCGGACGGGGCCGGGTTAAGCGCGATGTACGCTGGGGCGTCGACAAGTTGGTAAGTCACCGGATTTTGATTCCGGTCATCGCTGGTTCGAGTCCAGCCGCCCCAACCATATGCTCGGCAGTGGATGGTCGAGGTTCAAGCCTCCGATCGCCGAGCAGTCATGCGAGCAAGCCGCCAGCCCGCGTAGCGGCACCGAAGCGTGTGAGACCGGATCGCTCTAGCGCGGTGACGACGTCCATCGCCGTGTGTAGCGGCGACTTCAGGTCCGCGGCCTGCATCGCAACGACCTCCAGGATCGCCGCGGGATGCCTGGCGAGCAACTCCATCGCGAACGCGTCCGGGTGCATCGCGACCACGCCGTGCCGGGCAACTTCGGCTTCCGGGAAGTCTCGTAGGTTGAAGGTGACGATGATGCCTGCACCAGCGCGGATTGCCGCGGCGACCACGTGGCGGTCGTCCGGGTCGGGGAGGGTGATCGCAGGCTCCAACTCCTCGTACCCGTCCACCAGGCAGTCGAGCACAGCGGCGCACATGCGCTGCCGCGTCCTTTGGAGACGCCCGCGATCCAGGTCGGGACGATTCGCCATGATGTTCCGGAACACCTCGTCGAGGATTCGCTCGCTCCAACGCGCCCTGACCAAGTCCTCGATCGCCACGCGGATGAGGAAATCCCGGAGCGCGCTCGGATAGAGCACGTTGGCGTCGTACACGGCGACGGGAATCACTTGTAGTCGAAGCCGAGGTCCTGAGCCTCCGCTGTGAGCTCCGCCGCGAGTGCGCGCCGCTCGGCGCGGTTGGCCTGTTTGAAAGCGAGCAGATCGGTCAGCGGAATGCGGCGGTGGGTTCCCACGAGGCGGCAGGGGAGCTTGCCCTCGTCCACGAGGCGGATCACGAACGGACGGCTGACGCCGAGAATCTCGGCCGCTTGTTGTGCGGTCACCTCCGCCGCCACGGGAACCACGGTAACCGCGTCCCCATTGGCCATGTGGCCGAGAATCCGGAGGAGGAGCGTACGCGCCTCGGCCGGCAACTCGACTGCCGCCGACTCCGGGGCTCCCGCTGCGCGGACTACGGCCCGTGCGTCGCCCTCGCCCTCGAGGGCTCGCAGCGCCTCGTCGGCGCCCCGAGCGTCGGCAGGAGAGGGGACGTGGAGTGCGATGTCGGTCATGAGAGCACCTCACTTCGGACTATACGCACCATCCGCTGTATCTGCAACATCTGAACCTCGACTTGCGGGAGCTGTCGTCGAGAGCCTGGAATGCTCGCCAGGACTCCCCGGGCACCGACGCGTCCTTCTCGCCCTCCCGGGTCGCGCGCGGCCGATCGCCTACTTCCCCGCCATCAGCATCTCGAATTCCGGACCGACCGTTCGTCCGGGTCTACCCAGAAGGTTCTATGATCGTCCAACCGCCCCAACCAAATGCGCGGCGGCAGAAATCTGGGTTGAACAAAGCGGAGCGCGGGATCGGCGTAGGCGAACAGGGGACTCGTATTCCGCGCCATGCGTCGCGTTGCGCGGGCGAACCTTCCTGGCCCCTTGCTGCACCACCGCGCGGCCTGAGACCACCGCGGTTGCACGAACCACGGCGCCGGAGGACGCCGACGGCGACGGCTACCTGGCGCCCGAGGACTGCGACGACACCGACGCCTCCGTGTACCCGGGGGCGTCGGAGCCGGACTGGTGCGACGGCACCGACCAGGATTGCGACGGTGAGCCGGCGCCCGCCGGCAAGTGCGTAGGGCTGGTGGACCTCGCGTCGCGGCTCGGGAACTCCTTCATCGGCGACACGACCGAGACCGCGGCGTTCTGGATCCAGACGGACAACGGCGCCGCCCGCTCCCGCTTCAGCCAGTTCCGCTGGACCTCGCCCACCGGGGAGCTCGTCGACAACGGGATCGAAGGCATCCTGCAGGGGCTCCCCTCGAAGCCCGACGACGACTGGAGCGCGTACACGGTCGGCTTCTGGCTCGGCGACGACACGGCGGTGCTGGGCGGCAGCATCGTGGACGCGGGCGACTTCGACGGGGACGGCGAGCGCGACCTGTGGCTCTCGGCCATCGCGTACTACGACACGCTCGGACGCGCGTTCCTCGTCCGCGGCCCGGAGTCGCGCTGGCCGCGGGAGGGGCTGCCCGTCGAGGAGGGTTCGGACGCGGTGTGGGCCGAGGAGTTCCCGGGGTTCGGGTTCGGGCACGACGTAGAGGGCGGCGAGGATCTCGACGGGGACGGGCTGGCGGACGCGCTCGTCTGGCAGAGCGGCGCCGGCTACTACGACGTGGCCCGGCTCTACGTCCTCCCAGGGCGGGCCGGCGCCAGTGGTCGCTTCGCAGCCGGGGATGAAACCACAATCGGCCTGTCCGCCTGCGATGGGCGGGACAGCACCGACGACCCGGCGAACTGGGACGAGTGGTCGAGCGAACCCCGGATCCTCCCCGATCTCGACGGCGATGGGCTCCCCGAGGTGTCGATGGAGGCGGCGCCGTACGGGCTCGCGGTCGCAGCGGGCCCCGAGGCCCTCGCTGGTGACGGCGCCACGATGGAGGAGGTCTTCACGCTCGTGCACTGGGGTCCGGACCTCCAGATGAGCCTCCCCTACGGCATGGTGAGCCCCGGCGACGTAGACGGGGACTGACTACTTCGCCCGGCACGCGCTACCTGACGACCGGGCGGGGGTCAGCCGCTGCTTCGCGCTACGGGCCGGGGTGGAGGGCCTCCCCGTGGTGTGCGGGTTCTACACGCTGTCGATGGCGTCGGTGCAAGCTGACGCGATCAGCGCGGTCCTGCGTGCCCGGCTTCCCCGCTACCCGCTTCCCGTCGCCCTGGCCGGTCGCCTCGCCGTGGACGAGCGGACCAGGGGCGCGGATTCGGCGAGACGCTCTTGGTCGACGCGCTTGTGCGCGTGCTCGGCGCGTCAGAGGCGGTGGGTTGTGTGGGAGTGATTGTCGATGCGAAGGATGCCGCCGCGGAGCGGTTCTACGCTCGGCCGAATCCCACCAGTCCAACCACTAGACAGAACGCCCGGTGCCCGCGCACTCGACCGGGCCGGGTTCACGCGGCCGGGCCCACCCACCTCCCCAACGCCTCCACGAGCCCCTCCGACGAGCCTTCCCCGACCCACGCGACGTGCCCGTCGGGCCGGATCAACACGGCCGTCGGCGTGGTGGCAACCCCGAGCACCGGGATCTCCAACGTGCCACGGAAATCCGCGGCGACCAACCGGACGTGATCCGTCCATCGTCCGGGATCCACGCCGCATGGCGTTCCGAGGTCGAGGAGCACGGGGCGGGCGGCGTGCAGCAGCGTGTAGAGCCGCAGCGGAACGCCGTCGACGACGAGGTCCAGGTCGGGCATGCGCCGTCCCAGGAGCGGGTGGCCCTCGCCGAGGTCGTAGTGGATGTCGAGGCCGGAGATCATGCCCGCATAGCGCTTGTTCGGCTCCTCCATGCGCAGGAGGTCGGTGAGCGCGTCGACGACGGCCTTCGTGCGCTCGTCGGGGCGGATGAGCGCCACGCGCACCATCGTGGAGCGCAGGACGCGGGCCCCGATGGGATGGCGCTCCGTGTGGTAGGTGTCGAGGAGGCTGTCCGGGGACGTCCCGTGGACCACCTGGGCGAGCTTCCACCCCAGGTTCACGGCGTCCTGCACGCCGGTGTTGAGGCCCTGCCCGCCCTGCGGGGGATGCACGTGCGCGGCGTCTCCCGCCAGCAGGACGCGCCGATCGCGGTAGGCCGCGGCCTGGCGGGTGGCGTCGGTGAAGCGCGAGATCCAGGTGGGGCTGTGGACCCCGAAGTCCGTGCCGTAGACCTCGACGAGTGCCGTGCGGACGTCGTCGAGAGTGGGCTCGGTCGGAGGGCCGACCTGGAGCTCGGTCAGGACGATCCGCACGGGACCGCCGGGCTTCACGGGGCCCATGGCGTGGTTGACGCCGCGGGCGTCGCGGTGGAAGCCGAGCTTGGGTGGCTCCGTCGTCTCCACCTCGGCGATGAGCCAGCTCGTGGTCGGATCCAGGCCGTGAAAGTCGATGCCCGCGACCTTGCGGACGAGGCTGCGGCCCCCGTCGCACCCGACGAGGTAGTGGGCGCGCAGGGAGGTGCCGCCGGACACCTCGATCGTGACCCCGCTCCCGTCCTGCGTGAAGCCTGTCACCTCGCACCCGCGGTAGAATTGGACAGGCAGGTCGCCCACCCACGCGGCGAGGATGCGCTCGATATGGTTCTGCCACAACCCGAGGCCATAGGGGTGGCGAGTGGGAAACCGGCTGAGATCGAGGGTGACGCCCTCGAACTGCGCGACCTGCGCGGTCTGCCCCTCGGCGAGGAAGCGCTCGGCGATGCCGCGTTGGTCGAACACCTCGATCGTCCGCGCGTGCAGGCCCCCCGCGCGGTGGCCCGCGAGCGCCTGGTCCGGACGTCGCTCCACGATCGCCACGTCCACGCCCGCCAATGCCAGCTCGCCGGCCAGCATCAGGCCCGTCGGCCCGCCGCCCGCGATCACCACCGCATGGTCCTGCATCTCGCCCTCCCGTGAGCGGCACGGGCTATCCGGCCCGAGCGCCCCCGCAGGCGCGCATCGAGCGGGATTGTCGGCCTGTATACGGGATAAAACAACGGTTGCAGGAGTGGCCGGAGCTCGTGTATACAATGAAGGCGGCGTGGTATGTCGGCCGCGTGAACCTCGTCGAGGACCTCTACCGCTGGGTGACGTCGCCCGGCGCCCGCGTGGTGGGCGTCAACGGGCCGCAGGGCGCCGGCAACGCACCGCCAGCGCGTCCGCCACCCGATCCGTCACGATGCCGTCGACCATCGCGCAGCGCGCCAGCAGGGCCGCCTCGTTCACGGTCCACACGAGCACCGGGTAGCCGAGCCGGCGCATCCTGTACACGAACGCTGCGCGCAGGAGCCGCCAGTTCGGTGACACGAAGTCGGCGCCGCAACGCAAGAGGCGCAGCTCGGGGAACAGCTCGGTGACACGGGTGACAACGCCGTGGCGCGGGCGCGGGACGCCCAGCAGGAGGCCGGCCACGCTCTCGGGGGACAGGCCCTTCAACCGCCGGACCACGCCGTCGTCGAAGCTCTTGTAGATCACGTCGGCGGGATCGAAGCCGGCGCGCACCTCCGCGAGGACCTGCTCCTCGAAGCCGCCGACCTTGAGCTCGAGGTCGAGCCGGATGCGTCCACGTGCCACTTCCAAGAGCTCCGACAGGAGCGCGGGTCTGCCGGCGCCCGTGGCCGACGCCGCCGCGAGCTCCTCGTACCCCACCGCCGCGACGCGCCTCCCGGCGTATTCCGCGTCGTGGACGCAAACGATCCGGCCGTCTGCTGTGAGCCGCAGGTCGACCTCGATGTAGTCCGCTCCCGACGTTGCCGCGCGTTCGAAGTGGGCAAGCGTCTGCTCTCCGGGGGAGCCCGGCCAGGCGCCGCCCCGGTGCGCCACCACGACCGGGCGCCCGTTGGACGGGAAGGCGCGCCGCACCGCGTGCTTCACGCTCCGGTCCAGGCTTGGAGCGTGTCCACGAGCAGCCGCAGGCGGCCCACCCTGGACGGGACCGCCGCCCCGCCGACCGCGCGTGCCGGGGCGGCGCGCTGCGGGATCCGCGACCGTTGGGCGGCTTCGACCGGTCGGATCGGCGCGCCGACGGGCGTGAAGCGCTCGACGCGCACCCGGGTCTCCGGTACACCCGCGTCCGCCAACCACCCCGCGACGGCGCTCACGTAGTCCTCCGGTCCGCACAGGTAGAACACGGCGCCGGGGAGGCGCTGCACCCAGGCCGACACGTCGGCGCCGCCGATGCGCCCCGAGACGCCCGTGACGCGTTGCGTCAGGGAGAGGTTGGACGGCAGCGCGCTCGCCAGCTCGCCGAGGATCGCGGAGTCTGCTGTCCGTGTCGACCAGTCGATCACCATTCGGTGGGGCCAGCCCTCGCGAAGGAGCGTGCGTGCGAACGCGAGCGCCGGTGTCACGCCGATCCCGGCGACGAAGCACACGATCGGCGCCGGCCCTCCGTCCCAGACGTAGTCACCGCGCGGGCTCGACGCCTCCAGGGTCACCCCCTTCGTGGCGCGCTCGAACAACCACCCCGAGAACACCCCTCCCGGCTCGCGTCGGACGGTGACCTCCCAGGGGGCACCGGCGGCGCCGGAGAGGGTGTAGGGGCGCTCGATCCGCCGGCCGGCGACGTTTGCCCGCAAGACGACGTGCTGACCGGGCCTGGCCGGAGGGAGGGCCTGCCCGTTCGGTCGAGCGAGGTGGACGCGGCGGACGTCGGGGGTCAGCTCCTCGACGCGGCCGACCACGATCGGGAGCCAGGCGACCTCGCCCAGCATCTCGAGCACCCCGGGCACGCAGGAGCCGCAGGAGCTCCCGCACCCGGTCCGGTCCTGGATCCCCCGGAGGTCGGCCGCGCCGGCTTGGATGACCGCACGCACCGTGCCGCGGGACACACGCAAGCACGTGCACAGGATCGCGTCGTCCCCGAGCGCGTCGAGCGTTCCCGAGGTGACGACCTGCGCCTCCTCGACGGAAGACAGCGGTTCCCGCTCGATGGCGCGGGTGAGCAGCGGCGACAGGAGGGGAACACTCTCTCGCGCCTCGATGCGGCAGATCCGCCCGTCCGCGCCAACTCCCAACTGTACGAGCCCGTCCGGTGTCACGATGTTGCGGACGGGTTCACCGCGCGCCGCTAGCCGAACGGGCCCGTCACCCATCCCGAACGATGCGACCAGGATGTCGTCGCCGGTCAGTCCGAAGCGTTGGGTGACACAGGGCGCGCCCTCGGCCGTGTCGAGGTGGCGGGTGACGAATCCGCGGTGCGGAAGCGCCCACAACTTCTCCAACGTGGCCAGGTGCTGGCGCACGCTGGCGAACCGCTCGCGGACGTCAAGGAAGGATGCCCGTGCAACCTCCAGCACGCGGGAAGGCCCGTCCACGATGGCGGTCGCCGCGCGGGTCTCTTCGTCGCGCTCTCCCACGCACAGGCCCGCGCCCAACCCGGCGACCCGCGAAGGCCCGCCGTCGCGGTCGACGAACAGCTCGACGCGGCCCGCGAGGACGACGTACACCGTGCCCCCGGGGTCCCCCTCTCGGTAGAGGACATGCCCGTCTCGGAGCACGCGCTCCTCGCCCAGCCCGCCTTCGACGAGCCGCCGCACCAGGTCCGTCCGACGCGCGAGACGCTCCTCCCGCCTCCGCGCACCGAGGGTCATGAGGCGCTCGCGGAGGTCGGGCGCACGCTCGCACAGCTCCCCCAGCACGTCCGCCCGGATGCGCGCCACCAGCGAGCGGTCGGCGAGCCCGCGCGCGCTCGCCATGCGACCCGCGGCGCTGCCCGCCAGCACGGCCTGCTCGCCGACGTGCTCGCCCGGGGACGGTCGGGCGAGCACGATCTCCGCGGCGTCCTCGGTCGTGGTGAAGACCTCCAACGCGCCGGACACCACCACGTAGAACCCGTCCGCGGGGTCGCCCTCGGCGAACAGGATCTCCCCCGCGCGCACGTCCACCGGGTCGACCTCGTTCAAGAGCGCGGCGAAGCGCTCCGCGGCGAGCCCGTTGAAGAGACCCGACCGCAACAGCATGAAGGGGAGGGGTTCCATGTCACGCCACCGTGGCGAGGCGGGCCCGGATCCCGGTTCGCGAGCGCAGGGCGAACAGGCCCTCGAGCGGGAGGGAATCCTCCACCCACGTGACACGGAGGCGCTGGAGGAAGAGGGCCACGAACGCCCGGACCTCCAGCGTGGCGATGCGGGCGCCGATGCACATGCGCGGACCCGCGCCGAAGGGGATGTACGCGTAGCGGTGCCGGCGCTCGACCGCCGCGGGCAGGAAGCGGTCGGGGTCGAAGACCTCCGGGTGCTCCCACGCGGAGGGGTGGCGATGCACGAAGTACGGTGGCGAGAACGCCATGGCGCCCTGTCGCACCGGGTGCCCGTGGAGCTGCGTGTCGCGGCGCGCCACGCGGGCGAGGATCCAGACGGGTGGGTAGAGCCGGAGCGTCTCCTGGACGACGCGCTCGAGCACCGGCATCCGGGCGAGCGCCTCGGGGGTCGGGATCGCGCCTCCCAGGACCTCCGCGACCTCGGCGCGCACACGCTCCTCCCACGCGGGGTGGCGCGCCAGCGTCCACAGGACGAACGCCGCGGCGTTGGGAGGGTTGTCCGCGGGCGCCAGCAGGAGCAGCATCAGGTGGTCACGCAGCGCCTCCCGTGGCATGTCGAGGTCCTGCCGGAGACGCTCGACGTAGCTGGGAGGCCGATCCGGCGCCGCGGGCGCGTCGATCGCGCGGCGGACGATCCCCTCCAGCAGGGCCATGTCGCTGTCCACCTGCGCCGTCCGCCGCGCACCTCCGGCGACCACGCCGAACGCCCAACGTTGGAGCCGCAGCGCGGCGGCCGGGAAGGCGTCGGCCTCCTCCGGGGTCAGCTCGAGCCCGAACGCGCGGCCCGCGCACAGGGCGAAGACGCGCACGATCTCACGCGCGAGGTCGACCTCGGCGCCGTCCCTGGCAAATCGCTCCCAATCCGCCACCAGTGGCGCGGCGTCCTGCGCGAACGCGGAGGTGGCGCGGTCGGTCATCCGCGGGTGGAACGACGGCTGCGCGAACTGCCGGTGTTTCACCCACTCCTCGCCGTTGGTCGTGAGCGGGTTCCGCCCGAGGAGCGGGGCGAGGCCGGGGCTCCGCTCCCAGTCGTCCTGGGTCTCGAGCAGCTCGGCGACGGCGTCGGGGTGCTTCACGAACCACACCGCGCGATAGGCGAGGTCCACGCGAGCCACGTCTCCGAGCGCGTCGGCGTGCTTCAACACCCCGAACGCGTCGTTTCGAAATGCGCGCAGGCTACCGAGGACCGGCTCGCCCGCCACCCGCGGGACCGCGGGATCGAATTGGCGTTGTAGTCGGAACGAGCGCCGCGCCTCGAGCAGGTGTTCACCGAAGTCCATGGGTCATCTCCACGACCCGAGCGTCACCCGCTCGGCCGTGCTCGTCGGTTTCGCCCGGTTTCAGCCCGTCTGACCGCGGTCGATGGGACCGTGCGAAGGGCGGCGCGCCTGCCGCTTCCGGTCGACGCCCCCGTCCGCTACCATCCGCGCGTGTTGACCTCCCACGAGCCGGTGCCCTCCCGGTACCTCCCGTCCGGGACTCGGCTCGGCGGGTGGATTGTCGACTGGCCGCTCGGGGAGGGGGCCTCGGGGGTCGTGTACCGCTGCCGGGCGGCGAACGCGGAGGGGCCACCGCGCGCGCTGAAGCTCCTGCGGACCGTGGGAGACGCCATCGCCCGGGCGCGCTTCGCACGCGAGGTCCGGGTCCTCGGGAGCCTCGAGCACCCCTCCATCGTGCCGCTGATCGAGGCGGGCGAGAGCGAAGGGGCCTCGTGGCTCGTGATGGCGCTCGCCGCCGGGCGGCCGCTGGCGGCGGTCACCGCGAGCGCGACCGTAGCCGTGGGCTTCGCGCTCGACGTCTGCGCCCAGGTGGCGGAGGCGCTCGCCTACGCCCACTCCCGCGGCGTGGCCCACCGCGACGTGAAGCCCGGCAACGTCCTCGTGGACGCGTACGGGCGGGCGGTGCTCGTCGACTTCGGCGTCGCCGCCGCTGTCGAGGCCTCCCGCCTCACTCGTGTCGGAGACCGGAACCCCACGACGCCGCGGTACGCCCCCCCGGAGTGGTGGCTCGGCGGGCCAGCGACGCCCGAGAAGGCGGACGTCTACGCGCTCGGCGTCGTGCTGTACGAGCTGCTCGCCGGGCGGCCGGCCTGGGCCGACGTGCCACCCGAGCACCTGGCTGAGCAGAAGGCGAGCGGGGCGCCCCTCGATCCCGGGCCGGGCGTCCCCGCGTCCATCCGCGCGCTCGTCCGCGAGATGACCGCCGCCACCGCCTCCACTCGCCCCAGCGCGCGCGAGGTGACCGCGCGGCTCCCGAACGCGCGCACCGACGATCCGCCGCCGGGCAGCGATCCAACCCTGGACGCCGTCCCCGCGCGCGCGCCGTCCCTCCCGCCGGACGGGCGGATCGGCCCGTACCGCATCCTCGGCGAGCTCGGTCGTGGCGGCATGGGGATCGTGTACCGGGCCGAGCGGGTCGATGGGGGCGGGCCGGTCGCGCTGAAGTGGATGCTCCACGGCGCCCGCGGCCACGAGCGGCGGTTCCGGACCGAGATCGCCGCGCTCGCACGGCTCGATCACCCGACGCTCCTCGCCGTGCACGACGTGGGCGAGCACGAGGGGCGGCTGTTCTACACGATGGAGCTCGTCGACGGCCCCGATCTCGCCACGTTCCTCCGCGAGCGGGGGCTGGTGAGCGCCCGCGTGGCGATCGGGTGGGGGATCGACCTCGCGAACGCGCTCGCCTTCGCGCATGGCCAGGGGATCGTGCACCGCGACGTGAAGCCGGGGAACGTGCTCCTCGAGCACGGCCGGCGCGTGCGCCTCGCCGACTTCGGGCTCGCGCGGGAGCTCGTGGCCGACGGGACACTCACACAGGCGGGCGAGGTGCTCGGCACGCCCCGGTACATGGCGCCCGAGCAGGCGCGCGGGCTCCCCGCCGGGCCGGCGGCCGACATCTACGCGCTCGGGGCCGTCCTGTACGAGCTGTTGTCGGGGCGTCCGTACGTCACCGGAGAGCACGACGCGCAGATCCGCCACCAGTTGCTGCGGGGAGCTGCGCCGCGCCTGGACGCCGTCGCGGCCGGGGTCCCGGCCGAGCTCGCGCTCGTGGTGCACAAGGCCCTGGCGGCCGATCCGGTCGATCGGTACACCGACATGGGCGCCTTCGCGGCGGACCTGGCGCGCGTGGCCGCGGGGCAGCGGGCGGTGGAGGCGCGGCCGTCGATGGGGACGATCGTGCGGAGGGCGCTCCGACGCCACCGGGAGCGGCTCGCGGTCGCCGGCCTGCTCGTCGCGATCGGGGCGCTCGGGGTCGGGGCGCGATCCGGGCTCTCCGCCCGGGAGGAGTGGCGGCGGGAGGAGGCCGCGGAGGGCAGGCTCGCGACCGTCGAGGAGACCGTGCGGGCCGCGCTCGCCGCGGGGGACGAGGGCGCGGCGGAGCGCGCGTTCCGCGGTTTCGTCGAGCTCCCCGAGAACCAGGGCACGCGCGCGATCGCGCGGGCGTGGCTGGCGCGGGCCGACCGGCTCGCGGGCCTCGACGAGGGCGACGCCCATCGGGACGCGCTCGCGCACGCGTGGGCGTCCGCCCGGCACGACGACGACGCGAACCAGGCGCTCGTCGGGCTGGCCGCGTCGCTGGCGCGCCGCCACGACTGGGCCGGACTCGGCGCGGCCGTCCAGACCATGCGGGAGCGCGGCGTCTCCACGGAAGCCTCGCGGGCACTCGAGGCGGCCCGGGAGTACAGCCGTCGCGACTTCGCCGCGGGGTCGCGCTTCGATCGGCGGGACGGGATCGCGCCGCTGCTGGCCGCCCTCGGTCGGGCCACGCGGACCGCCCCCGACACGGTCGTGGTCGGCAACCTCGACGTCGACGCGGACGGCCGGGCGGAGATCCTCCTCCACGAAGACGGTCGCCGGCTCGCGATCGTCCGCGCCGGTGATCTCGCGCTCCAGCGTCGCGAAGCGCTGACGCTGCCGGGCGGGCGCCACGCGGGCTTCCCGCGGCCCTTCCAGGTCTCCGCCGACCTGCCGCTCGTCCTCGTCTGGGACACGCGCGAGGCGGCGCTCTACGACGTTGGCGGGCGCGGACGGCCCCGCGAGCTGGCGCACTGGCCCGAGTCCCAGTACAAGCCGACGATCCTCGCCGATCTCGACGAGGATGGCGTCCGGGAGCTCCTCGTGGGCACCCGCGCCCCGGGCCGTCACCTCGTCTCCGTCGCGCCGGACGCGGAGGGGACCTGGCGCGTCCGCGCGCCGCACCCGGCCTCCAACCAGCAGAACTCGGCGTTCCTCGGGCTGGGGTGGGGCGACTTCGACGGGGACGGTCGCTCGGAGCTCTGGCAGGCCCGCGGCGCGTTCGGGGCGTACGACGTGCGGATGCTCGGGCGCGACGGGAGCGGTGAATTGGCGCTCCTCGGCCGCCGGAAGCTCGGCGACGTGCAGGACGGCGTGGTGATCCGTGGGCCCGGAGGACGGCGCCGCATGGTCGTCGTGCGCGCCGACGTCTGGCCGAGCCGATCCGGGCTCCCGCCGGAGACCCCGTTCGGCGAGCCCCGCGGCATCTACGCACTCGACTGGGACGGCGCCCGGTTTCGGACGGCGTGGTACCTGCCGACCGAGTCGGAGTGTATCGACCTCCAGGTCGCGGACCTCGACGGCGACCGCCTCGACGATGTCGCCGTGAACTGCGGCGAGGTGACGGTCGTGGCGCGCCAGCTCCCGGACGGCGGCTTCGTCGACGCCACGATCGCCGGCGCGCGGCTCGTCGGCGCGGCCGACATGGACGGTGACGGCGAGGGCGAGCTCCACCTGGTGGAGCCCGACGGAGCGGCGTGGATCGTGGGCGCGGGGACCGACCACCTCCCCGTGCTGCCCGAGCCGGCCGAGCCGGCGATCCGCGACGACGACCCCGGGGTGCTCCGCGCCGAAGCCCTCGTGCGCATGGGGCTGGTCGCGGAAGGGGTCGGGGCGCTGGAGGACGAGGCACTCCAGGCCCCGGCCGGCGCCGCGCGCGCGAAGCTCCGCCTCCGGATCGGCGAGCTCCAGGAGCAGCTGGGCCGGGCCGACCTCGCGGCCTCCAGTTACCTCTCCGCGGCCGACGCAGGGGCGCTGCGCGTGGAGGCGCTCCGGGGCGCGGCGCGCTGCTTCGAGCGGGCGCTCCTGCACCCGCGTGCCCTCGACGCCGTGAACGCGCTCCTGGCCGGGGACGGGCTCGAGGCGGCGGTGCGGGGCGAGCTCGAAGCGACCCGGGCGCGCCTGGAGGAGCGCGTGGGCGCACCCTCCGTGACGCTCGACTTCGCCGAGGGCCTGCCGGACGTGTTCGACGTCCTCGACCCGCTCCAGGCCTGGCACGACCCCGCCGAGGGGGCGCTCCGGGTGCGACAGGCGGACGACGGCGTGGTGGCCCGCGTGCCGCTGACCTGGGACGGGCGTTGGCTGCAGATCGAGCTCGACCTGACGCTCGAGCGCTTCGAGTGGGCTGCCCGACTCTACGTGCAGCTCGAGCCCGCCGCCGCAGGGCGCGACGCCTGGGGCGCGCAGGTCCGCGCCGTCGGCGGCGCGGGGAACCTGACGACGGCGCCGGGATGCTCGCTCACGACGGATACGCCGCCTGCTCTCGGGTGGATCCCACGCGACGGTCCCGACTGGGGGGATCGGGTCACGGTGCGGATCGGCGTCGACGCGTCGACGGGATGGGGGTCGTGCACCTGGGAAGGGCTCCCGGAGCACTTCCAGGCCCGGCAGTCGCTCCGGCCGGCGCCCCCGCCGGGCGACTATGTCCTCGTGGTGCGTGGGCTGGCGCGAGACGGCGTGAGCGTGGCCGACGCGGCGGTGCACCGGATCGTGGTGCGTGGCGCCACGGTGCGGGCCGCCCCCGCGGAGATGTGGCCCGCGGCCCGGCGCGCGCTCGCGACGCAGCGGCCCGCGGACGCGCTCGCCGAGCTCGCCGGCGCGCAGGGGCCGGACGCGGAGATCCTGCGAATCTTCGCGCTGGACGAGGCGGGCCGGTGGGCGGAGGCCGATCGCCGCTTCGCCGCGCTCGCGTCGGGCGAGGGGGCTCGCGTCGTGCGTTTGCGGGCGCCGGTGCTGCTCCGGGCGCGCGGGGAGCGGTTCGTGACGCGGCTCCGCGAGGCCGGGGGGCGGGAGTGGCCCGGCCTGCTCTGGACCGCGTGGGGCCCGACCGTGCGCCATCACCCGGACGACGAGCGCTGGCAGGCCGCGCTGATGCGCGACCTCGGCGGCGTCGACGCGTTCCCGCCCAGCCCGGAGCTCCTCTCGCTGCTCGTCGCGCGTGGGAGGGCGTGGCGGCTCGCGGGCCGCCTGCCGCTCGCCGAGCTGGATCTCGAGCGCGCGCGGACGCTCGCCGACCAGCTCGGCGGCGGAGGCGACGTGGACGCCGCCCTCGCCTCGGCGCTCCTCGAGCTCGCCGCGGTGCGCGGCGCGCAGGGCCGCCGCGACGACGCGTTCGGGCTCGTCGAGGAGGCGATCACGCGAGCGCCCGCGCCGGAGGTGTGGGCGGACATCGCCGTTCACCGCGCGGAGCTGGCCTCCCTGCACACGCTGCCGGGGTGGGAGCGGGTGCGGGCGGCCACGCGCATCCCGTAGACTGCGCGGGATGGGGATTCTCCGACAGTCGCCCGACGGCCGCCGCGTGGCGCTCGCCGCGCGCACCCTGGTCGGCCGCAGCCTCGGCTGCGAGCTCCGCATCGTGGATCCCCAGGTCTCCGGGGAGCACGCGGTGCTCTTGTGGGAAGGGGACGCCTGGACGGTGCGCGACCTCGGCAGCCGGAACGGCACCTGGGTCAACGGGGAGCGCCTCGAGCCGGGTGGCCGCCGCCCGCTGCGCAAGTCGGACACGGTCGTGTTCGCGGTGGACGCGCACACCTGGGTGCTGGTCGACGCGGGGCCGGCGACGGTCCAGGCCGCGTGCGTCGACGACGATCGGCTCGTGACCGGCTCGGCGGACCTGCTCGCGCTCCCCGACGACGACCACGTCGAGCTCACCCTCTCGCGCGCGGCGGACGGCCGGTGGCGGGTCGAGGCGACCGACGGGGCCGTCCGGTTCGTCGCGGACGGGGACGTGGTCGAGGCGGGCGGCGCGCGGTGGCGCCTCCACCTGCCGGCGGTGCTCCCGCCCACGGTGGCGTCCGACCGGATCGCCAACCTGGCGCTGGGGTTCCGCGTGAGCCCGGACGAGGAGCACGTCGACGTGACGCTGTCCACGGGGGCGGTGGAGCGACCGCTTCGGCCCCGCAGCCACCACTACCTGCTGCTGACCCTCGCGCGCGAGCGCCTCGCGGACGCGGAGCGCGCCACCCCGGCTCGAGCCGAGGGGGAGCGTGGCTGGGTCACGGAGGAGCGGCTCGCGAGCATGCTCCGCCTCGACCGGCAGACCGTGAAGGTGCAGATCCACCGCGCCCGCCAGGAGCTGGCCGCGCACGGGGTGCCGGACGCCGCGGGGATCGTCGAGCGCCGCGCGGGGACGGGGCAGCTCCGGATCGGGGTCGCGCGGTTGAGCGTGAAGGTGGGCTGACACGGGGCTCGCGAAGAGAGCTGGGCGACCGTCGCGGCCTGGTTGCCCGAGCGGTCGCCTCAGTCGCCGGCGCCGGAAGACCGGCGCCGCCCCCGTCACCGCCCCTACGACCACCGCGCGAGGGGCGCCCGCCGCCCCGTTAGGATCCGCTTGGGGTCACAGTCGCGCGGACCCCGCATACGGTGACGGCCCGATCGAGGTCCTCGTCATGCGTCTGTACCGCCCGCTGCTCGTCACCTTCGCCCTCACGCTCCCCTTGGGCTGCACCTCGGTCGACGACGACACGGGCGACGCGCCCGGCTGCGAGGTGTGCGACGGCGTGGACAACGACGGGGACGGCGTCGTCGACGAGGACTACGCCGACACGGACATGGACGGCATCGCCGACTGCGTCGACGAGGACACGGAGGTGTGCGACGGCGTGGACAACGACGGCGACGGCGCCGTCGACGAGGGCTTCGGCGACGCCGACGGCGACGGCACCGCCGACTGCCTGGACGAAGAGGAGTGCGACGGCGTCGACAACAACGGCGACGGCGCGGTCGACGAGGGCTTCGACGCCGACGGCAACGGCGTCGCGGACTGTCTGCAGGAGGCCTGCAACTGCGAGGACGACGACGGCGACGGCGCGATCGACGAGGGCGTGGACTGCGCCTACGAGGTCGTGATGTTGGGCTCGGCGGACGACACGATGGACGTCTACGTCGACGGCGTCGGGGTGGGCAGCTCGTCGGGGTGGAGCACGCTCTACAGCCAGAGCTTCTTCCTGCCCGGCGGGACCCACCACGTCGCGGTGCACGCGCGCGACACGGGCGGCCAGATCGCCGGCTTCAACGCGCGGCTCACGGTGCCCGGCCAGGGGCCGACGGACTACGACACGGGCTCAGGCGCCTGGCTCGGCACCTTCACCGACCCCTCGATCGCGTTTGGCAGCGCGTGGACGACCGGCGCGGCCGCGGCGTCCATGTCGCCGGACAGCGGCTTCCTGGCTGCAGTCAACTGCACGGCGACCTGGGGTTACAGCCCGTCGGGCGCGCCCTGGGTGTGGGCCGCGGATTGCCGGCGGGAGGACTGGTATCCCCAGAACTGGTACTACCTCGAGATCGAGGTGTGCCCCGAAGCCGCGGCCGAGGCCTGCGACGGCGTGGACAACGACGGCGACGGCGCGGTCGACGAGGGCTACGTCGACTCCGACTTCGACGGCATCGCCGACTGCGTCGAGGTCGAAGACTGCGACGGCCTCGACAACACCGGCGACGGCGTCGTCGACGAGGGCTACGCCGACACCGACCTGGACGGCGTCGCCGACTGCGTCGACGGGGAGGAGTGCGACGGCCTCGACAACAACGGCGACGGC
>CAYWGD010000061.1:0-5375 GCA_964457335.1 uncultured Enterobacteriaceae bacterium | reverse complement strand
ACGGCGACGGCGCCGTCGACGAGGGCTACGCCGACACCGACCTGGACGGCGTCGCCGACTGCGTGGACGCGGAGGAGTGCGACGGGCTCGACAACGACGGCGACGGCACGGTCGACGAAGGCTACACCGACACCGACCTGGACGGCGTCGCCGACTGCGTCGACGAGGAGGAGTGCGACGGCCTCGACAACACCGGCGACGGCGCCGTCGACGAGGGCTACGCCGACACCGACGGGGACGGCGTCGCCGACTGCGTCGACGGGGAGGAGTGCGACGGGCTCGACAACAACGGCGACGGCGTCGTCGACGAAGGCTACACCGACACCGACGGCGACGGCGTGGCCGACTGCGTCGAGACGGAGGACTGCGACTGCGCGGACAACGACGGCGACGGGCTGGTCGACGAGGACACGGTCTGCAGCTACGAGATCGAGCTGCACATCTCCGCGGACGACGCCTGGGAGGCCTGGTTCGACGGCGCGGCCTGGGGCTCCGGCGCGGGCTGGTCGGTGCTGAGCACGTTGACCACCACCACCTCCGCCGGCTCCCACGCCATCGCCGTGTACGCGGAGGACACCGGGAGCATCATCGCGGGGATGAACGCCCGCGTGATCGTGCCGGGCGCGGCCACGAGCGACTGGGACACGGGCCTGGGCCTCTGGCAGGTCGCCGCGGAGGGCCCGGCCAGCTACGGCGCGTCCAGCACCTGGACGACCTCGGCGTACGGCCCGATGGTGGCGGACAGCACCTACCCGGCCAGCTCGACGTGCACGTCCACGTGGGGCACCGGCGCCGCGGGGCCCTCCGGCGGCGACTGGGTGTGGGCGAAGAACTGCGCGGCTCCGTCCACCTACGCCGAGAACTGGTACCTGCTGGAATTCGAGGTGTGCCCGGAGTCGAGTGACGCCGACGGAGACGGCGTGTTTGCGTCGCGCGACTGCGACGACGAGAACCCGGACGTGTACCCCGGCAACACCGAGGTGTGCGGCAACGCCACCGACGACGACTGCGACGCCACGACGACCTGCAAGGGTGGCTGATCCGGCGTCGCCCGCGCGGTCGGCACGGGCGCGCCGATCGGTTCACGAGAGAGCCGACAGCTCCAACACCCGCCGCGCGGCCTCCGCGCCGACGATCGGCAGCTCGCCCCGCTCGAGGAGACCCAGCTGCAGGAGGACGGAGGCCTGGTCCCAGTACAGGTGCTCCGAGGCGACGAGCCCGTCGCGGAACGTGATGATCCCGACGACCGCCATCTCCACGACCTTCCCGGTGGGCGGGACGCCGGGGAGCATCCAGTCCATCACGATCGAGTGGGTGAACCGGTAGACCGCCTCCTCGACGAGCCGGTGCTGCCCGATGGTCTGCGAGATCGGCGTCGGGACGAGATCCGGCGGGATCTGGGGGATGAAGCGCTCGGCGTAGAACGAGCGCACGCCCACCTTCCCCACCCCGCCGAGCGCGGGCGGGACGAGCAGCACGTACGCGTCGTCGGTCATCGTCGCCAGCGCGGCGTCGACGTCCTTGTGGACGAATTCCGCCAGCGTGTGCCGCTGCCAGGTGTCGAGGATCTGCTTTGCCGACGCGTCCATATTGCTCACCGAACCTCCAAGGATGGCCGGCGGAACGCTACCACGACGCGACGGCGTCCGTCAGGCCGCTCCCGCACGAACTCCACGTACGGCCGCAACGGCGGCGGCAGCTGCCGGCGGCTCGGGTAGTCCAGCCGCGGGCCCGGGAACGGCGGCAGCCACTCGTCGAGCACGCGGACGAGCCGCCCGGCTGTTCGAAGGCCTGCTCGAGCCAACCCATGGCGCTCGGCAATACGAGCGGAGCATCGCGGCAGCACGTCCGGGGCGCCCCCGGGGCCCCCGCTTCCGGACGTTCGCGCAGCCGCCGATCTGTGTCTGCACCGCGGTGACGGGCTCGTACGCGTACGCCTGCGCCCTCGGTACGGTCACCGAGGAGGGGATCATCGTGCTCACGCAGTACGACACCGCCGCCGTCGCCGTGACGTTCACGCTCATGTCAAGCGCGTAGCGCAAGCTCTGCACGATTGGCGTGCCGACGGCAAGCCATGGTGACGTTTCGTGACGAGGGCGCGCCCGACACCCACGCCAGCCCGCGGTACGGCTGGCCGCACGACGCCTGCGCGCTGTCCGACCCCCCGGACGACGCTCGACAGCGCGCTCTGTCGGAGCCCCCGGTTGCCCTACGCCCGCTCGACCCCCTCGATCCTGCTGCTCCTCCTGTCCATCGTCGCGTGCCGCCCGCCGGGGGCGTCCTCGGGCGCCGACTCGGGACCCGGGCGCCCGGGCTCGGGGAACGTCGGCGTCGACCCGGGCGACGCGCCCGCGGACACCGGGGACAGCGCGGACGAGCCGGGCGGCGTCGACGCGGACGACCCCCGCGCGCGGCTCTTCGCGGAGCTGCGGGAGAAGACGGAGCGGCGGGAGGCGTTCTCCCCCCCGAAGGAGGAGCGGCTCGGTCTCGACGTGCTGGCGGAGATGGACGCCGCCGCGCCCGACCTGCTCGAGGCCGAGTCCGACGTCGACCTGTACTACGCGCTCGCGAAGGTCAGCGGCGCGCGCCGGGACCGGCACCTCCGTGTCGTCCCGTCGGACGGCGGCCTGGAGGTCCCCGGCCTCGACGACGAGACCCAGGCGCCGCTCCGCTTCGCCGCCGACTACGGCACGGCGGGCGCCTACGGGGTCTTCGTCGCCGACCTCGACGCGTCGCGGTTCGCCACGTCCGAACGTGTCCCGGCGCCGGGCGACCGGGTCGTCGCGGTGAACGGGCAGCCGCTCGCGGACTACGTCGCCGACGTCGCGGCGTACTACAGCTGGTCCACGGTCGAGAACCTGTGGTGGCACGTCGCCGACGAGCTCCACGAGCGGAACGCGAACCTCCCGCCCGACCGTTACTCCGACGAGGTGACGTTCGCGCTCCGGACGGCCGAGGGCACGGAGTACGAGGTCACGGTCCCCTACCTGCCGGAGGACGACATCGCCTGGACCGGCTCCACGGAGCCCGTGTACCCGGAGATGGACCTCGCCTTCTCCACCGACACGTACGACCTCTACCGTCACACGGCGGGGCGGGACGTGCTGCTCTTGCAGTGGCACGGCTTCGGGTCGTCCATCGAGGACGACGTCGACCGCCTGGTGGCCTATGCCGACGAGGAAGGCCTCCTCGGCCACGCGCTCATCGTCGACGCCACCGGCTCGCGCGGCGGCTCGCACGGCGCCTACGCGCTCCAGCGCCTCACGAGCCGCCCGTTCCGGTGCACGTTCGGCAATCTCCGCCTCAGCGACATCGTCCCGGCCTTCATCGACGAGGTCCGGCGCGACGTGAACGACGGCGACGCGTCGGAGGCGGACGTCCGCCTCCTCGCGTGGCTCGAGGGACCGGTGACCGACGCGCTGCTCGCGGGAGACGACTACAGCGAGGCGGTGCCGTTCAAGCTCGCCGACCTGCCCGCCGACTCCGACGGAGTGCTCGAGCCGGCGGCCGTCCACTTCGACGGACCCCTCGTCGCCTTCTTCGGTCCGGGTGGTGGGTCGCATCTCGACCAGTTCGCCGCGATGATCGAGGACAACGACCTCGGCCACACGATCGGGATGTCGACGGGCGGGTTCAGCAACACCTGGGAGTGGACGGAGACCGTCACCATGCCGGACACGGAGCGCCCGCTGGTCGACTTCATGTGGTCGATCGGCCAGACGCTCCGCCCGAACGGCGAGGTGCTCGAGGGAAATCCCGCGGCGGTCGACGAGCTCGTGCCGCCCACGGCCGAGAACTGGCCCGCCTACCACGCGCTCTTGCTCGAGCGGGCGTACACCTACCTGGACGAGGCCTCGGGGACGGGGGGCTGATCCTCCGGACGGGCATCCGGCTCCCAACCCGGCAGCGGCTCGGTCAGCGGTAGGATCCAACTCGCGTGCCCGAGCGTCCGGGGTTGTGTCGCGAGGTCCACGCTCGGGTCGACGAGACGTTGCGCCCGGCGGCCGTTGAGCCGCACCTCGACATCGGCGTAGACCGCCACCCGCGCGTGGCCCTGCGCCCGCGCCTCCGCGGCGAGGTGGTGCGCGTACTGGAGGAGGAGGTCGGGACGCGTCCGCATCATCGCTTCGCTCCGCTTGGGCAGCCGCCCTTCCGGATGAACGACCCAACGCTCGCCCGTGTCCAGATCCTCGAGGCGGAAGCGTGCGCGCCCCTCCTTGTCACGCAGCTTCATGCGCCACGAGAAGCGGTGCCCTTCCTCGGTCCACGCCACATCGCCCGGATAGGCCCAGTGCCGCAGCGGTAGGACCGTGTGCACCACGAACCACGCGGCCATCGCCGCCGTGAGCGCGGTGCGCAAGCGCCCGGTCGGCACCGGCGCCACGACCCCCCGGTGAGGCGGGAGGAGGCGGAGCCGGCGCGGCCAGGACGGGTCACAGAAGAGCGTCGTCGCGGCCAGCATCAGCCAGGGAAAGATGCCGATCTCGAAGAGCATGGAGTTGGTGAGGTGGAACAGGCACGCGGCGACGAGCGCGTACGGTCGCGTGCGTCGGTACAGGAGGAGCGGCCCCACCGCGAGATCGAAGGCGAGGCCGGCGTAGCTCATGAACCAGGCCGTGGCGTCGTGCGCGAGGACGGGGCCCACGACCGGGAGATCGCGCCTCGCCTCGAGGAACTGGAGGAGGGGTTGAGCCCGCAGCCAGTCCGGTGTCAGCTTGGCCACCCCGCCGAAGAAGTAGATCAGGGAGACGAACAACCGGAGCAGGTGGAGCGGCCACCCGCTCGCCGAGTCCGCGCGCAGCGAGGGCCGGAGTACGGCGTCCACCGAGAACGCGCGGTGCAACGGCATCCACGGCAAGAGGAACGCGAGGAGGCAGACCAGGTAGAGGTGGTTGAGGTAGTAGGCCGCGTCGAGCAGGAAGACCCAGGAGAACCCGACGAAGAGGAGCGCCGCGGCGACGCGGTAGAAGGCCCCCACGGCCACGCACACGCCGAGCACGGCGAGGGTGGCGAACAGCGCGGTCATCCCCGTCGCCGACGCGGGGCGCACCCACTCGAAGCCGAAGTACGTGAAGTGGAGCGACGGCTCGACGTAGTCGCGCCTCACCCAGCCGAAGGCCAGGTGGCGCACGGCCTCCCACGTCATCAAGAGGCCGAACGCGACCCGGAACACGACCAGGCTGGCGGCGTCCACCGGGGCGAAGAGCTTCGCCCCGGCGTCCGACAGCTCGTCCACTCGAGCGCCAGGCATCAGTCCCAGTCGTCGTCGTCGTCATGACGGCGCCAGTCGTCATCGTCGTCCCAGTCGTCGTCATCGTCATGATGGCGCCAGTCGTCGTCGTCGTCCCAGTCGTCGTCGTCGTCCCAGTCGTCGT
>CAYWGD010000060.1:0-44019 GCA_964457335.1 uncultured Enterobacteriaceae bacterium | reverse complement strand
GCGGGCATCCCGATGCGTCTCAGCGTGCTCGGTCCGGATTTCCGGTCAGCCTCTGGCGCCCGGGCGGCTACTGGAGCTGCCCGCTCGCGCAGGCCTTGCAGATCTCGAGCTGGAAGTCGCCGTGGCGGAGCTCCTTGCGGAGCTTCTGGAAGTCCGGCTTGTTCCAGATGTCGAGGATGTGCTCCTTGCCGACGTTCCCGAACACGTGGCTCCCGTAGTAGTCGTTGCAGCAGAGCACCACGTCGCCGCGAAAGTCGACGACACAGCTCAACGACGCCTGCATGCACCGGGACCTGGTCACCGCCTTCTTGACGGGCACGAGCCCGCCGCTGGTCGAAAGCGGGTCCTCGTCGCCGAGGATCCGGTAGCGGATGTGCTTCCGGTACTCCTCGGACAGGTCCCGGACGGCGTCGGCGTAGGGCGCCGCGTCGGCCCGGAGGTTCTGCTCGTACTGGCTCACGAGCAGCGTGTCGACGCCGGACTCCACGAGCTCCTCGATGTTCTCCTTCGTCAGGAGCGAACCGTTGGTGAACAGCACGATGGTGCTCTTCGGGAGCTTCGTCTTCGCCTCGCGCATCAGCCGGGCGAGGCGGGGATCGAGGAGCGGCTCGTTGTAGAACACCGGGGAGACCCGGCCGCGGAAGCCGATCGAGACGAGCTGATCCAGGATGTGGCTGTACAGGTCGTCCGGCATGAGCCCGACCTCGCGGTCGTGCTTGTGCCTCGGGCAGATCCGGCATTTCCGGTTACAGTTGGTATTGGTCTCGATCTCGATCTGGGTGAATACGTCCTGGCCCCGACTGACACGCGACCAATAGTACTCCCCGCGCTCGTACACCTCGCGCAAGCCGGCGCGGTGTTGCTTGGGGACGAGACGGTCGTTGACGAAGAACAGGAAATTCAGCACGACCACCCTCGCGCCGAGCGCATCGGCCGGTGGGAGGAGCGGCGCACGAGTGTCGGGGGGGTGGAAATGTGCGCCTCCGGAGCCCCCGGACGATACCACGGGGCCGCGTGGGACCCGCGCGTCGGGCGTCGCGCCTGGCGTAGCGGTAGGGTTGGCTACCCGGGCGCCCGCGCCGGCTCGGAGCGTCTCAGGTGGCGGACCCCGTCGGGCCGCCTGGGCGCGCCTGTCCGACCTCGGCGAGGCGACGCTCCAGCCGCTCGGCCAGGACCCGCAGCGAGACCGCCGAGGGGAGCTGGCGCTCCTCCGCGGCGTCGGCGAGCAGCGCGCGCAGGGGCGGCCCGTGCAGGTCGGGCGCCTCCGCGAGCACACGCAGCCGCGCCTCGGCCGCCATGAACCGGACGAGGAGCTCGCCGTGCAGCGCCGCGCGCGGGCTGTAGAGCGCGCCCACGACGGGCGGCTCGACGGTCTCCAGGACCACCCGCGCGTCGAGATCCCGCCCCACCGCGTACAGCGCGCCCGCGCGATGCAGGTCGCACGCCTGGCGGGCCACCCGGTTGCGCAGGACCTGGCCCGCGAGCTCGAGGAGGCGGAGCGCGTCCTCCGGCCGCTCGTGCACGACGCGCGTACCGGCGAGGTTCAGCTGGTAGATCGCCGCGTAGCCCTCGTCCCCCTGCTCGTTCGCCCGTGTCAGCGCGCGCTCGAAGCAGGCCTCGGCCTGGAGCGTGGACTCCAGGTACCAGGCGACGCCCAGCGCGTTCCAGAGATCGCCGACGAGGCGGTGGAGCCCGGCCGACTCGGCGAGCTGGAGCGCGCGGCCGAGGTGCGCGCGGGCGCGGGGGAGGTCGCCGCGCGACGTGCACACGGTCCCGGCGGCGCGGAGGATCTCGGGGAGGTGGAGCGCCATGCCGTGCCGCTCGCAGGCGCCCAGCGCGCGGGCCAGGTCCTCGTCGACCTCGGCGGGCGGCCGGAGGGTGACGAGCGACGCCGGCGCGCACCGGCGCGCGCGCGCCACGGGGTTCACCCAGTGGTCCTCCGGCGCGAGGGCCACCGCCTCGGCGTAGGAGGCGAGGGCGAGGTCCCGCTCCCCGGTGGCGACCGCGTGATCGCCCCGCAGGAGCGCCACCTCCGCGCCCCGGAGGCCCTCGATGAGCCCCGCCACCTCGGCGACCGGGACGCCCGCCATGCGCCGGGCGCGGGCGAGGTCGACGCGGCCGCGGTGCCCGAGCGGCGCCGGCAGGCCCGCCCAGTCGATGCTCTCCAGGAGCTCGAGGCGGAGCGTCGTCGGGCCCGTGCACGCCAGCGCGGCCGACGTCGTGAGCACCGCGCGCGCGGCCTCCAGCGGCGGCGCGGTCCGGGCGACCTCGAGGAGGTGCGGGCGCAGGACGCGGAGGGCGCGGAGGGAGTCCGCCGGCCGGCGCACCAGCCCCTCGCAGGCCGCTTCCGCGCGCTCCAGCACCCACGCCCGGGCGCGCCGTCGCGCCCACCCCGCGTCCGGCTGCTGCTCGCAGAAGCGCCGCACGGTCGCGAGCATGAAGAGCTGGCCGCCGGGGTCGAGCTGCACGAGCGAGCGGCGGCGCAGCTCGGCGAGCAGGTGCATGCGCCCGCCCGACGCGGCGCTGGCGGCCTCCGTCGGGAAGGTCCCCGCGAAGGCCGAGCACGCGAGCAGGACCTCCCGCTGGGCGTCGTCGAGGGCATCCCAGCTCCGCTGCACCTGCGCGTCGAGCGTGGAGTCCTGCCGCCCCGCCCGGAGCTCGCGCACCAGCGGGCCGAGGCCGAACCAGGCGCGCCCGGCGTAGAGCTCCAGCGAGGCCGGCAGGCCGTCGAGCGCCTCCACGAGCAGGTCGAGGGCCTCCTCCTCCGCCTCCGGGTCGGGATGCACGCCGCGGAGGCGGTCGACGAGGAACGCGCGGGCGAGCGTCGGGCCGAAGGGCGGCACCTCGAGCATCGCCTCCTCCGGGATGCCGAGCGCGACGCGGCTCGTCACGAGCACCCGCACGCTCGGCACGTCGCGCACGAGCTGCCCGAGCAGGGGGGCGATCGCCCCGGCCGTCGCGTCGGCGTCGTCGAGGACGAGCAGGGGCCGGTCGCGCGCGGCGAGCCCCCGGCGCAACGCGGCGGCGCCGCCGTGGGCGAGGCCGAGGGCGTCCGCGAGCAGCGACGCGAGCGCGTCGGCGCCCGGCGGCGTCCCCAGGAGCGAGACGGCGACGACCTCGCCGGGCCACGTCGCCGCGAGCTCCACCGCCGCGCGCGTCTTCCCGACCCCGCCGGGCCCCCGGAGCGTGACGAGGTGCCACTCGCCAGCGAGCCGTGCGTGGATCTCCCCGAGGAGCTCGTCGCGCCCCACGAAGGGCGTCGCGAAGGTCGGCAGGCGGGGCGCGGCCCGCTTCAGCCCCGGCCCGTCGAGGCGCCAGCCCGACCCGCGCACCGTGGCGAGGACACCCTCCCCGAGCTTCCTCCGGAGCCGACGCATGGCCACCGGCACGGCCTCGGACTGGACGCCGGGACCGAAGCGCCACACGTCGCTCTCGAGCCGCGCCCGGGTGACCACCTGCCCCGAGCGCTCGAGCAGGTAGCGCAGCGCGTCCACCTCGAGCTGGGTCAGCGACTCCTCGCCGTCCGACCGCAGGACACGGTGGTGGTCGAGGTCGAGCTGGATGGAGCCGAGGTGGAGCATGCGAGCGAGCGCGACGCCGGGTCGCGCGACCAGCTAACGCGCGACGCGGCGCGCGAGCCGCGGGGACGCCTACTTCAGCTTGTCCTTCACCTCGTGCTTCACGTCCTCGACCGCGCCCTTGACCTTGCCCTTGACCTCGTCCCGCTCGCCTTCACGTTCGAGCTTCCGGTCCCCGGTCAGGTCGCCGACCGCCTGCTTCGCGCGGCCCTTCGCCTTGTCGATCAGCTCTCCCATGTCTCACCTCCCCACCGTTGGGTAGTCCCCTCGGCGGGGTCCACCGGTCAACGAGTGTGTGGCGATGCCCTCGCCCGGCTGCAGCGCCCCCTCGAACGGCGCGTCCCGCCGCTCGCTCAGAACTGCAGGAAGGACAGCGGCTTGAAGAGGTCCGTGAAGCCCTGGACGTACCCGCTCTTCTTGGTCCTCGCAGACGCGTACGCCTTCCGCAGCTCGTCCAGCGTGTCCGCCTGGCCGCGCAGGGCCGTCAACGCGTCGTTCAGGTCGTCCGCCTTGTCGAGGGTGGCGATCGCCGTCCCCGCCTTTCCGTTCGTGAGCGTGAGCACGACCTGGAGGTGTTCGATGACCGCGGAATTCCACAAGGCGAGCTGATCCTTGTAGTCGTCGAAGCCGGCGAGGGACGCGGCGCACACGTCGTAGTACGTCCCGAGCGCGTCGATGAGGGACGAGGCGTACGTCCGCGTGGTGGCCACCGCGACGAACGGCTTCGGCTCGTCGTCGCCGTCCAGGTAGTTCTGCACGTCGTAGATCGGGTCCGCCCCCTTGATGTACGCGGTGTGCAGGTCCTTGAGGTGGGCGTCGGCCGGATCGCTCTGCCAGAGGGTGGCGTCGTCCGACTCCGGATCCTGCTTTCCGCTGTGGGGCGGCTGAACCGACCCCTCGACCGCGAGCACCTTGCCCACGTACCCCTTCTTCTTCAGGATCTCCGCGAACGAGGCGGCGAACGACGGCGCCTTCCCGTCGAGGCTGTAGCCGGCGTGGCAGGCGAGCAGCGTGATGTTCCCGGTGTGCTTCGACGCGTCGAACCCCGAGGCCTCGAGCTTCTCGAGGAGCTCGGACGGGGACCAGTGGAGCACCGAGCTCTCCTGCTCGGCGGTCGGCCGCCCGCCGTGGAGCAGGATCTCGATGGGCTCGGCCGCGTTCGTGGTGGTGATCGTCGCCTCCGCGCCGGGCGCCAGGGTCTCGCCACTCGAGCCGCGGGACACGAGGAAGGAGTAGACCCGCTTGTACGCCAGGTCGTCGTCGAGGCCCTGGTTGATGAAGAGGCCCTGCACCGGGGGCCCACCGCGGGGCGCACGCGCGACGGCCGGCGCGGTCAGGGGGTCGACGAGCGCGTCCACCAGCGGGTCGCGGAGGCGCGCCCCCCCGTCGGGACCGGCGGTGACCGGCCCCTCTCCGCTCCGCGCGAAAAGCGGCTGCCGTCCGGGAAGCTGGGCGACCGTGGTCATCGTGAGCCAAGTCTACACTGGGCGCCGGGAAAAGCTCCAGCCCTACTCCACCGCCCCCTCGAAAGGCGCCTCCGACCGGCAGGGGAAGTCGAGCCGCCGGCCGTAGAGGTCCTGCAGCGAGTCGCAGCCCGCCCCCCCGCAGTCGAGCTCGACCACCAGGGCGCCCTCCACGGTCGCCTCCGTCGGGAAGGTGCCCTCGACCAGCAGGGTGACCTGCATCCGCCCGGACTCCCAGCTCCCGTCGTCGCAGACGAAGTCCACGCCGGAGAGCTCGCAGGACAGGGGCTCCCAGAAGGTCTTGTAGAGGATGAGCACGTCCCCGCGCGGATCGAACATCCAATCCTGCTCGGGGTCCTGGTAGGTCGCGGGGTCCTCGAAGTCGCAGTCGCCCTCCCACTCCTCCGCGACGGTGACGGCGAAGGCGCCGGCGCCGGGCGTCGGCTCGGCGGGGGCGGCGTCGCCGGGCAGCGAGGGATCGGCGGGGGCGCAGGCCAGGAGCGCGAGGATCACGGTGTCACCGCGTCGGGGCAGTAGTCCCGGGTGAGGTTGGTGTACAGCAGGATGCGGAGGTCGGTGTCCGGGTGGCCGCCGAAGCGCCACGTGTCCGCCTGGATGGAGCCCACCCCGGTGTAGTCGAGCGGGGTGTCGGGGAGCGGCGCGCGATCCGGGACGAACGTGTTGTTCCAGGTGCAGCCGTCCCACTCGGGATCACCCAACGTCGGCGTGCTCGCCACCCAGGGGACGATCCCGCCGGGGATCGACGGGTCGGGGAGGCCGGTCGATCCCAGCGTGACGACGGGCATCGGGTAGCTGTACCCGGCGTCCCAATCCCAGGGGAAGTGCGGGAGGTCCCCGAGCCAGCCGGCGACGGGATCCTCGGTGCGCGTGCAGCGGAAGGTGCCGTCCCCGTCGAGGTCCTCCCAGGCGTCGTCGGCGCAGCGGCTGTGGTTGGCCATGAGGATGGAGACGCCGTTCCGGGTGGTGGCGGTCTTCACCGCGAGGGCTCCGAACCAGTCGCGGGCGAAGGTGTCGTCGAGCGCGGCGGGGTCGGTGCCGTCGGGGCGGGTCTGGAGGGGGTTGAGGCCCCACGACCCGTACTGGTAGCCGTAGTAGTCGTCCCCGGCGTCCACCACGCCGTCGCCGTTGGAGTCGGGCGGGTCGACCGGGTAGGCGACCACCCCGCCGGAGGTGTAGGCCTCCCAGCCGAAGCGGATGTCGATCCCGCCTTCGAGCTCGATGCGGGGTGTGTAGAAGCCACGGTGGCGGTACCAGGGCGTCTCGTCGCCCTCCTCGCGCATGCCCTCCACGAGCCCGCTCGCGCCGAGGCGCATGGTGTCCGAGCCGCCCTGGCAGACGTAGGTGACATCGCCCGAGTAGTCGTCCCAGAACGGGGCGCAGATGTACCCCCAGCCGTCGTAGTCGAAGGGGTCGGGCGGCGCGCCGGACTCGTCGGCGTGCGCCAGCACGTACGCCGGGACGGTCCAATCGGGCGCGCACGTGAGCAGCGTGCCCTCGAAACGGTGCCAGAGGTCGGCCCCGCGGGACTCCAGCACCGGCGCCTCGACGTCGCACCGGCCCACCTCCTGGCACGCCACGATGTCACCCAGGCTCCCCTCCACGCAGGCCCGGCAGTCCGAGCCCTCCGGGAAGAAGCTGGCTTCGTCCTCGGTGGAGCAGCCCCCCGCCGCGTCGATGTCCCCCGCCGACTCGAGGAGGTCGGCGACACAATCCTCCGGGACCTCACCCAACGCCAGGGTGAGGTCCCCGACGAAGCTCTCGATCATCGCCAGGCCGAGGGTCATCTCCCAGGACGAGCCGTCGTGCTCCACGGTCGAGATCACCCGGGGCAGCTCGCAGGCGCCCGCGTGGATGTCGTCGCCCAACAGCTCGTAGAAGTCGAGCGCGCCGGTCCCGTACTCGTCGACGGGGCGCCCCTCCTCCGCCGCGGCGTCGAGCGCGTCCTCGACGCGGTCGCCCAGGGTGTCGTCGAAGCGCGCGTCGACCACGGGCGAGGTGAGCTGGTCGAGCACGTAGAGGTCGCCGGGAGCGGGCGCGGGGAGTTTCCCGCGCGGCAGGAGGTCCCGGACGCGGCCGCCCACACGGAGATCGGTGTACCCCGGGTGCGGGGCGAGCTGGAACGCCGACGGCGTCGGGTGCGCGAACGGACCGGCGAGGTGGCTCGCCTCGATCGCGGCGCCCGGCGTGGGGCGCGGCGCGGGCGTGCACCCGGCGAGCGCCAGCAGGTTGACGGCGAGGGTGAGCCGAGCCAATCTGCCGCGATGCGACCACGTCATTCTGCGCTGCTATCCGCTCTGGCCGTCGGGACAAGCGCCTGCCAGGGCGCCGCCACGGAGGTGCCGGAGGCCTGCGCGCTCGAGGCCGCCCCGTCCGCGCAGCCGGTCGGGGGCGACGCGAACGGCGACGGCCACGTGGACGTGTCCGACGGCGCCTTCCTGGCGCGGTACGCCTTCGCGGCGGGGCCGGCCCCCGTGTGCGAGGCCGGCGTCGACCTGGTCCCCGACGGGGCGTTCAACGTCGGGGACATCGTCGCGGCCTGGTACTCGGTCGGCCCGAAGAGCGCGCCGTACCGACCCGAGGTCACGGCCGAGGACTGCCCGGCCGCCGAGCGCACCGTCGCCCCGCCCTGCGCGGACGGGCTCGCGCTCGCCATCGACGCGCCGGAGCAGGTGTCCGGCGCCGCGGGCGCGCCCACGACCTTCACCGCCACGGTCACCGTCACGAGCCCGGAGCTGCCGGTCGAGGGGTGGTCCTTCACGCTCACGGCGGACGGCTGCACGCTCGACGGCGGCACCACCGCCGGGACCTACGCCGCGGACGAGGCCGACGCGGCGCCGGGGCTCCGCGACGGCGGCGTGGCCTGGCAGTCGGTCACCGGCACCGAGGCGAAGGTCCTGACCGTGCTCGACTGGCGCACCCAGGCCACCCTGCCCACCGGTACGGGCCGCGCGATCCACGACTTCACCGTCCGTGGCACGCCGGAGGCGGGCTGTGGCACGTGCACCCTCACGCTCACCCCGGGCGACGCCGAGGCGGGCGTCGAGAGCGTGGTGAGCGGCGAGGGCTGGCGGTACGTCCCCGCGCTCGGCACGGCGCGCGTGGAGATCTGCGCGGGCTGACCCTAATCGGCCTTCGGCCGCCCGTAGCGCAACTGCTGGAGGCGGCTCAAGAACTCGTCCGCCGTCGCGCTCGCGTGCGCCGCCGCGTGCATGTCGCCGAACTGGACGGGCACCGGCGGCCTCCCCTCCGCGCCTTCGGGGGCCGGCACGGCGAACGGGTCGATCCAATCGGCCGGCCGCGCGAAGGCGTTGGGTCGCAGCGTCGGGACGTCCAGGCGCGGCGTGGCGAGCTGCACCACCCCCTCGAACGTGGGCGCCTGGGCGACGCGGCCGCCCAACCCGGCCTGGGCGGGATCGACGCCCGCCCACTTGCAGAGCGTGGCGACCAGCGAGGTGTGATCGAAGAACTTCGTCGGATCCGGGGAGCGGAACACCATGCCCGCGGGGACCTGCGGCCCCACGAGCAGCGTGGGCACGCGCACCCCGAGGCGTTGGAAGGCGAAGCCGTACGGGGCCGCGGCGGGGCTGACCGGCGCGTCGTCCGGCGCGACGGTCTTCTGCGACGGGTAGTGATCGTAGGTGCCCCCGTGCTCGTCGAACGTGATGACGAGCAGCATGTTCGGCCACTGGGGGCTCGACGCGAGCGCGTTGAACAGGTCGGCGAGCGCCTGGTCGCCGGGTGTCACCGACGCGGGGGGGTGGAAGTCGGAGCCCTGGACGACGAACGGGGGAAACCCGCCCGCCCAGGAGGGCTCGACGAAGCAGAAGTTGGGGAGCGTGCCCGAAGCGGCCGCCTGGAGGAAGGAGGCGGGGTCGGTGTCGTCGTCGAAGGCGTGCACCCCGCCGTTCGGCGCGGCGGTCAGGCGCGGGAAGAAGTAGGGCGTGAAGGGTTGGAACGGCGGCGAGCCGGCGGTGACGCCGCCGTCCGTCTGCCAGTACACGCCCCAGCTCTTGCCCGCCCCGGCGAGCACGTTGACGATGGTGTTGGCGCACGCGAAGGTGCTGCCGTCGATCTCGCTGTTGTCCACCTTGCCGAGGGCCGTGCCACACATGGCGAAGGCGCGGTTGGTGTAGGTCTGGGAGGGCACGGACGCGAACCAGAGGTCCGACACCGCGTAGCTCTGCGCCAAGGCGTAGAGCACGGGGAGCTGCGCGGCGTCGTACACGCCCATGACGCTCTGGTTGTCGGTGTAGAACTCGTCGTAGTCCCAGGCGAAGCCGGACATGCTCGGGTCGGTCTCCCAGAACGCGCCCGAGGGCAGGGTCCCCTCCCCGTCCGCGTAGAGCTGGCTCTGCACGTGCCCGAAGTCCTCGCCGGGGTCGAACGGGGGCATGGTGGTGTCGGCGAACGGCCCGCTCGGCTCGGTGCCGGCGGTCGGGTAGTACGACGACGAATGGTACTGGTTCCCCTGGGTCAGCGGGCAGCCGTCGAAGCCGGTCGAGGACCCCGGCGGGTAGACCGCGGCCGGGGGCGAATCGGCGTAGAGCATGCCGAGCAGGTTGTCGAGCGAGCGGTTCTCGAGCATGAGCACGACGACCGTCTGGATGCCCGGCATGACCGGCGCGAGCGTGACCGGCGCGGCCTCCTGGAGGACCGTGACGGTGATGTCGGCGTGGACCTTGCCGAAGGGCGCGCTCAACGACACCGCCGCCGACCACGTGGCCCCGCTCTGCCCGGGGAAGGTCACGACGCGGGTGTCGTTGCTCGTCCACCAGCCCGTGTCGGCGCCGCCGGCGGTGATGCGCTGCGCCATCGAGCTCCCGGCCGGCCAGATCTCGCCGACCACCTGCGCTTCGAGCGTGACGACCACGCCGTCCACCGTGAAGCTCGTGGAGAACACCCACGTGTCACCGGTGGTGATGCCGGTGTCGCGGCTGAAGACGAGGGCCTGCGTCGGCACGGGCACGGCCGAGCTGGGCGCCGACACCGACGTCGGCCCCCAGTAGTCGGCGCTGAGCGGCGCGCTCACCGAGTTCGTGACAGCGAGCGTCCCGCCCGTCACGTTGATGAGGTTGATGGTGGTGTTGTCGCTTGTCGTGACCGTGTCCATTCAGGCTCCGGGTTGGTGGCCGACGGACCGTCGGCACTTCCCGTCTACGCCCGTTCGGGAGAACGGGCGCTTGCAACACATTTCGATCCGTTGCGGCGGAACGAGCCCTACGGCAGCGTGAAGCTGAGGCGGAACCAGCTCGTCGCGTCCACGACGAACAGGCGCCCCGTGAGGTCGAACGGGCGGCACGACCCGGAGGTGAGGTCGTCCCACACCCACAGCGAGCTGCCGGCGTTCAACGTGGCGAGGCCCGGCTGGAAGCCCCAGCCGTCGGGGCACACGATCGGCGAGGCCCAGGTGGAGTCGTCGTACGACACGTCGGTCCACGCGCCCACCGGCTCGTCGTCGCTGACCTTCCAGTCGCTCGCGCCCGTGATCCAGGTCTCCGCTCCGTCCACGCTCACGGCCATGCGGAAGCCCGCGAGGCCGCGCGCGATGTCGTCGATGCGCACCGCGATCGTGTGCGTACCCGAGGAGAGCGTCAGGCTCTGGGTGCTCTCCAGCGCCCAACCGAGGTGGTTCCCGTCGTCCGCGAGCGCCACGCCGTCGACGTAGAGCTCGGTGACGATGTCGTCGCCGGAGTAGAGCAGGTCGATGGCGTAGTCGGTGACGAGGCAGGGCGGCTCCTCGCCGGTCTGGCCGACGAAGCGGTCGTAGAGGCGATCGCAGGCGGTCTCCGAGGCGTTGGGATCGGCGTCGCAGTCGGTCGCCTCGCAGTACGCCACGCAGGAGCCGTAGGCGGCGCCGCTGTAGTCGTCGCAGACGGTCTCGGCGGCCGGGGTCTCCCCGTCGGGGGTGGAGGCGAAGGCGGGGAGGACGAGGGAAAGAAGCAGGGTCATCTGTGGTTCTCCGTTTGGTTGGGTGTTGTCAGAGCAGCTGGGGCCGGGTGCTCGTCTGGGACGCCGCGGCCTTGGTGCCGGAGCCGTTGCCGAAGGTCGCCATGAGCGGGGGCACGGCCGTAAAACCGTCGCCGTCGTTGCCGCACGAGGTGCGGTCGCCCTGGAGCAGGACGGCGAACGTGGTGTCAGCCGCGGCGATCTCGTCGACGCCCACGCCGGCGAGCCCGAGGCCGCCGGCCTCGTGGCGGTCGACCGTGCTGTAGAACCGGCCGGACGCGAGCGTGTCGGAGCCGCCGCTCCCCTCGGCGAGCAGGCTCACCCGCCCGGCGAGCGCAGCGCGCAGCGGATCGCCCTCGAAGCTCACCTCGTTCGCGAACACGACGCTCACCTCGTCGTCGAACGTGACGACGCCCTCCGCGACGATCGTCTCGGCGCCGTCGGCGTCCAACTGTGTCAGGGTGACGCTCACCTCGTCCGTCGCGAACGCGGTGTCCCAGCGGTACTGGGTCACGGACAGGCCGTAGCCGTCGGTCTCGTCGCCGACGAGCGTGACACAGGTGCCCTCCGCGCAGAGCGGCGTGGAGAGGTCGGCCAGGGTGGGGGCGGCGCCGTCGATGGTCATCGTGCTGCCGTCGATGACGAGCCTGCCGAAGACCGGATGGACCTCGTAGTTCATGACCATCCAGGGCGTGGCGCGCCGCTGGTAGCTGTTCGCCGGGACGGTGATCGTCTCGCCCGTGGTCAGCTCCACCTCGGCGTGGGTGGGCGCCGTCGCGAGGGTCCACCCGTCGGAGACCACCGCGAGCACGGTGTCGCCGTCGTGCTCCATCATCCCGACCGTCGTGAGCGGGTCCTCGTCGGCGGCGAGCGTGGAGACGCCGTCGCCCCCGTCGAGCCAGGGGAGGCCGAGCGAGGTCATCACCACCTCGGTCGGCCCCTGGTCGGCCCGGACCTTGACCTTCACGTCCATGGGGCCGTCGTGCTCGAGGGAGAGCTCCGCCTCCCACACCGTGCCGATCGTGTCCCAGCCGACCTCGACGGTGGTCGCGCGGCCGTCGTAGAGGCAGATGCCGGTGTCCACGGAGAGGTCGCACGGCGTCACGCGCACCTCCGCGTAGGCCACGTCGTGCGCGGCGGACCCGGTGAGGTCGACGGACAGCTCGTACCCGCCGGCGGACGCGAACAGCTCGGCCGCGAGGAGCTCGACGTCCGGCGCCTCGGTGACGGTGCAGCCGAGGCGCGAGCTCACGTCGCAGGAGCCTCCGGTCCGGTCCTCGGTCAGCGTCACCGTCCCGTCCGCGCCGACGGTCCCGGAGAACGAGATCAGCGAGGCGCTGGCGCTGTCGTAGAGCGTGAGCGAGAGCGCCGCGTCCGCGGTCGGGAGCGCGGCGAGCGGAGCGGCGCCGTGCAGCCAGGCGTCGGTCTCGGTGGGGGTGACCGTCTCCCGGCCGGCCTCGGACGAGACGTCGACGGTCACGGTCTCGATGTCGCCGGCCGTGTCCTCGGCCACGAGCGCGGAGACCCGGTAGTTGCGGTTGATGGCGTCTTTCTTGACCTTGCTGCCGAGGACGATGTTCTGTGCCTCCGCCGTCCCCCCGCCCACGAGCGGGGCGACGAGCGGGAGCGCGACGAAGAGGGCGAGGGCGGACAGGGCGCTTCGGGAGAGGGCGCTGCGGGACAGGTTCACGGGTCACTCGGGAGTTGGGCCACCCTACCGGCGCCCCGCCGCGGCCGAACCTCTCAGCCGTCTCTCACGACCCGGTGCCCGTGGTGTGCCGCCCGCGCCGGCTCTGGAGCCGCCCACGCCCCCTTTCGGCACCCCCGATCCGCAGCGGCGCGCGTCCTCGCGCGGCCGGCTGCCCCCTTCCGGCGATGAGAGATGGCTGTGAGGACCGAGTCGCGGCGGCCGGGGCTACCGTTCGAACACCCCTGGATCCAACATGTTGCTCCTGCTCGCCCTCGCCTGCACCTCGGACCCCGAGCCCACCGACGACACAGGCGGGCCCGGCGACGACGCCATCGACGACACGGACGACACGGACGACACCGACACCGACGACACCGACACCACCGACCCGTCGGACGGCGACGGCGACGGCGCGATGGCCGACGTGGACTGCGATGACAGCGACCCCAGCGTGTACCCCGGCGCGGCCGAGGTGTGCGACGCGCTCGACCAGGACTGTGACGGGCTCGTGGACGAGGGCCTGCCCAGCGTCGCCTACCTGACGGACCTCATCTACAACGGCTCGCCGGCGTCCGGCGGGTACTGGTTCGGCTACGACGCCGAAGACAACACCGTCCTCGTCGGGCGCGACGCGAACGCGGACGGGACGCTCGAGACGTACCAGCGCTTCGAGTGGGCCGAGGGGGCGCTCGCGGCCGAGGAGCAGTCGACCGACGGCGTGAACCCGAGCTACCGCGTCGAGTACGACCGCAACGAGGAGGGGTGGATCATCGTAGGGCGCCTCGACACCGAGGGCGACGGCGCCTGGAACTACGCCTACGGCTACGACTACGTCGACGGCCGGTACGCCGGCTACTGGTTCGACAACGGCTACGACGGCACCTACGAGGTCGAGCAGCGCTACGAGTACGACGCGAACGGCAACGTCGAGCACTTCTGGGAAGACGACGGCGACGGCGTCATCGACTACGAGACCTGGTACACGTACGACGGCGACCACATCCTCGGCTACACCTCCGACACCGACGGCGACGGTGTGTTCGAGACCACCGCCACCTACACCTGGGAGGGCGATCGCCTGCTCGAAGAGGTCGTGAGCGGCGGCCTGTACCCTTCGCGCCGCACGTACACCTACGCCGAGGGAGACGACCGCTACGACTCCATGGACTACGACGCGGGTGACGACGGGAGCCTGGACTGGCGGTACGGCTACGAGTGGGACGGCGAGCTCATCACCGGCCAGACCTACGACGAATTCGGGGACGGCCTCGCGGTGACCGCCTACACCTACACGTACGACGAGGAGGGGCGCACCACCGCCGCCAGCGTCGCGCTCGACGGCACCTACACTTCCTTCACCGAGTACGAGTACGCGGACGACGTGCTCTACGCCATCCGCTACGACATCAACGGCGACGGCGCGTGGGACCACGTGACGCTCTACAACGCGCGGGGCGGCGTGACGTACACGAGCGTGGACTCGGCCGGTGACGGCACCTACGACTACATCAACACCTACGAGTACGACACCCGCCTGCGCCGCATCGGGGCCACCCAGGACACCCTCGGCGACGGAGTGCTCGAGTACGAGCAGTCCGCGCTCGACGGGTACACCTGCGGGGAGATGTAGGACGCCGGTGTGTCGTCACGTGGCGGGCGGCCCGCGCTGCCCCGCGGCTGCTCGCGCGTCATGAGCGGTGGTACCCTCGGGACGTGCGCGCCTTCGTCCGCCTCCGGCTCCCCGACGCGACCACCGTTGAGCTCGGCCACGGGGATCTCGTCGGCCGGCTCTGGTCCGCGGCGGCCCAGATCGCCGACGCCCGCGTGTCGGAGGCGCACGCGATGGTGAGCCTGCGCGGCCAGGAGCTGATGCTGCTCGCGCTCCGCGGCCGCTTCGCGGTGGACGGCAAGAGCCGCAACTCCCTGCCCCTCGCGGCGGGCCAGCGCATCGCCCTCGCGGAGGGCCTCGAGCTCGTCGTCGAGGAGGTGGTGCTCCCGGCGGCGGTGTTCGCGATCGAGGGGGACGGCCTGCCCCGCGTGGTCGTGACGGGGGTGTGCAGCCTCCTGACGCGGCCGCGGCCGGAGCTCCTCCCCCGCCTCGTGCCGGACGCGCCCGCGTGGGTGTGGGGCGACGGCGAGGCCTGGCGCCTGTCGATCGGTGGCGTGGCGCGCACCGTGGAGCCCGGGGACACCTGGGAGCTCGACGGGCGCCGCTTCCGCGCCGCGGCGATGTCGCTCGACGAGACCGGGCGGACGGCCACCCGCCTCGAAGGCGGCGTGGCGCGCCCGCTGCGCGTCGTCGCCAGCTACGAGACGGTCCACGTCCACCCCCGCGGCGGCGAGCCCCTGGTGCTGAGCGGGGTGGCCGCGCGGCTGGTGAGCGAGGTGGTGGTCTTCGGCCGGCCCGTCCCGTGGGAGGTGCTCGCGCGCGAGCTCTGGCCCGACGAGGACGACCCGCACCTGCTCCGCCACAAGCTCGACGTGAACCTCTCGCGCCTGCGCGCGCGGCTGCGGGAGGGCGGCGTGCGCCCCGACGTGATCCGCTCGGACGGCTTCGGCCACGTGGAGCTGTTCCTGCGGGACGGCGACGAGGTCGAGGACCGCGCGTGAACGACGACGAGACGGTGCCCGACGGGAGCGATCCCGGCGACGCCGGGAACGACGGCACCGGGAGCGACGGCACCGGGAGCGACGGCACCGGGAGCGACGGCACCGGGAGCGACGGCGGCGCCGAGGGCCCCCTCCCCTCGGGTCGGGACGGCCCGGCGGTCGACGCGCGGTATGCCCGCGAGGGGCTCCTGGGCGTGGGCGGCATGGGCCGGGTGTACGCCGCGCGGGACGCGCGCCTCCGCCGGCTGGTCGCCCTGAAGGTCGCCTCCACCCCCGAGCTGGCGCGGCGCCTCGCGAACGAGGCCCGCATCACCGCCCAGCTCGAGCACCCCGGCATCGTGGCGGTCTACGACGCCGGCGAGACCGACGGGCAGGCCTGGTACGCGATGCGCCTCATCCGCGGTCGGACGTTGCGGGAGCGGATCGCCGCGTGCCCCGACACGGCGGCGCGGCTCGCCCTGCTCCCCCACCTGCAGGCGGCCTGCCAGGCCGTCGCCTACGCGCACGCCATGGGCATCGTGCACCGCGACCTGAAGCCCTCGAACATCATGGTCGGCGAGTTCGGCGAGACGCAGGTGGCGGACTGGGGCCTCGCGCGGCCCACCGACGCGGCCCTGCCCGACTGGCGGCGGATCGTGCCCGACGCGGGCGGCGGCGTGGCCGGGACCCCCCGCTACATGAGCCCGGAGCAGGCGCGCGGCGCGGCGGCGAGCCCCGCGTCGGACGTGTACGGCCTCGGCGTGGCGCTCTACGAGCTGCTCGGCGGTCGTCCGCCGCCCGATCCCGCGGGATCGGGGGGGCCCCCGCTCGCCGACGAGCTGCCCGCCGAGGTCCCCCGGGAGCTGGTGGCCATCGCCCGGCGCTGTCTCCAGGCCGACGCGGCCGCGCGCTACCCCTCCGCCGTGGAGCTCGCCGACGACCTCGGCCGCTGGCTCTCCGGGCTGCGCGTCGAGGCCCACGACTACCAGCCCGTCGAGCTCCTGGCCCGCCTCGTGAAGGCGTGGCGCGCGCCGCTCGCTGTCGGGGCGGCCGCGCTCGTCGTGCTCGCGACGGTCGTGGCGCTCGCCGTGCACCGCACCGCCCGGGAGCGCGCCGCCGCCGAGGCGAACCTCGCCGTCGCCCTCACCGAGCAGGCGCGCGCCGCCCTCGCGGACGACCGGATCCCCGAGGCGCGCGTCCTCGCCGCGCACGCATTGCGCCTCGGCGCGTCCCCCGAGGCGCGCGGCGTGCTCGCCGGCACCGCCCACGAGGGCGCGACGCTCGTCGCCCGCACCCCGCTGCCCGCGATCTGCCGCCACACCGGCGTGGTCTCCCCCGACGCCGCCGCGCTGGCCTGCCACGGTGAAGGCCGGCTCGAGATCTGGGGCCTCGAGCCGTTCGCCCTCCGCGCGTCGCTCGCCATCCACGCCGTGGAGAGCCCGGCGTGGGTGGGCGACCGGCTGCTCGTCGCGACGCCGGACGCGCTCGTCTGGATCGAGGACGGCGTGGTCGTGGAGTCCGTCCCGGGTGGGGGCTGGCCGCTCGCCGCCGACGCCGGCGCGTTCGCGCTGCGCGGCGTGAGCGCGCGCGCGCTGGAGCCCGGCCACGCGCCGGTGGCCTTCGAGACGTGCGCGGCGGCCCGCGCCACCACCCTGGTCGCGGGCGGGGAGCTCCTCGTGGGCTGCGACGACGGGCACCTCCGGGCCTACGGAGCCGACGGCGCCGCGCGGCGGGCGGCGCCCCTGGGCGAGCGGCCCGCGTGGTCGGTTGCCACGGCGGGCGCGGACGGGCTCCTCGTCGGCCACCAGGACGGCACGGTGCGGACCCTCTCGAATCCGGACGGGCGCTGGGGCACGCCGCTCCGCGGGCTCTCCGGGAGCGTGCGCGCGCTGCAGCCCGTCCCCGGCACCACGCTCGTCCTCGCCCTCGGGGAGCGCGGAGGCCCGCGCATCTGGAACACGGCCGTCTCCGCCTGGGTGGGCGCGCTCCCGGCGGGCGCGAGCCGCCTGGCGCCCGGCGGCGCCGACGGCGAGGTCCTCCTCCTCGGCGAGGCGCTGGAGCGCTGGCGCCTCGCGCGCACCCAGCGGCCCGCCACCCTCCCCTTCGACGCGGGCATCTCGCAGGTCACCGTGTCGCCGGCCGGGGACGCGATCGCCGTCGCGCTCGGGACCGGCGACGTCGTGGAGCGGCGCCTCGCGGACGGGCTCGAGCTGCGGCGCTGGCGGTGGTCCGACGAGGTGGCGAAGTGTGTGGCCTACGGCCGCCACGACCTGCTCGTCGCCGGGGCGATGGGGGCGCCCGGCCAACGGCTCGGCCCGGGCGGGGAGGCGCGCCCCTTGGAGCCGGGCCACCTCCTGCGACGCGCCGGACGCCTCGCCGACGGGCGCGTCTGGGCGCTCAGCTACTCGAACGTCGGCCTCCTCGTGGATCCGGACGCGGGCGCGACCGCGGCCCAGCCGATCGGCCCGACGCCCTTCGACGGGTCGAGCAGCCCCGACGGCGGCACCGCCGCGCTCCTCGACGCCCAGGGCGGCGTCTGGCTCCTCGACGGCTCGACCTGGCGCGAGGTTCGGAATGTCCCCGACGCCACCGCCGTGGACGTCGGGAACGGCGGCGCCCCGCTCGTCGTCGCCCGGCGGCGGGAGGTGTGCGTCGACGCCGCCTGTGTCGACGTGGGCGACGACGTGGTGGACATCGCGCTGTCGGCGGACCGCGTCGCGGTCGCGACGCTCACGGGCGGCGTCCGCCTGCTCGACGCGCGGACGCGCGCGACCCTCGCCGTGCTCCGCGGTCACACCGGGCGGGTGAGCTCCGTCGAGTTCGGCCCGGACGGGCGGTGGCTCGTGAGCGCGAGCTGGGACGGCACCGTCCGCCACTGGGACCTCGCGGACCTCGACACCCCCGCGGAGGACCTCGTCACCCGCGCCGCGGAGCGCTGGGGGCTCGGGTTGGAGGACGCGCTGCGGGGCGGGTGAGCGGGCGGCGCGCCGCACGGCCCTCGGGGGTCTTCGAGCCCGGCGCGGGGGCGAGGACCGCGTAGGCTCCCCGCGGAGAGCCAGCTCCGGCGGACGTCGGGCACGCTCCCGAGCGCGGGCGCGACCGCACGCGCGCCCCGCTGGCCCCGGGCCTGCTGAAGTAGGGTTCGCCCCCCGGAGGTCCCATGAACGCACGCCCTGCCCTCGGCCTCCTGGCCGCCGCGCTCGTCGCGGGCGGAGGCCTCGCGTGGCGCTGGGCGGAGCGGGGCGAGGGCTTCGGGGAGGACGGGCTCACGCCGCTCGCGTTCACCTGCGGCGACGGCACCTGCGACGGCGCCATCGGCGAGACCGAGGCCACGTGCGTGCGCGACTGCGCCGACCCGACGCGCCGGCCCGTCGGCTTCTACGCCGACGTGTCGAGCTGCCCGGAGCCCGCCGAGATCGTCTTCGCGGAGCGCGTGGAGGACGTGCAGGCGGCGGTTCGCGCCGCGGCCGCCGCCGGGCGGCGGGTGAAGGCGATGGGCACGGGGCACTCGATCGCCGGGAACTACTGCTCCGACGGCACGGTCGTCGTGCTGGAGCGGATGCGGGCGCTCTCGCCCGTCGAGGACTGGCGCGGGCTCCAGACCGTCGTGATCGAGCCCGGCGTCCGCTTCGAGGCGCTCGGCGAGCACCTCCACCGCGCAGGCCGCTCCTTCGGCCCCCGGAGCACCGGGTGGGGCGGCATCGGCGTCCTCGGCGCGACGGTCACCGGCTCGCACGGCACGTCCACGCGCGAGGCGAGCTCGATCCACGAGCTCGTGGTCGAGCTGGAGGTCGTCGACCCGCGCGGCGAGCGCGTCGTCTACAACCGCTTCGACACCGACCCGGAGGTCTGGCGCGCCCTGACCGTCAGCGCGGGCGCCCTCGGCGTCCTCGTGCGGGCGCGGCTCGAGACGTACCCGGACCGCCGCCTCGACTACCGGGTCCGCACGCACACCTTCGCGGAGCTGACCACCGTCGAGGGCCTCGCCCGCGCGATCGACGGCTGCGACTACAGCTTCCTGATGCTCTTCCCGCGCAGCGACCGCGTCGCGCACGGGTGCGGCGCCCCGACCGAGGCGCCGGTCACCGACGAGCACCTCACGAACTACCTCTTCTCCCCCGACGTGCCGCCGCTGCAGCGCCGCCTCGCGAAGGGGATGTTCCAGCTCGCGGCCGCCTGGTCGCCGGCCGAGTGGGTGCTCGAGCGCGTCTCGTCCGACCGCTTCCAGCACGAGAGCGTCGGGATCGAGGGCCCCACCGACCCCACCTACGTCGGCGCCGCCGGCGTCGGCTGGAACCACCGGATCGTGAACCTCCCCCGCTTCGCCTACGAGGTGCCCTACTTCTCGCAGATCGACTACGAGGTCTCGGTCCGCGTGGCGGACCTGCCGGCCATCCTCGCGGAGATCGACCGGGTGTTCGACCGCGCGGGGCGGTCGTTGCCGCTCACCGGCGTGATCGTGCGCTTCGACCGCGCCACGGACACGAGCCTGCTCGGGGCCAACGCCGTGCGCGAGGGGGTGGAGCCCGGGGAGATGCTCGCCCACATCGAGCTCCCGACGTACCACCCGGTCGGCTTCACCGACGAGGCCCTCGCGGCGTACCGCGCGCCGTCGGTCGAGGTCGTGCAGGGCCTCCTCGCGCGCCACCCCACCGCGCGGCCCCACCTCGGGAAGAACGACGCCGCCACCTTCCGCGCCTTCGCCGCCACCGGGAACGGCGGCCCCGAGCGCGCGCGCTTCCGCGCCGTCGCGCGCACGCTGGATCCCGGCGGGATGTTCGCCAACGACTGGCTGCGGGACCTCGCCCTCGTGGAGGGGGAGCCCGCGCTGGCGGCGCCGTGATGCCCGCGGAGCTGATCGTGGGGGGCGTGTTGGCCACGACGAGCGTGCCTTCGGCCGCGACCGGGCGGCCCCGATCCAGGATGAACGGGAACAATCTGGAACCGCAGAAAAAAGATCGAGCCCGTGTCGATCCGGTCCGCCGCCGTTCGTCGCCCCTCTGAGCGCCGGGATCGACCCGGCCCGAGCCGCCCGGACGCCGGGCCACGGAGGGAGCATGGAGAGCGCGAAGGAATGGACAACGAGCGGGGGGACGAAGGCAACGCGGTGGACCGGGCTCGTCATGAGCGGCCTGGCGATCCTCTTCCTGGCTTTCGACAGCTCCGGGAAGCTCCTGGAGGTCGCGCCGGTCCTCGAGGGCACGGCCGAGCTCGGCTACCCGACGGGCATCGTGTTCGAGCTCGGCCTGGTGCAGCTCGCCTGCCTCGTCGCCTACGTGTTCCCGCGCACCGCGGTGTTGGGCGCCGTCCTCCTGACCGGCTACCTCGGGGGAGCCGTCGCCACGCATGTGCGCATCGGCCACCCGCTCTTCACGCACGTGCTCTTCCCCACCTACATCGCGGTGTTGGCCTGGGGCGGGCTCTACCTGCGCGACGCGCGGCTGCGCGCGCTCTTCCCGCTTCGGGGGGGCGCGTGAGCGCGGCGCACGATCGCGCCGTCGCGGACGTTCGGTCTCCGGGAGGTCTCGTGGAGAAGGTCGAGTCGAAGGACGGTACCGCCATCGCGTTCGAGCGGTCGGGGGCGGGGCCCGCGGTGATCCTCGTGGACGGCGCGTTGTGCAGCCGGGGGTTCGGGCCGATGCCCAAGCTCGCGCCGCTGCTCGCGCGGCACTTCACGGTGTACGTGTACGACCGGCGCGGCCGGGGCGACAGCGGCGACACGCGGCCCTACGCCAAGGCGCGCGAGGTCGAGGACATCGCGGCCCTGATCCACGCCGCGGGCGGCGTGGCGTCCCTGGTCGGGCTCTCCTCCGGCGCGGCCCTGGCGCTCGAGGCGGCGGCCAGCGGGCTCCCGATCCCGAAGCTCGTGGCGTACGAGCCGCCGTTCATGGTCGACGACGGCGGACACCACGCGCGGGCGGGCCACGAGGCGCGGCTCGCCGAGCTGATCGCGGCCGGTCGCCGGGGCGACGCGGTCCGGTACTTCATGCGCGACATGGTGGGGATGCCCGGCTTCGTCGTGTTCTTCATGCGCTTCGCGCCGATGTGGAAGCAGCTCGAGGCCGTCGCGCACACGCTCCCGTACGACGCCGCGGTGATGGGCGACTGGCAGCCGCCCGCGGGGCTCGCCTCGCTCACCGTCCCCACCCTCGCGATGCACGGCGAGAAGTCCCCCGCGCCGCTCCGCAAGGCGGTCCGGGCACTCGCCGACCGGCTCCCCGACGTGCGCTACGCGGCCCTCGAGGGCCAGACCCACGACGTGAAGCCGGAGGTGCTCGCCCCCGCCATCGTCGAGTTCCTCACCAGCTGACAGGAGTTGACCATGCGTTTCATGATCATGCACCGGACCGACGCGCGCTGGGAGGCCGGCGCCACGCCCACCCCCGCGCTCATCCAGAAGGTCGGCGAGATGATGGGAGAGCTGGCCAGGACCGGGACGTTGCTCGCGGGCGAAGGACTCCGCGCGAGCTCGCTCGGCGCGCGCGTCACCTTCGCGGGCGGCCGGCGGACCGTCACGCCGGGGCCCCTCCGCGCGGGGGCGCACCCGCCCGCCGGCTTCGCAATCCTGCGGACCACGTCGCTCGAGGAGGCGATCGACTCGATGTCGCGCTTCGCCGAGCTGGTCGGCGACGTGGTGATCGACGTCCGCCCGGTCACGGAGGAGTGGGACATCGGCATGGGGCCGAAGCCCGAGGGGCTCACGACGACGCGGTACATGGCGCTCCACTCCTCGGCGGCGGCCGAGGCCAAAGAACCGCCGTCCCCGCGGCTGATCGCCGAGATGGGTGGCCTCATCGAGGAGATGACCCGGGCCGGCGTGCTGCTCGCGGCCGAGGGCCTGCTCCCCACCTCGAAGGGGGCGCGGGTGAAGGCGGCGGGCGGGAAGTACACGGTGATCGACGGGCCCTTCGCCGAGTCCAAGGAGCTCATCGCCGGCTACGTGATCGTCGCGACGCCGTCCTTGCGCGAGGCGAAGGACCTCGCGCTCCGCTACGCGGAGACGGTGGAGACGGACGAGGTGGACGTGCGCGCGATCAGCGGCTGATCGGCGCGCGCAGGAACGCGAGGGCCTCCGCCGCCGTCGGCTCGGGGAGCTCCTCCATCGGGACGTGCCCGGCCCCCGGGTACGTCACGAGGCGCGCGCCGGGGATGGCGGCGCGGAAGCGCTCGGCGTTCGGTTCCGCGGGGATCCACCGATCCTGCTCCCCCCACAAGAGCAGCGTCGGGACGCTCAAGTTCGGGAGCTCGGCGGTGCGGTCCGCGCTCTCCTGGTTCATGCGGTCCACGAACGCGCGGCGGTTGCCCTCGCGGAGGAGCAGGGCGTAGGCGCGGTCGACCGCCTCGTCGGAGATGCGCGTGGGGTCGCCGTAGACCTCCGCCATCGTCCGGCTCACGACGAAGCGCGGCGTGAGCAGCAGCGTGGCGAGGTGCAGCCCCGGCGTCCGCGCGAGGCGGAAGACCCCGGTGATCGACGGGTCGGTCGCGCTCCGGAAGCCGGTCGGGTCGACCAGCACGAGCTTCTCGACGTTGGCCGGGAAGGTCAGCGCGTACTCGTACGCCACCTGCCCGCCGAGCGAGCTCCCCCCCAGGAGCAGCGGGCCGAGCCCGAGCGCCGCGCGGAAGCGCTCGAGGAACGCGACCATGTCGGCGACCCGGTAGCGGCCCGAAGGATCGGGCCCCGTGAGCCCGAAGCCCGGGAGGTCCATGCGGACGACCTCGAAGTGGTCGTCGAGCCGCTCCGCCCAGCCGTCCCACGTGTCCAGCGACGAGGCGGTGCCGTGGAGGAGCACGAGCGGCGGCCCGGCGCCCTGGCGCGCGTAGCGGACCGACATCCCGTCGATCTCCACCCAGGCGTCGCCCGCGTCGGCCACCTCCGCCACGACGTCGGCCGCGGGCCGATCGAAGCGCACGAAGAGGGCCGCGAGCAGGCCGAGGGCGAGACCGGCGACGGCGACGCGCGGGAGGCGGGACACGGAGGGCTCCGGGAGCGCCGGAGCGTACCCGCGGACCTCGGGCGCGTCTGTCTCCTTGCGTCGCGCCCGGCTACCGCGTGCCGCGCACCGGCTCCGGTCGGGCGAGATGCCGGATCAAGCCCGTCATCTCCTGGAGCGCGTCCGCGTAGGCGTCCCGCTGCTCGTTCAGCGGCCGCCCGGCGTCGAGGCGGTCGATCCGGGCCTGGAGCTGATCCACCCCCGGCAGCGTGCGCTCGTCCGCGCGCGCCATCGACGTTAGCGCCTCCACGCCCTGCTCGAGCGCCGCCTTGGCCCACTCGCCGTGCTGGGGCGAGTCGGCCGCGGACTTCTCGATCCGGTTCGCGTAGGTGCGGATCTGGTCGAGCCGGTCCTCGGACGGCCGGGCGCCGGGCGCGAGGTCGAGCGCGTCGGCGAGGTTGCGCAGAGCGTCCACCAGCTCGGCGTGCTCGGGGTCGCTCGACGCGCGGAAGCCGTCCACGCTCTCGCGCAGCGTGCCGAGCGCCTCCTGGAGGTCCGCCGGCACCACGCGAGGCTCCTCCTGCGCGACCGGCGCCTGCGGACCCGGCGCCGGCCGCTCCGTGATCCGCCCCTCGTCCTTGTCCGTCCGCCACCCGCGCGGGGACTCGTCGTCCCGGTACCTGCCCTCGTACCGACCCTCCCCCTCGAACGGCCCCTCCACCATCGGGCCGCAGCCCGCACCCACCGCCATCAGCGCGAGAAGCGCCACCCAAGCCTTGTCCATGCGCACCCTCTCCACCCCATCTCCCATGGGACGTCACGACGAGGTGTCAAGCTGCGGCCCGGCCTGGGAAGCGCGGGCTGGAACACCGATGGGACCGGATGTTTTCTGTTGGCTCCCGTCCGGAGTGCCTAGGTTGGTCCGGGGAGGACACATGCTGATTGGTGCCATTCTCGCGATCGCGGCAGCCAACGCCGCCGATCCAAGCAGCTTCGGGGCCGGCCTCGTCGTGGGGGACACCACCGGGGTCTCGCTCGGCTACCGACCGACCGAGTGGAACGCCGTCGAGGTGGGCCTCGGCTACGACATCCTGGACCGCGGGCTCAAGGGGAGCGCCGACTACCTGCAGTCCGTCGCCGTGATCGACCCCGACCGGTACATCCGCATCCCGATCTACGTCGGGCTCGGCGCGGGGCTCGGGCGGGACATCGGCGAGCGGGAGGAGCGCATCCCCGTCGCGGCGGAGACCCCGGGCATCGAGGACGCGGGCGCCGAGGGGCGCACCGACGTGTCGGCGCGCGTCCCGATCGGCGCGTCGATCCTGTTCCTGAACGCGCCGGTGGAGTTCTTCGCGCACGCGGTGCCGAGCCTGCGCGTCGTCCCGGACCGCCAGCTCGACGTCGACGGGGCCCTGGGGTTCCGGTACTACTTCTGAACGGGTCGACCGCGTGCGGCGGACACGCCGCACGCGGCTGCAACATTCTGCACGGCGACCGGCGGCGGGGGCACCGGTAGATGGGGGCCGCTTCGGAGACACCCCCATGCACTGGTTCGCGCTCTTGTCCCCCCTCGCCTTCGTCATCCTCGGGTGCGCGGATCTCCTCCCGTTCTCGCCCGACGCCGCGGTGTCCACCGCGCCGGTCGTGCCCGCGGGCACCCCGCTCGCCGCGGGGGTGAGCACCGGGCTCCAGGTCACCGGCGACCTCGCGGGGTGCGGCCTGACGGCGCCCGCGCCCACCTCGATGGAGCTCGTCGTCGGCCCGAAGAACGGCCCCCTCGACACCTACACGCTGCACCAGGATCCCGCGGCCTGGGCGGACTGGGACCGCCGCGCGTCGATGGACCTCCTGGGCCTCCCCGCCGGCTCGGGCCTGGCCGGGATGGCGACGAAGGAGCTCGGCCGCGCGCCCGCGGCGACCAACGCCTACGGCGTGGCCGGGGGCTACGAGGAGGCCGGCGACGCCTGCGACGTGCGCCTGTACGCCGTGCTCGTCGAGCCCACGGCGGACGGCTGGCAGGTGACCGAGGTGGCCCGCCGCGCCACCCTCCCGCCCGAGCCCTTCGACGAGCACGATCCCAACTCCAAGAAGGCCTGCGGGCTCGACCGGGAGAAGCTCGCCGCGGTGGAGCCGTGCGGGACGCGCGTGACCCGGGTCGCCGGCGTGAAGGCCCCGGCGGCCGGCGGGCCGCTCACCGGCAGGAAACTCCTCGGCGCCGCGGGCCTGGCCCAGGGGATGGCGCCCTGGGCCGAGACGGAGGCGCTGCTCGTCGCGCGCCTCGGCCCCCCGACGAAGGTGGACGGCGCCCACCACGTCTGGGCGGTCCGCGACGGCGACACCTGCGTGTGGTTCGACGTGGAGAAGGGCTGGCCGGCGCCCATCGCGGGCGACGGGTCGGTGGACCCGGCGGAGCGCGTGGGCACGGTCGTCGAGCCGTACGCGGCGGTGGACGGGGCCCCCTACTACACCGAGTGTATGGCCCTCACCGGGGGGTAGCGCCGCCGTCGAGCGGGCCCGCCGCCGCGGCGAGCGCCGCCCACCCGACGTAGAGCGCGCGCGGGTCGGCGTGCTGGCGCGCCGCGATGGACCGCGCCTCCGCCACGAACGCGCGCGCGGCCTCGGGCTTCCCGGCCGCGAGGGCCGCCTCCGCCCGCAGGCCGAGCAGGGGCACGTCGAAGCGCCCGCCCAGGGCATCGGGCTCGGGCGCCGCCAACCGCTCCGCCAGCGCGTGGTCGCCCCGCCGCGCCGCGACCACGCCGCGCACCGCGCGCGGGATGGGGGTCCGGTCGCCGAGCGCCTGACGGACCCGCTCGGCCTCCAGCGCGACGCGCGCCGCCTCGTCGTCGTCCACGGCGAGCGCGATCATCGCCGCGAGGGAGAGGTGGTGGAGGAGGTCCCCGTCCGCGCCGCGCGCGCGGGCGAGCGCGGCGAGCCGTTCGAGGCCGGCGAGGGCCTCGTGCAGGTGGCCCAGGAGCGCGCGCACGAGGAAGTAGTTGTGGGTGGAGAAGGCGTCGGGCGGGTCCGCCAGGGCCGCGAAGCCCGCCTCGGCGGCCTCGAGATCCCCGCGCATGACGTGCTGGAGCGCGAGTTGGCCGCGGGCCTCCCGCTGGAGCGACGGCCGCTCGACGGCGCGCACCAGCGCCGCCCGCACCGCCCGCTCGGCCTCCATCCACCGCCCCAGCGTCGAGAGCACCGTCCCCAGCGTGAGGCACGCGCGGATCTCCCCCTCGGTGTCGCCCACCGTCCGGCACGCCGCGCGCGCCTGCTCGAGCAGCGGGAGCGCCCCCGCGGAGTCGCCGCGCACGTGGCGCACCCGCGCGAGGTTGGCGGTGGTCCGCGCGGTGAGGCGCAGATCGCCGGCCGCCGCGCAGCGCTCGAGCAGGGGCGCGCAGGCCTCCTCGAGCTCGTCGAGGAGCCCGAGCGTGCCGAGCACGCGCACGCGCAGCGCGAGCAGGTACCGGTCGTGGGGCGACTCGGCCCCGGGGACGAGCCGCTCCGCGAGGACCAGCGCGGGCTGCAGCTCGCCGGTGTCGGCGAGCACGCGCACGAGGTGGATCCCCACCCGCGCGCGCGCCTCGGGCGCCTCGATCGTGGCGAGCAGGCGCTCCAGCCCGGGGCGGAGCGCGCGGTGCTCGGGCGGCGACACCGACGGCTCGTGCGGCTCCGCGGCCCAGAAGGCCTCGACGCGGGCGAGCGTGTCCGCCCCGGGGAGCGCGACCGCGGCCACGGTGTGCCACGGCACGACGCGCGCCCCGTCGACCGACCGGAGCAGGCCCCTCGCGACGAGCTCCTGGAGCGCGTCGCCAGGGACGGCCGCCGCTCGCGCGAACACGCCGGGCGAGACCGCACCGCCGAGCGCCACCACCAGCTCCAACACCGCGCGGAGCTGCGCGGGGAGGGCGGCGACGCGCTGCTCCGCGTCGGGGAGGCGCTCCGTGAGGAGGAGCCGCACCACCCCGGCGGCGCCGAGCGCGGGCCAGGCCGACGCGGCGCGCGCGAGCCGGCCGCGGAGCCCGTCGGCGGCGGCGATGACCGCCTCGATCTCCGCGTCGGCCGCCTCGACGCCCAGCGAGCGGAGGAGCGCCCGCGCCTCGCCGTCTTCGAGCGGCCCCACCCAGACCGCGCGCTCCCCGACGGCACCGGTGGGCGTGGGCGCCACGATCGGGGCCGGCGCGCCGGGCGACTCGGCCAGAAGCCGCGCCGCCACCGTGTCGCGGCCGCTCCCGGGCGGCCCCCACACGACCACCGCCCCCTCCGGCGCGGGGGGCACGTACGCCACCCCCTGCCCGTGGTGCGAAACGAGGTTGCGCGGGCGCTCCGGGTCGGGCTCGATCTTCTTCACGAGCCGCCGCCAGGTGAAGTACGGCGCCCGCGACACCACCGAGGGCGCGAAGCGCCACACCTGCTCGTGCAGCTCCTCCCAGCTCACCACCTGGTTCGGGCGCGCCGCCAGCCAGGCGAGGAGCTCCGCCTCCCGGGTGGTAAAGGTCTCCTCGCCGAGCGTGCGGGCGCGCAGGTCGACGACCCGCCCTCCGTCCAACAGCAGCCGATCGATCGACACGTCCCGCTCGCCCAGCGCGCGCCTACTTCGCGAGGAAGGTTTCGAGGTCCTTCGTCTCGAGGCGCGCCGGGTGCCCGCGCCACACGATCACCCCGTCCTTGATCAGCACCGCGGCGGGGATGCCCGTGACCGCGTAGGCCTTCGACATGTTGCCGTCGAGCTCCTTGGCCGCCGGGTAGGTGACCTCGTACTCGCCCAACATCTCCGCGACCGCCTCGTCGGTCGACGACTTGGTCACCTTCGTGAGCGCCACGACCTCGAACCCCTTGCCCTTCAGCGCCCGGTACTGCTGCTCCAGCTTGGGCATCTCGCGCTTGCAGTGGGGGCACCACGCCTCGAAGAACACCACCATCAAGAGCTTCGGCTCGGACGTGGGCGCGCCGCCCTGGTACCACTTCTCGACCTCGAGCGGCGTCGCCTTCGTGCCGACCAGGGCCACCTCCGGCAGCATGCGTGCCGCGGCCTTCCCGGCGCGGGTGCCGGCGTACTTCGTGGTCAGCGTCTCCAGGAGCGGCTTCGCGTCGGCGCCCCGGAGGGCTTTCAGCAGCTCGTGCACCTGGGTCAACAGCGCGCCTGCCTCCTGCTCCTCCTCGAACGACGGGGTGGGCGACGGGGCGGGCGCCCCGAGGGCCTGCGCCTCGATCTGATCCTCGCACCGCTCGACACGCACCTCCAACGCCGCCACCTCCGCCTGGAGGTAGGTCACCTCCTGCCGGAGCACGGTGTTGGAGGCTTCGAGGGCGTCCATCCGGTGGGACGCACAGGCCAGGAGCAGGAGGAGCGGCATGCGCGGACCCTACCATGGGGTGCTCTTGGGGCGGGGGGGTGCCCCCCCCGCAACGCCCCCCCTCCCGTCGGCTGGCAGCGACGTGCCGGCGGGCGCGCCACCGATCCGCGCCGATCAGCTCGTCAGCGCCCGTGACAGCGGCATCTCCCGGATCCGCTCCCCCGTCAACACGAACACCGCGTTGGCCAGCGCCGGCGCCACGGGCGGGACGCCGGGCTCACCCACGCCGCACGGGGGGCCGTCGCTGTCGACGAGGTCCACGTGGATGCGGCGCGGGACGTCGCCGATACGGGCGATCCGCGCGTCGCGGAAGCCCGACTGCTCCGCGACGCCGTCCTTCATCGTGATGCCGCCGTAAAGGGCGTTGCTGATCCCCATGACGACGGAGCCCTCGAGCTGGGCGCGGACGCGGTCGCGGTTGACCACGGTCCCCGCGTCCAGGCAGATCCAGGCCTCGTCCACGCGCACGCCGCGCCGGGCGTCGCGCACGACGGAGAGGACACACGCGGCGTACGAGAGGAAGCTCCGGTGGGCCGCGAGGCCGAGGGCGCGCCCGTCCTTCGCCCGCTCGCTCCAGCGGGCCGACTCGGTGACCCGCTCGACCACGGCGCGGAGCCGCCCGGCGTCGACGGGGTGGCGCTCGAGCGAGTCGCCGTAGTTGGGGAGGGACTCGATGCCGAGCTCGGCGAGCCCGAGGACGCGGGGCGGGCCGATGATCTCGAGGAGGACCTCGCGCGGGTCCCGCTCGCGCGCGTGCGCGATCTCGTCGATGAAGCAGCCGACCCCGAAGGCGTGGAAGATGTTGTAGACCGACCGGTACCAGCCGACGCGCGTATGGGCCTTCGCGGCGCAGGCCTCGGCGCGGACGTTGGGGACGTCGAGCGCCTGGTCGAGCACGCCCTGCTGGAGGTCGCCGGCGCCCGGCTGTTCGGGATCGGCGCCGGGGCGGAAGGGGTAGGTCGACGCGATCGGCGGGAACGCCGTGCGGTGGTGCCACGCGACCACCTTGCCGGCGGCGTCGAGCCCGGCGCGCAGCCGCTGCGCGTTCACGGTGTTGTAGTAGTCGTGCCGCACGTCGTCCTCGCGCGTCCACTGCACGCGCACGGGGGCGCCGGCCTCGCGGGCCAGGAAAGCCGCCTCGGACACGAAGTCGGCCTTGGACTTGCGACCGAAGCCGCCGCCCAGGAGCGTCACGTTCACGGTGACGTCCTTCTCGTCCATGCCCAGGACGCGCGCCACCTCGGCGCGCGCCGCCTGCGGGTGCTGGGTGGGCGCCCACACCTCGCACTTCCCGTCGGCCACGCGGGCGATCGCGGCGGGGGGCTCCATCGTGAGGTGCGCGAGGTGCGGCACGACGTACTCGGCCTCGACGACGCGGCTCGCGCCGGCGAGCGCGGCGTCTACGTCGCCGAGGGTCCGCAGCACCTTCCCGGGCGTCCGGACCGACGCGAGCAGCTCGTCGCGGAAGGCGCGGGAGTCGTAGCCGGCGTTCTCGCCCGGGTCCCAGGCGACGTCGAGCGCGGCGCGGCCCTTCAGCGCGGCCCACGTGTTCCCGGCGATCACCCCGACGCCGCCCCAGGGCTGGAACTTGTACGGTTTTTCGGGGACCGGCATCTCCACGACCTTCCGGACGCCGGGCACGGCCAGCGCGCGGGACGCATCGAGGCGGGCCACCTTGCCGCCCACCACCGGCGGGCGCGCGACCACGGCGACGAGCATGCCCGGCAGCGTCACGTCGGCGCCGAACACGGCGGCGCCGCGCACGATGTCGGGCGCGTCGAGCACCGCCGCGGTCTCGGCGTTCACGCGCGTGAGCTCCTCGCGCGGGCGGGGCTGCGCGTCCTTCGGCACGGGCAGCCTCGCCGCCTCCTCGGCCAATTCCCCGAAGCCGAGGGTGCGGCGGGTCGGCGTGTGCGTGACGACGTGGTCGCGGGCCACGCACGTCTTCGGGTTCACCTTCCACCGCTTCGCCGCGGCGGCCACGAGCATGACGCGCGCGGTCGCGCCGACGCGCCGCAGGTCGTCGTAGAACATGCGGATGCTCGCCGAGCCGTCCGTGTTCTGGTCGCCGTACTTCTGGTCGCCGACGGCCTGCACCACCTTCACGCGCGCCATGTCCGCGCCCAGCTCGTCCGCGAGGAGCAGCGGGATGGAGCTGCGCACGCCCTGGCCAGCTCGTCGTGCGCGTTGTGCTCCACGATCTCGGCGAGGCTCCGGCCGCCGTTGCGGGCAGGGTCCTCGAGCTGCGCGCAGATGGAGCCGGGCGTCTTGCCGGCCCACAGCGGATCGCCTCGAGGAAGAGCGCCTGGGAGCGCGCCGTTCGGTCGGCGATGCGGTCGAAGTCGGCGGGGGCGCGCAGCTCGGCCCGCGCGTCGCCCGCAGGCGGCGAGGGCGCCTGCGACTTCGGGGCCGCACATCCACAGATCGTCAGTACGAAGCCGGCGAACCTCGGGAAGATCGACATCCGGGGGGAGGTAGTCAGCGGCCGGGAGAGGTCAAGGGCGGCCGCGGAGGCCGCGATCCCGGAGCCGCCGGGACGTGCGCTCGGGTCTTCGTCCGGGCAGCCGCTCCGCGCTGCGGCGGCGTGGGAGCCTCCGGCCGGACGCCGGCGGCTCCGGTGCCGTACCGCGCTCGCCCCGCGGTCATGGAGGCGGGGTCATCCGGGATGACCCCCCGTGAATGACCGCCCCGCGGTCATGGAGGCGGGGTCATCCGGGATGACCCCCCGTGAATGACCGCCCCGCGGTCATGGAGGCGGGGTCATCCGGGATGACCCCCCTTGGATGACCGCCCCGGTGCCGTACCGCGCTCCCCGCGGCACCGGCCCGCGGTCACGGCACCCGGACCACCACCTTCCCGAAGTGCGCGCCGGCCGCGAGCTTCCCGAGCGCGCGCGGCGCCGCCTCGAGGTCGAACACCTCGTCGATCACCGGCGCGAGCGCGGCCTGCCCGACGGCGCGGGCGAGCCGCTCGAACATCGCCACGGAGCCGACGTGTACACCCTCGACGGTCACGGCGCGGAACAGGATGGGGAGCGGGTCGATCCGCTCGCCGAAGCCGCCGAGCAGGCCGACCACGGCGATCCGCCCGCCGACCCGCACGGCCTCGAGCGCGCGGCCGAGCGTGCTCCCGCCGCCCACGTCGACGACGAGGTCGACGCCTTCGCCGTCCGTGAGCCGCCGCACCTCGTCCTGCCACTCCGGCCGGGCCCGGCTGTCGATCACCTCGCGCACGCCGAGCGCGTGGAGGCGCGGCACCTTGCGCTCGCTCGATGTCGTCGCGATCACGCGCATCCCCGCCGCCAGCGCGAGCTGGGCCGCGAACAGCGACACGCCGCCCGTCCCCGACAGGAGCACGGTCGCGCCCGGCGGGAGGCGGCCGGCGCCCTCGAAGAGCGCCTGCCACGCGGTGACGGCCGCGCACGGGAGCGTCGCCGCCTCCTCGAACGAGAGGTGCGGGGGCGCGGCGACCACGCCGGTCGCCGAGAGCGCCGCGTACTCCGCGAGCACGCCGTCACGGCCGCCAATCCCGAGGGAGTCGCCCTCGTAGCGCGGCCGGTACGGACCTTCCTGCCATGACGGGTAGTACGCGCTCATCACGCGGTCCCCGACCCGCCAGCCGGTGACGCCGGCGCCGAGCGCCGCGATCTCGCCCGCGGCGTCGGCGAGCGCCACGAGGCCCTCCTTCGCGGGCCCGCCGTAGAGCCCCTTCGCGACCATGAGGTCGCGGTAGTTGAGCGACGCGGCGCGCACGCGCACGAGCACCTCGCCGGGGCCCGGCGTCGGCGCGGCGCGGTCCACGAGCCTCCACGCGTCGACGCCCTTGCCCGGGTTCGTGAGGACGACTGCCTTCATTCGGACACCTCTCCTTGGGTGCCTGGAAGGTACATTCGTGCCTGGTGGCGCGGTATGGTGGTACCCGGAACGTATCTCGTGCGAAAAAGGAATGAATCATGGTCGACGGCGTCCGCTACCTGGTGTTGACCGTCGAGGCGGGGAGCTTCGCGGGGGCGGCGCGGCGCCTCGGCGTCACGCCCTCGGCGGTGAGCCGCCGGATCGCGCAGCTCGAGGAGGAGCTCGGCGTCGCGCTGCTCGCGCGCACGACGCGCTCGCTCCGGCTCACGCCCGACGGGCAGGCCTTCCACGATCGCTGCGTGCGCGCGCTGCAGGAGCTGGACGAGGCGGTCGACGCGCTGGCGCGCGCGAAGGGACGCCCGTCGGGGCTCCTGCGGGTGGAGACCTCGGCCAACCTCGGGCGCATCGTCCTCGGCCCCGCGCTCCCGGACTTCCTCGACCGCTTCCCGGACGTGCGGGTGCACCTCACGCTGCGCGACCAGCTCGTCGACCCCGTGGCGGAGGGCGTCGACGTGCTGCTGCGCATCGGCCCGCTCGCCGACGCGAACCTGATCGCGCGCAAGCTCGGCGACAGCCGGCTCGTGCGCTGCGCGTCCCCCGCCTACGTCCGCGCGCACGGCGCGCCGCGCGTGCCCGCGGACCTCGCGCACCACCGCTGCCTCGGCTACCTCGCGGACGGGCGGCCGCGGCCCTTCAGCTTCCTGGGCGACGCGGGGCCCTACACGCAGGAGGTCGACGGCCCCTGCCACGTCAACGACGGCGAGGTGCTGAAGCGCCTGGCCGTCGCGGGGCGGGGCATCGTCACCCTCTTCGACTTCGCGGCCCGCGACGCGCTCGAGAGCGGCGCGCTCGTCCCCGTGCTCGACGACCACCCGTCGCAGGCCTGGCCGATCCACGCGCTCTACCCGCCGAACCGACACCTCCTCCCGAAGGTGCGGGTGTTCCTCGACTTCGTCGGGGAGCTGTTCCGCGGGGCGCGGCGGGGCTGACGGGGGCGCCGGCCGTCCTCAGGACGCGAGCACCCGATCCCGGAACCGCCGCGCGAGGAGCCAGGCGTCGCCGGGCCAGCGCGCGCTCAGGTAGGTCCCGTCCTCCACCACGAAGGCCGGCCCGTCGTCCGCCTCGGAGCCGCGCGTCACCAGGTGCACCGGGCCCCGCTCGAACGTCGGCCCGGCGGCGCGCACCTCGGCCTCCACCCACGCGGGGTAGGTGCGGTAGTAGTCCCCGAGCTTCCAGGCGGTCAACATCCACGCCGTCTGCTCCATGTACCGGGGCAGGCAGGTGGTGCGGCGCCCTTCGAGGAGCCCGGCGCGCGCGAGCACGAGCACGCCGTGGCAGATGGCCGCGACGGGCCGCCCGAGCGCCCAGAAGGCGCGGACCTTCTCGCGGAGCGGCTCGCTGCCGAGGTACTGGCGCATGCCCGGGGCGTGCCCGCCCGCGAGCCAGAGGCCGTCGAAGTCGGCGGGCTCCACGGCGTCCCAGCGCAAGGGCGCCCGGAACGCGGCGTCCTCGCGCATGCGCGCGTAGCAGGCCATCGCGGCGTCGTCGGCGCCGAGCTGCCCGAAGAGCACGCCCGTGAGCAGGAGGGGGTCGGTCTCGGGCACGGCCCCGGCCTCCGTCGCGAAGACCACGTCCACGCCGGCCTCCCGCAGCACGTGCCAGGGCACGGCCACCTCGGTGGTGTCGAAGTCGCGGTCGGGGAGCGGGAAGAGGACCCGGGGCATGCGGGGGGCGTATCCGGTGGGGGGGTGGGACGCGTCGCGTCCCGAGGAGCCCTCCTCCCCTACGGCCGCGTCGGCCCCGCCCCCGCCCCCGTGCGCGCGATCGCCCCCGCGAGGAAGTCCAGGTCCTCGGCCGACAGCTTGAGCCGGGCGGCATCCAGCCACCCGTCCACCTGCGCCGCGCTCCGCGCTCCGACGATCGCGCCGGTCACGCCGCGCCAGGCGAGCGTCCACGCCACCGCCACCGCCGCCGTGGTGGTCCCGCGGCGCCCGGCCACCTCGCGCATCGCGTCGGCGAGCTCCAGGTTCCGCGCGAGCGCCGCGCCCTGGAACTCGGCGTCGCGCGAGCGCCAGTCGTCCGGGTCGAGCCGCGCCGCGCGTTCGGCGGTGAAGGCGCCCGTGAGCAGGCCAGCCTGCATGGGGCTGTAGACGATCACCCCCGTCCCGTGGTCCGCGCACCAGCCGAGCTCCGCCGCCGCCACCTGGCGCTTGATGGCGGAGAAAGGCGGCTGGAGCGTGTCGACGTGCCCGATGGCCTCCGCGGCCTCGAGCTGCGCCACGTCGTGGTTCGAGAGCCCGACCGCGCGCACCTTCCCTTCACGTTTCAGCGCGAGGAGCGTCTCCCAGTAGCGCTCCACCGGCGTCCCGTCCTCGGGGGGCCAGTGCACCTGGTAGAGGTCGATGCGCTCGACGCCGAGCCGCCGGAGCGAGCCCTCCACCTCCCGGCGGATGCTCGCGGGATCCCCCACGCGGCGGGGCGGGGCACGGCGGTCGCTCGGGTCCCAGGTGAGGCCGCACTTCGTGAACACGTAGGGGCGGCGGTCGGCGGGGAGCGGCGCGAGCGCGTGGCGCACGACCTCCTCGGAGTGGCCGAGGCCGTAGATCGCGGCGGTGTCGATCCAGTTGACGCCCACGTCCACCGCGTGGCGGATCGCCGCGATGGACGCCGCGTCGTCCTGCTCGCCCCAGGCGAAGGCCCAGTCGCCGCCGCCGATCGCCCACGCGCCGAAGCCGACGCGGGTGATGCGCAGGTCCGTGCGGCCGAGCGGCCGCGTGGGGAGGGGCGTCTCCATCGGGGATCTCCTTCGTCCTCCGAAGGTAGTCCGCGAGGCGGTGGACGGCGCGTCACGCCGCGCCAGGGGGGCCGGAGGGCGCCGCGGGCGCGGCCTTGCCCCGGGCCGGAGGCCGCGCGAGGCTCCGGCGCCCGCGGCGGTCGGCGCGCGCGCGGCGCGACGACCGAGCGGCTCCGCCGCGAGCCCGGAGGACACCCGCCGCCGCCCCGCGTCCGCGCGGGGTGGCGGGGCGCCCCCTACCGCGCCAGGAACGCCGCCGAGATCGCGCCCATCGCGAGGCCGGTCGGCACGCCCCCCTCCTCGAACTCGACGCTCATCATCCGCTGGATGGGATCCGGCAGGTAGAAGGTGCCGAGCGGCTCGGTGTCGACGGGCATGCAGCACGCGGACCAGGCGGACCAGTCGCCGGTGTCGCAGGCGCCCGGGTCGGAGAGCGCGTCGAAGTCGGCCAGCGGCGCGAACGCGGCGAGGAGCGCGGGGAGGCCGCCGTCGTCGGGGAACTGGAGCAGCGTGTCGGCGAGGGCCTGGCGCTCGGCGGGCACGTCGGGGAGCGGGTCGAGCACAATGGCGTGGAGCCAGCCCCCCGTGGGGAAGTCCCACTCGAACGTCCCGTCGGCCACGCCGGCGCCGAGCGTGGCCTCCAACGCGCGCGAGGGCTCCTCGCCGGGGCCGCCCACGACCAGGCGGAGGACCCCGAAGTCCGCGCGGGCCACCCGCCAGTGGATCGTCGCGGGCCCAGGCGGCACCTCGCTGCCCATCGGGTAGCGCACGCCGCCGGACTCCGCCTCGAGCAGCACCTGCGGGCCCTGCGGGCTGCGCGACACGAAGGTCGCCCCCGCCGCGAGGCCGGCGAGCACCGCCTCCGGCGTCTGGGCGTCCGCCTGGACGTAGGTGGTGGGCAGGCCGGCGGGGAACACCATGTGGCGGTCGCCGCCGCCCACGGGCGCCGCGTGCACGCCGTCCGAGAGCGCCGCCTGCCAGAAGCGGAGCGCCTGCGCGTTCTGCACGCCGTCGTGGCGCACCGCCGTCCGGATCCACGGGTTCTCGGCGCCCCGCCCGGCCACCCAGGCGTCGAGCGTCGCCTCGTCGGTGGGGGCGCCCATGGCCGACCAGGGGCCGTTCCAGACCTCCACGCCGTCGAAGCCGGTCGTGTCCCACGCCCAGAGGTCGCCCTCGTAGAGCGGGTGGTTCACCGAGAAGAGCCCGCCCTGCGCGTGGGCCTCGTCGATGGCGTCCTGGATCCGCGTCGTCGCGTCCTCGCCGGCCTGGGGCTCGTGCGGGATGTGCCCGTCGTGGCCCCAGATGCCGGCGTGCCCGTCGCTGCCGAACTCCTCGCCGCCGAGGACGGCGAGGTACTCGTGGCCGAAGTCGGGGTCGTCCCAGCCGGCGGTCGTGCGGTGGTCGGTGACGGCCACGAACTGCAGGTGATCGTCGGGCGCGTACTCCGGGAACGCGGCCTGCCAGGCCGGGTCGCGCCACGCGTCGGCGATCCGGAGCGCGGGGCCCATCCAGTCGCCGCCCTGCTCGAGCGCGTCGTCGGAGTAGTTCGTGTGGAAGTGGAGGTCGCCGCGGAGCCAGCCGTCCGCGGGGCGGGCGATGTCGGACGGCGCGGCGGGCTCGGGGGTGTCGGGCTCCTCGGCGGAGGGCGGAGCGGTGCAGGCGAGCAGGAGGAACATGCCGGCACGATAGCAGGGGCGGGCCGCTCCCCGGCTCCTTCAGCTCGACGGGCGCCCGCCGATGCCGAAGAGCTCCGCCAGCCGCTGCTGGAGGCCGCCGGACTCGCTGCTGTTCGTCCGCGGGAACGGCGCGTCTGGGACCGGCAGCTCCAGGAGCCGGCAGAGGGGCTCCCACCCCTCCTTCACCTCGTACACGAGGAGCCGGTCGGCGGGGACGGCGGCCTTCACGGACGCGACGTAGGCGCGGTAGCCCGCGGTCCACCGCTCCCGGTCGAGCGGGCCGCCCATGCGATCCTCGAGCAGCTGTACGGTCGCGATGATGCCGCGCAGCTTGGGCACGAAGCGCAGCCGCCGCAGGTTGCCGACCACGTTCCAGGCCTGGGCGATGCTGTCGAACCAGGCGTCCGGGTCGCGCACGTTGAGCAGGCACCTCGCCTCGGGCCACCACGCCATCTGCTCGGCGTGGAGGTAGCAGAGGGGCCATCCGACGGTCGCGTCCACGTCGGGGAGCGTCGACCAGTCGAAGGGCGCCTCGCCCCGCGCCGCCGCGACGAGGCCCGTCGCCAGCGGCACGTTCGGCAGCACGTCCTCCTGGGACAACGTGCGCAGGCCGAGCTGCTTCAGGGCGGCGACGATGGACTGGGTCCCCGTGCGGCCGAGCCCCGCGACGACGAGCTTCATGACGATCCCGGGCTTCCCCGGCATCGTAGCGCCCGCGAAGGGCCTACTGCCCGTCCGGTTTCGGCGGGAGCGACGAGATGTACGTCCACATCGCGTGCAGCTCCTCGTCGCTCATGTTCGCCGCGTACTTCGCCATCCCGTCCATCGGCGGGCGGAGCGGCGCGCCGCTCTTCGACGTGGCGGAGCGCATCGCGCCCACGAAGTCCGCCTCGGTCCAGCCCTGGAGGCCGTCCGCGTGCGGCGTGAGGTTGGCGCCGGGCGGCCAGGCCGGGTCCCCGCCGAGGATCGGCCCGCCCTCGAAGCTCGCGCGGTGGCACCCCACGCACGGGGACGCGAGGTGCTCGCCGAACGCGAGCGTCGCGCTCGGGTCCGGCGGCTCGGCGGCGTGGGCGGCCGCGTGGTCGGTGATCAGCGACGCGGACGGCGCCAGCTTGCCGGTCGCGACGAGCACCTTGCCGACGGGGCCGAGGGTCGACGGCTCGATCGCGAGGTCGATCGGCGGGACCGAGCGCACGTAGCTCACGATGTCGGAGAGCTCGCGGTCCGTCATCTTCACGAAGTCGCCCGACGGCATGACCGCGGCCGTGCCGTCCGGCTTGACGCCGTGGCGCACGATCCGGTCCCAGTCCTTCGCGGTGTACTCGCGCGTCCGGCTCCCCTCGCCCATCGTGAGGTTCACGCCCAGGAAGCGGCCGAGCGCGGGGTCGTCGACCATCACGCCGCCGCCGAAGTCCGCGCCGTGGCAGTCGCCGCAGCCGTAGCGCGCCTCGACGAGGTGCTTGCCGCGCCCGATCGCGCGCTCCTTCGCGATGGCGTCGAGGTCCACGCCCGCGAGCGGGTCGGGGGCGGCGGCGGGATCGGCCGGCGCGTCGCCCAGGGCCGCGGAGGCGGCGCGCTCCGCCCGGAGCTGGGTGATCTCCGCCTCGGTCAGCGGGAACGGGATGGGAAAGTCGACCTCGTGCGTGGCGTAGGTCTTCGTCAGCGCGTCCTCCGACGCCGAGTCGGCCCAAACGAACGTCCCGGCCGCGGCCAGGGCCACGAGGGCCACGAGCCCACCTGCCACCTTCATCACCAGCGCCATGTGCAACTCCCTGTGCAACGAGCGGCCGTTTACCCCCCGGCCCGCCTCCCACGGGAGAAGAGTTCGAGTTTGTAAGAACTCGTTTCCCCACGGCCGGGCTCGAGTTGCACGCTGTAACGGGCGCCTCCACGACCGCACGCGGACGGGCTTGCCCCAGAGCGCTCCGTCCGTAGATACCGGGTTTCGAGGGTCAGATGCGCATCGTGATAACGGGAGCCAACCGCGGGATCGGGCTCGCGCTGGCGCGGCTGTACGCGGGGCGGGGCGACGAGGTGCACGGGACGGCGCGCGCGCCCGAGCGGGCCACCGAGCTCGGGGCGCTGCCCGGCGTGCGTGTGCACGCGCTGGACGTGCGCAGCGACGCCTCCTGCGCGGCGCTCGCCGAGGCCCTCGGCGACGCCGGCGTGGACGTGCTGATCAACAACGCGGGGATCGGCTCCTGGGAGTCGCTCGACGCGCTCGACGGCGCGCACGCCCTCGCGATGTACGACACCAACGCGCTCGGGCCCGTGCGCGTGACGCGCGCGCTCCTCCCGCAGCTCGAGCGCGCCCGCGGCAAGGTGTTCCACGTCAGCTCGGACATGGGCTCCATCACCGACACCACCGGGGGTGGCGCGTACGCCTACCGCATGTCCAAGGCCGCGCTCGACATGGCCGGCCGCACGCTCGCGAACGACCTCCGCGACCGCGGCGTGGCGTCGATCCTCATCCACCCGGGGTGGGTGCGCACCGACATGGGCGGGCCGGCCGCGCGGCTCGATCCCCAGGAGAGCGCCCAGGGGCTGCTCGCCGTGCTCGACGCGCGCGGGATGGAGAGCACGGGCCGGTTCTTCTCCTGGAGGAACGAGGAGCTGCCCTGGTAGGGGTCACTCCTCCGGGCAGTCCACGTCGTCCCAGGCGTCGGTGTTGTTCGTCTCGTCGCACTCGGACACGTCGCCCGCGCCGGTCCCGTCGTCGTCCACGACCGCGAGGAGCCCGTCCGTGCCGAGGGCGTCGGCGCCCAGCTCGAAGCTCACGCCCACGAGCTGCTCGCCCGCCGGGACAGCGGGGAGCGTCTGGGTGGCGACGAGCCGGAGCGTGCCGCCGTCGTCGGCGTAGATCGAGAGCATCGCGCCGGCCCGCGCGTCCGCGCCGCCCTGGTTGGCGACCTGCACCGAGAGCGCCACGGGCCCGTACGCGCAGTCGGCGACACAAACGTCGAGGATCGAGGCCACGAGGTCCGCCGAGCCCGCGTCGTCCACGGCCGGGCGGGCGCGGAAGACGTTGTGCACGAGCCACGACGCCTCCGGCGCGCTCGGCACCCCGCCGTCGGCCTCGAGGTTGGTGACCGCGAAGTCGTGGGTCCCCCACGTGGGGCCCGACTTCGGCCAGCCGTCCCCGGCGTGCCCGTACACGCTGATGCCCTTCCAGTCGCCGTAGCTCTGGGCCACCACGATCTCGGCGGAGCCGTCGGCGTCCACGTCGGCGATCACCGGGTACTCCACCATGGTGCCGGAGGAGTGGTCGTAGGTCTCGTAGCGGACGGCCCCGGTCGCGCCGTCGTAGATGCGGAAGGCGTCCTCGTCGGCGAAGAGCAGCTCGTAGACCCCGTCGCCGTCCACGTCGTAGCCGGAGCAGCCCGCCCAGCCGTAGTCGGAGGTGGGGGCGCTCCAGAGCAGCGTGCCGTCGGTCTCGAACACGGACAGCGCGCTGCCGTTGGGCAACCCGACCTCGGCGTCCCCGTCGCCGTCGAAGTCCGCGGCGCAGGGGGGGCCCGCCGCGACGTAGCCCGGGATCGCGAAGTCGGTCTGCTCGCCGCCGTCCGCGTCGTGCAGGAACGCGCGGTCCTGGCTGACGAAGAGGACCTCGCCGCCCTCGTCGCCGTCCGCGTCGAGGACCGCGGCGAAGGTGGCGGACCCCACGGGGGTCGTGGTCCAGAGCGCCGCCCCGGTGGCGTCGTAGACGGTGTCCCCGAGCACGATCTCCTGCGACCCGTCCTGGTCCAGGTCCGCGCAGATGGGCGTGCCGATGACGGCCGTCCCCGCGGCCATCGTCGCCACGGTGCTCCCGTCCTCGCCGTTCACGATGCCGAGGTCCAGGACGACCTCGGCGGAGCCGTCGCCCTCCAGGTCGCACACCGTGGGCGTCCCGTAGTACGCGACCGCCAGGACGTCGGACTGCCAGAGCGTCGACCCGTCCCCGCTCACCGCGGCGACCCGGCTGTCGGTCGTGAGCGCGAGGACCTCGGACCGGCCGTCCCCGTCCACGTCCGCGATGGCCACGCCGGCGCCGCCCTCGTACCCGCTCGCCTCGAACAGGACGCCGGAGCCGTCCCCGCTCACCGCCACGAGCGTGTCGGCGTGCCACACGGTGAAGGCGATGTCGGGCACGTCGTCCTCGTTCACGAGCCCGTCGCCGTTGTCGTCCGTCAGGTTGCCGACCGCCGGCAGCGCGAGGACGCCGTCGCCCCCGGCGTCGACCCGGTACTCCACGGTCACGTCCCAGGGATCCGTCACGACGATCGGCGCGGGCGCTTCGCACGCCTCGACGATCGCGACCTCGCCCGCCGCGCCGAGGTCGAGCGGCGGGCACTCCACGTCGAGGCAGTCCACGCGGCCGTTGCCGTCGTCATCCGGGAAGCCCTCGTCGACCGCGCCGTCGCCGTTGTCGTCGACGCCGTTGCACAGCTCCTCGGGCGGGGGGGCCGTCTCGCCCGTCTCGCCCGTCTCGCCCGTCTCGCCGGCGGTGTCGGGCGGGAGCTCGGCGGTGTCGCCGTCGTCGAAGCTCGGGTCCTTCGCGCCGTCCGTGATCTCGTTGTCGAGGACGCAGCCGGTGAGGAACAGCAGGGCGAGGCGGGAGAGGGGCATCCGGTGGGCTCCGTAGGCCTGCGACCGTACACGCCGGCGCGCCCGCACCCCCCATTACCGTGTGTAACGAGTTGGGTCGGCGACCCGCTCGTGGCGTTGTTCCTGGCGAGGTAGCGCGAGGCCGCCGCCGGCGGTACGGAGCGGCCCGAGGTCGGACCATGTCTCGATTCGGGCTGATGGGGATGATGATCGTGGGCGCGTGCGGCCCCAAGGCCGCCCCGCCGCAGGCCCCGGCGGCGCCCGCCGTCGAGGTCGCCTGGTTCGAGCCGGAGGGCGCCCGCTGCGGGTGGTACCGCGGCGGGCCCGGCCAGCCGCCCACGCGCCTGGCCGACCTCCCCGAGCCCTGCGACGGCAGCGTCGCCTTCGCGCTCCGCGGCGACGACGCGCTGGTGCAGCTCACGCACGTCTGGCGCGTGCGGCTCTCGACCGGCGCGGTCACCGACCTCGGCGCGCCCCCGGTCGGCGACCTCGCCCAGGTCGGCCTCGACGCCTCCGGCCAGCCCCTCGCCTACACCCTCGGCGGCGGCACCTACACGAACCCCGAGCGCTTCGAGGGGCCCATCACCTTCGAGGGCCAGGCGTGGTCCACCGCCGGCGTCACCGAGGGCCTCGCGGTCCTCGCGCACGCCTTCGAGTGGACGGACGGCTGGCGGCGGATCGAGTCCAAGGTCGTGTCGTCGGGGTGGGACTACGCCGAGGACCAGCGCGGGCTCGAAGCGCACCGGCGGCTCGCGTCCATCGCGTCGGAGGACCTCTGGCGCGAGCACGTCGGCGACGCGGAGCGCGTGGAGGTCGACGGCGCCGCGCTCTCCGCGATCCTGCCCGTCGAGGAGCCGCAGGCCGGGGAGTGGCACGCCGTGCAGACCGCGGGCGGCCGGCTCGCGTGGTGGATGATCCCCGTCGAGTGGCTCGTGACCACGCAGCAGGTGCTGCGGGAGGCGGGCGGCACGTGGGCGCCCGTCCCCTTCGAGGGGTGGGAGCGCTTCGACACGCCGTCCTTCCAGACCCGGGGCGGGCAGGTGCTCATCACGCAGTGGGGGTCGCGGCCGCGGCTGATGGACGTCGCCACCGGTGAGGTCCTCTGGGCCCGCCCGGACGCGCGGGCGGCCACGTTGTGGCCACCGCCCGAGCCCTGACGCTACTCCTCCGCGCGACGCGCCTCCTGCCACTCGTGGAGCTGCGCGCGGGACGCCTGCGTCATCTTGTCCCGGAAGAACGGCGTCCAACCGAACAACCAACCCACGACCCCGAGCGCCTGCCCCGACCAGCGGTACAGGTCGAAGGAGTCCACGTGCTCCAGAATGAGCCCGTCCCGCACCACGAAGCGGGCGTCGACGCTGTTGCGGACGGGCATGCCGGTGGCGGGGAAGGTGTACGTGGCGTCCCAGTGCGCGGCGCTCCCGTCCGGCGCCACGCCGCTGTGCTTCACGCTCAGGTCCGGCGCCGAGTCGCAGAGCATCGTCCACATGGCGCCGATCTCCGCGCCCCGGAGGCTCCCGAACACGGGGTCGGAGAAGGTGGCGTCGGGGTGGTAGAGCGCGCCCATCGCCGCGCCGTCCCGCCGCGCGAAGGCGGTGTAGAACGCCTCGACGACGGCGGCCGGATCCCGCTGCTCGGCCGCGGGCGCGCCCTGTTCCACCATCGGCGGCCCCGGTTGCTCGGCGCTGGCGAGCGCCTGCCCACCGCTCGCGCGCAATCGCTCGAGCATCGCGGCGTTCCCGAGGCCCCGGGTGAGGTCGCGGGTGGCGCCGGTGGGGCCCGTCGGCCTCGTGGTGGCGGACATGGAGAGGGAGGACTGCTTCAGGCTCTTCGACATGGGCGTCTCGGTGGGTGGGGCGGAGAGGGCGCAGCAGGCCGCCAGCACGATCCAGGAGGACATGGCTCGATCTCCGCGGATCCGGATACCCGCCGCACTTGTCGCCGATAAGTGCCGAATTCGAGCGGCACTCGATCACATTTTGTGCCAGATGGAGCGTCATGCTCTCCGAGATGCAGCACTACGAGGCCTTCCTGGCGGTGGTCCGCGCGGGGAACATCACCGTCGCGGCGCACGAGCTGCGCGTGCCGCGGGCGACCGTCAGCCGGAGCCTGGCGCGCCTCGAGGCCGACCTGGGGGTGGCCCTCGTCACACGGACCACCCGGCGGGTCGCGGCGACCCCCGCCGGCCAGCGCCTCTACGAGCGGATCCTGCCCCTGCTCGCGGAGTGGCACGCCGTGGAGCAGGGGGTCCGGGACGACGCGCACGAGGTGCGCGGCACCGTCCGGGTGTCGGCCCTGCCGATCCTGACGCCCGCGCTCGGACCCGCCTGCCAGGGCCTGCGCGCCGCGCACCCGGCGTTGGGTTTCGAGATCGTGGCCAACGTCCGCCTCGTGGACCTCCGCTCCGAGGGCTTCGACGTGGCGATCTGGGCGGGGGACGTGCGCGATCCGGACCTCGTCTGCCGCAAGCTCACGGTGGACCACGTCGGCCTGGTCGCGGCGCCGTCCTACCTGGACCGGCGCCCCGCGCCCGAGCGCGTCG